>CAVVTG010000001.1:0-870039 GCA_963751105.1 uncultured Thermoleophilaceae bacterium | reverse complement strand
CGTCACCCCTTGCCCCAAGGGTCAAGTAAGACCCCAGTCATGTCCTGTCGAAACAGCCACACCGGGTAGACCCCACGTTGGGTGGTGTTAGTATCACGAGAGTCCATTATGGCGAGCCACGGCGCTTGGGCCCATTGCCTTTATCCACCGACCAAGTCGCACGGACGGTGGGTCGTAACGCCAGCGGTCGCGAGTGATTCAGGGCATCTGCAAACGATTCGAAGGTTTGCCAGATTGGATTTGCACGACCCAACACGCCGCTCTTGCGAGCCTGGCTGTAGGACTCCAAGATCTCCTCCAGGTAGAGCCGGAGTTGGAGATCTCGATCACTCTCGCGAATCCCAGCATGCCCAGCGTCACGCTCCTCGGGGCTGACCTTGAAGTTCGTAGCGTTAGCGAAGCCGATGATCTGGAGGCCCTTGAGAACCCGGGTGATGCTTGAGCTCGTCGCGACCGATCGGCCCGCTGAGCACGTCGTCGATGCGCAGCCGTACTCGCGTCTGCTCCCCTTCGAACTTCGACGCATCGCGAATGAACGGCTCGCCCTCTGCATCCGCCATCGGATGGGGATCAGAAAGAATCTCCCCGCGGGCAAGCACACCACCTTCGCGACCAGATTTCCCATATGTAGACCAAGTCGCCCGAGGAGATCTCGCCTGCGTATTGGGCGGTCGTCCAGTTCATCTCGGGGAGCTCTGTTACGGCGCCGCGGATGTCAAAGAAAGCCGGATTGGCCTGGAACATCCAGGCTCCATCACGACCATCAGAAGAGTCCAGGTCCTTGTGGATCTCGAATCCGATCTTCTCGAGCTGGCGGGCGGCGCCGTACTCCCCGCCGGTGAACTCAGCGGGTTTCAAGGGCCCGCGCTCGGGGTGCTGGATGCCGTACGCCACGCCGTAGATTGCCTTCAAGTGGTCTGACAGCTCCCGGCGTGCATGAGCATGTACTTGCGGGCGCGCCCAAATCCATACCGCTGAAGAAAGACCTCTCGACCGACTTCGTCGTACTGCGCCAACGCTGCCAGAACCACATCCCGAGAAACCGCGGCGACATCGCTGTCTGAGTTTGGCGCCATCCCGGAGGCGAAGTAAACCGTGCGTGGAGGCTGACGCAAGTCTCGCAAGGGGTCGCCCCCGATCGAGGCAGGGCGTCCCTAGACGCAAATCGTCCTACGAAGCCGTGGGGTCGCTCTCACGCCACGCCGACGCGGGGTCCGACTGCGTGTTCGTACCTACATCACTGCGACTCATCGCCTGGGGACGGGCCTCGGCAGTCGCTCCGACCATATGTCCAGAGAGGTTGACTGGAACACGTCATCGGAGACAAAGTGGACAAGTGCGGGTTCGTTCAGTGTTGATGCTTGCCGGAGTGGTTCCCGCCCTCGCCTTCGTAAGTTGCGCCGAGGGCACCAAGACGGTCACGGTCGAGCGCCACGTTACGGTCGAGACTTCACCACCTCCAACGACGAAAGAGCACCATTCATCCCGGCAGAAAGCAGCGCCGGCCAAGCCCAAGCCGGCGTTCGTCTACTGCGACTTGAACATTCCAGGTCAGGGAGGACACGACCACGTGTCCCTTCGCGCAGAACACCTTTTGGACCTACTGGGTCGACGGAGAGTCAGCCTCGCTTCGGGTGTGGAGCCCGGCGGCGCAACAGACCCTCACCACGACGTGCGAGAGCGGCGGCGCCCAAGTCACATGCAGGACCAACGACGGCGGCGCGGTCAAGTTCCCGCAGGCCGCCGTAGACAGCTACTCGCAGAGTCCAGGCTGACGCCTATGCGGACGGGCACGACCTCGGCCCCGACCCCTACGAGGGCCTGCCTGAGGAGCCGGGCTATGTGCCCCCGGACGACTACGAGCCCGAGTACACGCCGTCGGACGACTACGAGCCCGAGTACACGCCGTCAGACGACTACGACTACGACTACACGCCGCCGGGCGAGAACATCCCTAACTACGACAACGGCCGGGGCTACCGAGTCCAGTGCGCGGACGGAACCTACTCCCAGTCCGGAGGAATACAGGGGGCTTGCTCACATCACGGCGGCGTGGCTGACTGAGGTCTAGCGCTCCAAGGTGTACAACTGAGCCGCGTTACGGCTGATCCGGTTTTCGCGGGCGCAGAACTACCCCCCAGACGTAAGGGGGGAAGGCAGTTAAGACGCGGCGAAACCGGAATAGCCGTGACAGGTAGACCGGCCACTACGGCTTTCGCGCAAAGCGGCAGCCCCATCCCGAGTGCCACGGCCCCAGAAATTCATCCCTTTCTTTGATCAGCCCGGTCGCACGCCCGATACGACGTCGACTAGCGGGTTGCGCCCGGGGTGGAAATCTGGGCCGGTGCCGTAGGTTCCGGCGTGGCGTGGCGTGGCCTAAACCGCCTAGCTGACTGGGTAGTAGCCCTCGCCATCCGGGTTCCGGCGAAGACGGCCGACCGCTTCGAGATCGTGCAAAACACCTTGCGTCCACGAAATGTCGAGCGCCGGATCGTCCATAAAGTTTCGGAGCATGTCGTCGGTGATCGGCTGGTCTATTTGCGAATGGCGGTCGAGGAAATCATGGACCTTCTCTTGCAGCAGCCGGTAGCGCTCGCGCAACTCGTCATCGGCACCAGGCGGCAGCGCAGGGACTTGTCCAACTTCGGGGTCCTGCGCGACCTGCGCGCTGACATCCGCGGTAATCGCGGCGTCAAAATCGCCGGCCGATCCGATCTCGAGCCACCGGTTGTCCTCATCCAGCTTGGCTCCCGCTACGCTGCAAGCGGCTCCGAAGTGCGCCCCGGCGGTCACCCGCGTTAGTGAGGCGCACGGCATTCAATCCAGCGAGATCACTCGCCCCTCGGATGCTGCCGACCTCGACGAGGATCGTATGTTCCGGATCCGCCATAAGCGCCATTCCCGCCTCGATCAGGACGTTGGGCCGCGGTTGGCCTCGCGGCTCCTTTTCGTGGGGCCGTCGCCAGGACCAGCAAGCTCCGGCCTGAGATACGCGAAGTCATCTGGCGTAAAGAGAACCACCACTGCCTGCGCGTTGTTCATCGCCGCCTTGACAGCAATGAGGTTGTGAGGTGATCCACCCCCAGCCATGGAAACCGCCAATTCCCAATGAATCGGTTGGAGCCCCATGGCGGACAGAAAGCTGAACATTGCCTGAGTCGCCGCCTCGTTACGGCCATGCACCACCATGACCCTGCGCGGCTCTCGCGCGAACTCGAAATCGCCTCCGCTCCCTGGCTTGCTGGCTGATCCATCTCGGCGTCGCCCACGAACTGAAGCCGTTCTTCGAGGGACGTGAGCACGTGAATGCCCGCCTCGATTCCTTCTTTGCGGTACTGCAGGGTCTCGCTTTCGTTTTGCATGATGGATCGAACGATCCCGCCGGTCGCAGCCTCGAAGAACTCATCAGCCGGGGCATGTCTCGCGTATGCGGCACGAAGGCCGTCCCGTGTAAGAGCGTCCCACCGCTCGACCTCGTGCGTCCAATCCCTGTACGTCTGGTTGTCTCTTACTTCGTCGGCAGCTGCGCCGAGCGCACGCCCTCGCTCGCGCTGTTGTTCCATGAACTCCACGAGCTCAGTCCTCGGCATTCTTAGACGAAGCTGCTCGCCATCTCCTGGCTGGGAGGCTTCCACAGTCCTGGGGAGCCTACGGCGTACGGTCGCCCGTCAAGGCAACCTGCCTACATGAACTGGCCGATTAATCGCAGCATCAGGCCGTGACCTGCGTGCACACATGAGCGTTCGTCCACCCCCGAGGCCTTGGCGCACCGACCCTGCCATCCTCGATCCCATGTCGGAACGTGACCGCGCTGATCGGCTGGATCCTGATACTCGCTTTCCGTGTGCCGTGCGCCCGGGCCGTGACATGAAGTTAGCGTCCCGCGCGACGGCATCGTCGTAGCCTCGGGCTACGGGCTCAAAATCTACGTCGAGCGGCCACCTATTTGTCCACGACGGAGTAGGCAGAGAGAGGCGCGCAATGCGCTTCAGCCGCGCCACTTCAGGGCTCGAGCGACTCGTCGTGATCGGTCACGCGGGCTACGTGACCCTCGAAGCGCTGCGCTCGATCCGAGATCTCCACGCTTCATTCGCGCAGACGACGGTGATGGCGAGCTCGTCGGCGATCTCGCCGGCCGAACGCTCAACAACACCCGCCTTCGCCGAACGCAGGCCCTGGCATCACACAGCGAGCTAGAACTCGAGGCGATGCGCCAGCTTGCGGCCGCGAAGGTCGCGCGACAGGCCGCGCGTGTCGAGGAGCTTTCGCACTTCTGGCCGTCCAAGCCCAGCGGCGGAAAGGGCCGAGTCGAAGCCGGCCCCGTCGTCCGACGCGAGCTCGACAAACTCGGTGCGTGCACGACCCTCGCCGAACTGCGCGCATGCGAGTCGGTCGCGGGCCGTTGGTACTGGCAAACCCTTGCCGGATTACCGGTTACGTTTGACCGCCGATGGCGAAAGCCGTACCGGATCACTGGCACACAGCCGGCGCACGAACCTCGGCGCCGTCCGGATTCAAGAGCTCTCGGAACGCCGCAACTCCGTTCCATGCGCTAGTGAACTTCTGCGTACGCGATTCTCGAGACCGAGGCGACCATCCCCCCTCCAGGCGCACGGGTTCGATCCGGGCAGGGGAATCTGCACACCGACAAGCGCTATCGCAGCTCGCTGGCACATGATCTGATGGAACCCCTTCGACCCGATGGTCGACGGCTTGGTGATCTGACCTCGAGTAAGCACCCACCCGCTCTCGCTTGGCGACGTCTACGAGACGCGCGAAGGCGTGTGCCGGCTCGGACCTCCGATGGGTCCGCACGCCCAGCGGGATGGGCACCAGGGTTTCGACCGGCGCTGGGGGAGACGCGCGTGGAGCTTGCAGCTCTCCCTGCACGACGGCCGCGGCGCGCGGCCGGCGCGGCGTCGCAACGCGACGACTGCGGGCAAGGGAGGCAAGCGGCGACCGGCGGGCCGGCGAGACCCTGAGCTACGTGCTCGTGGCATCGACTACTCAGGGAACGTGCGCCCCGCTGCCAGCGAGTCACTTAGGGTTCGATCCCTCGATGGCGCTCCTCGAAACGCTCACGCTCGGAATCGGTGCGTCAATCGTTCGCGCCCTATTTAAGATCTTGGCCGAGATTCAGACCTCGTCGTGGCGGCGATCGACGATGTTCGGGGGCGTTACTGAAGGCCGCGGGGCTGAACTTCGCTGAACGCCGACGCGTCCAGCGAGACCTCGACGAAATCAGCGATCGTCTGGCGTCGCGCCTTGAGCCCTTCTTTACCGCCGAGAGTTTTCGCGGCCTTGAGTCCAACGAGGGCCGAAGCGGCGGCAGGTGCCGTGGCAATGACAATCGACCGCGGTTTTACGAGTCCTGACGTGGCGCTTGCGGCGGATCTCGATCCCGAGAAGCTGGAGCGGCTGCTCCGCGAAGCTTCTCCTACTGCAGCAGAAGACGCCTTGCTTTCGGAGCTGGCGACCCGTCTATATGACATCGCGCTTGCTGAGTCCTGCAGCTACATATCCAAATCGTCGGGACCTTCCGAACTTCGCGACCGACGCCACCGCCGAAATCCTGGCGCGTCAAGGGAGGCTGTCAGAGCTGCTGGTTGACGCGCTTGAGAACTTGCCTCGCACCAGCGAGCAGCTGGCCTTGGAGTTTGAGACCCGCTACCTGGAGAGCTGTCGCTCGAGAACTTGACCTCGTCGAGCTCTTTGGGCTTTCCGCATCGGCGGCCAGCAAGCGCTATCAACTCAGCGTCGCATACATCGAGTCTGTCCGCGCGGGTGGGTGACGTTGCGTTTCTCAAGGGCGATGACTGGGACGAACCCACCGCCGATGAGCTCAGATGACTACTTGGAGTGGGAAGAGTCCACGGACCGGAGAGCGACCACACCCGTCGGACGCACCGGACAAACAAGGAGCTGATGATGGTGACTCGGACGAGTTGCTTCGCGTGGACGAAGTGCTCGAGCGGGCGACGAGAGCACTTGTGCTTGGCCCTGCGGGCTCAGGCAAGACAACCTTGTTGCAATGGCTTGCGGTCAACGCGGCGAAGCGGAGCTTTTCGGCGGACTTGATCGAGCTGAACGACGCGGTCCCATTCTTTATTCGGCTGCGCCGTCATGCGAACCAGCAGCTGCCATCGCCGCCCCAGTTCATCGAAGAGGTCGCGTCGACGCTGGGCGGCTTACTCCCAGACGGGTGGGTCGAGCAGCACCTTGACTCGGGGAAAGCCTTGGTCCTCGTCGATGGCGTCGACGAGGTTCGCAAGAGCAGCGAGCGGATGTGTCAAAGTGGCTCGGGCAGTTGTGCGCGGCGTTCCCCGCAGCGAGATACGTCCTCACTTCGCGGCCGGCGGCAATCAATGATGAGTGGCCGATGCCAGAGGGATTTATCGTCACCGAGCTCGCTCCGATGAGCCTTGCGGATATCTATTCCTTTGTTGAGCACTGGCATGCCGCGGCAAAGCGCAGCGTCAGCGAGGAATCGGAGAAAGAGCACCTCGACGAACTCGAGGACTCGCTCCGCCACACAATCCGCGACTCGGCCCCGCTCCGTCGACTCTCAACTAATCCATTGCTCTGCGCCGTGATTTGTGCGCTGCACCGGGATGGGAAGGCCGTTCTGCCTCGTGGCCGCATCGAGCTCTACCGCATCGCGCTTGAGGCGCTCCTCGAAAGGCGCGACGCTCAACGCCGCGTGGCACTTAGTCAGGAACTCGGACTCAGCCTCAGCCAGAAGGAGCTGCTCCTGCAAGACCTGGCCTACTGGCTAGTCACAAACGGCTATACCGACGCACCGCGCAATCTAGCGATACAGCGCTTGGCGGTGAGACTTCCGCGAATCAATCCTGATCTTCAAGCTGAGGACGTGTACCTCTATCTGCTCGAACGGACAGGCTTGCTCCGCGAGCCGGTTGCCGGCCGGGTTGACTTCGTGCACCGGACGTTCCTTCGAATATCTAGCTGCCGCATCCGCGGTGTCTGAGCAGAACATCGGAGTGCTCGTCGAAAGCGCAGAGCGAGGACCGCTGGAGCGAGATCATCGTATTAGCTTGCGGCTTGGCTGCTCCGGCGGACAGGCAAATGCTCGTCAAAGCCCTCCTCGAGCGTGGCGAACGCGAGGTCGCCTACCGCGAACGGCTCTACTTGCTCGCTGCCGCGGGTGTCGACGGAGCCCAGAGATCGAGCCGGAGCTCCGGGCCGTCGTTGCGCGAAACTTGGCCGAGCTGGTTTCGCCGAAAACCATCACAGCGGCGATCGCTCTTGCTTCGGGAGGCGAACTCGCGGTCCCCCTGTTGGGATTGACCCCGGCTTTGTTGGCGCGAGAGGCAAGCTCAAGCGTCCGGGCGCTCGGTCTCATCGGCAGCGACGCCGCCTTGGAGCAACTTGCGACTTACGGCCGCGACAGTCGAATAACGGTGATCCGTGAGCTAGTCCGTGCTTGGCGAAATTACGATGCCCGCCAATACGCCTGGCGTGTCATGTCTCAATCTCCGCTTCGGGGCGGCGAGCTCGCCGTTAGACGAGGTGATGATCTTAGCTATCTACCGCCCCTGCAAAAGCTCCAATCGCTTGAGATTCAGCGCGTCCAGACAGAGCTTGATCTCGTGTCCCTTGCGCAGTGCACTCGGCTTCAACGCCTCTGGATAAGGCAGCCGGTCGGACTAGTCGATCTAGCCGCGCTCCTGCCAAAGCCTCAATTGCACGTGTTGTCGCTATTCCAACCGTTTGATATCCAGAGCCTTCGCGGGCTGGAGTCCATGCCGTTGCGGACACTCGCCTTGATCGGCGCGACGCAGTTGTCGAGTTTGGACGCAGTGCGTCGCGCGGAGCCGACGCTGCAGTCGCTTCGCATCTCCGGCGCCCCCGTCACGGACCTTGAACCCCTCGTTGCCCAGTCTGATCTCCGCATGCTTGAGCTCGAACTGCGGGAGATTGATTCACTCGAACCCCTCAGTTCGCTCGAGAATCTGGAGGTCGTTCGCCTAGGTAGCGTTGGTCACAGCCTGGACTTGAGTTGGCTCGCACTCCTGCCCAAGCTCAGTGAGCTGAGTGTGGCTAATTGCGACGGCGAGGTTCGAATTGAATCGCTCGGTACTCGGAGTCCACTCGAGTCCCTGACGATTGAGCGCTGCCGTGAGGTCGGAGACCTTGAGAAGTGGGCTGACCTTGGCACTATTGGGTCACTCACTCTCAACGAGGTTCCGCTACGCACGATCGAGGCGCTCGCTGGGTTTGATCTTGGTCTCCGAGCTTTGGAGCTCAAGGAGGTCCCCTTGGACGACCTGCTCGGCGTCCCATCGTCCTTGACTGACCTAGCTGTCCGTAACTGCGTACACCTAAGTGAGCTCACAGGGGTCGAATCTCTGCGCGCGCTCGAGCGCATCACGATCACCGGATGCCCGGAACTCGCCGACCTACAGCCGCTCGCTAGCTGCACCAACCTGCAGAGAGTGGAACTCATTGAATTGTCAGACGACCTAGATCTTCGGCCGCTGACGGAACTCGCACAGTTGCGCGCGCTAATCGCACCTCGCTACGCCGCGCAGGCTCGCGAGCTCGGCATGGATCATCTCCTTCGGAGACCAACTCCTATCTATGGGTGGGGTCACCATCCCCTTGTGATTAGTTGAACTGCCCGTGATGCGGCACGCGGCACTACCGGAGAGTGCGATCTACGTCGACTGCTTCCAAGCCCCCTGTGTCACTAGGCACGACGCTATCGAGCATGTCGGTCAGGCGAGCTCAGCGATCGCCGCGGCTGTCTCGGCCCTATGGGCTTTTAAAGACCGAGGGGTCGAGCTGACTGAGAAAGGCTGTCGGTCCTGGGTCAGCGACCACATTGTCGAGGAGAAATGAATCAAGCGCACTCGCCCCGACGCCGGCAATCAGGTTAACCACGCCGATGCCTGTCGTGGCGAGGAAGCGAACCACCTTCCCGGGGCGGCTTTGCACAGCCCGCGAGACGAGGCCCCTGATCCTATGAATTTCGCTCTCGATCGCCGCGTCGTCTAGAGAGTCAAGTCCACGCAACCAGCGGCGAAAATCCTGTGCTTCGTGACTCGAAACGACCTCGATGAGCCGGGCCATATCGACGTCCCGCACCTCCGGATTGGGATCCACGTCGGGGAGATCGAGGAGGTCGATCACGCGCTCCAAGCGTTCCTGCTGGACCTCTGGGTCGAGCTGGCGAGCCAGAAAGCTCAGCTTCTCTTCCATGATCGGCAGGTCGGACGATTGGAACCCCGTCATTGCCGAGTAGGTCGCCATGTACTCGAGGCGTTGGTTGAAGCCGCCCACGGCGAGCAGTCCCCGGTTGACCGCGTCGTGCGTACTCTCGGCATCGAGGTCAACACGCTTACCCAGATCGGTTTCAGTTCGCCAGTCCGCTTCGTCGACACGCTCGACCCGCAACTCGAAACCCTCCGCCTCGATCTCGCGGTTGAAACGCTTACGCACCGCAATCGCTACCGATGTCTTGAGCAGCGGGACATTACCTTCGAGATCCCTTTCGAGCTGCGTCATCGTCTGCTTGCCGGCATCCGCGGGAGGGGTAATCAGGCGACTCGCGACGAGTTTGCGGAGTTGCTGCGCTTGTTTGCCCTTGAGCCCGGGGGCCTCGTTGATGGGCTGGAGGTTCTGGTGGATGTACTCTTTTCGGTCAGCAATCCGCACGACGCTGAACGAGTAGGAGCCCAGCGGGAGCGCACCCTTGCGCGCCCGCGACTCGAGCGCGGTCGCCTGTCCCGTCTCACCTACCGTGAGCGCGTCGGAGTGAATCCGCAGCCGATCCGAGCTCAACAGCTCCTTCAGCCCGTCATATCCAAACTTCTGCACCATCAGCGGGAGCTCCTTCAGCCGGATGGATTCGAGAATCACGTGCTCGGACAGCACGAGCTTGCGGACAAGATCCCCGAGTCCACGGCGACTTCGTCGGTCTGCTCGTTAAGCGCCGCTATGGGCCCGAGGTGACGCTCACGTGGATCCACGGGTCCATTGTTGGCCACCCCGCCGACGGACCTTGGGACGGTCGGCAAGCCTTCGGGATCGCCGAATCAATCCACGCCGCCCTGGAGGAAGACATCTCCTGGCCGTGCCGCTCCCATGTAATACCCGGGAGCTCCGAGGTCGGCTGTCACGGCTATTCCCGTTTCGCCGCGACTTAACTGCCTTCCCCCAATACGTCGCGGAGTTGCTGCGGCGCCGACAGCCTTCGCGCTTCGCCCTACAAGGAGCGGCGACAGCGAAGCCGACGGCCGGACTCGAACCGGCGACATCCTCTTTACGAGAGAGGTGCTCTACCAACTGAGCTACGTCGGCGCTCAGGGGGACGAGTGTAGCCCGGCTCGGCACTCATCCCGGCGGTGGAGATTGTCGTTGCCCGGACGCTCAAGCAGCGCACCAGAGGCCTCGCGCTCAGGCGCCGGCCGCCCGATGGCTGGGCGCTCGCCTTTCCCCGGTGCCGGTCGGTCCACACCTTCGGTATGCGCTTTCCGATCGACGTTGTTTTCCTCGATGCGCGGGGTGAGGTGGTCCGGGTTGTCCGCGGTCTGGCGCCGCGGCGCATCGCTTCCTGTGGCGAGGCCCGACAGCCGTCATCGAGACTCGCGCTGGCCAGGGTGAGATAATCGTCGCGATGGCCGAACAGCGCTCCAGCAAGCTCGCGGCTGCCCTCGATCCGAGGCAGCCGATCTATCGCGACAGCTACAACGAGTACTTCGTCTTCCTGCTCTCGGTGGGTGGCGCTGTCGCCGGCACTCAGGTGCCCCTCTACATCCTCATGGCGATCACCGGGATCTGGAACGTCGCGATCTTCGTCGGCGCCTGCGTGATCTTCGAGCTCGCCGTCATCTTCGGGCTCGCTCGGCCTCAGATGAAGGCTCAGGAGCGAGTCGGCTGGGTCCTCCTGTGGAGCGTCGCCACGGCGATCATGGCCGTGCTCTTCTACTACCTCGTCGCCGAGCCGACCCTCTGACCCTCTAGGCGCCCGGGCCCGCCAGCGCCGCGAGCCGGAAGCCCAGCGCCGACAGCGCCAGGTCCTCGCTCACGTTCAGCTCCAGCGACTGGCGCACCTCCTCGCAGCGCTCCGCCGCCTCGCGCAGCCGGCGAGGATCGCGCGAGCGAGCCCGGTCGAGCAGCGAGCTGTCGCGGTCGGTCGCCAGCACGGCATCCGGCGCATCCTCGGCCGCGCACACCAGATCCCGAAACGCCAGCGAGGCCAGCATCAGCGACAGGTCGAGCGACTCGGTTCGCGCCCGGCGCCCGTCGCGCTTGGCCGCGTCCTCGAACTCTCGCTCGATCGCCCGGCGCTCGCGGCCCTTGGGCTCGATCTCGAGTCGCTCGCGAAGCCACCCCGGCCAGCTCCTCCTCGGCCGCCAGCCGGCGCGTCTCGGCGCGTTCCAACAACGGGCGCCAGGGCTCGACCGCCACCACCGGGTCGTCACCGCCGTCGCCCAGCGCCGCCGCCACGAACGCGTCCACCTCGGCGCGCACCTCCACACCCTCCGGCGACGCCAGATAGAGCGCTCGCGCGGCGTTCCCCAAAGCCAATCGAGCGCAAGAAAGAGCCTGCTCGGCCGGCGCTCCCGCCGCCTCCAGCGAAGCGGCAATCCGCGCCGCCGGCAACGGCTCGAAGCGCACCGCCTGGCAGCGCGACACCACCGTGTCGAGCACGCGTCCGATCGCGTCCGTCAGCAGGATCAGATGCACGAACGAGGCCGGCTCCTCCAACGTCTTCAGGAGCCGGTTGGCCACCTCGTCGTTCATGGTGTCCACCCGCTCCAGGACGAACACGCGCCGCGCGGCCTCGAAGGGCGTTCGCGTGGCCGCCGACACCACCGGCCCCTCCACGTCGTCCACGCGCATGACGTGAGCACCACTCGGCCGCACCCAGGTGAGATCGGGATGCACCCCGTGAGCCACGCGCAGCCGGACCTCCTCGGGATCGGCAGCATCGAAGGCCAGCAGCTCGGCCGCGAACGCCCGCGCCACCGTCCGCTTGCCCACCCCGGCGGGCCCGTGGAACAGATACGCGTGCGAGGGCTGCGAGCGCAGCGCATTCGCCAGCACGATCCGGGCCTGCGGGTGGTCCGCGGTCCCGTCGAGCACGTCCGCGCTCACGCCGAGGCCCCCGCCCGCGCCGCCTCGACCTCGGCGACCACGTCGGCATGGATCTCGGACGGAGAGCGGGTGGCGTCGATTCGCCGCCAGCGCTCGGGCTCCGCCTCGATCAGCCGCTCGTACGCCGCCAGCACCGCCTCCTGCAGCTCCTCGCCCTCGTCCTCGAAGCGGTCGGTCTCCCCCGTCCGGCGCCCCGCGTCCGCCACCGAGATGTCGAGCAGGAAGGTCAGGTCGGGCGCCAGGCCGCGCGAGGCGAAGCGGTTGACCGCGGCCACGTCGTCCATGCCCAGCCCGCGCGCTCCTCCCTGGTAGGCGAGCGAGGAGTCGAGGAAGCGGTCCGACACGACCACGCGACCGGTGGCGAGGGCCGGCAGGATCACGTCGGCCACCAGCTCGGCCCGCGCGGCGGCGAACAGGAGCGCCTCGGCCTCGAGTGAGAGAGGCACGTCGCCATCCTTCAGGATCGCGCGGACGCGCTCGCCCGCCTCGGTGCCGCCCGGCTCGCGCACGCCGAGCGCGTCGGAGCCCAGCGACTCGGTGAGCAGACGCGCCTGGGTGGTCTTCCCCGAGCGGTCGATTCCCTCGAAGGTCACGAACAGTCCTCGCACGGCAGCGAATCTAGTACGCGCACAGGCTTACCGAACCCTTACCCGCCGCTGGCGTGCCGTTGGGCGGCCGGGACGCATGCTGCCTATCGACCTTGAAGCGAGCGAAGGGAGCAGCATGAAGAGAGTCCTGACACTGAGCCTGGCCGTCGCCCTGTTCGGCATCCTGGCCGCGGTGGTGGTGGCCGGAGTGGGGCAGGATCCGTCCTCGAGCACCGTGGGGACGACGACCACCGAGGACGGCACGACCACGGCCGAGGACCGCACCACCACGACTGAGGCCGAGGACCGGGGTCGAGACGATCGCCCTCGGAACGACGACGACAACCGGCCCGGCGACATCTCCGGCCCGTGTGACGAGGCCGAGCACGCGAACGATCCGCGCTGCGCGGGCGTCGTGAACCCGAAGCCCGCGCCTCCGGCTCAGCCGAATGGCGGCGTGGACATCTCCGGCCCCTGCGACGAGGCCGAGCACGCCAACGATCCGCGCTGCACCGGCGTGGGCGGGCGTGTCGAGGATGACCGAGGCCACGACGACGATCGCGACGATCACGGCGGCGACCGCGTCGACAACTCCGGCCCCGGCAACGCCGAGGACCGCAGCGGCGGCTTCGAGGTCGACCGCAGCGACGACTTCGACGACGACCACAGCGGGTCGGGCTCCGGCGACTCGAGCGGCTCCGGCTCCGGCCACAGCGGCGGCGACGACAGCGACGACGACTACGACGACGACAGCTCGGGCTCCGGCTCGGGCGGCGACGACGACTGAGCCACAGACGGCTCGCGGGTGAAGCGGCCGCCGGGACCGGCGTCCCGGCGGCCCAACCCGCCCTAGCATTGACGCAGATGGCCACGGGCAGGCGAACCGTCCTGATGGTCGAGGACGAAGCTTCGATCACCGAGCCGCTGCAAGCGGCCCTCGAGAGCGAGGGCTTTGCCACCGAGGTGGCCCGCACCGCGGCCGAGGCCGAACGCCTCGCCGCCGAGAGCGAGCCCGACCTCGTCCTCCTCGACGTCATGTTGCCCGACGGCTCGGGCTTCGACGTCTGCCGAGCCCTCCGGGCGCGATCCAACACCCCGATCATCATGCTCACGGCGCGGGGCGAGGAGACCGACCGCATCGTCGGACTCGAGCTCGGCGCCGACGACTACATCGTCAAGCCGTTCAGCGCCCGCGAGGTGGCCGCGCGGATCAGGGCCGTCCTGCGCCGCGCCGAGCAGCCCTCGGCCGAGCGAGAGAAGCCGCAGGAGCCGATCGAGGTCGGCCCGCTGAAGCTCGATCCCGGCCGCCGCACCGCAACCCTCGACGCAACCGAGCTCGACCTCACCCGCCGCGAGTTCGAGCTGCTCGAGCTGCTGATGCGCGAGGCCGGCACGGTGGTCACGCGCGAGCGGCTGATCGACGAGGTCTGGGACACCAACTGGTTCGGCTCCACGAAGACGCTCGACGTGCACGTGTCGAGTCTGCGCCGCAAGCTCGGCGACGACTCCACCGACCCGCGCTTCATCCACACCGTCCGCGGGGTGGGCTTCCGCTTCGCGGCGCCCGACGAGCTGACATGAGCCTCCGCGCCCGCCTGCTCCTCGCCTTCGCCTACGTGCTCGTTCTGGTGATCGTCGCCCTGGAGGTGCCGCTGGCGCTCAACCTCTCCAAGCGCGTGGACGCCGAGATCAGGAGCGAGGCCCAGGGCCAGGCGCAGCTGCTGGCCGCGGGAGCGTCGGGGCGGCTGGAGGACCGCGACCAGCTCCAGTCGCTCGTGGAGAGCTCGGACGAGGACCTCGGCGGCCGGGTGATCGTGGTGGACGAGAACGGCGCGCTGCTGGCGGACTCGGAGCGCGAGGGCGCCCGGGGCGACTACTCGAGCCGCCCCGAGATCGCCCGCGCGCTCGACGGCCGCGCCTCCCAGGGCGAGCGCCGCAGCAACGACCTCGACCAGGACCTCCTCTTCACCGCCGTGCCGATCGTGGTCGAGGGCCAGCCGGCGGGCGCGGTGCGGGTGACCCAGAGCGTCGAGGCCGTGAACACCGAGGTGCGAAACGACGTGATCGCCCTCATCGGCGTGGGCATCGTCGCGCTGCTGCTCGGCCTGGGCGTGGCCTGGCTGCTGGCCGGGTCGCTGGCCAAGCCGCTGCGCAACCTCGCCGCCAGCGCCCGGCGGGTGGCCGGAGGCGATCTCGACGAGCGGGCGACGGTCACCGGCTCCACCGAGCAGCAGGAGGTGGCCACGGCGTTCAACGACATGACCGGCCGGCTCGGGCGCTCGCTCACCGCCCAGCGCGAGTTCGTGGCCAACGCCTCGCACCAGCTGCGCACTCCGCTCACCGGCCTGCGGCTGCGGCTGGAGGCGGCCGCGGCGAAGTCGGATCAGCCCGCCGTCCGGGACGAGCTGGCGGCGGCCGAGCACGAGACCGAGCGGCTGGCCCGCCTGCTCTCCGAGCTGCTCACGCTGGCCGGCGAGCGCGAGCGGCCGCCCGCCGAGCCCGTCGACGTGAGCGAGGCGACCGCCGCCGCCTGCGAGCGCTGGCTCGCGCCCGCGCAGCGCAGCGGACACGAGCTCGTCATCGACGAGGGCGACCCGATCGAGGTGCGCAGCTCGCCCGAGGACCTCGCCGCCATGCTCGACAACCTGATCGAGAACGCTCTGCACTACTCCCCCGCGCGCACGCGGGTGACGATCGGGTGGCGAGTCGAGGGCGGACGGGTGCGGATCGCGGTCGCGGACGAGGGGCCCGGGATCGACGAGAGCGAGCGTGAGCAGGTGTTCGAGCGCTTCTACCGCGGCTCGGCCAGCCGCGACGGCGCGCCGGGCACCGGGCTGGGCCTGAACGTGGTGGAGGCGCTGGCGCAGCGCTGGGACGGCGAGGCGACCCTGAGCAACCGGCCCGAGGGCGGCGCCCGCGCGGAGATCGTGCTGCCGGCCCACAGCTCCTTACCCGCAGCTGACCCGCAACTCGACGAGGCCTTACCGAGGCGGGGCTAGGTTGAGAGAGCGATGAACGCGAGACGAATCGCCGTGGGCGCCGCCCTCCTGATCGCCGGCCTGGCCGCCGCGGTGGGCATCGGCCTGCTGGCCAACACGATCTCGGGCGACAGCGTGGGGCTGTCGGCCGAGCCGCTGAGCGCGGGCGACACGCTGGCGCCGCCGGAGGAGTCCGGTCCGAGCCCGGCGCAGCGGGCCGAGCGCCGGGCGGAACGCAGGCGTGCGGCGCGCCGCCGCGCCGCCGAACGCCGCCGGGCCGCCGCGCGCAGGGAGCGGGCCCG
The DNA here is from genome assembly GCA_963751105.1 of uncultured Thermoleophilaceae bacterium. Classification (GTDB taxonomy): domain Bacteria; phylum Actinomycetota; class Thermoleophilia; order Solirubrobacterales; family Thermoleophilaceae; genus JACVRW01. Next base: position 854,049 of record CAVVTG010000001.1, on the reverse strand, counting down.
GCAGCAGGCCACGGCACCAGGCGACGACGGAACCGCGGCACCGACGGCACCCGCGCCAACGGCTCCCCCGGCCGACGACAACGGCGGCGACTTCGATGCACCCGAGCCCGGCGACGACAACAGCGGCCAGGGTCGCGGCCGCTCGGGCGGCGACTCGGGCAGCGACGACTCCGGCAGCGGCTCGTCGGACGACAACTCGGGCAGCGGCTCGAGCGGCAGCGGCTCGGACGACTTCGACGACGACTGAGCCGACGCGCTCGTTAGAGCGGCGAGCGGCGAGCATCAGAGCTGCGCCCCGCTTCAGGCTTCGATTTAGGCGTCGCCGGATCCGTGCTTGGAAGCTGCGAGGCCGGAATCAGAATCGTCAAGGTCCTTGCGGGCTCCACCGCCGAGTGTCGGCATCAGGATTCGAACCTGTGTCGGCCGTCGACGTTCTTGCGAGTGCACGGCGATCTGCTCCTGCCAAGACAGACCCGCTACGAGCGACTCTCTGCGAGCGCGTCCTCGGATCGTGTGCCAGATCTCGACTCGGCTCGACGCATGCGAACGTCCAGAAACGCTCTCTGTCTAGCTGACACGGGCTGCGCTTCTGTATCACACGTCGAGAGCGACGATCTACGATCGCTCGTACATCGCACGGCAGCGAGACGCAAGCGCGAACTCGTCCGGGAGCGACTGCTCAGACCGGATAGTCGTGCTCATCCCGGATCGAGAACGATCGCATGATGATTCGCAGCGGCAGCTGCGCCCGTCGCGTCGAACGGTGAGACGCGCGTGAGCTGGCTCGCCGTGTTCACGATAGGTCGCCGCTGATTCGGCCGTCGGTTGCACCGCGACGATGGCCACGCCGGATCGCGACCGCGTACTCCGCTTGAGCTTGGCGTACCGACTCGAGATACCGAAGTTCGGCCGATCGGACGTAACGACGCACGATGATTCGCGCCGGCTGCACCACCGTCGTCGGCGATAACGAGGACGCCGACTCTTCACAGCGCGGCCGGTTCAGCGCTACCGCGCGGGTAAGCGGTAAGCCGACTTTTCTTGACGTCGGACAGCCGTTGCCGGACAAGGACCGTCTCTCCATCGTCATCTGGGGCGATGATCGCGGCGCGTTTCCGAATCCGCCCGAAACCGCGTACGCCGGCAGAGAGGTTGCCGTCCCGCGCGACGAAGTTGCACGGCTCGGTTTCAATCAGGTACTCGCAGGTGCAGGCTTCGGACAGCCCGGCAGAGCTCAGCGGTTTGCATCCGATGCGAGCTCATCTAGCAAGGTCTGGCCACATGACGCGACCTGTTGCGTTACCACGCTCTAAGTGCCGGCCGCATGAAGGCACTCGTCACCGGCGGCGCCGGCTTCATCGGCTCGAACCTCGTGGACGCCCTCGTCGAGCGGGGTGACGAGGTCACCGTCCTCGACGACATCTCCACCGGCAAGCGCGAGAACCTCGACCAGGCGAAGGGCAACGGCGCCGAGCTGGCCGAGCTCGACATCCGCGACGCGGCCGCCGTCGACGAGCTGATCGGCCGCACCAAGCCCGACGCCATCTTCCACCTCGCCGCCCAGATCGACGTGCGCAAGTCGGTCTCCGATCCGGCGCACGACGCCGCCATCAACGTCGGCGGCACGGTCAACGTCCTCAGGGCCGCCCAGGCGCACGGGGTGCAACGAATCGTCAACACCTCCACCGGCGGCGCCATCTACGGCGAGGGCCAGGTGCTCCCCGCGCCCGAGGACCACCCGGTCGCCCCCGAGGCGCCCTACGGCCTGAGCAAGTTCTGTGCCGAGCAGTACTGCGAGCTCTTCAGAAGGCTCCACGGCCTCAACACGGTCTCGCTGCGCTACGGCAACGTCTTCGGCCCGCGCCAGGACCCGCTCGGCGAGGCCGGCGTGATCGCCATCTTCTGCGGCGCGCTGCTCGAGAACCGCACGCCGAAGATCTTCGGCGACGGCGAGCAGACGCGCGACTACGTCTTCGTCGGCGACGTCGTGGACGCGAACCTCAGGGCCGCCGACGCGCCCGCCAACGGCCCCATCAACATCGGCCGCGGCGTTCAGACCAGCGTGGTCGACATCGTCGACGCCCTCGCCCGTCACTCCGACAACGGCTTCCGCGCCGACCACGCCCCGGAGCGCCCCGGCGAGGTGCAGCACATCTACCTCGACACCTCTCGCGCGCGCGAGGAGCTCGGCTGGGAGGCCAAGGTCGATCTCGACGAGGGCCTCGACCTCACGCTGGCCTCGTTAGCGATGACCCCCGCACCCCACCTGCTCGGCCCGGGCGAGGGCGAGGACATCGGCGGTCGCATCCGGATCAAGTGCGTGAGCGACGGCCTGGTGCTCACCGAGACCCAGGGCGCGGGCTCCACCGAGCCGCACATCCATCACCACCACGCCGACGGCTTCCGAGTACTGGAAGGCGAGCTCACGGTCCTGCTCGGCGACGAGGAGCACCTGCTCGCCCCCGGCGACTTCGCGCTCGCTCCGCCCGAGCTCGTCCACCGCTACCGCACCGACGGCGCTCGCTGGCTCAACATCCACGCGCCCGGCTGCGGCTTCGAGGAGTGGCTGCGCCGAAGCGACCCGGAGTTCGACCAGCACGACCCACCAGAAGACGGCGGCCTGCCGTCGAGCGAGGGCCTCCTCCAACGCGGCGGCGAGGGCCACCCCGTCACCCCCGGCCCGGGCGCGAACGGATTGATCCTCGCCGGCGCGGACGACGGGCTCGGCTCCGTCTCACTGGTCGAGTTCGAGCTCGACCCCGGCGCGCCCGGGCCGCCGCCCCACAAGCACGAGAAGCTCACCGACTCCTTCTACGTGCTCGAGGGCACCCTCACCGTGCTCCTGGGCGACGAGCAGCACGAGGCCGGCCCCGGCAGCTACGCCTTCGTGCCGCCGGGCAACCGGCACACGGTCTCGAACCCGGGCGACGAGCCCGTTCACTTCCTCAACCTCACCGTGCCCGGCGGCCTCGAGCGCTACCTGCGCGAGCTCGCCGCGGCCGAGCCGTCGGAGTTCCCGGCGATCGCCGCTCGCAACGACGTTCTGCTGGCCTAGAGAGCGGCTCAGCGCCGCAGGGTCGCGCCCTGGTAGCGGCGCATCCGCCTGCCGCTGTCGGCCTTGAAGGCGATCGTGAGCGTGACCTTCACTCGGGCGCCGTCGGGAAGCTGGGCCAGGCGCTGCCGAGCGCGTCTCGAGGCCCTGAGCTTCAGCGAGTACGCGCCCGCACGCACACGCTTGCCGACCCGCGCGATGGTCACGCGCCGGGGCCGCTTGGCCACGAGCGTGTAGGTAACGCGACCGGCCTCGGGCGTCCGGCCCCTCATCGTGACGCCGCGTGCGAGCAGCCTGCGGAGGCTGAGCTTGCCGAGGAGCCGGCCCGCGGAGGCCGCGTCGCGTGAGAAGGCCGCTCGAAGGCGGGCCAGCGCCGAAGAGCGCGGCGGGGCCGGGCTCGGCACCGGCGTCGCGGGTGTCGCCGGCGCGGCCGCGCCGCAGCCGGCCGCGGGCGGCTGAGGCGCCGACACGCCCTGCTCGCCGCTGAACCGGACCATCCGGGACACCGACGGCACTCCGTTCGAATCGACGAGAAAGAGCATGTAGTACCCGGGCGGCGCGATGTTCGCGGACGCCGGCGCCGTTGCCGTGAGCGCGCACGAGCTCGCATTGAAGTTCAACGGAATGAAGCGCTGCTCCATGTTCACCGAGTGCGTGGCCGCCGCCACCCGGACCAGCGCGACCTTCCTGATCGACGCCGCGTTCGGCGTCCCGATCGTGAAGCCGGCGGCCCGGTGCACCACGCCGGGCGCCGCCGTGATGGCGGGCCGAGGGGCGAGCTGCCCCGAGCCGTCCTTCTTGAACAGGTAGGGCGGCGAGAAGACCTGGGCGTCCTTGGCGAGATAGCCGACCTCGTTGCAGGTCCCGCAGATCCCGCCTCCGCCCGACAGCACGCGACCGTCGGGCAGCAGCAGCGCCGTCGAGTGGTACTGGCGGGTCACCGCCTCCGAGGCCAGCGTGGTCCAGTCGCCGGTGGCGGGGTTCCACAGCTCTGCGGCATGGACGGGGGCGTCCAGATCCACCAGGTCCGCGCTCGAGGAGAGGCCACCGGTGGCGAGCACGGTCCCGTCCGCGAGCACGGTGGCGTTGTGCTGGCGCCGTCCGTTGGCCATCGTCCCGGTCGGCGTGACGGCCGGCTCAGGCCCATTGATGTTGATTACTCGGGAGTCGGCACTGGCCGGGCGGCCGCCGCCGGTGACGAGGATCTTCCCCACGTCGTAGAAGGCCCGGCTGCCGTAGCTGCGGTCGATGCCGTCGCGCCCGCCGAAGATCTGCCAGCTGCCCTGACCGCGTGTGTCGAGCGCCCGCAGCTGGTTGCTGGGGCCGGTGTAGATCACCCGGCCGTCCGGCGCGGCGTCCATCCACGGGTAGAGGGGCAGTTCCCACTCGTCGACGGCTGCACCGTTCAGCGTCCGCAGCCCCCCCGAGGTGGTGCGCACCTCCGGTGGGTCGGTCGACTCCGGGCCCTGCGGTACCACCCCGTCCGCGATCAGCATCTCGCCGTTCGACAGCGGCGTGACCGACGGGTACCAGCGCTCGCGCTCCATCCGGGGGCCCAGCGTCCAGCTGTTCCCATCCGCGTCGAAGACATGGGTCTCCTCGATCCCGTTGAGCTGCGCGTCCTTGTTGCCGCCGGCGAGAAAGATCGAGCCGTCGGGCAGGTGGGCGAGGCCGCTGCAGAAGACGTTGTAGCCGGTGGTGACCCTGGCGTCGGTGTGCGTGCCGGTGGCGGGATCCCACACCGTTGCCCGCGTGGTGTCATGGACCTCGTGGCTCTCGGTCGGCGCGTCGTCGATGCTGTCGTAGGCGAGCACCTTGCCGTTGGTCAGGAGCGCCGTGTGGACGGCGACCACCGGCCAGTCCGCAACCGGCGACCACTGCCCCACCACGTGCTCGTTGCCGACGGCCGCGGCCTGAACGGCGGCGGCGCGGGCCTCCGGCGCGTCGGCGGCCTCAGTTTCGCGCGTGAGCCTGGCCTCGCCGGCCGCGTCGATGGTGACGCTGTCCTCCTCGATGTGCTCCTGCGTGGATGACGGCTCGTGCGCCATCGCCGCCGGCGTGCCGAGCATCACCAGCGCCGTGATCGCAGCCAGGGCGAACCATCCTCGACAGGTCTGTGAAACGCGCACCGTCCCCTACCAACGTGCGACGCCCGAAGCCCCTTCTGGTGCTGAGATGGACGGAAATACCCGCACAACGCGGGCACAACATGTAGTGGTCGGGGAAGGACTCGAGCACTAGAGGTAGTAGAATTAGCTGTCTTGTGCACTGTCCGTTCTGCTCATCAGACAGCACCCGCGTGGTCGACTCCCGGCTGGCCGAGCCGAGCGGCGACGCCGTCCGGCGCCGGCGCGAATGCGAGCAGTGCGGCAACCGCTTCACCACCTACGAGCGAGCCGAGGAGCCCGGCGTGACCGTGCTCAAGCGCGGCGGTCGCCAGGAGCGCTTCGATCGCCAGAAGCTTCTGCGTGGGTTGGTGAGAGCGGCCAACAAGCGGCCGGTCTCCGACGAGCAGCTCGAGCGGCTGGCCGAGTCGATCGCGGCGCAGGTGCGCCGCGGCGGGCCCGAGGTCGAGGCCGGGACGATCGGCGATCTGGCCGAGCGCGGGCTGGCCGCCCTGGACCCCGTGGCGGCCATCCAGTTCGCCTCGGTCTACCGCAATCTCGCCGATCTCGACGAGCTCGAAGCGGTGGTCCGGCGCTTCAAGGAGGAGCCCCTTCCGGGCAGCGATCAGCTCGCTCTCGAGGGCTCCTCCGTTCCGTCCGACGCGAAGAGAAACATCGGTCGTTCCCCCTTGGGGACGTCCCAGAAAGCCGTCAGAGCGAGGAGAAGTCATGCCAGACAGCCGTAGCGCCGCCGCCCCGATCACCGCCGCCGATGGCGGGGTCAGCGTTCCCAGGCGCTTCACGGAAGACGGCGTGCACCCGTTCGACTGCATCGAGTGGGAGATCCGCGACGCCCTGATCGGCGACCCGGACGCGCCCGCCTTCGAGCAGCGCGGCGTGGAGTTCCCGGCGAGCTGGTCGCAGAACGCCACCAACATCGTCGCCCAGAAGTACTTCCGCGGCCGCGCCGACTCGCCCGAGCGCGAGCGCTCGGTCAGGCAGATGATCGGCCGCGTGGCCGGCACCATCGCGACCTGGGGCCGTGAGGGCGGCTACTTCGCGACGGACGAGGACGCGTCGGCCTTCGAGGACGAGCTCACCCACATCCTGCTCCACCAGATGGCGGCCTTCAACTCGCCGGTGTGGTTCAACGTGGGCTTCGAGGAGAACCCGCAGTGCTCGGCCTGCTTCATCCTCTCGGTCGAGGACGAGCTCGAGTCGATCCTCGACTGGAACACCAAGGAGGGCAAGATCTTCCGCGGCGGCTCGGGCTCGGGGATCAACCTGTCGCGCATCCGGGCATCCAAGGAGCACCTGTCGAAGGGCGGGCTCGCTTCAGGCCCCGTCTCGTTCATGCGCGGCGCCGACGCCTGGGCCGGCACGATCAAGTCGGGCGGCAAGACGCGGCGCGCGGCCAAGATGGTCGTGCTCGACATCGACCACCCGGACATCGCCGACTTCATCTGGTGCAAGGCGCACGAGGAGGAGAAGGCGCTCGCGCTGCGCGACGCCGGCTTCGACATGCGGCTCGACTCCGAGCACTTCGCCTCGATCCAGTACCAGAACGCCAACAACTCCGTGCGCGTCACCGACGAGTTCATGGAGCGCGCCGAGCGCGGCGAGGAGTGGGAGCTCACCGCGCGCGTGGACGGCGCTCCCGTCGACCGCGTCAAGGCGGACGGGCTGCTCGAGCAGATCGCCGACGCCGCGTGGCGCTGCGCCGATCCGGGCGTCCAGTACGACACCACCATCAACGAGTGGCACACGTGCCCGAACTCGGGTCGCATCAACGCGTCCAACCCGTGCTCGGAGTACATGCACGTGGACGACTCGGCCTGCAACCTCGCCTCGCTGAACCTCATGAAGTTCCGGCGCGCCGACGGCACGTTCGACGTCGAGTCGTTCGAGCACGCGGTCGACGTGGTGATCCTGGCTCAGGAGATCGTGGTCGGGCCGTCCTCGTATCCGACCGAGGAGATCGGCGAGAACGCGCGCGCGTTCCGTCAGCTCGGCCTCGGCTACGCCAACCTCGGCGCGCTGCTGATGGCCAACGGCGTGGCCTACGACTCGGACGAGGGCCGCGGCCTGGCCGGCGCCATCACCGCGCTGATGACCGGTCGCGCCTACCGCACCTCGGCCGAGGTGGCGGGCGCGCTGGGGCCGTACGAGCGCTACGCCGAGAACGCCGACCCGCACATGCACGTGATGCGCAAGCACCGGCACGCGGCGTACGAGATCGACGACTCGCTGGCCACCGACACGGAGCTGCTCGCCGCGGCGCGGCGGGCGTGGGACGAGGCCGTGGACACCGGCGCGGCCAACGGCTACCGCAACGCGCAGGCCACCGTGCTCGCGCCCACGGGAACGATCTCGTTCCTGATGGACTGCGACACCACGGGCATCGAGCCCGACTTCTCGCTCGTCAAGTACAAGGAGCTGGTGGGCGGCGGGCTGATGACGATCGTCAACCGCACGGTGCCGCTGGCGCTGCAGACGCTCGGCTACTCGGGTGACCAGGTCGCGGCCATCGAGACGCACCTGGCCGACAACGCCACCATCGTGGGCGCGCCCGGGCTGGCCGACGAGCACCTGTCGGTGTTCGACGTCGCCGTGGGCGAGCGGGCCATCTCGGCCCTGGGCCACGTGAGGATGATGGCCGCGGCGCAGCCGTTCCTCTCGGGAGCGATCTCGAAGACGGTGAACATGCCCGAGTCGGTGACCGTGCAGGACATCGCCGACATCTACACCGAGGGCTGGAAGCTCGGCCTGAAGGCGCTGGCCATCTACCGCGACGGCTCGAAGACCGCGCAGGCGCTGAAGACCGACGCCGGCGACAAGTCCGACGCCGCGCTCGAGGCCGAGGCGGTCGAGGTGCTGCCGGCGTCGCCGGAGCCGGCGCGCCCGGTGCGTCACCGGATGCCGCGCGAGCGCCAGTCGATCACCCACAAGTTCTCGGTGGGCGGCCACGAGGGCTACATCACCGCGGGCATGTACGAGGACGGCACGCTCGGCGAGGTCTTCCTCACCGACGTGGGCAAGGAGGGCTCGACGATCAAGGGCCTGATGAACGCCTTCGCCACCTCGATCTCGATCGGCCTGCAGTACGGCGTGCCGCTGGAGACGCTGGTGCGCAAGTTCGCCTACATGCGCTTCGAGCCGGAGGGCTACACGGGCAACCCGGAGATCCCGTTCGCCAAGTCGATGCCCGACTACATCATGCGCTGGCTGGCGGCCCGCTTCGGCGACGCCGACCTGCACGAGGAGCTGGGCATCCTCACGCCCGAGGTGCGCGCCCGCAAGGCGTCACAGGAGGCGCTGATGCGAGGCGACACCGCGGGGCCGCCGGAGCCGTCGAGGCCGCGGCCGACGAGCCGGCGAACGGCAACGGGGGCAACGGCGGGAACGGCCACAGCGGCGGAGCGAGCACGGTCGAGGCGAAGCCCCCGACCTCGGCGCTCACCGACGAGCCCCCGGCCCACCCGGCCAAGCTGCACGGCCTGGAGCTGGGCCCGGCCTGCGCGATGTGCGGAGGCATGATGCAGCGGACGGGCTCGTGCTACACGTGCTCGTCGTGCGGGAACAACACCGGCTGCGGCTGAGTGTCGGCATTCATTCAAATGTCCTGAGCTGATCAGGACATGACCAAGGGCCGCCTTCGCGCGGCCCTTGGATTCGGTTCCGGGCTATCACGCTGCGCAGTTCGCGCGGCCCGCGACACAGCTGAGCCCCAGCCCTCTAGGCGACAGCGCCAGGCACGTGGTCGAGCGCGGCTTCAGCAAGCCTGTCGCTCGCTCGTTCAGCCGCAGCCAAACGATCCTCGAGCTCATCGCAACTTGACGAATCGGAGTCCAAGTCTGCATCATCAAATGACAGGCTGAGGCGCTGGTTCACCGGGTTCAAGTATCCGCGTGATGTCCGCGCCTCGACCGGGCCGGAGCTCGGCTTCAATGGCGACCCTGTCTAGACCAGCGTCTGGGAATAGCGTCTGTGCCTCTACGCCCCGTTGTTGCTGCGTTAGGCTGTGCGGCGGATGAGATGCGTTGGGCTCGCGCTGTTGATCCTGGCTCTTACGCCCGCTAGCGCCGCGGCTCAGGCGGCGAGCGATTCATCGACGGGTGATCGCGTGGTGATCACCGGTCCGGTCACGATCGACCGCGGCGAGACCGCCGACGATGTGGTGGTGATCGATGGTGACGTGTCGGTTGCTGGGAGGGTCCGCGGGGATCTAGTCGTGGTGAGCGGGAAGCTGAGGATCTCGGGGACAGTGGACGGTGACGTGGCTGCCGTCGCCGAACGCGCGACGCTCGCGCCCGGCGCCCGTGTCGGGGGCGACCTCATCTACGGCGACGAGCGGCCGCTGGTGCCCGCCGGGGCGACGGTCGAAGGCGATATCGACCGCGTGAGCGTCGATGAGATCACCGACCCAGCGGGCTTCATCGGAGCGGCCGCGCTATGGATCGCCGTTTCCGTGTCCGCGCTGATTCTCGGGCTGCTGCTCCTGTGGCTGGCGCCGCGTGCGCTGGAAGCCGCCTTCGCGGCGGCGAGCTCCAGCATCGGCGCGGCGATCGGCTGGGGTTTACTGCTGTTCTTCGGCCTGCCGATTCTCGCCGTGATCGCCCTAGTGACGCTCGTTGGAATTCCGCTCGGGGTGGCGTTGCTGCTCGCGCTGCTGCCGCTGTACGCAATCGGATATACCACGAGCGCTTGGCTTCTCGGCCGTCGCCTCGTCGGCCCGCCGCGAGGACGTGTGCTCGCCTTTCTCGCTGGGCTGGCCATCCTGCGTGTGCTGGCGATCATCCCCATCGTCGGCGGAATCGTATGGTTCGCCGCCACGGTGGTCGGCCTCGGCGCACTGCTGGTGGCTACCTGGCGAGCGCGGCGCGACTACCCCGAGCGAGCCCGCCCCGCGCCGGCCTGAACGCGCTTCTCGGGAGCGAAGCGCCTCCAAGCGGTTTTCCGTGGGCACGGGAGGCCGGATGAAGTGCAGCGAACTCCTGAAGGACGCCGCTAGCGAGCGTCGCCCCTTGGGTCCCAAACGAGGGTGGCCGGAGGACCGAGCAGGGTCTGATCGGACCGCTCCTCGCTTATGCATGTCGCGGTGGCTGTTGCATAAGCCGTCTCGGAACGTCGTGATTAACGCTGGACATTCCGATGGATATCTACAGCTGAGCTGTAGGGACCGTCAGGCTCCGGGCGGTTGTTTTCGCCCTGCACCATGGCGCCCGCTTGCTATTGCAACGCAGAACGCACCGGCCGGCTAGGACCGCGGGCGGCGGACCAGGACGATCGTCCTGCGAGCCGGGCCGAGCGTCGTCCCGAGCTGCGAGCGAGCGGTGACGGTCACTTTCGCCCGTACGCGCCTGCCACGACGAAGCGCCTTGAACGCTGCCCGCCGCGCTCGGGGGGTGATTCTCAAACGCAAGGTCACGCGCCGGGCCCGCGCCGACTTCCTGGCGGGCTTGAGCGTGAAGACCTTTCTGCGCTTGCCCCGCTTGCCCCGCTTGACGACGAGCTTGCCGCGCGCCCTCACGCTCAGGCACCGAGTGCACGACACCCTGACCACCACGCGCTTGCGGAGCCGTTGGCGCTTCTTGGTGCGGGTGAGGGCCAACCTACCGGCGCGCCCTCCCGTCCCGCCCGGCGGCTGAACCATGGGCGGCGTCAGCCGCAGCACGACCGGCGCCCCGGCCAGCTCGACCGGGATCCGCTTCGGGTCGGTCCAACGGCCCCGCTCGGCGGCCGATTCGACCGGATCGAAGCGCTGGGCCAGCGCGAGCGGCTCGCCGAGCACCACGTCGAGCTGATCGGCTGCCGGGAAGAGGTCGCGGCGTGCGAGCCGGTCCCAGACGCTCACCTCGCGCCACAGCACGAGCGCGAACGTGCCGTCCGCTGAGCGCAGCAACAGCTGGCGAAGGTCGGGCGGCGCGCCCTGGAGGCCAAGGCGAAGAGCGCCCGGAGATGGGACCGGCGCCGAGCCGCCGCCTGCGGCCCGGAGGAGGTTGCGAAGCGCGAGGAAGGCGGGCTTGGGAGACAGGTCGGCCCGGAGAAGCCCGAACGAGTTCTCCAGGAGAGAGACTCCGCGCGCTTGGCGCTCGGTTTCCGACCACGCGTCCGCCAGTTCGTAGATGTAGGTGCGCTCGACGCCGCCTCGAAAACCCTCGAGTGCGAGCCGCGGGGTGTAGATGCCGATCGCCCGCTCGGAGGTGGGGTGATGACCGCTCGTCGTTGCGAGGTCGGAGTGATATCCGACCTCGGTGGCCACGATCGGCTTGCTTCCGGAGGTGGGCGCCGCGCGCCCGCGCTCGACGTCGAGGTTGTGGAGTGGCGTGCCGCCGCCGGGGTACGGATGCATGTTGCCGCGGTCGAGGAATGAGGACAGATCGCCTAGCAGCGGCCGGTTTGCGTGGTGCACCAAAGCGGGTCCGAGCACCGGTAGGTGCGCCAGCCGGGAATCGCCCTTGACGCGCGAATACAGCTGCTGCTGGTAGACGCGCGTCTGCCCGAGCCAGTCCGAGACACCGGCCTCTACGTCGGGCTCGTTGGGCGCCTCGACCGAGACCGCCGCATGGCGCAGGCGGCTCCCGATGGCCTCCATGTTCTCGTTCATGCGCGCGGCCCCGTCCTTGAGGTCACCGGCGATCAGGTGCGCCCTGATGCCGGCGGCGGCCAGCGTCTGCAGCCGCGCGATCTGGCTCTGGCAGGGCGCGCACAGACCGTCGCGTACGTAGCGCACGCCCAGCTCGCGCAGGCGCGCCAGGATCACGTCGAAGCGGTCGTACGAGGAGCCGCCGAACAGCAGGTGCACGTTCACACCGAGCGAGTCGCCGAAGGCCCGCGCCGACTGCGCCGGCATAGCGGGCAGGTTCGGGTAGGGGCTTCCGCCCTGCGCGGCTGCAGGCGAAGACTGCCATCCCCACGCGACTACCGAGAGGATGGATGCGATCAACAGACGGCGAGCGATGACGCCGGAGGATGACAGCACCCCCCCCGCTGACCGCTTTGCAGACCTAGCCGCGCACCGGTAGGCGCGCCCGCACGGTGGTTCCGCGGCCGGCCGGGCTCTCCACCTCGAGGGCGCCGTCCAGCGCGCCGACGCGGTCGGCCAGCCCGCGCAGGCCTGACCCGCCGGACACGTCGGCGCCACCCGTACCGTCGTCCTCGATCTCCACGCACAGCAGGCCGTCGCGCCGCCCCACGCGCACGACCGCACGTCCCGGCGCCGGCGTGGCGGGCCACGTTGGTCAGCGCCTCCGACACGACGAAGTAGGCGGCGGCCTCCACCGCCTCCGGCGCTCGCTCGGCCTCCCTGGCCTCGACCGTGACGGGCAGAGGCGCCCGGTTGGCCAGCGCCTCCAGCGCGGCCACGAGCCCACGGTCGGTGAGCACCGGCGGGTGGATGCCACGCGCCAGCTCGCGCAGCTCCTCGGTCGCGTCGGCCAGCTCACGCGTGGCCTCGTCGAGGAGCCCGGTCGCTCCCGCGGGATCGCTCTGCAGCTTCGAGCGCACCATCCGCAGCTGGAGCGCGAGGGCGACGAGGCGCTGCTGCGCGCCGTCGTGCAGGTCGCGTTCCACGCGGCGGCGCTCGGCATAGCCCGCTTCCACGATGCGGGCCCGCGACTCGCGCAGCTCGTCCAGGCGTGCCTGGAGCTCGGCGTCGAGGCGCACGTTCTCGTCAGCCACCACATCGGCCTCCCAGAGCTTGGAGCGCAGCACGCCCAGCAAGAACGCGTAGGGCACGGTCGCGAGCACCGCCAGCGCGGCGGCGAAGAGGTAGTCGTCGACGTTGCCCTCCTCGGGTGCCACGTTGGTGGCCAGCACCGCGATCACCAACAGCAGCGTCGCGCCGCCCGCCCACCAGACCGGCGCTTCGCGGACGCGATCGTTCGGGTCGTCGGACTCGTGACGGCGTCGCACCAGTCGCCAGATCAGCGCGCCGAGCACGACCGCGGCGAGCGCGCTCTGGATCGTGACCAGCACGTCGAGGAGGTCCTGGTTGTTCCAGATCAGCAGCGGGTTGTCCGGGCAGTCCGGGCAGTCGTCGGACACCGCCGGATCGAAGAACAGGATTCCGATCGGCGGCGCGACCGTGGTCACGAAGTACCCGAGCCCCACGAACACGCGGTCCGAGCGGCGCTGCAGCCGCCCGCTCGGGAACGCGAACAGAAGGTGGGTGAGGATGGCGAACGGGAGCCCGTTCAGCAGCGTCCCGGCGATGAATACGCCGGCGACGTTCGAGGCCGACAGGCCGGCGAGCACCCAGCTGAACGCGAGCGCCGACCATCAGCGGCCCGGTCAGGTTGTCCGGGCGCCGGTCCCATGCGTACAGGCCGGTACCGAGAAACGACCAGGCCACGAGCAACGACAGCCCGGCCATCAGACCCCTGAGGTTGGTGTGGTCGCTGGTGGCGATCACGACCGTCATCGGGATGCCGATGACGATCCCCGCCACGCCCAGCCCGATCAGGGCACGGCGAAGGGGATTCACGGACCGGTCGCGGGGGCTGCGGCTTCGAGCATGTCCAGATGCTGTCGCTCGGCGACGCCCGGCGGCAATACCAGGTCGATCTCGTCCGCGCCGGCCTCCAGCCACTGCCGAACGGCCTGTGGCGCGTCGTCGTAGGTGGCCATGACGGTGACCTCGCGTGCGAGCCTCTCCGCCGCGGGCGGCAACCGCGGCGGGGCCTCGCCGCCGTTCGCCTCGAGCAGGGCGTCGACCTCGCTCGCGAAGCCGAACTGCTCCCGGAGGATGCGCGGGTAGACCGGGCCCATGCGCGTGAGGTACGCGAGCAGCCAGCCGGCCGCGATCTGCCGCGCCTCTTCCTCGTTGCTCCCGACTGCCAGGGGAACGCTGGCGATGACTCCGGTCTTGCCACCACCCTCGGCCACCGCCTCGCCCTCGGCGAGGAGCGCCCGGCCGTCATCCAGCCGCGAACGGGCCCAGAGGAAGGGGAGCCAGTGATCGGCGAGTTCCCCCGCGAGCCGGACCGAGTCCGGCGCGAGCGCTGCGAGTGTGATCGGAACGGGAGCGTCGGGCGGTGCGCCCAGCCGCAGCGGCCTCACGCCCTCCCGTGGGAGCGGCAGCCGCTCACCCTCCAGCAGCGCCCGAGTCGCGACGAGCGTCGTGCGCATGCGATCGACCGGACGTCCCCACGTGAGGCCGTGCAGGCCCTCCACCAGCGGCGGGCTGCTGGCGCCCAGGCCGAGCATGAAGCGGCCGTCCGACGCTCGCTGGAGGCCCGCGGCCGCCATTGCGATCGCGCCCGGCGTCCGGCTCCAGACCGACAGCACTGCGGTGGCGAGTCCAATCCGCGAGGTCACGCCCGCGATCCGCGTGAGCAGCACGACCGCGTCCTGCGCCCACCCCTCGGCGCTGCCGAAGCGACCGTAGCCGAGCTCCTCCGCCCGCTGGGCCAACCGGAGGGTCGCGTCGGGATCGGTTTGGAAGGGCGTGACGCCGCAGCCGACCATGGGATCGAGGCGACCGGAGGGTCAGCCCGCGGGCGCGTCGAGCTTCACGCCGACCTCGTAGTGCACGACTGACGTGCGCCGGCCCATCGTGCCCGGGACCGGGGGGCTCATCGCGTTCAGGGTCTCGTCGCCCTGCCGCAGGTCGTCCTCGGTCTCGAACAGCGTGATGTTCATCATCCGGCCTTCGTCCGCGCTGTGAAGCAGCATCAGGCCGACCGCCGGGACACCCTCCGGCGGTCCCGACTCCGCGCGCTGCTGGATCTCCTCGACCACCTGCTTGATCTGGTCAGGGTCGCCTCCCTCGAACGTTGCCACCCGGGCGTGCATGCGGCTTCCTCCTGTCGTAGCGGTGCGTCGGCCGGCCCAGTATCTGACAGTCCACGCGGGGAGCGCAAGCGGGGGTTCTCCGCACCTCGAGACCCCTGGTGGCCGCACGGTTCGAGGGCCGCTGCGCGGCGATGCTGACGGCGTTCCCGAAACCGAGGATTGACCGATGAGCTCCACCACCACAGCCTCCACCCCCGCCCCGCGTGCCTCGTTCTCGAGCGCACGAGCCTGGTTTGCCGCTCAGGGCCTGACGAGGCCGCGCGAATATCGCGTGCTGTCCGGCGTCTCGGCCGGCCTGGCGCGGCGCTACGGAGTCGACCGCTTCGTGATGCGCCTCCTGATGGTCGCCGGCGTCCTGTTGCTCACGCCGCTGATCTACGTGGCGCTGTGGGTGCTGATGCCAAAGGAGAGCGAGCCGACCGCGCCTCACTAGCATCGGCCGCCCGATGATCGAGGCCATCTCACCCATGCCCGCCGGCACGCTCGGCTTCCGCCTATGGGGGCGGATCGAGCGTGCCGACTACGCGGACGTGCTCGTCCCGGCCCTGACGAAGGCAGCCGAGAACGGAGGCGAGATGCGAACCCTCTTCCTGGTCGACGAGCTCGAGCGGATGGATCCCGGCGCCCTGTGGGCCGACGCCAAGGCGGGCTTCGACATGACCGTCGCGCATCGCGCGAACTGGAAGCGCACCGCGTTCGTGAGCGATCAGACCTGGCTGGTCGAGTCGGCGCGGCTGTTCGGCTGGATGATCCCCGGCGACTTCAGGACCTTTCCGGTGGCCGAGGTCGGGCAGGCCAAGACGTGGGTGGGCGCCTAGAAGGAGGGCCGTGGCATGTTGCTTTCGAAGCGCTCCAGACCGTCGTCGGGGACCGGCTCCCAGACCGCCGCGCTGGTCACGTGGGCGCGCCAGCTCGGCCGGACGCCCGGATCGCCGTCGAAGGCGGGTAGCCGGACGCTCATCTGTCTCGGGTCATCTGGGTCGCGGCTGAACAGATGCGCCCCGCAGTTGCGGCAGAAGCACTTCTCGAACCCACCCTCGGGATGTCGCCAGCACTGGACCAGGTCCTCTCCCTGGAGCAGCCGGAAGGTGCGGCCGTCGATCCGGGCCTGCGCGGACGAGCCCGATCCGGCGCGCCGCTGGCAGCGCGTGCAGTGGCAGTAGCCGGCGGCCCTGGCCGGCTCGGTTAGCTCGAAGCGGACGCCTCCGCAGAGGCAGCCGCCGGAAGTCGAAGGCTCGTCGTTCACCCCATGAATTCTCGCACCCAACCTTGCTTACCAAAGCTTTGCCCTGACCTGGGCCGGGGCTTGATGGCCTCCGAGCACACTCGTGGAGTCAATCGATGGAGGTCATTGAAATGAGACGCAGGTTTGCCCTACTCATCATCCTCGCCGCCGCCTCCGTGGCGGCCGTCGCCTCCGGTCCTGCCGGCGCCGCGGCCCCCTCGGGCACCGCTGCTCTGCGCGAGTTCGACGGCACGGTCATATCCAAGAACAGCGCCGCGCGCTCGTTCCGGCTACGCGACGACGAGAGCGGAACCTTCCGCGTGTTCGTGAACCGCAACACGCGCTTCGAGCGGATCGCCGGCTTCGCCGGGCTTCGCGTGGGAGCGCGCAACATCGAGGCCAAGGTGCGCCGGCGAGACGGCCGCTGGGTGGCGGTCGAGGTGGAGCGCTCGGGTCGCGTGGACGACCGCAGCGGTGGTGACGACGACTAGCGGTTGAGCGCCACCCGGCGCAGGTAGGGAACAAGCCGCCTCACGAACTCGTTGCGTGGGGCGGCCGAGTTAGGGTCGTTGTGGGAGTAGGTGGACGCACGGTCGACGAGCGTCAGCCGGCGGCGCGGGATGCCCGACTGCTCGGCGAGTCCGCGGGCGGCCGCCAGCACGCGGTCGCCGCCGAGCTGCGCGCCGAAGGCGTAGATGCGCAGGTCGCCGAGATCGTCACCGTGGGTGGCGCGCACGTCGAGCACCTCCTGCGCCGGGTTCGCGTTGCCGGCAGCCACCGCGCCCGAGTCGAGGCTGAGCCGGCGCGGGTGATACCACGCGGTGCCGTCCTGGCTCCTCAGTCCGGTACCGGAGAACATGGCCGCGAAGCGCTGCACCGGAGTGAGTGCCCCGGCCCGCGCCCAACCGCGCGGGTCTCCGGCATCGGCAAGACGGCCGAGATGGGCCTGGGCGGCGACGAGGCTGGGCGGCGAGGTGTTGCTGTCCAGCGAGTACCCGTAGCCGGCCTCGTTGGTGACCCTCACCGGCGCGTTCAGGTTGCCCGGCAGGAGAGGCCAGTCCTGCAACGGTGACGGAGCGTCGGGCTCGACGCGGGCCAGGGTCGAACCCACGATGTTGAACAGCCCGGCGAAGGGCGCGGTGATACCGCCGAAGGCCAGCCAGGGAGACTCGCCGGCGAGTTCCTGGAGCGACTGCGTCGCCTGCTCGGCGCTGACCGGCTCTGGGTTGCTGCCACCGTCGATGTAGACGAGACCGCCCAACCCGCTGGCGCCCGCGCTGCCGTTGAAGTCCCAGGTGGCGTAGGCCGTGGTGATGGAGCCGCCGAGCGAATGACCGCCCACCACCACCTCGCCGCCGCGCCGCTGGGCCTTCTTGACCACGCGGCGCAGGTCCTCGACGGTCACGCGCATGCCCCACTCCCGCGCGAACGGGACCGACGAGTCCGGGACGGCCGTGTAGTGATCGGTGACCGCCGGATTGGTCAGGTAGCCGAGGTAGTAGTCGAACAGCCGCTGGCCGCTGACCTGGCCCGTCTTGGCCAGGTTCGCCACCGAGTGATCCTCGAGCAGGTTCTCGCGCCGGTTGATCGCCCAGACCTGCCAGCCCGGAGCCTGCCGGGCGACGGTGCGCGCCAGCGGGGCGAAGTAGGCGGCGCTCGCGGAGGTGCCGGGGTTCAGAACGAGCACGTTCTTGGCGCGGGGCGAGCCGACCTTGAGGATGCCCACCTTGTTGTACTTGGCCGGCGTACCGGCGGCGGGGAAGCCCTTGATCCGCTCGAACGACGTCTTCGCGCCGGCCGAGGGCGCGAATCCGGCCAGCAGGATTCCCAGCGCCAACCCCACAACCGCCCCCCGGCGGCGTACCGCGATGCTCCCGCTCACTCCGATCTCCCCTCTGAAACTTGCAGCGTCGCTGCGAGAACCTAGCGGTTCGCTGCGACAGCGCTCAGTCGTCCTGAATGAGCGCCTCGATCTCCGGCACGCTGCGCTCGAAACGGCGCCGCGCATAGCGCTGGTGGGCCACCACCGACACGACGAGGGCGGCCACGCCGACCGCCACCGCCACCTCGTCGGAGAGGCCCAGCGCGCCCCCGGCGATGGCCAGCCCGCCACCGATCACGGCGGAGTTGACCACGGAGACCATGGCCTGGTTGGTGAAGTAGATCTGCCAGCGCCCGGGCTCGACGGCCATGTTGCGCAGGGCCACCTCGATCGAGTCGCCCGGCTCGAGCATGAAGTAGTGACTGCGCTCCGGTCCGGCCTGCTCGACGTAGTACTGGCGGATGCGCCCGATGGCCCGGGCGTAGAAGAGATCCTCGATGGAGTTCTCGAGCACGCGCACGAAGGTCGCGAGGCCCAGAAACGCGAGGATCGGCAGCGCGGCGAGGGCGAACAGGCGAAACGTCTCGTCGGCCACCTGGGCCACGAACCCGAGCGCTATCAGGGTGCTCGACACCGAGGCCAGGAAGAGCGCCGACCGGCCGGCGCTCTCGCTCACCGTGCGTGGAGCGCGCTCCCGCGAGGCCGAAGTGCTCGGTGGTGAGCGAGGTGAGGAAGGCCGCGTCGCGCTCGTCGTCCGCCATCGCGGCCTCATTCGACGCGCGACAGCGGCTGCCTCCCCGTGCTGGCGCGCAGTACCAGGCCCAGCGTTTCCGGCGGGCCACGCCAGTGCCTGCGCACCAGCTCCGGGCCGCTGGCGGCCAGCACCACCCGGAGTACGAGGACCACCACCAGCACGTCGTCGAGCGCTCCCACTATCGGGATGAAGTCGGGCACCAGATCAAAAGGCAGCGCGAGGTAGGCGAGCGCGACGAGTACGAGCAGCTTGGCACCCCGCGGCACCTCGGGATCGCGGGCGAGCCGGCCGAAGAGCCCGAGAGCGTCGGGGACGAGGCGCGCGTAGGCGGTCGCCTCGCGGCGCCGCCCGGCGAGCAGCAGCGCCCCGAGGAAGACGAGGTAGACGAGGAGACAGACGCCGAACGCGATCGCCAGCGTGGTCAGGCTCATGCCGCCGCCTTCGAGCGCACCTGGCGGCTGGTGAAGAAGGCCCCGGTCAGCACGAGCGCGGTGCCCAGCACGGCGGTGGCCTCGATCGACTCGTCGAGCAGCAGGGCGCCGAGCACGATCGCCACCACCGGGATGAAGTAGATGGTGACCGAGCCGCGTGTGGCGCCCACCCGGCCGAGCAGCGTGGAGAACGCCACGAAGGCCACGCCGGTGCCGAGCGCGCCGAGCGCCACCATCGCCGCCAGGCTCGACCAGGCGAACTCCGAGTCGGTGGCGCCCACCGCGGCGGCCGGCGCCAGCAGCACGAGCGCCACGGCCTGAGCGCGCAGCAGCACCGGAAGCGAGCCGTTGCGGCGACCGAGCGGGCCGAGCAGATTGAACGCGCAGCCGTAGAGGAAGGTGGCCAGCAGCACCAGCAGGATGCCCACGGTGGTGGACTCGCCCTCCCCGATCGACGGCGCGGTGATGGCCACCACGCCCAGGAAGCCGATGAGAAGCCCCACCGCCTGTATGCGGCCCGGCAACGAGCGCACCACCACGGCGGCCACGAGCGCGGTGAACAGCGGCGCCCCGGCGTTGATCATCGCCGCCAGCGACGACTCGATCCACTGCTGCGCCACCGCGAACAGCACGAACGGGATGGCGATCCAGATCACCCCGAGCAGCGCGATCGGCTTCCACTCCGAGCGCGGCACCGCCCGGCGAGCGGCCGGCAGCATGACCAGCGTGGCCGCCCCGAAGAACACGCGCGCGAAGGCCACCACCGGCGGGGCGAAGTGCTCGAGCCCGATCTCGATGAACAGGAACGAGGCCCCCCACAGCGAGGCCACCACCGCCACCAGGCCCCAGTCGGCGGGAGCGAACGCCTGACCCTCGTCCGGCGTGACCGCCGCGGCCCGCTGGTCGGCCTGTGTGGACGTAGTCACGGCCACGAGGCTAGAACGCGCCGCTAGGGTCGCCTACCCATGGCGAGCGCCGGCGCCACCCCCACCGTAGGCCCGCTTCTGCGCGAGTGGCGCGAGCGGCGGCGCCTGAGCCAGATGGACCTGGCCGCCGACGCCGGGGTGTCCGCGCGGCACCTGAGCTTCGTGGAGACCGGCCGCTCGCGGCCGAGTCCTGACGTGGTCCTTCAGCTGGCGGAGCGCCTGGAGGTGCCGTTGCGCGACCGCAACCGCCTCCTGCTCGCCGCCGGCTACGCGCCGGTCTATCAGCAGCGCGAGCTGGCCGATCCCGAAATGGAGCCGGTGCGCGAGGCGATCGCCCTGATCCTCGACGGCCACGACCCCTATCCAGCGGTGGTGGTCGACCACGCCTGGGAGATGCTGGCCGCCAACCGGGCCGTGCGGCTGCTGATGGACGGGGTGGCGCCGGACCTGCTCGAGCCGCCGGTGAACGTGCTGCGCCTGAGCCTCCATCCCGAAGGGCTGGCGCCGCGGATCGCGAACCTGGCCGAGTGGCGGGCCCATCTGCTCGACCGGCTCGCCCGGCAGATCGCGCTGAGCGGCGGCGACCCGGCGCTCGCCACGCTGCACGAGGAGCTGAGCGGCTATCCGGCTCCCGAGCGACGAGCCCGGCCACCAGGGACAGGAGATCGCCGTCCCCCTCCGCCTGCGCACCGAGGCCGGCGAGCTCGCCTTCATCAGCACGGTGGCCACCTTCGGCACCGCCGTGGAGGTCACGGCCAGCGAGCTCTCGATCGAGTCGTTCTTCCCGGCCGACCGCCGGACCGCCGAGACGGTGCGAGCGTTCGTCGAGCGCCTACCTCCCAGGTAATCGACGCGCCCACCGGGTCGCGGCATCCTCGGAGCCATGAACACGCTCCGCCTCGTACTCAAGCTCGACGCCGTGGTCACCGGCGTGAACGGCGCCGCCTACCTCGCCCTGGCCGGACCACTGGAGGATCTACTCGGCCTGGACGCCTCGGTGCTGCGCCCCATCGGCGCCTTCCTGCTCGTCTTCGCCGCCGTCGTGTGGTTCGTCGCCACGCGCCCGGCGATGTCGAGAGGCGCCGTCCTGGCCGTGGCCATCGCGAACGTCGACTGGGCGATCGGCTCGCTCGTGCTGGCCACGCTCAGCCCCGACGACGTGACCACCGTGGGCACGGTGTGGATCGTGCTTCAGGCGCTGGTGGTAGCCGTGTTCGCCGGGCTTCAGGCGCGGCTGAGCTCGGCTGCGGCCGGCGCGGCCAAGCCGAGCTCCTCGGCGATCAGCTCGTAGGAGCGCCGGCGCTCCTCGTGACCGTGGGTGATGGTGAGGATCGCCAGCTCCTCGGCGCCGTACTCGGCCGCCACCTCCTCGAGGCCCGCGCGCACCGTGGCCGGTGAGCCGATGATCGCGCGGCGACCGGAGCCCTCCGCCGGCTTACTCCGCGTCTCCAGGTAGCGCAGAGCCTTGTCCACCGGCGGGATCTCCACCAGCTGCCCCTGGCGCAGGAGCGAGAGCATCATGCGGCTGGGGGCGGCCAGCCGCTCGGCCTCCTCGTCGGTCTCCGCACAGATCGCGATCACGGCGGCCATCACCAGCGGGGCGCCGAGGCGTTCGGAGTCGACGAAGCGGCCGCGGTAGTCGGCGGCGATCGCGGCGCCGTTGGGGTTGATGAAGTCGGCGAACGAGTAGGGCAGCCCCAGCTCCGCGGCCCAGATGGCGCTCTGGGGCGACGAGCCCAGCAGCCACACCTCGGGGCGCTCGGGACGGCCCGGCAGGCTGCCGGCCAGGCGGGCGAACGGATGCCGGGGACCCAGGCGGCCCTCGAGCAGGCCGAGCAGCTCCACCAGCTGCTCCGGAAAGTCGTCCACGGGGCGCTGGCGACGGTCGCGCTGCAGGGCGATGGTGGTCACCGGGTCGGTGCCGGGCGCCCGCCCCAGACCGAGGTCGATGCGCTCGGGGTGGAGCCCACTCAGCATGCTGAACTGCTCGGCCACCTTGAGCGGGCTGTAGTGGGGCAGCATCACGCCGCCGCTGCCCACGCGGATCCGCGTGGTGGCCGCCGCGATGGCCTCGATCAGCACCTCGGGCGCCGCGCAGGCCAGCGCGGGCGTGCCGTGGTGCTCGGCCACCCAGTGGCGGTGGTAGCCGAGCTCGTCGGCCAGCCGGCCGAGGTCGACGCTGTTGCGCAGGGCGTCGGCGGCGGTGGAGCCCTCCGAGATCGGAGCCTGGTCGAGGACGCTCAGGCGCATGGTGATTTCGAGACTAGAGGGTGAGTAGCGTTGGCCCGGTGGCTCGAGTCGCGCTGGTCACGGGAGCGAATCAGGGCCTCGGGCTCGCACTCGTTCGTGGCCTGGCCGAGCACTTCGACGAGGACGGCGATCGCGTCTACCTGACCGGACGGGACGCGGACCGAGTGGAGCGGGCCGCCGCGGAGCTGGGTGACGCGGGACTGAGCGTGATCCCCGAGGTGATGGACGTGACCGACGCGGACTCGGTCGCACGGCTCAGCGAGCTCGCCGGTCCGGCCGACGTGGTGATCTCGAACGCCGCCGCGCGCATCGTGCGGGACGTGCCCTTCCCCGAGCAGGTTCGGGGCTTCGTGCACACGAACAACCACGGCACCACGCGGATGCTGCGCGCCTTCGGCCCGCGGCTGGCTCCCGGTGGCCGGATGATCGTCGTGGCGAGCTCGTTCGGCACGCTGCGCGAGCTGCCGGCGTCGCTTCACGATCGCTTCGAGACCGACTCGCTCGATCAGCTCGACAAGGTGATGGACGACTACGTGACGGCCGTCGAGCGCGGGGAAGCCGAGGAGTGGCCGAGCTGGATCAACATTCCATCGAAGGTGGGCCAGGTGGCCGCCATGAGGGCGTTGGGGCGCACGCTGGCGCCGGACCGTTTCATCGCCGCCGCCTGTCCAGGGCTGGTGGACACCGAGGCCTCTCGTCCCTGGTTCGAGGACATGTCAGCGGCTCAGTCCCCGGACGAGGCCGCGGTCGACGTACTGAGGTTGGCCACCGGCCCCCTGGAGCCGCACTGGCGGGGCGAGCTCGTGCAGCACCTGACGGTCCTGCCCTGGCGCTGATCTAGCGGCGTCGCGCCTCGGGCTCGAGCGCCGGGTTGGTCCAGCCCTGGTCACCCGGGTTGACGTTCCGGCCCGGCGGGACGATCTCGTCGATCCGGTCGAGCACGTCGGCCGACAGCTCGACCTCGGCCGCGGGCAGCTGCGACTCGAGGTGCTCCATCGTGCGCGGGCCGATGATCGCCGCGGTCACCGCCGGGTGGCGGATCACGAAGGCCAGCGCCATCTCGATGAGCGAGATGCCGGTCTCGTCGGCCAGGCTGCCCAGGGCGTCGGCCGCGTCGAGCTTGGCCTGGTTCTCGGGCAGCGACAGGTCGTAGCGGTCGGGGATCATCTGGGAGCGGCGCGAGGTGAGGTCGTCGGCGCCCTTGCGCCACTTGCCGGACAGCCAGCCGCCGGCGAGCGGGCTCCAGGGGATCACGCCCATGCCGTAGCGCCGGCACACGGGCAGCAGCTCGGCCTCCACGCCGCGGTGGAGCAGCGAGTAGGGCGGCTGCTCGCAGACGAAGCGCTCGCGCCCCCGCTTCTCGGCCATCCACTGCGCCTCCACCACCTGGCTGGGCGGGAAGGTCGAGCTGCCGATGTAGCGGACCTTGCCCGCGCGCACGAGGTCGGTGAGCGCGCCGAGCGTCTCGTCGATGTCGGTGTCGATCTCCGGGCGGTGGACCTGGTAGAGGTCGATCCAGTCGGTGCCGAGCCGGCGCAGGCTGTTGTCCACCTCGCGCATGATCCAGCGGCGCGAGTTGCCGAACTCGTTGGGGTCGTCGCCCATCTTGCCGTGGAACTTGGTGGCCAGCACGACGTTGTCGCGGCGGCCGCCGGCCAGCGCCTTGCCGACGATCTCCTCGGACTCGCCGCGCGAATAGACGTCGGCGGTGTCGATGAAGTTGATCCCGGCGTCGAGCGCGCGGTGGATGATGCGGATCGACTCGTCGTGGTCGGTCTCGCCCCAGGCGCCGAACATCATCGCCCCGAGGCACAGCGGGCTGACCTCCACTCCAGTGCGGCCCAGCTGACGGTGCTCCATGGCCGTCGAGACTAGTGGCCGGTTAGCATCGCTCGGTCATGGACGAGGCGGTGGCCCTGCTGCGCGACCTGCTGCGCATCAACAACGTGAACCCGCCCGGCAACGAGACCGTCGCGCAGGAGCTGATCGCCAGGCCGCTGCGGGCGGCGGGGTTCGAGATCGAACTCGTGGGCCCGGACCCGACGAGGCTCAACCTCGTGGCGCGGCTGCGCGGAGAGGCGCCCGGGCCGGTGCTCGGCCTGCTCTCCCACGTGGACACGGTGACCGCGGATCCGCGCGGCTGGCAACACGATCCGTGGTCGGGCGCGCTGGCCGACGGCTGCGTATGGGGCCGCGGGGCCCAGGACATGAAGTCGCAGACCGTGGCCGAGGTGGTGGCGGCCTGCTCACTCGTGCGCGAGGGCTGGCGCCCGGCTCGTGGCGACCTGGTGGTGATCTCGGTGGCCGACGAGGAGGTGGGCGGCACCGGCGCCGAGTGGGTGTGCGCCGAGCGACCGGACCTCGTGCGCTGCGACTACCTCTTGGACGAGGGCATGGGCACCGCCTTCTCCGTCGGCGGCGCGCGGACGTACGAGGTGGCCGTGGCCGCGAAGGGCGTGTTTCGCTTCACACTGTCCACCGACGGGGTGGCCGGCCACGCTTCGATCCCCGACGCCGCCGACAACGCTCTGCTCAAGCTCGCTCCTTTGCTCGACTCGATGGCCACGAGGCGACCCGGCTGGGACGTGACGCCCGGCGCCCGGGCGCTGCTGCGCGGCCTCGGGATCGAGCTGGACGGCGACCCGGCAGCCGCGCTGGCCCAGCTGGCCGAGCGCGCGCCGTCGTTCGCACCGCTGGTGGAGCCCTTGCTGCGGGTGACGCTCGCTCCGACGATGGTCGACGCGTCGGCCACGATGAACGTGATCCCGGACGAGGCGAGGCTGCACGTGGACTGCCGGGTGCCGCCGGGGATGGAGGAGCGCCAGGTGCTCGAGCGCGTGCGCGAGGTCCTCGGCCCGGACGGCTACCGGCTGGAGTTCACCGAGCGGGTGCCCGGCAACGGCTCGCCGCCCGAGTCGGCCCTGATGGACGCCCTGCGCGACTGGATCGAGGGCAGCGACCCCGGCGCGCTCTGCCTGCCCTCGATCTGCACGGGCTACGCCGACTCGGTGACCTTCCGCTCGGCCTTCCCGGACCTGATCGCCTACGGCTTCTTCCCGCAGCGGCACATGACGATGGAGCAGGTCAACTCGGTGGTTCACGCCCGCGACGAGCGCATCGACGTGCGCGACCTGGCGCTCGCGGTGGACTGTTATCGCTCCGTCGCCCAGGCGCTGCTCCGCTAGCGTCGAACGTCTGGCCTCGCGCAGCGACATACGCAACGTGGCGATCATCGCCCACGTCGATCACGGCAAGACCACGCTGGTCGACGCCATGCTGCGCCAATCCGGGGTGTTCAGCGCGCACGAGACGCTGACCGACCGCGTGATGGATTCGATGGACCAGGAGCGCGAGCGCGGCATCACCATCCTGGCCAAGAACGCCGCGGTGCGCTACGGCGAGGTCAAGCTCAACCTGGTGGACACGCCGGGCCACGCCGACTTCGGCGGCGAGGTGGAGCGCGGGCTGACCATGGTCGACGGCGTGATGCTGCTGGTGGACGCCTCGGAGGGGCCGCTCCCCCAGACCCGCTTCGTGCTGCGCAAGGCGCTCGAGGGCGGCCTGCCGGTGGTGCTGGTGGTCAACAAGGTCGACCGCCCGGACGCACGCATCGCCGAGGTGGTGAACGAGATCTACGAGCTCTTCCTCGACCTCGACGCCAACGACGAGCAGATCGAGTTCCCGATCGTCTACACCAACGCCCGGGCGGGCTGGGCCTCGCTGGCCGAGGGCGAGGAGGGCACCGACCTGCGCCCGCTGTTCGAGCTCCTCGTCGATCGGATCCCGGCGCCCTCGTTCGACCCCTCGCATCCCCTGCAGGCGCGGGTCACGAACCTGGACGCCGATCCGTACGTGGGCCGCCTGGCGCTCTGTCGCGTGCACCACGGCACGATCCGGCGCGGGCAGACCGTGGCCTGGTGCCGGCGCGACGGATCGGTGGAGAACGTGCGCGTCACCGAGCTGTACGTCACCGAGGGCCTGGCCCGCACGGCCGCCGACGAGGCCGGGCCGGGCGAGATCATCGCGCTGGCCGGGTTCCCGGAGATCACCATCGGCGAGACGATCGCCGACGCCGCCGACCCGCGGCCGCTGCCGGTGATCGCGGTCGAGGAGCCGGCGCTCGGGGTGACCATCGGCACCAACACCTCGCCTCTGGCGGGCCGCTCGGGTGACCGCCTGACGGCGCGCCAGGTGCAGGACCGGCTGAACCAGGAGCTCGTGGGCAACGTGGCCATCCGGGTGCTCGAGATCGAGCGCCGCGACACCTGGGAGGTTCAGGGCCGCGGCGAGCTGCAGCTGGCCGTGCTGGTGGAGGCGATGCGACGCGAGGGGTTCGAGCTCACCGTGGGCAAGCCTCAGGTGGTCACGCGCGAGGTGGACGGCGAGCTGCACGAGCCGATCGAGCGGTTGTCGATCGACGTGCCCGACGACTTCCTCGGCGTGGTCACGCAGATGCTCGCGTTGCGTAAGGGGCGCATGAGCGACATGGTCAACCACGGCACTGGCTGGGTGCGACTCGAGTTCCTCGTTCCCACCCGCGGCCTGATCGGCTTTCGCACCGAGTTCCTGACCGAGACGCGCGGCTCGGGCATCCTGCACTCGGTCTTCGAGGGCTACGAGCCCTGGCAGGGCGACATCAGCACCCGGCCCACCGGCTCGCTGGTGGCCGACCGGCCGGGGCCCACGGCGACGTTTGCACTGCTGAAGATGCAGGAGCGCGGACAGCTGTTCGTGGGACCGGGCGAGGAGGTCTACGAGGGCATGGTGGTGGGCGAGAACGCGCGCGCCGGCGACCTCGACGTGAACGCCGTGCGCGAGAAGAAGCTGACCAACATGCGCGCTGCCGGCTCCGACGAGACGGTCAAGCTCGTGCCCCACCACAGGCTTTCCTTGGATCAGGCTCTGGAGTTCATCCGCGAGGACGAGGCGGTGGAGGTCACCCCCGACGCCATCCGCTTACGCAAAGCCGAGCTCGACGCCGTTGCGCGGGTCAAACAGGCTCGCGTACGCAAGCAACCGGCGCTGTAGGGCCTTCCGCAAGTGGTCGGGTACGTATCGGGCCCGTTTGGGTCAACCGAGAAAATATTGCTGTCGCTCCGCCCCAGGTCGTGAGAGGATGGGATCGGCCTATGCCTCGACGCTTGCTGCTCGCCGCTGCTCTCGCCTCGTTGGCCGTGCTTGCGCTGGGTTCTCCGAGCGCCTTTGCGCAGGGCGAGGCTGCGCCGGTGGCGCCGGACAGCACCACCACCATCACGCCTGACCCGGTGACTGCCGTGACCCCGGCGCTGGCGGACCCGGCGCCCCCGCAGGACTCGTTGCAGGACGTCTCCCCCACGAGCCCGCCCGAGGCCGCGGCTCCGCCGCCGCCGGAGCCGGTGGAGGTCCCGGTGGAGATCCTTGTGGCAGCGCCTCCAGAGGTGGTGAGCGCGCCTCCGACCCAGGCCACGCCAACGGAGATCGCTGAGCCGGCGAGCCCACCGGCAGACGAAACACCGCAGCCCGCAGCCGAAGAGCCGAACCAGGGCGCGCCGGCCGACAGCCCCGGGGATGCTCCAGCCGCGTCCGGGTCCGTCGCCTCGAGGCCGTCGGCCGGTCAGCCTCATGGGACGCCCGCGCCGGCGCCCGCCGACACGAGCCTTGGACTCCCCCGCCTCGAACAGGTGCTTCCCACGGTGGAGCGTGAACTGCGCGCGATTCAGGCGGACGTCGAATCCATCCGCCGACAGCTGAGCAGCGGAGTCACGCCGCCGGCGAGCGACCTGAACCGGCTGCGCTCGAGGCTCGAGCGTCTGGAGCCGGTCCTGCTGGCGCTGGATGGTCGCATCGATGGCCTCGGCGTGGCCGGCGAGGAGACGCGCCAGTTGCTCCATCGGGTTCAGGTGCAGCTCGCCGAAACGCAGGTCGCGACCGCCGGCCTGATCACCGCCCTGCGCGGCTCCGGGTTGGAAGGCCCGGCGCTGGACGCGCTGCTGCGCGAGCTCGAGAGCTTTGGCGCGCTCGGGTCGGCGCTCGACCTGGGGCCCGCAGCGACCCCGTTCGCCCCCACGGCCCTCACCATCGATTCGGCGCCGCCCGCCGCGGTCGCGCCTGTCCTCCCGGCCGCCGATTCGCCGACCCAGTCCCGCGTGGCTCCTCCGCGAGCAGCGCAGGAACACGAGGCGCCCGCACCGGATGCACCCTGGCCCGCTCCGGCGGAATCCTCCCCAGCGAGCGCGAGCGACGCCCTCTCCGCCGGGGGAGCCGCTGCCCTGGCCGCGCTACTTATCGCTTTCTTCCTTCCACGGCTGATGGCACGCCTCGAGCTCGCCCTCAGTCGGGGCCACGGCGTGGCCTGCGCGCTGACGCTCGAGCGACCGGGCTAGAGCTCCCGGTACAGCAATGTCCGAACCGGGATGCGGTACGTCCCGGTTGGCGTTCTTGCCAACGCATGGAGGAAGGACCGATGAGAGCGAACCCCTATCGCTCGAGGCGGGCACCGGCGCGGTCTGGCCGGCGTCGGCCCACCACGAACACGAATACGCACAAACGGCACGAGACGTGGCTTCGAGCCGCGCCCGTCAGCGTGTCAACTGCACGGGAAATCGTCTCCGAGGCCGCCAAGGTCGCCGGACTCGACCGCGAAGCGACGCGCGACCTGATTCTCGCCACCAGCGAAGCCGTGGCCAACGCCGTGCAGCACGGCGAGGCGTGGCCCAACGACTGCATCCTGCTCGTGACCGAGCCGTCGGCCAGCGGCCTGCGGGTCGAGGTATCCGACTGCGGGCGCTTCGACAGCGCGCTCGAGCCGGCGCCGCTCGACGCCACGGGTGGGCGAGGGATCGCGATCATCGCGGCCGTCGTGGACCGCCTGGAGGTGCGAAACGGCGACGGTCAGACCATGATCGGCTTCGAGAGATACGTGTCCGAGCCACAGGGGCATGTGGCCGCTTAGCCTGGCTTCACCCCCACCCGCCCGGTGTAATCGACGCGGCCGAGCAACGGCGCGTCTTCGCGGGTGGCGAAGAACTCGTCCACGGCTTCGCGGGCACCGGCCCAGTGGCCGTAGTCGTCGATGATCAAGACCCCGCCGGGCTCGAGGCGGTCCCACAGATGCTCGAGCTCGTGGCGGGTGGACTCGTACCAGTCGGTGTCGAGGCGCAGTAGGGCGATCCGCTCCGGGACGGTGCCCGGAATCGTCTCCTCCACCGGACCGGGCACGTACTCCACGCGCTCTGCGGCGATGCCCGTGGAGCCCATGTTGGACTGCACCTCGTTGTAGCGACGCGGCGGCCATCGTCGGGTCCCCGGGGGTGGTGCTGATCGCCTCCCAGTTCTCTCGAGCCGACATGCCGTGCACGGTCACGTCGCGCGCGCTCGGCTCGCTCATGCCGGCGAAGGTGTCGTAGAGCCACAGACGACGCCGCTCGTCGCCCTCCTGGGCGAGCGTCAGGGCGGCCACCATCGAGCTGCCGCCGCGCCAGACGCCGCACTCCACCAGGTCGCCGGGCACCCCCCGCCGGCAGACGTGGCGCACCGCCTCCCAGAGCGCGTACATGCGCTCCACCGTCGTCATGGTGAACGGCGCGCAGCGGGCGTGGACGGGCCCGAAGGCCGCGTCGAGGTCGGGATGGGAGCGCTCGAGCCGTCCAGCGCGCGGCACCGGCTCGAGCCGGTAGCCGAGCCGGCGCAGCACCCCTCTGGGGATTCGCTCGCCGCTCAGGGCACCCAGCGATCGCCGGCCGGTGTGACCATCAGCTCGTGCGTAAATGCCCGCGGCTGCTGGTTCGCGAGGAACTCCACCGCCTCGGCGATCAGGCGCTGGTCGGCCAGCTCGTTCTCGCCGGCGTCTCGCGTGAAGGAGGCGGTCTTGGGCGACTCGATCGTGGCGTCCACGATCAGCAGCGCCACCTGGATGCCCTCCTCGCGGACCTCCTGGGCCGCGGCGTGGACCATCGCGCGGGTGGCCTGGCCGCCGGCCGACCACAGGCCTCGGCCGGGCATGGCGCGGCGAGAGGAGCCGCCCGTGACCTGGATGAGCGTTCCTGCCTGGCCCGTCTCGCGCAGCAGGGCGAGCCCGGTGGAGAGAAAGACGAAGGCCTGCTCGGCCACCGCCACGGTCCAGCCGCGAAAGCCGTCGAGGCTCGCGTCGGCGATCGGCCCGCCGCCGAAGCCGGCTCCGTCGTCGGGCGGCCGGCTGGCGCTGACCGCGTTCACGATCAGCTCGGGGTGGGCCGAGCTCGTCGCGAGCCCGGGCGAGCGCAGCGGCCAGCTGCTCGGGGTCCGACGCGTCGGCGGCGATTCCGAGTGCGCCCCGTTCGCCGGCCGCGGCGGCGGACTCCTCGCTACGGGCCACCGAGGCGACCCGCCAGCCCCGCTTCATCAGGTGGCCGGCGATGGCGCCGCCCAGGTTCTTCGCCCCGAGGACGACCGCGACCCTGTTCTCGGTCTCGGCCATGGTGCTCGCCTACACCAGCAGCACGATCAGCAGGATGATCAGCGCCACGCCCACGCCCACGCCGGTGATCGACAGCGGCGTGCGGTTCTCGGCCCAGAAGCCGGGGTTGGCCCGGTCGCGCGAGATGCGGCCCTCGGGCGGCTCGCCGGTCCAATCGTCGTCGTCGTCCCAGGCGCCCATGTCCTGAGTTGTACAGGGATTAGGCGTTTACAACTGGGTAAGCGGTGGACATGCCGGACCGCGACGAGACCGAATCCGAGCGCCTCGACCGCAACCTCAACGAGATGCTCGGAGAGCTGCGGGTGGCGCTGCCGGGCGTGCAGGTGCTCTTCGCCTTCCTGCTGGTGGTGCCCTTCAACCAGCGCTTTGCCACGATCACCGACTTCCAGACGAGCGTCTACTTCGTGACTCTCCTACTGGCCACCACCGCGTCGGTCTTCCTGATCGCGCCGGTGGTTCACCACCGGGTCGAGTTCCGCGAGCAGGACAAGAAGCGGATCGTGCTCACCGCCAACCGCTACGCGATCATCGGTCTGGCCTTCCTGGCCGCGGCCATGACCGGAGCGATCCTCTTGATCACCGATCTGCTCTACAAGTCCACGATGGTGACCGTGGTGGCCGCGGCGGTGGGCCTCCTGTTCTTCACGCTGTGGTTCGCCGTGCCGGTGCGGCGGATGATGGCCGACTCCTGAGGAGCGGCTGGGCTCCCCGATACCGTTCCGGCCGTGAGCGCGCCGGAGGGCACAGCTCCAGCCGTGGTCGTCGACCACGTGACGAAGCGCTTCGTGGTCCCCCACGAACGCCGGGACACGCTCAAGGAGCGTGCGCTGCACCCGTTCCGTCGCGGAGGCGAGCACCTCTTCGAGGCGCTCGACGACGTGAGCTTCGAGGTCGAGCGCGGCGAGTTCTTCGGAATCGTGGGCCGCAACGGATCCGGCAAGAGCAGCCTGCTCAAGTGCCTGGCGGGGATCTACCGGGTCGACGAGGGCCAGATCTACGCCGACGGCCGGATGTCGACCTTCATCGAGCTCGGTGTGGGCTTCAACCCCGAGCTGGCCGCTCGCGACAACGTCGTGCTCAACGGGATCATGCTGGGCCTCACGCCACGTGAGGCGCGCGCGCGATTCGATGACGTGGTGCGCTTCGCCGAGCTCGAGGAGTTCGTGGACCTCAAGCTCAAGAACTACTCGTCGGGCATGCACGTGCGGCTGGCCTTCTCGGTGATGATCCACGTGCACGCCGACATCCTCCTGGTCGACGAGATCCTGGCCGTCGGCGATGCGGCCTTCCAGCAGAAGTGCTTCGACACGTTCTTTCGCATGCGCGAGGAGGGAAAGACCGTCCTCTTCGTGACGCACGACATGGCCGCCGTACAGCGCTTCTGTCACCGCGCGATGCTGCTCGAGCGCGGTCACGTGGTGGCGCTCGGAGATCCCGACGAGGTCGCCGATCGCTATCTCCAGCTCAATTTCGAGGGCCTCGGCGAGGACCGCACCGACGGCCTGGGCAAGGCCCGTGCGGGCGACGGAGCCGCGCGGGTCACCGACGCCTGGATCGAGGACGAGCACGGGGCGCGCCAGGGGGCTCTGAGCCAGGGGCTGCCGTGCTCGTTCCGGGCCGCTGTTCGCTTCGAGCAGGCCCTGGACGACCCGGAGTTCGCCGTGGCGTTGGTCAATGCCCAGCACCAGAACGTGTTCGTGGCGAACTCGGCCAGCCGTGGGGAGCAGAGCGGCCGGTTCGAAGCAGGTGAGGCCGTGGACTTCACCGTCTCCTTCGAGAATGCTCTCGCCCCAGGCCGCTACGCGGTGTCGACGCTGATCTCCCATCCGGGTGGCCGGATCGCCGATCGCTGGGAGAACATCTTCTCGTTCGTGGTCACCGGCGCCGGAGCCGCCGGCGGCATCGTCGATCTGCCTCACGAGATCCACATCGAGGCGGCGGGCCGCGTGCCCGACGGGGCGCCGCGCGCATGACCGTCGCCCACGCCGGCCGGGCGGGCCGGCCGATCAGGGGCCCATCCGCCCTCGGCACGGATCCTCGCCGGCTCGTGCACCTCACGCTCACGCTCGCGGTGATGGAGTTCAAGCTGCGCTTCTTCGGCTCGGTGCTCGGCTACTTCTGGCAGCTGATGCGGCCGTTGATGCTGTTCGGGATCCTCTACGCGGTCTTCACGCAGTTCGTGAAGCTGGGCGAGGGTGTGGACTACTACCCGGCGATCCTGCTCACCGGGATCGTCCTGTACACGTTCTTCGCCGACGCCACCAGCGGCTCGGTCACGGCGGTGCTCGATCGCGAGAACCTCGTTCGGAAGATCGAGTTCCCGCGCCTGGTGGTGCCCCTGTCCGTCATCACGCTCGCCTACTTCAACCTGGCCCTGAACCTCACGGCCGTGCTCGTGTTCGTGTTGATCACCGGCGTGGATCCGAGGCTCGAGTGGCTGGCGCTGCCGCTGATGCTGTTCCCGCTCGGGGCGTTCGCGGGCGGGCTGGCCATGCTCCTGTCGGCGCTGTACGTTCGCTTCCGCGACCTCCAGCCGATCTGGGAGGTGGTGGTCCAGATCGCGTTCTACGCCTCACCCATCCTCTACGTGCTCGAGATCCTGCCGACGCTGACGCTGCAGCACCTGGTGATCTGGCTGAACCCGCTGGCCACCATCCTGGTGCAGGCCCGGCACTCCCTGATCGACGAGAACGCGCCCAACTCGTGGGACGCCGCCGGCGGGGCGGAGTACCTGCTGATCCCCGCCGCGATTGTCATCGGGCTGCTGGTGCTCGGCTTCTGGGTCTTCAACCGGGAGGCGCCGCGGATCGCTGAGGAGCTGTAGCGGCGACTTCGCTGAAGAAGCGCTCGAGCCGGTCGATGCGCCGCTCCCAGGCGTAGTCGGCGGCGGTCTCGAGGCCCGCTGCGGCCAGCCGGGCACGTAGGGGTGCGTCGCTCAGAACACGGGACAGCGCTTGGCTCACCGACTCGGGATCGGGGTCAGCGATCAGGCAGTTCTCCTCGTGACGGCAGAAGTCGCGGTTGCCGTGGGCGTCGGTGGACACCACCGGCGTGCCGGCCGCCATGGCCTCCAGGAGCGGCAGGCAGAAGCCCTCGTGGATCGAGGTCTGCACGAACACCGTGGCCTCGTTGAACAACTCGTTCACCCGCTCGTCGCTGGGGCGCTGGAAGTAGCGCGCGCCGTGCTCGGGGCCGAGTTCGGGCTCCACTCCGAACATCCACAGCTCCGGCGGCGGCTCGAGCCGCTTCCAGGCGTCCAGCGTGAGCGGGAGGTTCTTGAGCGGCAGCGAGCGACCGATGGCCAGCACCACGTCGTCGCGCTTGGGGCGGTCGAGAGGCCGGAAGTTGTCCAGGTCGATCCCCGGCGGGATCAGCTCGGCCTCGAGGCCCAGCTCGGCCAGCCGCTGACGGTTCCAGCCGGAGATCGTGATGTAGCGGAACTCCTCGCGGTAGCTGGCCAGGACGCGGTGCTGGGCCGCCGGGTCGCCCGGGTAGTACGAGGTCTCGATGTCCTGCACGAAGTAGACCGGGATGCCGCGCGTGACGGAGGCGCGCCAGACCCAGTGCGCGGTGGCCCACCAGGTGGCGACCTTGATGGCGTCCTCGCGCGCCAGGGCGGCGGCCAGGCCCTCGTAGCTGCCGAAGGCGCGAACGGGCACCTCGAGCGGGAACCAGTCCGGCGTTCCGTCGAGCGAGTAGAGCTCCACGGAGTGGCCGCGCCGCTGCAGGCGGTTGAGGTGCTCGAACACGTCGCGGTGGCCACCGCCCACGCCGGTGTCCTGCGTCACGTAGATGATCCGGAGGCCGCCGTCGGCCCGTTGGACCTGGCGAGCGTCGAACCACTCACCCCACTTGTCCCAGAAGTGCTCCTGGGAGCGGCGCTCGCGCTCGCCGACCTCGGTGCCGCGGGTGGGCGACTCGACGTGGGTCAGCCGGGCGCCCGGCTCGTAGCGCACGTCCCAGCCCGCCTGCCAGGCACGTAGGCAGTAGTCGATGTCCTCGTAGGCCATTGGGAACTCTTCGTCGAATGGACCCAGCTCGTCGATCAGCGCGCGGCGCAGGTACATGCAGGCGCCGGTCACGGCCAGAGCGGTGTCCGGAACGTTGGCCGGCCCGTGGTCGGGCCGCTTGAAGCGATAGCGATGGTCGAACCATTCGGGCGCGCCCAGATTCCGGTGAGCTCCAGCCGCCTGGATGCGGCCATCGGGGTACACCAACATTGGTCCCACCACGCCGGCGTGGTCCCGGTAGGCCGCGTACTGCAGAGCCTCGAGCCAGCCACGCTGAGCGATCACGTCGTTGTTGAGCACGACCACGTCGTGCCCCGCCCCTGCGCGCGCAAGCCCTCGATTGACGCTTGCCGCGTAGCCGCGGTTCTCGGGCGCAAGGTCCAGCTGCACCTCGTCCTTCAGCTCGGCCAGACGTTCTTGGTGGTGCGCCTCGCTGCCGTCGTCGACGACGACGATTCGAGTGGCCCCAGGCTGCAGCGTACGGCGAAGGCGGCGGACGACGTCGATCGTCGTGGCGGGATCTCCGTAGGTCGGAATTACGATCGTCACGCGACGGCCCTCTCGCCGGTACCAGGCTCGCACGCGCCGGCCCCAAACCCAGGCGGACATCCTCGCCCGCACCCCGCGCTCGAGCCCGACGAGCCGCAGCGGCGAGGTGATGATGCGCACGGCGAGCTCGCCGTAGCCCTGGTGCTTGACGGTCAGGTACGCACGGCGCGGCAGATCGTTCATGAAGGGCCGGCGCCGGCCGCGCCGCGGTAGCTGGGACCCGGCGCCCATCAGGACCCGGCCGGCAACGGGTCGTAGCCGCCCCGGCCCTCGAGCGAGCAGAGCCGGCGCAGCGCCGGAGGCAGCCGATCCGCGCGCGAGCCAAGCGCCTCGCCGGCTGCGCGCAGCGAATGGTGTCGTGACGAGACCGCCGCCGTCACCGCCTGGCGGGCCCGGCCCTCGACCCGGGCCAGAGCGAGATCGTCGCGAACGGCCCGCTGTACGCCGAGGGCGGCATCCACCAGCGGGACCGGCCCGGCGATCGCATGGACCTCCCGCAATCCGCGCCACTCGTCGAAGGAGCGCCGGAACTGCTCGACCGGCCGGTAGTCATGGGAATGGATAACAGCGGCGTCGGGCCGATAGACCTTGGCGTAGCCGGCGGCCAGCATGTCGCGTGCCAACAGACGGTCCTCCGCGTAACTCACCGCGCGAAACGGCACCTGCTCCCACGCGGCGCGGGCCACACACCCGTTCGCGTCGGTGAAGAAGCAGCGTCGTCCGTCAGCGTCTTCGCCGGCCCCGCGCTCCGGTTCGGTCGGCAGCGATGCGAACCACTCGTCGAGCTCGCGTCGGACCATCAGGCTCGCCTCGGGACGGGCCCGGTAGGGCCCGAAAACGAGACCGACCTTCTCGGTCCGCGCCGAAGCCCGCGAGGAGGGACGCCAGCCAGCGTTCGTGTGCCGGCACGGCGTCCTGGGTGAGAAAGGCGACGTGCTCGCCGCTCGCTTCTTCGATCAGCAGGTTGCGGGTTGCTCCGTGAGAGAACTGGTCTGAGGGCACGTCAATCACGCCGTCGCCGTACCGATGTGCGAGCTTGCGCGAGCCGTCGGTCGAACCCGAATCTGCCACCAGCAGCTCAATCGGACGATCGACACGCTGCGCGCGTACCGCCGTGAAGACGTCGCCCAGAAGGGCGCCGCCATTGCGAACGGGAATGGCCACGGTCACGGCGTCAGCCACCCCGGCGCCGCCTGACCGACTCGATGAGCCTCCGCGGTGGAGCGGTCAGACGCCACCACACCGAGCTGTACGCCTGGAGCAGACCCTCTTCGGCCCGCTTGTACTCGCCGTGCCACATCTCGGCTGTGCGCTCCGCTTCCACCGCCCGCCGGGCGAGCTCGTGCGCTTCGTCCACGGTCGCCGCGACGGCAGCACCGCGCAGCTGCGGCAGCTCGCCCCGTCCGCACAGCGCCAGCGTGTAGAGCTCCTTTCCGGGCTCGAGTCCGGTGAGCTTGTGAAAGGCGAGCCCGTGGTCCAGTTCGCCCGACCGGTCGCCGGCGGCCGACACCGGGAGCACGGCGGACGCGAGCCAGTTGTGCTGCAGCAGGAGCTCGACGCTCGCAAAGCGGGCCCGGAGGAGCTCCACGAACTCCTCATGGAAGAACTCGCGCTCGTGATACTCGTTTTCCACCAGGTACTGATGCTTGTTGGGCGTGGATACCAGCAGCAGTCCCTCTGGCGCGGTTACGCGCTGGAGCTCTGCGAGAGCGCGCCCGGGATCGGGAACGTGCTCGATCGTCTCGAAGCAGACGGTGAGGTCGAAGGAGGCGTCGTCGAACGACAGGTCGCCCACGTCGCCCACGACGAACTTCGGCGCAGGGTGGTGCGACCGCGCGTGGTCGATGGTGGCTTCGTCGAGGTCGACACCCGTCGCCGAGCTCGCACCCGCTCCGGCGAGTAGCGCCGTGCCGTAACCCTCGCCGCAGGCCGCGTCGAGTACCCGGCGATCGCGAGCCAGCTCGGCAGCCACGAGGTAGCGGACCAGGTGCTCGGCGTGCACCACCTCCCCGTGCTGGAGCTGGGGCATCAAACGCTCGCCGGTCGCCTGCAGCGGTGCTCCCTTTGCCTGATCCGTCATGGCCGCACCAGCTCGATCCAGTCCCAGTCACGCCCGCACAGGCGAGTGGCCCGCTCGGGCGTGACCGTGGTCAGGGCTGAAGGGCCGACACGCTCGAGCGCCACCGGGCCGAGCGTACCCCGCCACCCGTCACCGGGAGCCACGGAGCCGTCGGGGCGCTCGAGCTTGACTCGATGCATCCCCTTCGCGAGCTGCACCTCGCCGACCTGCTCCCACTGTCCGGGCGTGTTGATCTGGTCGGCCTCTCCCACCTTGCGTCCATCGATGTAGGCGGCCGTCGGACGGCCGAAGCTCCCCTTGATCCAGACCCGGTAGCGGCCGCCGGCGGTGCGGGGAACGAACTGCATCTCGCCCGGGGTCAGCGGCGTGACCGTACCGGGCGGATCGACGTTCTCGACCCAACCCTTGGGGCGCAAGCCTGCGTTGAGAGGATCGGCCAGTACGACCTCAGGGCGGGAAGCAGCGACCAAACGGTCGCCAGGGCTGGCCCTGGCCGCGAGGGCGCGGACTGCCTCGCACCGGGGTCTCGCGACGGCGACGTGGCGTCGTTGAAGTGGCAGGTGCTCGATCACGGCTGGACGGTCCTGCACGCCTCCAGACCTCGTAGTAGTCGTTCTGGTACGACAGCTCGAAGGACGCCGGCGGCCGGCTCGCTCCCGGCGAACGCCGCTTGATGATGCCCGGAAAGCTGTCGACGTACTGCAGCGTGAGCGCATCGAGGTCGTAGTAGCGCCCGAAGATCGGACGCGGCTTGCGCATCTCGGCCGGGCGCGGCGACTCGGCCTCGAAGGCGGCGTTGACCTTGATGTCGCGCATGAAGTACTTGGCGAACTCCTCCCACTCGTTCACCAGCCAGACGCCCCCACCGGTGGCGTGGTCGGCAGCGTCGGTCATCGCATCAATGCGGTCCGGCGGAGCGAGCGTGGCCTCGCGGTAGCCCAGGCCGTCCGAGACGAGCACGCCGGCGATCATGACCGCCAGCCCGAGCCCGGCCAACACCTGCAGCCAGCGGATGCGCTTCGCCAGCAGCGCGAAGCCGCCGATCGCGGCCATCAGCACCACGGCAGGCGAGAGAACCACGAGGAGCTTGCCGCCCGCGTAAGGCGACAGCGAGGGGGCGAGCAGGCCGCCGACCACCGCCATCGGAATCAGGAGCAACAGTCCCGCGGGCCGCTTCTGGCGGAGCTCGAGCACGATGCCCGCGATTGCCAGCAGAGCGACCACGGCGATCCCCACCGCGTTCGCGAGCTCGTGCTGAGCCGGCACGGCGGCGCGATAGTCGCGCGAGAACCAGATGCCGCTCGCTTCCACGAGAGGGAGAGCACGGATGAGATGGCCGAGATACGCCGTGCTGGCGCCGCCCTCGCTGGCGAAGGCGTCGCCGGCGTGCTTCGCGAAGCTCGTGACGTCCGAGAGGTTCACCGCCACCGCCAGAACCGCGATCGCCACGCCGGCGGCCGCGAGCCGCCCGATGACCACCACTCCGCGCCCCTCCACGAGCGCCACCCCCAGCAGGAGCACTCCGAGCACCAGCGCGTAGGCGGCGCCCACCGCACTGAACACATGCAGGAGAGCGGCCGCGCAGAGCGCGATCAGTACCGCGAAGCGAATGCTCAAATCGCGATCCAGCGCCTCGCGGGCCAACGCCGCGGCGGTCGCCATCAGTGCGACCACGAGCTCCTCCTTGATCGACCCGTGCAGCCCGTAGCGGTAGAGCAGCACCGCGCCCACCGGCAGCACCCCGGCGACCGCCGCGGGCAGCGGCGCCAGTCCCGCCCGCCGGGCGAGCTGGGCCATGGCCATCGCCGCCAGGCCGGCGATCGCCGCGATGATCGGGTGATAGACGGCCGGGAGGTCCGCGCCCGTCAGAGGCTGCACCGTGGCCAGGAGACCATGGGCTCCCACCGGATATCCGAGGTTGATCGGGGCCGCTTGGATCACGGCCGTAGTCGAGTCGATCGCCGCGGGGAGCGTCATCCCCTGGCGTGAGAGCAGATCGGCGTAGATGAAGTTCGGCGCCGTGTCGTTGACGAAGTTGTAGCCGGGCCAGGTCCACTCTCCGGTGAGCACCACCGGAGCCATGTAGAGCGCGTAGGCGGCCAGCGCGGCAAGGCCCGGCGAGCCTGGATTGAGCCGGGCCGGCAGCGACCGGCGCGCCAGGACCAATCCAAGTAGCGCGCACGGCAGGGTGATCGCCAGGACCACCCCGGAGCCTCCACCCAGGCGATACACCGGGATCACGAGCGAGATCAGGACCGCGAGCCCCACCGGGCCGAGCAGCGCGTTCGGCAGCTCCAGCCGGAGCACCTGTTCGGCGAGCAGCGCGAGACCGACCGAGAGGCCGTAGAGCACCAACGGCGCCCAGATGAAGGCGAGGAGAGTCTCCATAAGTGCTGATCAAGGCGCGCGCGCGTGGCCGCGAATCGATCAGCCGCCGGCGCGCGGCGCCGATGGCCGGATGCTAGAGAACCCAGGGCTGCAGGAAACTTCGATCTCTGGCGTGGGTTGTACCCTCACGGATTGCTCTACCGGCGACCTCCGCCGGCGAGCGCCTCAGCCATGTGCGGAATCTGCGGAGCCATCAACCTGCGCGGGGAGCCGATCCCCGACCTGCCAGCCCGGCTGGAGGTGATGAACGATCTCATCGCCCACCGGGGTCCCGACGACGCCGGAACCTGGGCGCATGAACGCAGCCACGTGGGCTTCGGCCACCGGCGGCTCAGCATCATCGACCCCAGCCCCGCCGGACACCAGCCGATGCGCGACGAGGCGGGCCGCTGGCTCACCTACAACGGCGAGGTCTACAACTACCCGGAGTTGCGTGCTCAGCTCGGAGGCTCGTGGCGATCCGGCACCGACACCGAGGTCGTGATGCGCGCCCACGACCACTGGGGAGCGGAGGCGCTCGGCCATCTCCGAGGGATGTTCGCCTACGCCCTGTGGGATGACGCGGAGCAGGAGCTGCTCTGCGTGCGCGACCGCTTCGGCATCAAGCCGTTCTACTACGCCCAGGTCGGCGACGTCCTCTACTTCGCGTCCGAGCCGAAGGCGCTCCTGCCCTTCCTCCCGACCATCGAGACCGACCTCGAGGGGCTCAAGGACTACCTGGCCTTCCAGTTCTGCCTCGCCGGCAAGACGCTCTTCAAGGGAGT
Organism: uncultured Thermoleophilaceae bacterium; assembly: GCA_963751105.1. Classification (GTDB taxonomy): domain Bacteria; phylum Actinomycetota; class Thermoleophilia; order Solirubrobacterales; family Thermoleophilaceae; genus JACVRW01. The sequence continues at coordinate 813,464 of CAVVTG010000001.1, read as the reverse complement.
CCGGGAGCTGCTCCCGGGCCACTTCCTCAGGGTCCGGGGCGGCATCGCTCAGCCGACGCGCTACTGGGAGGTCTATTACGACCTCGACTTCGACCACACGGCGAAGTACTACGAGGAGCGCATCGAGGCCCTGCTGGCCGAGTCGGTGAACCTGCACCTGCGCTCCGACGTGCCCGTGGCCGCCTACCTCAGCGGAGGGCTCGATTCGAGCACCGTGGCCTCACTTGCGAGCCGAAGCTCGAGCGAGCAGATGAAGGCCTTCACCGGCCTGTTTCCGGAGGACGACCGCTACGACGAGAGTGCGTACGCGCGTGACCTCGCCGAGTGGCGGGACCTCGATCTGCGCGAGGTCGAGATCGGCGTCGACGACTTCCTTGGCACGATCGAGGACGTCGTCTACCACATGGACTATCCCGCCGCCGGGCCGGGATCGTTCCCGCAGTACATGGTCTCCCAGGCGGCGAGCCGAGAGGCCAAGGTCATTCTCGGCGGGCAGGGCGGCGACGAGATCTTCGGCGGGTACACCCGCTACCTGATCGCCTACTTCGAGCAGTGCATCAAGGCCGCGATCGACGGGACCACCCAGGGCGGCAACTTCGTCGTCACCTACGAGTCGATCATTCCCAACCTGGTCGCGCTGCAGAACTACAAGCCGCTGATGAAGGAGTTCTGGCGCGACGGGCTGTTCGAGGACCTGGACGCCCGCTATTTCCGGCTGATCAACCGCGCGCCGCAGCTGAGCGGCGAGGTCGACCTCGACGCTGCTCGGGGACTACTCCCCGTTCGACACGTTCAAGACGATCTTCAACGGCGACAACGTCGGTCATGAGTCCTACTTCGACAAGATGACCCACTTCGACTTCAAGACCCTGCTGCCGGCGCTGCTCCAGGTCGAGGACCGCGTGAGCATGGCCCACGGTCTCGAGTCGCGGGTGCCGCTGCTCGATCACGAGCTCGTGGAGCTGGCGGCCACCATCCCGGCCGACGTCAAGTTCAGCGACGGCAACATGAAGCACGTCTACAAGCGCGCGACGCGCTCGATGGTGCCGGAGTCGATCGCCAACCGAACCGACAAGATGGGCTTTCCGGTGCCGCTCCAGGAGTGGATGCGCGGACCGGCCCGGGAGTTCGTGACCGACGTCTTCGCCGGCGAGCGCGCGCGGGGACGCGACATCTTCGACAACGGCAAGGTGCTGGCCGGGCTGGAGCGCGAGAACCGCTTCGGGCGCCAGACCTGGGGGCTGCTCTGCCTCGAGCTGTGGCAGCGCGCGTTCCACGACCGCGAGCAGTCGTTCAAGGATCTTCTGACCCAGAAAGGAACCACCAATGAAAGTCCTGATCACCGGGGGAGCCGGGTTCATCGGCTCCCATCTAGCCGATCGGCTGTTGGGTGAGGGCCACCAGGTCCTCGTAATCGACAACTACGCGACGGGCCGCCGCGACAACCTCTCGGAGCGGGATGGCCTGACGATCGTCGAGGCGACGATCGAGGACGCCGGTGCGGTCGACCAAGCGTTCGAGGGCTTCTCGCCCGACGTCGTCGTTCACGCCGCGGCCTCCTACAAGGACCCGGAGGCGTGGGGCGAGGACGTGCGCACGAACGCCCTGGGCACGGCGAACGTAGTGAGGGCGGCGCAGGCGGCAGGCGTCGATCGCATTCTCTACTTCCAGACCGCGCTCTGCTACGGCACCACCCCCGAGGAGCAGCCAGTCTCGCTGTCACATCCGATCCGGCCCGATTCGAGCTACGCGATCTCCAAGACCGCAGGCGAGCAGTACATCGAGATGTCCGGCCTCGACTTCGTGTCGCTGCGTCTGGCCAACGCCTACGGGCCGCGCAACATCTCCGGCCCGCTGCCGACCTTCTTCCACCGCCTCACCGAGGGCAAGGGCGTGTTCGTGATGGACACGCGCCGCGACTTCATCTACGTCGACGACCTGATCGACGTGGTCAGGCAGGCTGTGGTGGACGGAACGGGCCACGGCACCTACCACGCCTCCTCGGGCTCGGACTTCTCGATCAAGGAGCTCTTCGACGCGACGATCGCGGCGCTGCCCGAGGTGGAGTTGGACGAGGAGGTGGAGGTCCGTCCCAAGGGCGAGGACGACGCCTACACGATCCTGCTCGACCCGTCACGCATTCGCGAGGACTTTGGCTGGGAGCCGAGGACGCCGCTCGAGGAGGGCGTCCGCAACGCGATCGACTACTACCGCGAGAACGGCGTCACCCAGACCTTCACGCACCTGAAGGTCGAGGAGATGGAGACCTCGACGCGACGATGAGTTCCGTGCTCGCAGAAGGACAACGCATCCTGGTCGTGGGCGGCGCCGGTTTCGTGGGGTCGAACCTGGTGCGCGCCCTGCTCGCCTCCGCGCCGCAGGAGATCCTCGTGGTGGACAACCTGCTCTCCGCAGAGCGCGAGAACCTGCCCGACGACCCGCGCGTGCGGTTAGTGGAGGCCTCGATCAACGATGACGACGTGCTGGCGTCACTGCCGGAGGACCTCGACTACGTCTTCCACCTCTCGACCTACCACGGCAACCAGAGCTCGATGGCGAACCCGCTCGCCGACCACGAGCACAACACGCTCACGAGCCTGAAGCTTTTCGAGGCCCTCAAGGACCACGAGCGGCTGCGGCGGGTGGTCTACGCGTCGGCCGGCTGCACGGTGGCGGAGAAGACCTTCGAGGGAGCGGAGGCCACGCAGGAGGATGCCCCGGTGTCCCTCCACCTCGACAGCCCGTACCAGATCTCGAAGATCGTCGGTGAGTACTACGCCAACTACTACCACTCGCGGCATGGACTGCCGGTGATCAAGGCACGCTTCCAGAACGTGTACGGCCCCGGCGAGGTGTTGGGCGCGGGCCAGTGGCGCGGCACCGTCAACACCGTCTGGCGCAACGTAACCCCCACCTTCATCTACAAGGCGCTCAAGCACGAAGCCCTGCCCGTGGAGAACGGCGGCATCGCCAGTCGAGATCTGATCTACGTGGAAGACATGGCCGCGGGACTGATCGCATGCGCCACCAGCGGGGAGGCTGGGCAGGTGTACAACCTCGCAAGTGGGGTCGAGACGACCGTCCGCGAGCTAGCAGAACTGATCAACGAGCTGGCCGACAATCCCACACCGATCGCCTTGACTCCGGCGCGCGACTGGGACCATTCGGGGCAGCGCTTCGGGTCGACCGACAAAGCCCGGAGCGAGCTCGGCTTCGAAGCCAAGACGCCGCTGCGAGAGGGCCTCGAGCAAACGATTGAGTGGACGCGGGCGAACCTGGACTGGATCGAGCGGTGTATCGCGAAGCATGCGGCGCGTATGCCGGAGCCCGAGCGGGCGCCCGCTCGCGCTTGAGCCATCCAGGAGTCGTGGCCATGGAAGCTTCCACGCGCGTGACGCAGACGACCGTCATCGAGCCCGCTCAGACCGCCAAGGTGCCGAGCCCGCGTGAGCTCTGGCAGCACCGAGACCTGATCTATTTCCTCGTGCGCCGTGACATTGCGGTGCGCTACAAGCAGTCGGCGATTGGGGTGGCATGGGCCATCCTGCAGCCCCTGTTGCTCGGGATCGTGTTCAGCGTCTTCCTTGGCGCGCTGGCCGATATACCGTCCAAGAGCGGCGTGCCATACCCCGTCTTCGCTCTCACCGGGATGGTCCTCTGGCTGTACTTCGCCAACGCGATGTCCGCCGCCTCGGCGAGCACGGTCGCGAGTGCAGCGTTGATCTCGAAGGTCTACTTCCCGCGGATAATCATCCCAATCGCCGCGGTGCTACAGCCGACGGTCGATTTCGGCATCGCCCTCGTCGTCGCGTTCGCGGCCATGGCTGTCTACGGCGTCGAACCGGGCGTGCAGATCCTGCTCCTGCCACTTCTGATCCCACTGGCGCTTGGGGTCGCGCTGGGTCTAGGCCTCTGGCTGTCCGCGCTTCACGTCAAGTACCGCGACGTACAGAGCCTCGTGCCGTTCCTGGTGCAGGTGGGTTTCTTCATCACGCCGATCGTCTACCCCTTCGAGTTGGTGCCAGAGAACCTGCAGCCGCTCTACGCGCTCAACCCGATGGTCGGTGTCCTCGAGCTGTATCGCTGGATGCTGTTCGCCGCGAGCCCGTGGCCGGGTGCGATAGTCGCCATTCCTCTCGTGGCCGGCGCCGCGCTCCTCGTTACGGGCGCTCTCTACTTCCAGCGTGCGGAGCGCAGCTTCGCAGACGTCATCTAGCCGTGAGCGAGCAGCATGCCATCCGCGTTGAGTCGGTCAGCAAGTGCTATCAGCTCGGTACCACTGATCCCGGCCCGCGCGGTCTCCTGACCGAGCGGCTCGGCGGTGCGTTGCGTGCTCCGCTTCGATTGTTCTCCGGTCGCAAAGAAGCCGACGAGTCCTCACACGATGACGCGTTCTGGGCACTGCGTGACGTCTCGCTGGCGGTTGCGCCCGGAGAGGTCGTCGGTCTCATCGGTGCCAACGGGGCGGGCAAGAGCACACTGCTGAAGATCCTCTCCCGCATCACCCCTCCGACCGAGGGACGAGTCACGCTCCGAGGGCGAGTGGCGACGATGCTCGAGGTCGGGACAGGTTTCCACCCCGAGCTCACCGGCCGTGAAAACGTCTACCTCAACGGGACGATCTTGGGCATGCGCCGGCGCGAGATCGAGGCCAGGTTCGATGAGATCGTTGATTTCTCGGGAATCGAGCGCTTCATCGACACGCCGGTCAAGCGGTACTCGAGCGGGATGTACGTGCGACTCGCGTTCGCGGTGGCAGCGCACCTCGAGCCAGAGATCCTGCTCGTGGACGAGGTGCTGGCAGTCGGGGACGCCGACTTCCAGCGGAGATGCCTCGGAAAGATGCGCGACGTGGTCAAGGACGAGGGCAGGACGATCGTCTTCGTAAGCCACAACCTTTCCGCGATACAGCGCCTTTGCGGGCGCTCCTACTGGATCGATTCCGGCCGAGTAGCCGCTGAGGGCTCGAGTCAGCAGGTCGTAGCCGCCTATCTCCAGCGTGTGGGCTCGCGCCAGCACGGCGGTGAAGCGGAGATCGGGGCCAACAGCGCCCGAATCGGCACTGGCGACGCGCTCCTGCGGCGAGTTGCGATGCTCAGCGCAGCCGGAGAGCCGATCGATCAACTGATGCTGGGGCAGGCGTTCTCGCTCCGGTTGACGTTCGAAGTGCTGAAGCCGGTGGACGACGCGGTTGTAGAGGTTGGGATCTGCACCGCCGATGGAGCCCGTGTAGTTACCGCACAAAGCATTGATGGCGAGCGGCCTGTGCTCGCCCTCGGGCCGGGCACCTGGGACATCACCGTCCAGCTCGACATCACCTTGCTTCCCGGCGACTTCACCATCGACGTCGCCCTGCACCGGTTGGTAGGTCTGACGTGGGACTACGTGGAGCAGGTATTTGCGTTCGCGGCTCTGAACGTGGCCGAGCAGGGCGACGACCACTACCGGTGGAACGTCGTCCGCGGCTCTGTCCGCGCGAACTCTGACTGGACCGCCGCTCCAGCTGCGAGCGAGACTGTGTCCGCGAAATGAGCATCGGCGCGGGCCGTGTCCTCTACGTCGGCCAGGCCTACTACAACGCCTGGTACCTCTCTCGCGCCCTGCGCAAGCTCGGGTGGAAAGCCGACGTCCTGAACTGGAACCTGGACGCCGGGGCACAACCCTTCTACCACGGTGAGGACTTCAGTCTCCCCTATCGCCGGCGCTCGGACCTGCTCCGCCATCAGCGCTTCTACCTGTATGCGCTGCGCAGCTACGACATCTTCCACTTCACGGGTGCGCAGAACATCCGTTTCGGCCACCCCCTCCACGACTGGGTCGCGAAACGCTTCTCCGAAGGAGCCGAGATACGCCTGCTGAAGCAGCTCGGCAAGAAGATCGTGTACTCGAACAATGGTTGCCTCGACGGTGTCTCACAAACGTCGTTCGCGTCATGGGGCGACCGGCCGGTCTGCAGCGACTGTCCCTGGCGGACAGTGCCGAGCGTGTGTAGCGATGAGCGCAACCTCGCCTGGGGTAGCTTCCGCAACAGCCTCGCCGACTACCAGACACTCACCGGCGGCAACCGCATCGACTACAACCTCGACCCGCGCGTCCACGAGGTGCCCGAGTTCTACTGCCTCGACCCGGACTTCTGGCACCCGGACCTCATGATTCCGGCCAACTATCGCCTGCCTCTGCCCGCAAGCACCGTGAAGATCTACCACGCAGTGGGAAACGTCCAGGCGCGAAGTGAGGCGAAAACGCTCCGCAATCTCAAGTCGACTCACATCCACATTGCGGCAATCGAACGCCTCAAGCAGAGGGGATACGACGTCGAGCTGATCTTCTTCCAGGACGTTCCGAACAGGGAATTGCGCTTTTACCAGGCTCAAGCGGACATCGTCGTGGACATGCTCACCTACGGTTTCTTCGGAGCGACCAGCCGTGAGGCGATGATGCTCGGAAAGCCCGTTGTGTGTTACCTGCGTGAAGAATGGCTCGATCAAATGCGGGCAGAGATCCCCGAGTACGTTGAGGAGCTCCCGGTCGTCAGCGCCACGCCAGAGACGGTGGATGATGTGCTCGCCGAGCTTGTCGACAACCCGGAGAAGCGGCGGGAGATCGGGCGCCGAAGTCGCGAGTTCGCGCTCAAGTGGCACTCGGCCGAGGCCGCCGCCACGCGGTTCGATGCGATCTATCGTGGCCTGCTGGACGGACGCCCTGGCAGCGACGACTTCCGCTGACCGATGTTGAGGGGACGAAGCGTATCGCTCGCGCCTCTGCGGACGACCGATCTCCCTCGGCTATTCGAGTGGATCAACGATCGCGAACAGGTGCTCTTCAACGCCCCGTACAAACCGGTGCACGAAACGGACCACCTGGCCTGGTTCGACTCGGTTCGGCATCGCTCGGACGTGGTCATCTTTGGGATCCGGCTCGCCGACAGCGACAGTCTGATCGGCTCGTGCCAGTTGACTGAGGTGGATCAGCTCCATCGAAGCGCGAGCCTTCAGGTGAGGATCGGCGAAGTGGACGAAAGGGGCCACGGTTATGGCACGGAGGCCGTGGAGTTGCTCCTTCACCACGCCTTCGTCGACCTGGGGCTGCACCGCGTCCAGCTTCAGGTCTTTCTGTCGAACGAGGCCGCCCTGCGCTCCTACGCGAAGGTCGGCTTCACGCGCGAGGGAGTGCTGCGCCAAGCTGCCTACATCGACGGGGAGCCGGTCGACGTGGTTGTGATGGGGATCCTCCGGGAGGAGTTCGAGGGCGGTCCCGGTGACTAAGGTCGTCGCAATTCATCAGCCGAACTTCCTGCCCTGGCTCGGCTATTTCGACAAGCTCGCCCGCGCCGATGTCTTCGTGCTGCTGGACGACGCCCAGTTCCCGAAGAAGCAGGGCAACGCGACGAACCGAGTTCGCCTGCTGGTGGGTGGGAGGGCCGCATTCGTCACCGCGCCCGTCGTGCGGTCCTATCACGGTGTGCGCGAGATCCGTGAGATGCGAATCGACGAGACCCGCCCGTGGCGGGCAAAGCTGCTCAAGACTGTCGAAACCAACTACCGCCCTGCGCCGAGCTTCGACGAAGTCAAGGCACTCGTAACCGAGCTGATCAAGACCCCCACCGACAATCTCGCGGCCTACAACGAGGCTGGCATCAGGCGTCTCGCCTCGGCGCTCGGGCTAGACGAGAGCAGATTGGTCCGAAGTTCCACGTTGGGCGTCCGGAGCAGCGGGACCGATCGTCTCATCGAGCTGACGCAGGCCGTGGGTGGCACTGCGTATCTGAGCGGCGACGGCGCCGGCGGCTATCAGGAGGACGAGAAGTTCGCTGAAGTGGGGTTGGACCTCACGCGCCAGAACTTCGAGCATCCGGATTACCCACAACCCGAGCAGCATCCCGTACACGGGCTCTCGATCGTGGACGCCTTGATGAGCTGTGGGATCGAGGGAACACGAGCGCTTCTCGCCTAGGGGGCCGCTCTATCCGGCAACGGCCGGGCGCTCGTTGCCGAGGAAGGTGCGACACCACTGCTCGAGGGACAGCAACGACCAGATCAACAGCCGGCGGTTGGCGTTGCCGGAAAGGTGCTCCCCAAGGAGCTCGTGGACAACGCTCCGATCGAGGAACTCGTAGATGGCCGCGTCGCCGTTCATCAGCGTGCGCCGGACGTAATCGATGCTCTCGCCGCGGTACCAGCTCGCGTCGGGCGCGCTGAAGCCCTGCTTCTCCGCCTTGGTGACCTCAGCCGGGATGTAGCGTTCCATCGCTCGTCGTAGGAGCAGCTTGCCATCGCGGTTGCGCTCGAAGAATTGCTGAGTCTTAGGTCCTGGCTCGTTCTCGTCCAAACGCAGGACCTCGCCCAAGTTCCCCAGCTTCAGACCGACCGGGGCACGCTGAGCGAACGCGACGAGGTCATTGTCGAGAAACGGCAGGCGGGTCTCGAGGCTGTGGGCCATTGACAGCTTGTCCTCAACCACCAGGAGGCCATGCAGGAACGTCTTGGCCTCCAGGTAGAGCGAATGGTTGACGTAGTCCTCGGGCCGCGTCAGCTCTGGCGCGTGATGCGCGAAGACGTCGCGAAAGATGTCGCGGGTCACGACGCCGTCCACCTCTCCCGCGATCGGCCGCGTCAGGCGCTCGATGGTCGCGTTCGGAATGAGCCGCTGCCAGAAGCTGTAGTACTTGTCGATGTAGTGCTCGAAGTCATCGTTGACGACGGCGCGGTAGTAGCGCCAGGGGTACCCGCCGAAGAGTTCGTCCCCCCCTGCGCCCGATAGCACCACCTTCACGAACTTGCCCGCAAGCTGGGCTGCGTAGAAGTTCGGGTAGCTCTGACCGACGCGCGGCTCCTCCAGATGCCAGGCGAGGCGTGGCATGACGCGCTCCATGTCCCCCGCCTTGAGCACCATCTCGTAGTGCTCGGTACTGAACAGGTAGGACATGTGCTCGGCCCGCGTGCGCTCGTCGAAGGCGAGCTCCATCCCAGACGCGGAGTGCAGGTCGAAGCCCACCGTGAAGCTCCGCAGCTGCGGAATTTGCTGGGCCGATACTGCGGTGATGGAACCCGAATCCATCCCCCCGCTCAAATAGGAGCCGACCGGCACGTCGGCCACGAGCTGCCTGTTGACCGCCTGGCGGAACAACCGGTCGAGCTCCTCGAGGTACTCGTCCATGGTGTGCGGGCTTTCAGGCTCGCGGAAATCAAAGTCCCAGTAGCGCTGTGGATCCGGTTCACGCCCGCCTGGCCCAAGCTTCATGAAACAACCAGCGGGTAGGAGACTGATTCCTCGAAAGAGAGTCCGCTCGGTAAAAAGGTTCTGGAAGGTGAGGTACTCGAGCAAGGCTCGATGATCCAGCTCCGCCCGGCAGGACGGATGGGCCAGGATTGCCTTCACCTCAGAGCCGAACAACACGGTGTCGCCGACGCGAGTCCAGTACAGCGGCTTGATGCCATAGCGGTCTCGTGCGAGCAGGAGCTCATGCCGCTCGCGATCCCAGAGGGATAGCGCGAACATCCCGTTGAAGCGGTCGAGCGCCGCTGTTCCCCACTGTGCGAGCGCGTTGAGGACGACCTCGGTATCCGTGCGTGAGCGGAAGCGATGGCCCAGCGCCTCGAGCTGGCCGCGCAACTCCTGGAAGTTGTAGACCTCGCCGTTGTAACTGAGCACGAAGCGCCCGTCCTCGGTGTGCATCGGCTGATGGCCCGCGGGCGTCGGATCGATGATCGCGAGCCGCCTGTGGCCCAGTCCCAGGGATCCCTCGCTGAAGTAACCCTCCCCGTCGGGGCCGCGGTGGATCACCGCGTCGGTCATCGCTCGCAGAGCGACCGACGAGACGGGATCACCGTCAAGGTTGTAGATACCAGTGATGCCGCACATCGCGCGAATCGACCAATCAGCTTCGGCGCGCGGCGCAGATGCCACCGCTACCCTTGCCACCGTGTCCGCCTCGGATACCGCTAACCGCGGCGCCCACAAGCTGAGCTTCGACGACCTCAACTCGATCATCGCCTGCCCCAGCTGCCGTGCGAGCTTAGCGCTCCCCACCGCGGGCGCTGTTGCGTGTCAGGACTGCGGCGCCGTCTTTCCCAGGCTCGCCAGCACGTGGGACCTGACGCCGCCGACGAACCGCAGGCGCTCGGGGGCCTGGCAGACGTGGGAGCAGGTGCAGGCGAACGGCGTGGTGGCCTACGAGGCGGAGCCCGAACGCAACCTCGGCGTAGGGGACCGGGAGGACTACGATCGTTTTCGCCGCTTCGCCTCTCTTGGAGGCCTCGTCCTCGACGTGGGATGCGGACCGCAGAGCTTGCCCACGCATTTCTCCCCGCCCCCGCGTGGTACTCGCTTCATCGGGATCGATCCACTCGTGGGTGACCGAGAGGCCGACTACACCCAGGTCCGTGGTCTGGCCGAATATCTCCCTTTCCGCGACGGAATCTTCGACCGCGTCCTGTTTGTCACGACGCTCGACCATTTCGTCGACGTGTCACGCGCTCTCGAGGAGGCGAGGCGCGTGCTGATGCGGGACGGCCGCATCGTGGTCTGGCTCGGGCACAAGCGAGCGGACACTCCCAAGCCGGCGACATCCCCCGCCTGGTACCAGGCGCTGGAGCAACCCCAGGGTGCCGACGACCTGTTCCACATCGAACGGATGGACGCGGCGGACGCTCTGGGGCGGTTCGACGAGGCCCGTTTGAGGGTCGTGGCCGAAGACTCAATTCGAGTCGACGCCTTCCGAACCAACCACTTCTTCAGCTTGGAAGCCGACGACGAGCGGTGAGGGTGGTCGTGACAGGGGCCGGCGGCTTCATCGGCCGGCACCTCCTCCGGTCCCTGCCAACTGATTGGGAGGCCGTGGCGCTGGTCCGGGACGAGCCCCCCTCTGGACTGGAGCACGCGGGAATCTCCTGGGTGATCGCCGACATCACCAAAGACGGGTTCGAGCGAGGACTACCGGCCGACGCCGACGCGGTAATTCACCTCGCCCAATCGCGCTTCGACCGTGCCTTCCCTGAGGGTGCGCTCGACGTCGTCGATGTCAACGTGGGCGCAACCGCCCGCGTCCTGGAATACGCGCGATCCAGCGGCGCCCGCCAGTTTGTGCTGGCGTCCACCGCGACGGTCTACAGGCCTAGTGGCGAACCCCTCGATGAAGGGGCCGCGCTCGACTGCTCGTCGTTCTACGCGGCGTCCAAGCGCAGTGCGGAGCTGCTCGCGCGTGCCTACTCGGAGTTCTTCTCGTGTTGGGTTCTGCGCATCTTCACCACCTACGGACCGGGCCAGCGCGGGCGGCTGGTGGCTCAGCTCATCGAGCGTGTGCGAACCGGCGCGCCGGTGAGTGTGGAGGGGAGGACAGGCCTGCTGCTCAGCCCAATCCATGTCACGGACGTGGCCGAAGCTGTCGTTGACGCTGCGGGACGCGGCCTGCCCGGCGGACATGGCTACGAGGTGGTGAACGTCGGCGGCGAGGAGACGATCGGCATCCGGGCGATCGCTGAGGAGATCGGCGCTGCCCTCGGATGCCCTCCGCTATTCGAGCAGGTCGAAGGGCAAGGAGCGCATGGCTGGGCGGCCGACCGGTCCAAGCTCGTCGACCTGCTTCGTGTGCCGCGACCAGTGCCCTTTGCCGAGGGCATCAGGCAGACCGTGGGCGAATCCGCCTGACCTTCGACAGCACTCAGCCGGGATTCTCCCGGCCCCAGGACCGCAGAAGGTCGTCGTACCACGCCTGCGTCGCGCGCGCACGTCCCTCGATGCATCGGGCCACCCGCTCTCGCGGGCTCATGGCCTCGGACTGCCACCACTCGGCGTGAGTCAGCACGTGGAGGCGTGGATCCTCTCCGGCTGCGACCACTTCGGGTAGTCGCCGGAACCGCCAGTAGCCGTTCGAGTCAGAGACGTAGCCGTATGCATCGCGGATACGGCGACTGTTCGCGTTCACCATGCCTGCGATCTGGTCGGAATCGTGGGTGGTGGCGCCGGTGACCTCGGGCATGTGAAATGCGACGGCTTCTATCGGTCGCTCGAACATCTCACTCAGAATCTGGCGCTCGAAGGCGAGACGCTCCTCCAGCATGTCCGACGAGTCGATGCCGCCGTAGAAGCCGGCATCGAAGTGCAGCCCGAGCCAGTGACCGTTCGCGGCAATTGCGGCGATCCGGTCCCTGACCGAGCGCTCCAGCAGGTTGTAGAACTCACTATGCAAGAGCAGGAAGTAGGTCGCGCGTACCCCCATGTCAGCCTCGATCTGCGCAAGGCGCACGGCTCGGTGCACCGACAGGTCCACGTCATGGCGCCAGAGCACGTGGGGCACTTCGCAGCGCGTGTCGAAGGGCTCGAAGCTGTAGCGCTGACGAGCCACCTCGAGGATCTCGCGGTAGCTCGCCTCAGTGAAGTCGGAGAAGTGATACCGCTCGGCAAGTGACGCGCTCATGTCTCGTCGAGAGGGGCGCAGGCGCGCACGCTGATGCCGCTCTCGCTGACGTCCACATGCTCCACCTCGAGCCCGGCCTCGTCACACCACGCGGTCACTTCCTCCGCGGTATGTCGCGAGGCGTGGGGAGGGTGGTACCAGTCGAAGTTGACGAGGTCGTTGAGGTTCGGTGAGAAATCGTCGTTCCAGAAGCACTTCATGAAGTGCCAGTAGACGAGTCGCTGGACGTCGTGCTCGCCGGCCTCGATGCCCAGCAGGGGAACCCCGCGCTCGAGGGAGATTGTCGCGCCTACGCGCGACAGCTCCCGCCCAAGCTCGCTGACGCCCTCGCTGAACTCCAAGCACTCCTCGACGCTCATTGCGGTCGTGCGCGAGCGGATGAAGTCGTCGGCCAGTTCTCTCAGCGGCGCCTTGCGCCGGTATACGTAGACCGCCAGCGAACCCCCCGGCCGCAGGAGGCCGGCGAGCGTGCTGAAGGCGCGGGGGGCATCGGGTGTGTGGTGGATGACCTGGTCAGATGAGATGTACCCGAAGCCGCCGCGCCGGAAGGGGGGCCGTAGAATGTCCCCCTGCACGTAGTGGAGATTGGCGCGCGCTCCGAACTCATCGTGAGCCATTTCAATGCCGTTACTCAGGTCCAGGCCCACGACCTCGGCATCTGTGATGCGAGCGAAGCGCGCGGCGTCCCCGCCGAGGCCGGTTCCGGCGTCGAGGATGGGGCCCCTCTCGCCCAGGTAATCGGCTAGCTGCTGCTCGTCGCGCCAGCCGTACCGCTCGAGGTACCACGCGAACTGCTGGGCGAAGCGCTGGCGCAACTCCTCCGGTGAGACCTTCGACCACTTGGCTGAGAAGCTGTCGAAGGTTCCCCCCTGATCAGCGCCCGGGCCGTCTTCGCTTACGGGGGTCATGCGGGGCACCCCGCCACTGATTCGATAGCGGTGGCCGTCGTCACAGGACAGTTCTCCCTCGTCCACTGCAGCGTCGCGCTCGTGCTCGCCGGCCACGAGCCGGAGAGGGTGTCCGTCTACGGGACAAGCCACCAGGTCGAGCAGGCTCAGCTTCACGACCGCTGCGCTACTCCACCACGGCTTCGCGACGACGCTGATCGAGCTCTGCGGCATGGGTGCGCCGCCACTCGATCAGCTCACGCAATCCCTCCTCGAGATCTACCTTGGCGGTGAAGCCGATCTCGTCGGCGGCCTTGTCTGGACTGCCGATCCGGTTCTTGACGAAGGTCAAGCCGGCGGGCTCGTAGTGGATGCCGGCGTCTGAGCCGGTGATCTCGAGGAGACTCTCGGCAAGCTCCTGGATCGTCGTGCGATGGCCCGTGCCGACGTTGTAGAAGCGATCGACGACGTTCGCCTTCATCGCACAGACGTTCGCGTCGGCGCAATCGGTTACCGACACGAAGTCGTAGGCCTGGCTGCCGTCGCCATGGATCACTAGCGGCTCGCCCCTGTCGATGGCGTCAAGCATCTTCATGATCACCGCGATGTAGGCGCCCCTGTAGTCCTGGCGCGGGCCGTACACGTTCATGTAGCGAAGGCCGACGTACCCCAACCCGTAGCGATCGTGCATGGCTCGCGTCATCGCCTCTCCAGCGATCTTGGTTGCACCGTAGAAGGTGCGGTTGTTGAACGGGTGGTCCTCGGACATCGGCTCTTCGACCGCGTCGCCGTAAACAGAGGCCGATGAGGAGAACACGAGCCGCTCAACGCCGTGCTTCACGCAGCCCTCCAGCACATTGAACGTGCCCTCGACGTTCACCTCGAAGGCCGAGCGAGGGAACTGGTAACAGTGCAGAAGCCAGAGGGCGGCGAAGTGAAAGACCCCGTCGGCGCCCTCGAGCACCGCGTCGAGGAGGTCGGTGTGGCATACGTCCCCGCCGAGCTCGAAGATCGACACCCGCGGATCGGTCAACGCGCCCTCGAGGTTCTGGAGCGTTCCGCGGCTGAAGGTGTCGTAGACGACGATTTCGCCCACGTCCTCGCGCGTCAGGGCGTCCACGGTGTGGGAGCCGATCAGCCCCGCGCCCCCGATCACCACCAATCTTTTTCCGCGAACGTCCACGAGCCTCCCATGAGCCGAGCCCAATTTCCGGACGGCAAGCATAGGAGACCGGGCTGCCGACCTGGGAGCGGGAGCGGGGCGTGCGTCCGCGTGCAACAATCCCCGCCGGGCGTGACTGCGGCGCATGCCCTCGGAATCCCCGCGCCGCTGAAACACCCGCCCAACCAGCGATCCATGCTTCAGCTCCGCTCTGCGAAACATCGTCTCGTCCTCAAGCGCTCGGACGTGGTGGTTTCGCTCCGCCGGCTGGCCGCGAGAGCGGCCGATCGTCTGCCTCTGCGCCGGCGGCGCCCCGCATCGGGCGCTCACCTTCGTTCGGTGGACGCTCTCAGCCACACCGGGCGGACTGACGTCGACCGGTACTGGTCCGGGCACACCGTGCGGGCGGAGAGCTTTGCCAACGCGCGGCAATCGAAGCGCTTTCTCGAGTGGCGCTTTGACGAGTATCCGCTTTTTCGCGAGTTCTCAGGACTCTGGGGAGATCACGATGGCCAGATCGTTCTCGACTACGGGTGCGGGCCGGGGAACGATCTGGTTGGGTTCGCGCTCCACACGGGTGCGCGACGGATCGTGGGGATCGACGTGTCCCCAAGGGCGCTCGAGCTGGCAGGGGAACGGCTGGCACTTCACCGGATCGACCCGGGCCGTGTCGAGCTGGTGTTGGCGACCGACGGCGAAGTCGCGCTCCCGCTCGAGGACGGCTCGGTTGACTTCTTCCAGAGCCAGGGAGTCCTTCACCACACGAGCAATCCTGAAGCGATCCTCGGTGAGCTGGCTCGCATCCTCAAGGCCGATGGAGAGGGCGCGGTCATGGTCTACAACCGCCACAGCGTCTGGTTCCACTTGTACACGGCCTACGAGCGGATGGTCGTGCAAAACGTGTTCCCCGGCGCAGACGTACACGAGGCCTTTCGGCGCAACACCGATGGACCCGAGTGCCCGATCTCGCGCAGCTACGTCCCGGAGGAGTTCACGGCGCTCTGCGGTTCAGCGGGACTCGAGGCGGAGTATGTCGGCGGGTACCTGTCCAAACACGAACTCGGTTGCCTCGAGCGCTCCTGGGACTCCGCCATCGCGGACCGCCGGCTCCCGTCAGAGCACCGCGAGTTCCTGCGCTCACTCACCTTTGACTTCGAGGGCAGGCCCATGTTCGACGGTCGACATGCCGGAATCGGAGGCACGTACCGGCTGCGCAAGCCAAGCCGTTCCTGAGCTCTGCCGTGGCACGCAGCGTCCTAGTCGTCTACGGGCTCATGCAGTACCCGCTGCGTTCGACGGTGGAGGATCACCTCTACTCACTGCGGCGCTACTCGCGGGCGCGCTGCTTCTACGCCAACGCCATGCTTGGCCCCATCCCGGCGTGGATGCGCCGGATCGATCACGACGCGATCGTCTTCCACACGAGCTTCCTGTCGGCGATGCGCTGGGCACCCGACTTGGCGCCGATCCTCCGTGAGCGCGCGCTTGAGCTTCGCGAGTCACCGGCGATCAAGGCGGCGATGCCACAGGACGAGTTCCTGCGTTCGAGAGATCTCTGTGCGTTCATCAAGGACGCCGGGATCGACGTCGTGTTCTCGGTGTCGCCGGCCTCCGAGTGGCCGAAGATCTACGCCGGCGTCGACCGTGACCGAGTGGCCTTCGAGCCGACGCTGACGGGTTACCTCGACGAGGAGACGCTGGCTCGCATCGCCAAGATCCTCGATCGCGCGCCGGCACGGTCCCGCGACCTCTTCTACCGCGCCGGAGCCCAGCGTCCCTACCTCGGGCGCCACGGGATGCTCAAGACCGAGATCGCCCACGCGGGTGCCGCCGAAGCGCGGAAGCGCGGGCTGTCCGCCGATATCTCGGTGTCGCCGGCAGACGCGCTGTTCGGCGAGGACTGGTTTCGAGCACTGGCCGCCTCTCGCTGGACGCTCGGCGTCGAGGGCGGGGCCAGCATCCTCGACCGGGAAGGTGAGATCAGGGCGGCGACCGAGCGGTACTTGGCCGAACACCCCAGCGCCCCGTACGACGAGGTCGAGGCTGCGTGTTTCCCCCAGCGCGACGGTGAGTTGGCGCTGTTCGCCATCTCGCCACGCCATCTCGAGGCATGCGCAACGCGCACGGGACAGATTCTGGTCGAGGGCGCTTACAGCGGCGTGCTCGAGCCGGGTCGGCACTACCTCCCGGTGCGGACTGACCTTTCCAACCTGGGGGATGTGCTGGAGGAGGCCCGCGACGAGTCGCGCCGGGACGCACTCACCGAGGCCGCGCACCGCGACATCGTGGTCTCCGGTCGATATACGTACCGCGGCTTCGTCGCCGATGTGGAGCGCGTGCTGCTCGCCGGGGCCCCGCGAAGCCGCAGCCTGCCCGTCAAGGCGGCACTCGCGGCAGCGGCGGTTGCGGCGCACGCGCACGACCGGATCGCCTGGCTGCGCGTGGCACGGCGCCTGCGCGGCCTGCCTCTTCCGCGACTCCGGCGGCGTGTCCGATGAAGCAGGTCGTCTCGATCACGCCGATCGCGGTCGAGCGCGATTCGCGGACCTTCAAGCAAGCGGCCAGCATGGCGCGGCTGGGCTACCGCTCGATCGTGGTTGAGGCCGAGCCCAGCAGATCGCTGTCCGGCCCACTCCCGTTCGAGCTGGTTTCGATCGGCGTCGAGCCACCGGTGACGCCCGCAGTGGTCGAGGAGGGGACAGCCCCCACACCGCATGGGCCGGAGTGGCTGCGGCGGGCGTTGGCGGCGCCACTGGGGTTCGCCGACTACCTTCGCAACTACGTGCGGCGTTGCCGGGTCGTGGCCGCCGCGCTGCCGGCGGCGGACCTCTACTACCTCCACAGCCCGCTGCTGTTTCCGGCACTTCGATGGCGCAACCGGCGATCACGCACGCCGTTTGTCTACGACGCGCACGACCTTTACTGGGAGCTGCGCCGTGACGGGCGCGAGCTACCAGCGGCCACCCGCGCGATCTGGGCGATCTGGGATCGCGTGGAGCGGGCGTGTGTGGGCCGGGCGAGCCGCTGCGTAACCGTCGGCGCAGGTGTCGCGCGGTTGTCGGAAGAACGCTTCGGACGCCCCTTCGCCGTTGTGCGCAATGCCCATGACCGCCGGCTCGACGAGGACCGCGTCATCGACCTTCGGGCGCACCTCGATCTACGCGAGACGGACTTCCTGCTTGCCGTCTCCGGGAACTTCAAGCGAGGGCTGGCCGTAGAGTCGATGCTGGAGGCGGTCGCTCAGCTGCCGGACCGTGCGCACGTCGC
This sequence comes from uncultured Thermoleophilaceae bacterium, assembly GCA_963751105.1. GTDB lineage: Bacteria > Actinomycetota > Thermoleophilia > Solirubrobacterales > Thermoleophilaceae > JACVRW01. The sequence continues at coordinate 795,733 of CAVVTG010000001.1, read as the reverse complement.
CTTCGTGGGGGCGAACTACGCACAGTTCGCACCAATGGCCGAGCGGCTCGGCGTGGGCGCCCGGGCGCACTTCGTGCCCGCCGTCGCCCCAACTCGGATCGTGCCCCTGCTCGAGGGGGCCGACGCAGCAGCGGTCCCCTACTTCGCCAGCTCGAGGACCGTGCGCCACGCACTCCCAAACGGCTTGTTCCATGCCGTGGCTGCCGGGCTGCCGGTGCTCTACTCGGGCACCCTCGTCGACCTCCGCGCGCTCGCAACCGAGCTTGACCTCGGATGGGAGATCGACCCCGCGAGAGCGGACTCGATCACCGCCGCGGTGCGCCATTTGCTCGACGATTCGGCCGAGCTCGCGCGCGTCCGAAGCCACGTCGCCGGCATCCGCGACGAGCTGTCGTGGGCGTGCGAGGAGCACGAGTTGGAGCGCATCGTCGCGTCGGCCCTGGACTGCCATACTCGATCGCCATGAGCGCGACGCAGGAGGCGATTGACGCCGGCAACGCGCGCTTCTGGGACGAGCTGTGCGGCTCGGCACTGGCGCGCCAGCTGCGGATCGAGGATGCGTCGGCGGACAGCCTGCGCCGCTTCGACGATGCGTATCTCGACCTCTATCCGTACCTCGAGCAGTACCTCGACGCTCGGGCGGTCGCGGGGCGCTCCGTCTTGGAAGTCGGGCTCGGCTACGGCACCGTGAGCGGCCGGCTCGCGGAGCTTGGAGCGCAGCTGCACGGCCTCGATATCGCCGCGGCGCCGGTGGAGATGGTCCGTCACCGGCTGCGCCTGATGGGGCACCCGGCCGACGAGCGCATCGTGCAGGGCTCGGCGCTGGAGATGCCCTTCGTGAACGGAGCCTTCGATCGCGTCTACTCGATCGGCTGCCTGCACCACACCGGGGACCTGCCCCAGGCGATACGGGAGGTCCACCGGGTGCTGAAGCCGGGCGGGACCGCTGTCGTGATGCTCTACAACCGTCACTCGGCCCGTCAGCTGAAGCGGGTGGTGATACCCGAGCTGCTGCGGCGTGGGCGCTCGGCCACCGAGGTGCGGGGCATGTATGACGCCAACGAAGCGGGCGACGCCGCGCCCCACACCGACTACGTCAGCCGGCACGACGCTCGGCGCCTGTTCGGCTCCTTCAGCCACGTGAAGATCGACGCCCGCAACTTTGACTCGCTGCCGTACCTGCCGCGCCGGCGTCTGCTCGGCAACGTCGATCGGCTCCTCGGGCTGGATCTCTACATCACCGCTCGCAAGTAGTCACGGTCGCCGCGGCTGCTGTGGCTCAGACGTCCAAACGGCGCCCACGCTCCCGGAGCGTCCTCGTGGCCTACGCGCTGCTCCAATGGCCGTGGCGCAAGTCGCTCGAGGACCATCTCTACAGCTTTCGCCGCTACGGCAAGCACTCGTACCACTACGTGAACCTCGGTGTGCCCGGGCTGGCTCTGCCCTACGCCGCTGCGCAGTACGACGCCATCGTGTGGCACACCTCGTTCCTGTCGTGGCTGCGCTGGAGCCCCGACGTGCAGCAGCGCGGACTGCTGGCCCGCGCCCGGCGCATCAAGGACTGCGCTCCGGTGCGGGTGGCGCTGCCTCAGGACGAGTTCCTGCGCAGCGACCGGATCAACGCCGTCCTCACCGAGCTCCGCGTGCAGCACGTGTTCTCGGTGGCGCCGCCGTCGGAGTGGCCCAAGATCTACGACGGGCTCGACCGCGAGCGCGTGGGGCTCTCGCGGGTGCTTACGGGCTACCTCGACACCGAGACGCTCGATCGCACGAGCCGGATCCTGGGAGAGGGCCGCGAGCGCACGATCGACATCGGCTACCGCACCGTGCCGGCCAAGCCCTACCTCGGCCGTCACGCGATGCTCAAGGCCGACATCGCGGACGTCATCCGGGAACGCGCCGAGGCCCGCGGCCTGCGCGTGGACATCTCGACCAGGGCGGAGGACACCTTCTACGGCGACGACTGGTATCGCTTTCTCGCCTCCTGCCGCTACACCATCGGGATCGAGGGGGGAGCCAGCATCCTCGATCGCGACGGCTCGGTCCGCGCGTGCGTGGATGGGCGCCTCGAGGAGCGCCCGGAGGCCGGCTTCGACGAGCTGGAGGCGGCGTGCTTTCCCGGGCGCGACGGCGAGCTCGAGCTCTACGCCATCTCGCCTCGCCACCTCGAGGCGTGCGCCACCCGCACCGCACAGATCCTCGTGGAGGGCGACTACGCCGGGATCCTACGGCCGGGCGTGCACTACACCGCGTTGCGCCGCGACCTGTCCAACCTCGACGAGGTACTGGACGGCGTGGCCTCCGACGACGACGCCGCCGGCAGGCTTTCCCAACAGGCGTACACCGACGTGGTGGCGTCCGGCGACTACACCTACCGGCGCCTGGTCGAGCAGGTGGAGCACGAGCTGCCGGCCCCGGCGAAGGCGAGGCCCAGCCGGCCGGCCACCGCGCTCTCCCACGGGGTCGACACGCTGACGCGGCCGCTGATTCCCCTGGCCACCCGCACGCTGATGCCCGTGCGCCGCCGCGTGCTGGGAGCCGCGGGGGCCCAGGGTTACCGGTCGCGTGGGCGCACGCCGCGACTTGGGCGCAAGCGGGTCGGCGGCGTGCTGGTGATCTACGACCGGCCGATCACGCCCTTTCATCGTGACGCGAGCACCGTGGTCGAGCACGCATCGTCGTTCGCGCAGCATTCGGAGCTGGGGGTCGTCGAGGTCAATGCCGATGCCGGCTTTCCCCCGGGGCTCGAGGGCATCGAATTCGATGCGATCATCCTTCACTACTCGCTGTTCGGGATGGCGCGCTATCGGCTCGATGAGGGCTTTCTGCGCTATCTCAGGGAGTCGGACGCCTACAAGGTGGCCTTCTTCCAGGACGAGTACTTCGCCTGCCAGCGGCGCTTCGCGTTTCTGAACGAGTACGCGATCGACTGCGTCTACACCTGTCTCGAGCCGGACCAGTTCGACCAGGTGTACGGGCGCTACACCAAGGTGACGAAGCTGGTCTCGACCCTCACGGGCTACGTGAGCGATCACCTGCTCGAAGCCGCCGGCCGCTTCGCCCAGCCCGACGCCGAGCGCCCCGTGGACGTCGGCTATCGGGGGCGTCCGCTCCCCGCCTACCTCGGGCGGGGAGCCCAGGAGAAGACGCTGATCGGTGAACGCTTTGCCGAGCTGGCCGCCGGCAGCGGACTGGCCCTCGACATCGCGGGCGCCGAGGCGGACCGCCTCTACGGGGACGACTGGTACCGGTTCATGGCCGGTTGCCGCTGCCTGCTCGGAGTGGAGTCGGGAGCATCGGCGTTCGATCTCGAGGGCGAGGTGTTCGCCGAGTACGACCGGCTGCGGGCCGAGGGCCGGCCCGTGGGCGTCGATGACCTGCAGACGCTCGAGCGCTGGGATTACGTGGTCGACCTGCGGACGATCAGTCCCCGACACTTCGAGGCGGCTGCCTTTCGGGTCTGCCCGGTTCTGTTCGACGGCCGCTATGCCGGTGTGCTGGAACCCATGGTCCACTACATCCCACTGGCGAAGGACTTCTCGAACCTCGACGAGGTTCTGGGGCGCATTCGGGACGCGGGCCTGCGCCGGGAACTGACCGAGAACGCCCACCGCGACCTGATCGCCTCCGGGCGCTACTCGTACGAGCGCTTCGTGCAGGGGGTGGACTCGACTTTCATCGAGGCCGGCGTCGGACCCCTACGCGAGCGCGCCGCCGCGGAGGAGGCGATTCGGCGCGGCGAACGCCTACGGCGTGGGCGCACCCAGATGCGCTACGTCGTGAACGGCGTGATGAGCACGCCGCCGGGACGCCGCCTGCGCGAGACCGCCGATCCGGTGACCGTGCGCGTGCGTCAACGACTGGGCCGGCCCCGTCCGGAGCAGATCAAGACCTAGGCCACAGGCGCGGTCTCGGCCACTTCCTCGATCAGCGCCTCGTAGCGCTGCGCCAGCGCCGGCCACGCGTAGGCCCTGACGGCTTCGGCGTTCGGCTCGGGTGGCGCGTCCACGAGGCGCTCGAGCGCCGCGGCCACGGACTCCGGATCGTTCTCGCCGGCGGCCAGGCCCACTTGAGCGCGGGCCACTATGCGCGCGGCCTCGGTCTGCTCACCGAGCACGAGCACCGGGCGCTGGGCGGCCAGATACTCGAACAGCTTGCCCGTGGCCACGCTCGTCGACGGGCGGCCGGGCATCCCGGCGGCCATGACCACGAGCGCGTCGGCTGCGCGCTGGAGGGCCAGAGCCGCCGGCCGGTCGAGGACGCCCACCGGGCGGGCGACGTCCGCGTAGCGCGGATCCGCCACCAGCCGGTCCTGCGCCTCGGAGGTGGCGCCGGCCAGCACGACCTCCAGCCGCCGCGCGCCCTCGGGCCGCCGGCGCTGCGCCTCCCGAGCGCCCTCGAGCAGCGTCCGAGCGCTGTCGCCCGAGGCGATCAGGCGCCCGGTGTGCACCAGCGAGAAGCGCTCGGGATCGAGCAGACCGGCGCCGTCGGCGGCAGGCGTCTCGTCGGGATCGAAGCCGTTGGTGATCGCCTCGGCCCGGAGGCCGAGCCGCTCACGCAGATCGCGGGCGATGGGCTCGGTGACCGCCACCACCCGGTCCGCGGCCGGCAGCACCTTGCGCTCGAGCCAGGCGTCAAGGCCGCTGAGCGCCGGGCTCGGCCAGGGCGGATGCGGCGGGTCGAAGGTCCATCCGTCGCGCAGGTCGGCGATCCAGGGCACACCGCGACGTCGCAGGACGAGGCCCACGAGGTGCGCCGACTGCGGCGGTCCGGTGGTGATCACGCAGTCGGGCCGCAGCGCCCCGGCCGCCCGCAGCGCGCGCGGAAGCAGGAAGGGCAGCCAGGTGACCAGCGAGAGGTCCGGCACCACCAGCGACTGCAGCGGGCTCGCCTCCCGGTAGCGGCCAGGGCGGGCGCCCTGCATGGCCTGGAGGCTCTCGCGGCGCCAATTGAGCCGCGTGGAGAGCAGGTCGCGGGAACGGATCGTTGCCGCTCCCTCGATCGGCCCCTCACCGGAGGCCAACGAGGTCAGGATCGTCACGCGTTGGCCGCGGCGGCCGAGCTCCTTTGCCAAGGCGGCCGGCCGGCGGGCCCCCACGAGCGGGCTCGGCGGGGCGTGCTGGGCCACGATGAGGATCGAGCGGGGCAAGGGCCGCCACCTTAGTGCCGCCGCCGCTCGCCAGAATGTCGGGCCGATGACCCGCTGCTCAGCATGTGACGCGCCGGTGGACGCTCAGCCGCGCCTGCGCGGCTCCGACCGCGTTCACGACCTTCCCGGCAGCTTCGAGGTCGTGGTGTGCGGCGAATGCGGTAGCGGTCGGACGCTGCCGTATGTGCCCAGCGACGAGCTGGGGGCGCTCTACCCCGGCTCCTACAACGCCTACGCGCTGCCCGAAGCACCTCTTGCCCGCGCGGCGGCGACCGGGCTGTTTCGATGGCGCTACTGGAAGGCGTTGCGGCGGCTGCCGCTGCGCGCGCTGACCGAGAACGGCTCGGGGCGCCTGCTCGACGTGGGCAGCGGCCGCGGCGACCTGGGAGTGGTGCTCGGCGAGCGCGGCTGGCAGGTCACCGGCCTCGAGCCGTCGCCCGACGCATGCGCCGAGGCCCACTCGCGTGGAGTGCGAAGCGAGTGCGGAACGCTGACACGAACTGCGGATCTCGTGGGGAGTGCGTTCGACGCCGCCGTGTTCCAGCACTCGCTGGAGCACGTGGCCGAGCCGGCCGACGATCTCGCCGTCGCCCGCCGGCTGCTCAGACCCGGGGGACTGGTGATCGTCTCGCTCCCGAACTTCGCCTCCACCCAGGCCCGCCGCTTCGGCACCGACTGGTTTCACCTCGATCTTCCTCGCCACCGCAGCCACTTCACCCCGCCGGGGCTGGAGCGACTACTGGAGCGCACCGGCTTTGCCGTGGAGAGCGTGTCCACTTCCTCGAGCGCCGACGGACTCCCGATGAGCCTGAGCAACCGCCGCTCCACAGGCCGGCGCTCGACCTCAGGAGTGAAGCGCTACCTGGAACTCGCCGCCGTGCTGGGGGCGTCGCCACTCGGGGCGGCGGTGGACCGGGCCGCGGGCGCCGGGGATCTTCTCCACGCCGTCGCGCGGCGGCCTGCCGCATGAGCGAGCAGGTCGAGCTGTCGGTGGTGCTGGTCAACCACAACGGCGCCGGCTGCCTGCCCGCCACGTTGGAGGCGCTCGCGCGCCACACCGAAACCGAGCACGCCGAAGGCATCGTCGTCGACTCCGGTTCGGAGGATGGGAGCTGGCGCGAGGTCGAGCAGCACTGGGATGCCGCTCGCTCAATCCGGTTCGAGGAGAACATCGGCTTCTGCGCCGGTTGCAACCGAGGCGCTGCGGCGGCCCGAGGACGGCTGCTTGCGTTCGTCAACTTCGACGCGCGGGTCGAACCCGGCTGGGACTCACCGCTGCGCGAGCTGCTCGACAGCACCGGAACCGCCGTCGCCACCGGTTTGCTGCTGCGAAGCGACGGCGACGAGCTGGAGGCCGCGGGCCTCGAGATCGCCCCGAACATGGCCACGTACGGACGCCTCGAGGGCACGCCTCGGGGCGGCGCTCACGCGTCGCCCTTCGAGGTCAGCGCCGCATCGGGCGCCCTGATGATGGTCCGCCGCGACGACTTCCTCGGGCTTGGCGGGTTCTGGGAAACGCTGTTCATGTACGGCGAGGAGGCCGACTACTGCCTTCGGGCCCCCGGGCGGGTGATGCTCGATCCGCGCAGCGCCATTCGCCACGCTCACGGCCACGCAGCCGGTCCGGCGCTCTCGGACATCCGCCTGTACTGGCCGTCGCGCAACCGCCTGCTCAACGCGGCCCGCCATCTCCCCGGGCCCGCCATGGTGGGCTCGGTGCTCGCGTCGACCGCCTTCGACCTGGCCACGCTCGCGCGAGTTCGGCGCGCGTCGGCCGTCCGCTCGGTGCTGCGCGGCTGGCGTGACGGCGCGCGTGCCATGCCGGCCCAGCGCGGCACCCGATCCCGCGCCGAGCGGCGCGAAGCAGCGCGGCGGATGGTGAACCTTCGAGTGGCCCTGCGCGAGCACATCAGGCTCGCGCGACTTTGAGCCCAGCGGCGTTCGCCACCCGCAAGCGCCGCTATTCTCCGACGATCCTCAGTCCCGCCGGTCGCTCGCGCCGAAACGCGTGATGAGCGCAACCGTCGGCAGCCCGGCGGGTTCAACCAAAGCATCCAGTGACCTCTCTGCTCACACGTAAGCTCGCGGTCGTTCCGGCCTACAACGAGGCCGCCTGCGTCGGCGAAGTGGTGCGCGCCCTGCGCGTGCACGCGCCCGATTACGACGTGCTGGTGGTGGACGACGGCTCCACCGACTCCACGGCCCGCGTTGCCGAGGCGGCCGGCGCGTGGGTGGTCCGGCACCCGTTCAACCTGGGAATCGGCGGAACGGTGCAATCCGGCTTCACCTTCGCGATGCGAGACGGCTACGACTACCTCGTCCAGGTCGACGGAGACGGCCAGCACGACCCCACGGAGATCCCGGCGCTCGAACGCGCGATGTCCGACGAGAACGTGGACATGGTCTGCGGGTCGCGCTTCCTGAGCAAGGATCACAAGTACCCGGCCCCGGTCAGCCGGCGCACCGGAATCCACCTCTTCTCGTTCCTGCTCTCGAGCATTCTCCGGCAGCGGGTCAGCGACCCCACCTCCGGCTTTCGTCTCTACAACCGGCGCGCGATCGGCGTGTTCGCCCGCGACTATCCGCACGACTACCCCGAGGTCGAGGCGGTGCTGATGGTTCACGCGCACCGGCTGCGGATGTGCGAGGTGCCGGTGCGCATGTTCCTGCGCGGCGGGGGCGTCTCCTCGATCACCGGCACCGGCAAGTCCGCCTACTACATGGTCAAGGTGCTGCTGGCGATCTTCGTCGGTCTCGCGCGCCGGCGGACCTCGATCGAACCGGGCGACAAGGCCCCGGTGACCGCGGAGCACGGCATCTGATGGACGTCCGCATTCAGATCGTCGCGATCGTCGCCGCCGGCGGCCTGATCCTCGTTCTCCTGGAGCTCGTGCGCCGCCGCAGCCTGCTCGAGCGCTATGCGCTCCTGTGGCTGTTCAGCGCGCTCGTGCTGCTTGCGCTGGCGGTGTGGCGAGGCCTCCTCGAGCAGGTGGCGAGCACGCTCGGTGTGGCCTACCCGCCGAACGCCCTGTTCCTCATCGCCTTCGGCTTCGTCCTGGTGCTGCTGCTGCACTTCTCGCTCGCGGTGTCGCGCCTGTCCGACCAGACCAAGGTGCTGGCCCAGCGACTCGCCCTGCTCGAGGAGCGGCTCGGCCGCGGCCGCGAAAAGCCGGCCGAAGCCGAGCGTGCGGCGGAACGCGAGCTGGAAGCCTCGCTCAGGGACTGAGCCGGCCGTGACGCAACAGCGCGCTCTCATCACCGGAATCACCGGCCAGGACGGCTCCTACCTCGCCGAGCTGCTTCTCGAGAAGGGCTACGAGGTCCACGGCATGGTGCGGCGCTCGTCGACCGAGACGTTCCAGCGGCTGGCGGGCTTCCGCGATTCGGTCACGCTCCATACGGGGGACCTGCTCGACCAGCGCTCCCTCGTGGACGTGATGCGCGAGTGCGAGCCGCGGGAGATCTACAACCTCGCCGCTATGTCGTTCGTGGCCGCCTGCTGGTCGCAGCCGGTGCTCACCACCGAGTTCACCGCCACGGGCGTCACGCGGATGCTCGAGGCCATGCGCGAGGTGGTGCCCGAAGCGCGCTTCTATCAGGCCTCGTCCTCCGAGATGTTCGGCAAAGTGCTCGAGGTTCCCCAGCGCGAGACCACCCCCTTCTACCCGCGCTCGCCCTACGGCGTGGCCAAGACCTACGGGCACTTCATCACGGTCAACTACCGCGAGTCGTACGACCTTTTTGCCTGCTCAGGGATACTTTTTAACCACGAAAGCGAGCGTCGGGGACTGGAGTTCGTCACCCGCAAGGTCACCCACGGCGCCGCCGCCATCAAGCTCGGGCTGGCCGAGGAGCTCGCCCTCGGCAACCTCGACGCCGAGCGCGACTGGGGCTACGCGAAGGACTACGTCGAGGCGATGTGGCTGATGCTCCAGCGCGACGAGCCCGAGGACTACGTGATCGCCACGGGCAAGGCCAACAGCGTTCGCCGGCTGGTGGAGATCGCCTTCGAGCACGTGGGCCTCGATCCCGACGAGCACGTGCGCCTCGATCCCCGCTTCCTGCGGCCCGCGGAGGTGGAGCACCTGATCGGCGATCCCTCGAAGGCGCGCTCGCAGCTCGGCTGGGAGCCGCGCACGAGCTTCGAGGAGATGGTGCGCCTGATGGTGGACTCCGACGTGGAGCTCCTCTCCAGCGGGGTGCCCCAGAAGCAAGCCGGTTGAGCCCGGCCGAGCCGCCCGCCGAGTCGGACTTCGTCGTCGTCGGCGGCGGCATTCTCGGCCTCGCCGTGGCCAGGGAGCTACGGCGGCGCCGCCCGGATCGCGAGCTGACGGTGCTGGAGGCCGCGCCGCAGGTCGGCAGCGGCCAGACCGGCGCCAACAGCGGCGTGATCCACGCCGGGATCTACTACGCGCCCGGCTCGCTCAAGGCGCGCATGTGCGTGGCCGGCGCGCGGCTGATGTACGAGTACTGCGAGGAGCACGCCATCCCGTTCGAGCGCTGCGGCAAGCTGATCGTGGCCCGCGACGAGAGCGAGCTCGGGCGTCTCGACGAGCTCGAGCGGCGCGGCACGCGAGAACCAGGTGCCGGGGCTCACGCGCCTCACTGGCGCCGAGATTCCCGAGCTGGAGCCGCACGCCCGGGGCGCCGCGGCGCTCCATTCGCCGGAGACCGGCATCGTCGACTTCGGGGCGGTGGCGAGGTCGCTGGCCCGCGGGCTGGAGGAGAGCGGCACGCCGGTGGTCACCTCGTGTCCCGTGAGCGGCTCGGCCCAGCGCAACGCGAAGCGTGGTGCTCGCGCCACGCGAAGGGCCAGACCGCCGCCCGCTTCGCCGTGTTCTGTGCGGGCAGCGCGTCCGACCGGCTGGCCGTGGCGTCGGGGGCCTCGCCGGACCCCCGCATCGTGCCCTTCCGCGGCGCCTACCTGTACCTCAAGCCGGCCAAGCGCGACCTGGTCAAGGGCATGATCTATCCGGTCCCGGACCCGTCGCTCCCCTTCCTCGGCGTGCACCTCACCAGCCACATCGACGGCCAGGTCTCGCTCGGGCCCAGCGCTCTGCTCTGGCCAAAGGGCATCCGCGAGCTCGCCTGGCCGGGCACGTGGCGCATGGCCGCCCGCTGGTGGCGCACCGGCCTGACCGAGATCCGTCACGCGGCCAGCCGCCGCGCCTTCGCCGCCGCGGCCGCCGACTACGTTCCGGAAATTCGAGCCGACGACTTCACCAAAGGCTTCGCCGGCGTGCGCGCCCAGGCGGTGGCCCGGGACGGCGGCCTGGTCGACGACTTCGTGCTCTCGGAGACCGAGCGCGCCCTGCACGTCCGCAACGCTCCCTCGCCCGCGGCCACGTCGTCGCTGGCCCTGGCGGGGCTGATCGCGGACAAGGTGGATAGCCTGGCGCCCCCATGAACCGCCTGGAGACAAGACTCGAGGGGCCCGTGCTGCTCGAGCCCACGGTGCACGGCGACTCCCGGGGCTTCTTCCTGGAGACCTTTCGCGCCACGCGGATGCGCGAGGCCGGGCTGACGGACGAGTGGGTCCAGGACAACCATTCGCGCTCGGCCCACGGCGTGCTGCGTGGGATGCACTTTCAGCCCGGCATGGCCAAGCTCGTGCGTTGCGCGCACGGCTCGATCCTCGACGTGATCGTTGACATCCGGCCCGGCTCGCCCCAGTTCGGGCGCTGGGAGGGCTTCGAGCTCGACGACGTGGCGCACCACCAGCTCTACGTGCCCGACGGCTTCGGCCACGGCTTCTGCGTGCTGTCCGAGACCGCCGACGTTCTCTATCGCTGCTCGGCCTTCTACGACCCCGCCGCGGAGGCCGGCTTTCGCTTCGACGATCCCGACGTGGGCATCGAGTGGCCGGACGGGATCGACTACCAGACCTCCGAGCGCGACCGCGGCGCACCGCTGCTGCGCGAGCTCAACCTGAACGGCTGACCACGCGGCGTACGAGCTCGCGCTCGTGCCCGGACAGCACGAACGCGTAGAACGCGGCCCAGTAGGCCAGCACACCCAAGCCTGCCAGGAGGACTACGACCACCAGCGAGTCGGGCTCCAGCAACGCCCGCAGCCCCGGCCAGCACGCCCGCCAGCGCCACCCCGAGCGCGTAGGCGGGCAGCCACGCCACCCGCGCCAGCTCGGTCAGGGACGTCCGGGAGGCCGACAACCCCACCCGCAACAGCAGAGGGAAGGCGCATAGGAACGGGATCGCCGTCCCCAGCGCCGGCCCTTCGAGTCCCAACTCGGGGGTGAGCACGAGGGTGAGCGCGAGATTGAACAGGGCGGTTCCCGCGAACACGAGGCCGGCCTGCCGCGCCCGTCCCACCCCCACGAGAAAGCCGGGCGTGACGATCAGGCCGCCCATCAGGATCCAGTAGGAGACGAGGATGGCCAGCGCCGAGGCGCCGCCGGCGTAGCGGTCCCCCAGCCAGACGGTGAGGATCGGCTCGGCCAGGGCCATCAGCGTCACGCACACCGGCACGAACAGGGCCAGCGTGTAGCGGGTGCCTCGCAGGGCCAGCTGGCGCAGGCGGCGGTGCTCGGCCCCCGCCACGTACCGCGACGCCGTGGGCACCACCGGCACGGCCAGCGCCCCGGAGAGCGAGTAGAGCAGGTTGTGCGCCCGCACCGGGCCCTCGTACTGCCCCACTGCCGACGGGCTGCGGTATGCGCCGAGGATCACCCGGCTGAAGGCGTACATGGCCAGGTTGGACAGCTCCACCACGAGCAGCCAGCCCGCGGTGGGGACGATCCGCATCGAACGCTCACGCGTGACGCCGGCCGCGCTGAAGGAGACGGGCAGGCCTGCCCTGCGCGCGACCAGCGCCGACAGCACGCCGCTGAACAGGGGCATGGCTCCGCTGGCCGCGATCACCCAGGCCAGGTCGGCGCCGCCGAAGATGAGCGAGAGCATCACCACCAGGTAGAGCCCCACCGCCGCCATCTCGGTGACCGCTCCGCGCACGAACAGGCGGTCGGCGCGCAGGGCGTCGAGGTTCACCGACACCGCGATGCCCAGGGCGGTGACCACGCCGAGCCCCGCTCCGCCCACCCGGGCATCCGCGCGCAACGAGCCCTCCAGGAGCAACGAGCCGATCGCCAGCGCGGCGCCGGCAATCAGCAGGCCGGTGACCAGGCCCACCAGCACATAGAGAGCAGCGGCCGCCGAGAACACCAGGCCGCGCTCCTCGCGGTCGAGTGCGCTCGCCATCGCCCGCACCGCCGAGCTGGCCACGCTGTTGCGCAGCACCAGCAGATATCCGGCCAGCGAGGCCACCAGCCCGTAGGCGCCGAGCTCCGCCACGCTCAGGCGCCGAGCGAGCACGGTGACGATCGCGAGCAGCGCCAGCAGGCCGCTCGCCTGGGCGATTCCCTGCGCCAGGGCTCCCGAGGCGAGCAGGCGAGCCTCGCCGGGCCCCGGCGCACCTTTCTCGGACGGCGCAACCCCGGCAGGCGACACGGGTTGCAATCTACGCCACCCCCCGGCGAGCCCGACGCTGCCGTTCACGTGAGTACGCTCCCCATCGCGCCATGACCCAGTCCCACCCCCAGCCCGGCGTAGGCGCTCCCGCGCCTGCCGTCGTGACCGCCGCAGCGCCGGTTCGCCCGGTCCTGGGCGCACCCGTGTCGGTGATCGACTACCAGGGGACGATCGAGGTCATGGACGGCCTGGTGGCCGACCGGCAGCGGGGCTACGTGTGTGTCGCTCCCGTACATGCGGTGATGGAGGCTCGCGACGATCCGGAGATGCTCGCGGCACTGCGCGGCGCCACGCTGGTGGTGCCCGACGGCATGCCGGTGGTGTGGGCGGCCAACCTCCTCGGCGAGCGGCTGCACGACCGCGTCTACGGCCCCGAGCTGATGCTGCGCTACAGCGACCGCTGCGCGCGCGTGGGTCACCGCGTGTGGCTGTACGGCGGCCGCGACCAGGGCTCGCTCGTGCAGCTGGCGCTGTCCATGCGCCGCCGCCATCCCGGCATCAAGGTCGTGGGCGGCTACTCCCCTCCATTCCGGCCGCTGACGGCCGAGGAGGAGGACAACGTCACCGCCGAGATCAACGCTGCCCGGCCCGACGTGCTCTGGGTGGGCATCGGCGTGCCCAAGCAGGAGAAGTGGATGGCGCACATGCGCGAGCGCCTGGACGTGCCGGTGATGTGCGGCGTGGGCGCCGCCTTCGACTTCCATTCGGGCCGCGTCCCCATGGCGCCCCGCTGGATGCAGGAGCGCGGCCTGGAGTGGGTCTACCGCACCGCCCAGGAGCCGCGCCGGCTGTTGCCGCGCTACCTGTACACCAACCCGCGCTTCGTGGCCGGCTTCGCCCGGCAGTACCTGGCCCAGCGGCGCCGCCGGCCCGCGTAGACTCGGCGCGATGGCACAGAGCGTCGCCGTGGTCGGCCTGGGCCGGGTGGGCCTGCCGCTCGCCCTGTCGTTCGCCGGGCGCGGACTCGAGGTCACCGGAATCGAGCGCGAGGAGAGCGTCCTCGCCCGTCTGGACGCCGGCCGCATGCCCTTCCGCGAGACCGGCACACAGGAGCTGCTCGAGCAGGTCCTCGATGAAGGGCGCTTCGAGCGTACGCGGGTCGTGCAGGAGGCCGCCCGCGCCGACCACATCGTGCTCACGCTGCACACGCCCTCCTACAGCCACATCGAGATCGACATCTCGCAGATCCGCGGAGTGGTCGACGACCTGCTTCCGGTGCTGCGCGAGGGCCACTCGATCATCCTCCGCTCCACCGTGGCGCCCGGCACGACCGAATGGGTGGCCGGCTACATCGAGCAGCGGCGCGGCTTCAGGATCGGCGAGGAGCTGTTCGTCTCGCACGTGCCCGAGCGCATCGCCGAGAACCACTTCCTGGAGGAGATCGCCAGCCTGCCCTGCATCGTCGGCGGCGTGGGCGAGGGCTCCGGATCGCGCGCCGCCGAGCTGTTCGACGTGTTCGGCACCGAGATCGTCCAGACCTCGCCGGTGGAGGCCGAGCTGGCCAAGATCTGGACCAACATCCTGCGCTACACCCAGTTCGCGCTGCCCAACCTCCTGATGATGGAGTGCGAGCAGTACGGGGCCAACGTGTTCGACGTGATCGAGCTGATCAACCACGATTACCCGCGTGGCGGAATCGGGCGGCCGGGCCTGACCGCGGGGGCCTGCCTGCGCAAGGACTTCACCTTCTCCGAGGAGCGCTCCAACGCCCCGGGCATGCTGCTGGCGGTGTCGCGAGTGCACGAGAGCGTTCCGCTGTTCCTGGTCAAGGGGCTCAAGTCGCGGCTCGGCGGCTCCCTGCGCGATCTGAAGGTCGCGGTGCTCGGGCTGACCTTCAAGCGCGACTCCGACGACGTGCGCGACTCGCTGTCCTACAAGGTCGTGCGCATGCTCGAACGCGAGCTGGCTCACGTGGCGCGCCACGACCCGCACGTGCCGGCCGACTCCGAGCCGCTCGACGCCGCCCTGGAGGGCGCCGACGCGGTGGTGGTGGCCACCAACCACTCGGAGTTCGAGGGGATCGTCGAGCGGCTGCCCGAGGGAACGCTGCTCGTGGATCCGTGGAACGTCACCGGCTCGGGCCGCGTGTTCGGCGTGGTCAGGGAGCGGGCGATCGCCGAGTGAGCCGGGTGCTGGTCACCGGCGGCGCCGGCACGATCGGCGCCGCGGTGGTGCGCCGCCTGGCCGGCGACCCGGAGTTCGAGGTGCGCGTGTCCGACCAGCGCGAGGCGCCGGCCTGGATGCGCGAGGCCTGCGAGGTCCACACCGGCAACCTGCTCGACCCCATGGAGGCGGCCGCGGCGACGGAGGGCTGCGACCGGGTCATCCACCTGGCCGCGATCGTGGGCGGCATCGCCAACTTCCACCGCCTGCCCCACACCCTGCTCGAGGTCAACAACGGGCTCTACAACGCTGTGTTCCGGGCCGCCCTCGAAGCCGGCGTCGGGCGGCTGGTCTACGTGTCGTCGTCGATGGTCTTCGAGCGGGCCACGCTGTTCCCGACGACCGAGGAGCACCTGCTCGACTGCCCGGCGCCACGCTCGGCGTACGGCTTCTCCAAGCTCGCGGGCGAGGTCTACTGCCGCGCGCTGCACGACGAGCACGGCCTGCCGTTCACCATCTGCCGGCCGTTCAACGCCTACGGACCGGGCGAGTTGCCCGACGACGAGCCGGGCATCGCCCACATGGTCCCCGACGTGATCCGCAAGGTGCTGGCCGGACAGCGCCCGCTGCCGATCTTCGGCTCCGGCGAGCAGACCCGCACGCTCACCCACGTGGACGACATCGCCGACGGAATCGTCACCGCGATGGCCCATCCCGCGGGTGAGAACGAGGACTTCAACGTCTCGGCCTCGGAGGAACGCAGCGTGGCCCAGATCGCCCGCGTCATCTGGGAGGCCTGCGGCGAGGACCCGGCCGAGTTCGAGCTCGAGCACCTGCCGAGCTTCGAGGTGGACGTGCAGCGTCGCTGGCCGTCGGTGGACAAGGCCCGGCGGCTGATCGGCTGGGAGGCGCGCATCGGCCTGCGCGAGGGAATCGCCGGCACGGTCGAGTGGCTGCGAGCCCGCGAGCTCACGGCCCGCGGCGGGTGAGCGGCAGCCCCTTCGTCACCGGCGGCCACGGGTTCGCCGGGCGCCACCTGCTCGACCTGCTCGAGGGAGACGCCGTGGCCCCGAGCCGTGACGAGCTCGACCTGCTCGACGGCGACGCGGTGCGCCAGATGCTGGCCGCGACGGCCCCGGACGTGGTCTTTCACCTCGCCGCGCTGCCCTCGGTCAGCCGCTCCTGGCGCGAGCCGGCCCGGGTGATCTCCGAGAACGTGGCCATGGCCGTCAACCTGCTGGAGGCGGTGCGCCTGGAGGCGCCCTCGGCCGCCGTGGTCATCTCGGGCTCGGGCGAGGTCTACGGGCCTCCCGAGCGGCTGCCCGTGGAGGAATCGGCACGGCTGAGGCCCCAGAATCCCTACGCGGTCTCCAAGGCGGCGGTCGACCTGCTGGGCGCCCAGTACTGGGATGCGCACGGCGTGCGCGTGGTGCGCATGCGGGCGTTCAACCACGCGGGGCCCGGCCAGTCGGACGAGTACGTGCTGGGGACGCTCACCCGGCAGGTGGCGGAGGCCGAGGCCGCCGGCGAGAGCGAGGCGCTGTTGCGCACCGGCAACGCCGAGTCGGCCCGCGACTTCACCGACGTCCGTGACGTGACGCGAGCCTACGTCGAGGCGGCGACGCTCGCTCCGGGGGCCTACAACGTGTGCAGCGGCACGGCGGTGACGGTCCTCGACCTGATCGAGATGGTCCGCGACGCGGCGGCCGTTCCGGTGCGCCACGAGATCGACCCCGAGCGCGTGCGCGACCACGACGTGCCCGAGGTCCGCGGCTCGGCCGCGCGGCTGCGAGCCCGCACCGGCTGGAGGCCGCGCATCGCGCTCGAGCAGACGGTGGCCGACGCCCTGGACGCCTGGCGCAAGGAGCTGGTCCGGTGAGCGGTGAGGCGGTCGCGGTGGTGATCGTCACCTATGACAGCGCCGGCCACATCGTCGAAACGCTGCGCGCGCTCGACGATCAGCTCCGAGACGAAGACGAGCTGGTCGTGGTCGACAATGCCTCACGCGACGGGACTGCGGCAGCGGTCCGCTCGGCCACGCCCAGGGCCACCGTGCTGGAGCAGCACCGGAACCTCGGGTTCGCCGCCGGCTGCCAGGTAGGAGCAGCGGCCTCGGAAGCGCCCTTGCTTCTCTTCCTGAATCCCGACTCGGCGCCGGCTGAGGACTGCCTGGACGCGCTACGGACGGCAGGACGTGACCGACCGGCATGGGGCGCCTGGCAGGCGCTCGTGACCATGGACGACGGGGCCAGGATCAACACCAGCGGGAACGTCGCGCACTTCCTCGGCATGGGCTGGGCCGGCCAATGCGGAGAACCGGTGACAGCCGCGCCCAGCCAGCCGGCGCAGGTCGCGTTCGCCTCGGGCGCGGCGCTCGCCGTGCGACGTGAGGCTTGGGAGCAGGTGGGAGGGTTCGACTCTCGCTATTTCATGTACGGCGAGGACCTCGACCTCAGCCTGCGTCTGTGGCTCTCGGGCTGGGAGGTGGGCGTGGTGCCCGAGGCCCGGGTGGAGCACGACTACGAGTTCGCCAAGGGCGCGGAGAAGTGGTTTCTGCTCGAGCGCAATCGCTGGTGGACGGTAATCGGGGACTACCCGGCCCCCCTTCTGTTGCTGCTCCTGCCCGCTCTGCTGGCGGCCGAGCTGGCGCTGCTCGGCGTCGCCGCTCAGGGCGGCTGGCTCGGGGCCAAGCTGCGTGCCCAGGCCGCGGTGGTGCGCGACGCTGCCCTTGCTGATCGCCCGACGCCGCCGGATCCAGGCCGGCCGGCGCATCTCCGCCGGCGCCTTCGCCCGGCGCCTGTCGGCCCAGCTCGACAGCCCGTACCTGGCGGGCGTCAGCCGGCTGCCGTTGCTGCCCGCGCTGCAGCGCGCCTACTGGCGGCTGATAGTGGCCGCGCTGCGCTGACCGCGCTTGCCCGTGTCCAGGCTCCTCTGCAGCTCCTCCAGCACCCGCACCACCCGCACGCCGGTATGCCCGTCCGAGCGGGGCGGATCCCCGTCGCGCAGCCGGTCGACGAAGTGCCGGCACTCGATGCGCAGCGGCTCCTCGTTGGAGATCTGCGGGGAGAACACGTCGCCCGAGCGGGCGATGTACTCGCCGTAGCCCTCGTAGGTCTGGTCGAAGCCCTTGTCGTAGAGGGTGAGCTTGCCCTCCAGGGCCATGTCGTCGAACGTGGCCATCTTCTTCGAGCCGACGACGGTGAAGCGGCGCTCCTTGTGCGGGTCGAGCCAGGACAGGTGGAGGTGGGCGGCCACCCCCGAGGGGAAGCGGAGGTAGCAGAAGACCACGTCCTCCACTCCATCCTGCATGTAGCTCTCGCCGTGGGCATGACACTCCACCGGCTCCTCGCCGGCCAGGCGCAGGACCACGGATACGTCGTGGGCGCCCAGGGACCAGAGTGCGTTCTCCTCCCTGCGCAGCTTGCCCAGGTTGAGGCGGTTCCCGTAGATGTAGTGCACGTCGCCGAGCTCACCCGAGTCCACCAGGGCCTTGAGCTGCTCGAGCCCGGGGTGGTACTCGAGCAGGTGCCCGACCATCAGGATCCGCCCGGCGTCGTGAGCGGCCTCGACCACCGCCTCGGCCTCCTCGGTCGACTGCGCGAGCGGCTTCTCGACGAAGCAGTGCTTGCCGGCTGCGAGGACCTTCAGCGCGACCTCGGCGTGGGTGGGCACGGGCGTGGCGATCACGACGGCGTCGAGGTCAGGATCCTCGAGCAGGTCGTCGAGCCTGCTGGTGGGGCGGGCGGCCGGAAAGCGGGAGGCCACGCGCTCGACCACGTCCTCCGACCCGTCGCAGATCCAGGCGAGCTCCGCGTCGGGCAGGCCGTCGAAGTTGCGGGCCAGGTTGGGTCCCCAGTAGCCGAGCCCGACCACGCCGATCCGAACCGCGCCGCTCACGTGGGCACCAGCTCGGCGCAGGCGCTGACGACGGCCTCCACCTGGTCGTCGCTCAGCTCGGGCCCCATCGGCAGCGCGAGGGTGGTGGCGGACAGCTCGTCGGTCACCGGTAGCTCAGGGCCGCTGCGGGCAAACTCGGTCATCGCCGGCTGGCGGTGGATCGGGGTCCGGTAGTAGCCACGCGCCCCTATCCCCTGCTCGCCGAGCCGGGCCGCGAGAGAGTCGGCGTCCGGAGTGACGACCACGTACAGGTGGTAGACGTGCTCGGCGCCGGGCGTGCTGGTGGGCAGCCGCACCAGGCCGGCCAGGTCCGAGCGCTCGTAGGCCTCGGCGGCGCGCCGGCGCGCCGCGTTCCAGTCCTCGAGCTCGGGGAGCAGGAGTCGCAGCACCCCGGCCTGAAGGGAGTCGAGCCGTGAGTTGTAGCCCACCTCGGTGTGGTGCTTCTTGTCCTTCGAGCCGTGGAAGCGCAGCGTGCGCACGCGCTCGGCCACCTCCGAGTCGTTGGTGCTGATCGCCCCGCCGTCGCCCAGACAGGGGAGGTTCTTGGACGGGAAGAAGCTGAAGGTGGCGGCATCGCCGAGCGCTCCGGCCCGGTGTCCGTCGAGCGTCGCCCCGGCGGCCTGGGCGGCGTCCTCCAGCACCGGCAGCCCGAACTCGGCCAGGTCTCCCACCGGCGCAACGTTGCCGAACAGGTGCACCGGGACGATGGCCTTCGTGCGCTCGGACAGCGCCGGCCGGACGGTGTCGGCGGTCACGCAGAAGGTGTCGGGATCGACGTCGCAGAACACCGGGATCCCCCCTGCGTTGACGATCGCCTCGGCCGTCGCGTAGAAGGTGAGCGACGGGCACACCACCTCGTCGCCCTCACCCACGCCGAGGGCACGCAGGGCGATGGTCAGGGCATCGGTTCCGTTGCCGACGCCCACGACGTGCTGCACGCCGAGGTAGGCGGCGAACTCCTGCTCGAAGGCCTCGACCTCCGGTCCGAGGATGAAGCGACCGGAGGCGGCGACCGACGTGAGACGCTCGGCGATCCGGTCTTCGTAGGGGTCGAGTGAGGTTGCGAACAGAGGGACGTTCATGCGGCCGAAGAGCCTAGAGAAGGCGGCTGCGAAAGTCGCTGCTGCAGGCTCAGTGCCGGCGCTGTGGCGCGAGCAGCCGGTCGGCGATCCCACGAACCGTGTGGATCGCGTAGAGCTGGGACGGCTGGCCGTCAGTGAGGACGGCGATGGCGAGTCCGCCCTTCGGACCACGCAGCCACGCGCCCTGGTGAACGAGCTCGCCGCTGCCAGTTGCCCTCCAACCGCCCTTGAAGTGGACGTGCCAGCCTGCGGCGGCCCGGGGCAGGCCCCAGCGCTGCTCTTCGATCACCGAGGCGAGCAACCGGAGCGCCAGCCTGCGGTGGTGCGGACCGACGAGACCACGCAAGCGTGCGAAGAAGCGCGCCATGTCGGCAGCCGTGACCTGCGTGGCCGTCCAGTGGCCGCCCAGTTGGACGCGTCGCATGCCGACCAGCCGGGCGACCTCCTCCAGCCCAGCGTCCCCGCTGCGGGAGTAGATGACGTCGGCGGCGTCGTTGTCGCTGGCGGTGATCATCGCCCGGAGCAGCTCTTCGGTCTCGCCATCGATGGGCAGTCGCTCGCGCCGCAGCCGGCGCAGCTCGGCCACCAGCACCATGGCCTTGACGATGCTGGCCGAGACGTAGCGCCGCCCGGCCCGGCGCCCTCGGAGGCGACCCTCTGTGTCCACCACCGCGATCGAGACCTCGCCACCCCGCGCCCGGGCGTAGCGCCACGCCCGGCGGATCGAGGCCGCGGCGGGCACCGCCGGCGGGGCCGACACGCTGTCCGCCGCCCGACCCACCGGTTCGCCTGCCAGCGCGGATGCAGTTCGCAGGCTCGTCTCTCCCGCCCGCTGCGGCCACACCGAGAGTGCTGCGAACACGACCACGAGAGCCACGGCCAGCGCCCGCACTCGCGGTGCACGAGACGTGCGGGAACGCCGCGCGCGGCCGGTCTGGGTCGGTTCTTCCACCGCGTGCGAACCTATGTCCCCGGTCGCGGCGAATGCTAAGCCGCTGTGAAGCACACGCTCTCATCGGCGCTCCGAGCCGAGAGCATCCGCTTGAACGAGCCGTTCGTAGAACGCGAGCAGCGACCGGACATGGCGGCGCTCACCGAAGCGGTCGCTGGCGCGGGCCAGCAGGGCGTCGCCCTCGCGGCCGCGCCGGTCGGGATCGCTCCACAGCGCCACCATGCGCTCGGCCAGGTCCCGCGGGTCGTTGGGAGCCACGCTGTGCTCGTGACCCGCCAGCTCGGGTGGGCCCCCGAGCGTGGTCACCACCACCGGCACGCCCGCGGCCATGGCTTCCAGCAGCGTGTAGGGCGCGAACTCGTGGTACCGCGAGGGCAGCAGCAGCATCGCGGCGCCGGCCAGCTCACGTTGCAGCTCGTCGCGCCCCAGCCGGCCGAGGAACTCCACCGGCGCCTGGCGCTCGGCCGCCAGGCTGCGCAGCTCGTCCCGCGCGGGGCCCTCGCCCGCCACGTGCAGCGGCACCCCGCTGATGGCGGCCGCCTCGATCGCGGTGTCGATGCCCTTCTCCACCGACAGCCGCGAGGCCACCAGCGCGTAACGGCCCTCGTCGGCCACCGAATGCTGGGCGAAGGCCTCGTCGGGCAGGAAGTGCGGGAGGACCTCCACGCGCTCTTCGGGCAGGCCCAGCTCCGCCACCTGGCCGGCGGCGTAGCGGCTGGGCACCAGGAAGCGGTCGACCGCCTCGACCACGTCGGGCTGGTAGCGGGCGAGCGCCGCCGCGTAGACCGCCGACTCGGGCAGCGAGCCGCGGCAGTTGAGCAACAACCCCGGCAGGGTCCGCCGGTGGTGACAGCGAAAGCAGGGGCCGCCGTCGCGCGCGGCCACGCCGATGGCGCAGAAGAGGCGCAGGTTGTGCAGCTGCAGCACCACCTTGGCCCCCGCCTCGCGCGCCGCGGCCAGCGCGCGCGGTCCGAGCAGGGGCAGCATGTTGTGCACGTGGACCACGTCGGCCCCGAGCTCCCGGACGGCGGCGGTCACGTCCTCCTCGTCGCCCCCACCTCTGAGCAGCGCCCGGGCCGCGGTCAGCCGCGATGCCTCGCCCGAATCGCGCTCCAGCAGGGCGTGGGCCACGCCGGCCCGCCGCAGGGCCGCGAGCTGGAGCTCGACCGCGCGCTCCTCGCCTCCCTGCACGCGATAGCGGTTGTGGACCACGAGAACCCGCATGGGCCGGGGCTACGCTATCCGGCGATGAACGCGCCGGTGGTCACGGTGGTGGTGCCCACGCGCGGCCGGGCGGCGTACCTCGAGGTGACCCTCGATTCGCTGCTGCGCCAGCGTATGGAGGCCACTCATGAGCTGCTCGTGGTGGACGACGGCGCCACCGACGCCACCCCCGAGGTGGCGCGGCGGCTGGGCGTGCGCCGGGTGAGCCACGGCGAGCGGCGCAGCCTCAACGCGGCGCGCAACACCGGGCTGCGCGAGTCGAGCGCGCCGCTGGTGGCCTTCGTGGACGACGACATCCTGGCCCCCGACGGCTGGCTCGAGGCCCTGGTGGAGGGCGCCGCGCGGCACCCCGAGGCGGAGGCCTTCGGCGGCCCGATCCGAGCCCGCTTCGAGGGGCCGACGCCGCGGGGCTGCGGGCGCGAGGATCCGCCCATCACGACGCTCGACCTGGGTCCGGCCGACCGTGAGGCCGAGATGGTGTGGGGAGCCAACTTCGCCGTACGCCGCTCGGCGGTGGAGCGGGTCGGGGAGTTCGACGAGTCGATCGTGCGCCCTCACGGCGACGAGGAGGAGTGGCTCGACCGGCTCAGGGCCGCGGGCGGACGCATCGAGTACATCGCGGCCGCCGGGCTCGACCACCGCCGCAACGCGGCGGACGGGCGCCTCGCGAACCTGGCGCGGGCGGCGTACGTCCGCGGACGGGCCGCGCGCGCTTCCGACGAGCGCCGCCGGGCGGCGCCGGGGCTGGGGCGTGAGCTGCGCGTGCTGGCGGGCTGCGGCTGGCACACCGTGCGGCGAGCCTGCCCGCAGGGCGTGGTGATGGGCGCCCACTCTGCGGGCCGGGTGCGGGAGACCCTGCGCCCGCAATGAGCAGACCTGCCCGACCCGAGCACCTTCCTGTCCGGCGACAGCGGCGACGTGACCGACCCGTGGCGGCGCCTGAAGCGGCGCGCCGGGGAGCTGGCCTACTCCGTGGCCGACACGGCCGGCGGCACCCGCAGGCAGGCGGCGCGGCTGGCCGGGCGGGGACCGGTGCTCGACGTGCTCGCCGTCGGCGTCTACCGGCCGGGGTCGCTCATGGGCGACGCGGTCCACGAGCTCCGGCGCTCGCGCCACCGCGTGACCGTCGCGCTCGGGGCGGTGGGCGCGCCCGAGCGGGAGCTCGCGGACGTGACCGTCGCGGGCGGGTTGTCCGGCGGCAAGTTCGAGAACCTCAACCGCGTCCTGGCCGAGGCGAGCGGCCGCGGCGAGTGGACGCTGGTGTTGGACGACGACGTGCAGCTGCCGCGCGGCTTCCTCGACCGGCTGCTCGGCGTGTGCACGGCGTTCGCGCTCGACCTCGCCCAGCCCGCGCAGACCCTGCTCAGCCACTCGGCCTGGAAGGTCACCCGCCGCCACCCGGCCTCCCTGGTGCGCCAGACCCGCTTCGTCGAGATCGGCCCGGTCACGGCCTTCGGCCCGCGGGCCGGCGCCGAGCTCCTGCCCTTCCCGGAGCTGCGCTACGGCTGGGGGCTCGACCTGCACTGGGCCGCCCTCGCGCAGGAGCGCGGCTGGCGCCTCGGCGTGGTCGACGCCGTGACGGTTCGCCACGAGCTGCGTCCGGTGGCCGCCGGCTACCCGCGCGACGAGGCCGAGCGGGAGGCCGCGCTGTTCCTCTCCGAACGCCCCTACCTGCCGAGCAGCGATGCCGATGAGACGATCGCCCTCCACCGGCGCGCTCCGGGATAGCTCGTGCGGCTCCTCTTCGTGTGCACCGACATGCGCATCGGCGGCGCCGAGCAGCACTGGGCCACGCTGATCCCGGCCCTGCACGACCGCGGCGTGGACGTGCAGGTGGTGTGCCTCACCGAAGAGGGGCCGCTGTTCGGCGAGCTCACCGGCCGGGGCGTGCCCGCCGAGCTGGTGGGCCTGCGCCGCCGCACCGATCTCGCCGGCTTCCGGCGCGCGCTGGAATACGCCCGCTGGCGCCCCGACGCCGTGGTCACCCGCGGCGTGAACGCCCAGATTGTGGGCGAGGCCATCGCAGAGCGAGCCGACGCCCCGCACGTGGTCAACGAGCACACCCCGCTCGTGCCCGACGGCCGGCTGGTGCCGTCCCGCGTCCACCAGCGCGCCCTCACCCGGGTGGTCTCGCGCGCGGTGGACGCGGTGATCTGCGTCACCGCCCAGCAGGTCGAGCCGCTGGCCGTGCTCGGCTACCCCCGCGACCGGATCGAGGTGGTGGCCAACGGGGTGTTCGAGGAGGCGATCACGGGAGTGCACCCCTCCCCCGAGCTCGAGGGCGACGGGTTCGCCGTCCTCTGCCTGGCGGGCCTGCGCAGCGAGAAGCGGGTGGACCTGTTCATCGAGGCCGTGCGCGACGCGCGGCGATCCCAGCCGGGGCTGAGGGGCTACGTGGCCGGCGAGGGGCCCGAGCACGAGCGGCTGACCCGCCTCGCCGAGGGGAGCGGCGTGGAGCTGCTGGGCGTGCGCCGCGACGCGCTCGAGCTGATCAGCGCCTCGGACGCGCTGTGCCTGCTGAGCGAGGCCGAGGCGCTGCCGATGAGCATCCTGGAGGCGATGGCCCTGGAGCGCCCAGTGCTGGCCACCCGGGTCGGGGGCACCGGCGACGCGGTCAGCGACGGGGAGACGGGCTTCCTGGTCGAGCCGGGTGATCTCGCGGGCGCTCAGCGGGCGCTGCTCGCGCTCGCCGAAGACCCGGAGCGCGCCCGCGCGATGGGCGTGGCCGGCCGCCGCCGCCAGCGCGAGCGCTTCGACGGCGAGGCGATGGTCGAGGGCTATCTGCGCGCGTTCGAGCGCATCGCCGCCGCTCGTTAACCGACTCGGCTCGCGTCGCATCCCGACCGTGTCACATCGACCATGTATTTCATGGTCGATGTCACATGGTTGACTACGCAAAACACCCTGAGCGCGCGACCGCGCCCAGCACCGCCCGCTCCCACGCCTCAGCGTCGGCCTCCGGCGGGTGTCGCTCCGTAACCGCGCGGCTGCCCGCCGCCAGACGCGCTCTCAGCTCGGGCTCTCTCACCAGCCGGCGCAACGCGCCCGCGATCTCGTCCACTCTCTCCGGATCAACGAGCAGGGCGTTCTCGCCGTCCACGGCCAGATCGCCGGCGGCCCCCGCGCGACGCGAGCAGATGATCGGCAGCCCTGCGGCGGCGCCCTCGCGCACGGTGGCGCCGAAGGGCTCGTAGGTGCTGACCAGGGCGAGCACGTCCGCGCTGCTGTAGAGCCCGGGGAGCTCGCTGGAGGCGACCGGTCCCTCGAAGCGGGCCGGCACGCCCAGACGCGCGGCCAGGGAACGCAGCTCCGTGTCGAGCGGGCCGCCGCCGCAGAGCACCAGCTCGGCCTCGTCCGGCTCGAAGCCGCTCTGCGCGAAGGCCTCGAGCAGGCGAGCGAGGTTCTTGTCCGACACGAGGCGCCCCACCGACAGTACCGTCACCGGCCCGTCAGGCCGCTCGGACCGGGCCGGGATGCCGGTGAGCGCGGCTGTGTCCGCGCTCTGGAGCGCGACCTCCACCCGCTCGGGATCGACGCCCAGCGCCGCCAGGCGCACCCGCCCCTGCGTGCTGGCCACCACGAAGCCGGCCGCGCGCGGAGCGATCAGGCGGTGTATCCGCAGCTGCTGTCGCGACAGCTCCGGGTCGCTCCACGGCGTGAGCTCGCTGAAGATCACGAGCGGCCGCCGGTGGCGCCGGCACCAGGCCAGGGCGCGCCAACTGGCGGGGCCGTACTCCCAGCTCACCACGCAATCGGGCGCCGCCCGGCTGAGCGCGCGGCCCAGGCCCCGTGGGAGCGTGACCGGGCTGCGGCCGGTCCGCGCGTGCTGCCACGCGGACAGCACCGTGCTCGCGTAATCCTCACCGGTCGCGCCGAACCACGAGGCGGGCTGGTCCCAGCCCGGCTGGACCCCAGCCAGATAGATCACGGTGGGGTCGATCCGGCCGCGGTCGGCCAGCGCGCGGAACAGCGGCTCCCGGTAGGGCACGGGGACCGGCGGGACGATCGCTACTCGCGGGGGCACGCCGCAACTTTGGCGCACGGGCCGGGTCGCAGCGTTTAGCCATGCGCTCACCCTGGGCAAAGACTTGCGCTGACCGCGTGTGCGGCAAGGCCTCCGTGCCTGTTGCTAGCCTGCAGGCCGCAGTTTGGGTGACGCCCGCCCCCCTTTTTCCCGGTGTCCCTCCCGCTGTCGCACGGCCGGTGTCCGATCGGCTTTCGACAGGTCCGAGGAGGGGGAACCCCACACGGTGATTCGAGTAGCTCGACAACTGCTTCTGCTTGCCGCCCTGGTGGCGTTGGCTGCCCCTGCCGCCGCGGTGGCCAGTCCCAACCAGGTGATCAAGGACTGTGCCGAGGACGGCGCGCTGAACGGCCAGTACTCCAACAGGGAACTGCGGAAGGCCAAGGACAACCTTCCCACCGACCTCGACGAGTACAGCGACTGCCGCGACATCATCGCCGGCGCGATCACGAGCGGCTCGGACCGCGGCGGAGGCCGCGGCAGCCCCGGACAGGGCGTCGGTGGAGCCGGAGCAGCCGATCCCGGCGAGGCCGGCGCGCGCGCCACCGATGCGGCCGATCTCGAAGCAATCACCGGCGGGGCGGAGAACGGCGCTCCGCCGAGCGTGAACGTCGGCGGCGAGGAGGTCGAGCCGGGAACCAACGGACTGTTCGACCTCGCCAGTGCGTCGAACGAGGTGCCCACACCTCTGCTCCTGGCCCTTATCGCGCTCGGGCTGCTCGCTCTGGCCGGCGGATTCTTGGCGCTGCGCGGGCGCGTGCCGGCGCTCAACAAGCTCCCCACCCCGCGTGTCCCGTTCCGTAAGCCTCGCTAGCGCCATAACGGTCGTGCTCGGCGGTGCCCTGGCGGGCGTCGCCTTCGGTGCAGCGGGAGGCACCGAGCTGAGCCGCACGACGATCGTCGAGGTGCTCGTGGTGATCGCGGGGTCGCTCGTGGTGGCCGCCGCCGTGCTCTGGGGGCGCCGCGGACCGCTCTTCGGCGCCACCAGCCTCGTGATGTTCGGCCTCCTGGCCCTGGTCACCTCGATCTCGGTGCTGTGGTCCATCGCGCCCGAGCTGTCCTACATCGAGGCCGGCCGCACCCTGACGTACCTGGTGGTCTTCGCGGCCGCCATCGCAGGGGCCCGGCTCGCGCCGCGAGGCACGTCGGTGGTGCTCACCGGCGTTCTCAGTGCGGCTCTGCTCACCGTGGCCTACGCGCTCGCCTCGAGAATCTGGCCGGGCGCGCTGGCGGAGAACGAGATCTCTAACCGGCTCGGCGCGCCCTTCCAGTACTGGAACGCCGTGGGGAGCGTGGCCGCGCTGGCCATCCCCGCCGCGCTCTGGCTCGGCTCCCGTCGCACCGGAAGCCTGTTGGCCAAGGCGACGGCCTATCCGGCGGTCGGCGCCTGCGCCCTGGTCATCCTGCTCACGCAGTCGCGCGGAGCGCTCGTCGCGGCGGTGATCGGAGTGGTGATCTGGTTCGCGCTGGTGCCGCTGCGCCTGCGCAGCATCCCGGTGCTGCTCATCCCCGCGCTGGCCGCGGGAGCGGTGGGCGCCTGGGCGCTCTCCAAGGACGCCTTCTCCAAGAGCCTCCAGCCTCTCTCGGCCAAGGAGGCCGTTGCGGGCGAGTTCGGCCTGCTCGTGATCCTCATGGTCCTCGTGCTCCTCGGGATCGGCTACGCGGTGAACGTGGGCGACGAGCGTGGGGTCGTCCCAGTCCGGGCCCAGCGCCGTATCGGGCTCGTGGCCGTGGTGGTGGCCTGCGTGGTGCCGCTCGTGGCCTTCACCTCGGTGGCCTTCTCGGACCGAGGATTGTCCGGCACGTTCGACGACAAGGTTTCGGAGCTCACCAGCGAGACCGAGGTCGCGCCGGAGGAAGGCGGCGAGCGCGTCTTCGCGGCCGAGTCGACCCGCGGGAAGTACTGGCGCGAGGCCGACCGCGTATTCGACCAGCGGCCCACCATCGGGGTCGGCGCCGGATCGTTCGCCGTCGCCCGCCTGCGCGTCCGCACCGATCCGGCCGTCACGCGCCACGCGCACGGCTTCGTCCCGCAGACCATGGCCGATCTCGGGGTCGCCGGCGTGATCGTCACGAGCCTGCTGCTGCTGGCCTGGATCGCCGCGGCGCTGCGCACCACGGCGCTGGTGCCCCGCCGCCTGGAGACGCTCGGCCGGTCCCGCGACGAGGCCGCCCGTCCGGCGCCCCGGCGCGACTGGGACGGCGAGCGCATCGGTCTGGTGGCACTCTCGCTCGTGGCCGTGGTCTTCGGCCTCCAGTCCGTCATCGACTGGACCTGGTTCATCCCCGGGCCCATGGCCATGGCCCTGGTGGCCGCCGGCTTCGTGGCCGGCCGCGGTCCCGCCCACGCGCTCGCCGGTGTCGAGACTCGCGCGCCCGAACCGCCGCTCGCCCGACCCTCCACCGAGCGCATCGTCGCCGCCGCGGCGGTGGTGCTCTGCGGGCTGCTGGTGGCGTGGGCGGTGTGGCAGCCCGAGGCCTCGGATCGGGCTGCCAACGAGGCACTGCGGCTGTCCGAGGAGGGCAGCTACGACGAGGCGCTCGTCAAGGCCCAGGACGCGACGGACATAAACCCGCTCGCACCCGGCCCGTACCTCGTGGCCGCGTCGATCGACACCGCGGCGGGACGGGAGGCCGCCGCCCGGGAGAGCCTCGAGCGAGCCGTGCTGCGCTATCCCGGCGACCCCCAGACCTGGTACCGCCTGGCCGCGTTCCAGCTGGGCACGCTCGACAGACCCGGGCAGGCGCTGGACACCCTGCGGGGCGCGTTCTACCTCGACCGCTGGTCGCCGCGCAACCGCCAGCTCTTCCTCGACGCGCGGGCGCGGCAGCGCGAGCTGCAGACGCTAAAGGCGCGGCGCAAGGCGGCGCGCCAGGCTGAGCAGCCCTAGGGCGACCTGCGCTCCGCTCGGGCCTGCGCGGCTGTCGCTGAGTCGTCCGTTTGGCTGGGGAAGGGGGTCGCCAGGGGGTTTGACGATTTGTTCTCCCTATAGATGAACAAGTCGTCACACCCCCCAGCCTTAGCGCTCGGCCAGCGCGAGCAGCGTCCCCTCGCGACGGCGCAACGAGATCACCTCGAAGCCGAGCTCGGAGAGCAACTGCCGCAGTGAGCGCTTCGTGAACAGCCGCAGGTGGGGCGAGAGCGGATCGGGCGGCCTCACGAGCGGCCGGTTGGCCGGCGTGGTCAGCGCCAGGCGGCCGCCCGGTCCGAGCACGCGCCGGATCTCCGACAGCAGCAGCTGCACGTCGCGGACGTGCTCGATCGTCTCCGCGCAGAGCACAAGGTCGAAGGCCGAGTCGTCGAAGGGCAGCGGGGCGTCGGGCTCGAGCTCCACCAGCGTGGCCGAGGCAGGTAGCCGTCGGCGCGCGCGCTCGAGCGCCACGGGTGAGACGTCGGCGGCGGTCAGCTCCGCGGCGTCCAGCAGCCCGGTCAGGCGCCCGTCTCCCGCGCCCAGATCGAGTGCCCGCTCGGCCCGGCCGAGGCCGCGCACGAAGCCGGCGATTGCCTCTGGTGGCGGCCCGGGCTCCTCGTCCACCAGCTCCCAGAGCTCGTCGTCGTAGCGGCTAGGCACGGCCGATGAGCAGCAGCGTGTGGGCGAACGGCGCCGCCCGCCGGCGTGAGCCCAGGCCGTCCAGCCGGTGGACCCATCGCTGGACCGGCGCCGGCAACCGCCGCCAGCCGAAGGTCAGCCCGTAGAGCTCGGGCCTCAGCCCCGCCGCCCGGGCTCCGCGCTCGAGGGCGCGCGGGGAGAGCGGGATGTCGTCGGGCGTGCCGTGGGCGAGGGTTCCGAGCCCGGCCCGGTTGGCCAGGGCCAGCCCGGCGCCCACCGGATGCCAGGAGCTCGGCTCGATCGCCACCAGCGCTCCGCCCGGCCGCAGCAGGCGCGCCGCCTCGCCGAGCACGGGTTGCAGCGGGCCCTGATAGGCCACGTGGTGGAGGACCAGGCGGTAGAGCACCACGTCGAACGACCGGTCCGGATAGCTCAGCTCGCCCGCCCGCCCGACCTCACCCCGGTCGAGCTCGCCGCCGGCCAGCAATTCGGCGATGATCCCTGCGTCCAGGTCCACGCCGGTCATCCGAAACCGTGGCCGGGGAAACAGGTGGCGGCCCGGGTGCCGGCCGCAGCCCACCGACAGCACGTCGCCGCCCGTCAGCGGCAGGTGCCGGATGAGCAGCTCGCGCTCGCGGCGCATCTCCTGGTCGTAGTGGACCTGGAGCGTGTCCGCGTCGGTCAGATGGTCGAGAAGGTTGTCGGCGCGGTAGGGCTCGCTCACCACGCCCCCCGCGCCCGGATGACCGCGGGGATCGTCTTGAGCAGGATGGTCAGGTCGAGGAACACCGACCAGCGTTCGAGGTAGAGGAAGTCGAGCCGCACGAGCTCGTCGAAGTCGAGCTCAGAGCGTCCCGAGACCTGCCACAGCCCGGTCATCCCGGGAAGGACGAGGTAGCGCTTGCGATGCCAGTCCTCGAGCCGGTCGTAGTCGCGCTGCGGCAGCGGCCGTGGCCCGACGAGCGACATCTCGCCGCGCAGGACGTTGAACAGCTGGGGCAGCTCGTCCAGCGACCAGCGACGCAGGAAGCGCCCGACGCGCGTGACGCGCGGGTCCTCGCGGATCTTGAAGATCGGCCCGCTCACCTCGTTGCGCTGCTCCAGGTGCAGCTGAAGCCGCTCCGCCTCCACCACCATCGTGCGGAACTTCATGCACGCGAAGGCCTGGCCGCCGATCCCGGGCCGCATCGAGCGGTAGAAGACAGGGCCGCGCGAGGTCATGCGGATAGCGATGGCCGACAGGATCATCACCGGCGAGAGGACGACGAGGAGCAACACTGCGCCCACCAGGTCGAAGATGCGCTTGAGGGCGAAGTCGGCGCCGTCGAAGACGGGTGGCTTGAGCTCGAACAGGGGGAGCGCCTGGCCGGGCACGAACTCCACGCGCTCCATCAGGATCTCCATGGTGGAGGGGGCCACCGACACGCGCACCCCGTGCTCGTGGCAGCGCTCGACGAGCTCCACCGCCTCCCCCTGGGGGAAGTCGGCGTCGGCGATCAGCACCTCGTCGATGGCGTCGAAGTGGCGCTCCAGCTGCTCGAGCGAGCGGAAGTCCCGAAGGCCGTCGAGCAGGAACACGGGCGAGCGAGCGACGAAGCCGTAGGGCTCGATCTCGCGGCTCTCACGCAGAGCGTGCGAGACGGCCTGGATGTTCGAGCCCGACCCCACCAGCACCGCGCGGCGCCGGTAGCCGGCGGCGCGTAGCACGAAGCCGCTGATGCGCTCGAAGCCCCAGCGCAGCGAGGACACGTAGATCAGGGCGAAGAACAGCGAGCCGTAGAAGATGTAGTACGACTGGAAGTTCTCGCCCTCGACGATCGCGTAGGCCAGCAGCACGAGCGTGACCTGGAACAGCGATGCGATCACCTTGCTCGAGCCCGGCCGCTGCGCGCGCTGGCGGTAGAGGCCCGAGCGAGCGAAGAGCAGCAGCATCACGAGCCCGCCGAGCGGGAAGTACTCCTTGGCCTGCCCCCACATCTGATCGAGCTGCTCGGGACTGGTGATCGCCGCCTTGACCAGCAGGGCCGTGTAGATCGCCAGCAGCAGGCCGATCAGGTCGAGGGCCCCGAGCGCGATGATGCGGACGAGCCCGCGCAGAAGGTCGAAGCGAAGAATGCCGCTGAGCAGGGGCTTGCCCGCCCGCACGTCCCGTTCGGGCAGGACGGCAGGCTCCACCTCCTGCAGCTCTTTGATCAGTCCGTCAGGCACGAGACTCGATTCCGTTAACGGAAGTACAACAGCCCGGGGCAGCCAATGTATCGGCACGGGAGGCCGCTTTCACGGTTTGCGCGGCTTAAGCTCGTGCACCAAGTGTCTCTCGTCTCGCGTCTCGTCGTCCCCGCTCACCGCGCCGACATGCACGCCAAGGCGCTCGACGCGGGCGCGGACGAGGTGGTGTTCGACCTCGAGGACGCGGTCGCGGCGGACGGCAAGGCGGCGGCGCGAGAGCAGCTGGAGCAGACGCTCGCGCGGTCCGAGTGGGGCGAGCGGCCGGTCGCGGTGCGCGTCAACGCCCCCGGCTCGGTTGACCAGGCCGAGGACCTCGAGCTGTGCGCCCGCTCCGGCCTCGGGTCGCTGACCGTCGTCGTGCCCAAGGTCGAGTCCGTGGCCGACGTCGAGGCCGCCGCGGCCGTCGCACCTGTACAGGCGATCATCGAGTCACCATTGGGGCTTGCCGTGGCGGCGCAGGTGGCCGCCCACCCGCGCGTGGTGGCGCTGATCCTCGGCTACGCCGATCTCGCCGCGGCGCTCGGCCGGCGCGGCGCCGAGCGCGACCCGGCGCGCTGGCTCGTCGCGCAGGACACGCTGCTCGCGGCGGCCCGGATCGGCGGCGCGCTGGCGGTGGACGGCCCGTCGTTCGCCCTGCGCGACGCCCGCGCGGTGTCCGCCGAGGCGCGTGCAGCGCGCGAGCTCGGCTACGACGGCAAGTGGGCCATCCACCCCGCGCAGGTCGGCCCCATCAACGACGCGTTCGCCGCCTCGGCCGGCGAGCGCAGCTGGGCCACGCGGGTGGTCGAGGCGGTCGCCGAAGCGAGCGAGAGCGGGGGTGCCGCGGCGGCGGTCGACGGCGCGATGGTCGACGAGGCGATGGTGCGCCGCGCGAAGCGCCTGCTGTCGCTGCCCGAGGCGCCGGAGCGACCGGCGGCGCCCGAGGCGACGCATCGTCTGAGCGCGCCCTACTACGACGACCTCCACTCCGGGGCCAGGTTCGCCGCCCCGGGCGTCACCCTCACCGAGGGCCACGCCGCTCTTCATCAGTCGATCGTCGGCGATCGGCTGCGGCTGGCGCTGGACGGGGGTCTGTTCGAGGCCGTGACCGGCACGCGGGGCCTGCTCGCTCACCCGATGCTCGTCTGCGACGTCGCAATCGGCCAGTCCACCGCGCCGAGCGCGCGCGTGCTGGGCAACCTCTTCTACCGCGGGCTCGGGGCGCGGCCGGTCGCGCTCGGCACGACGCTGCGCACCACCACGGAGGTCGTGGCGCGCCGGCCGGCCTCGGGTGGGCGCGGCATCGTCGCGCTGCGCGTGCGGACCGTCGACGAGCACGGCGCGCCGGTGCTCGACTTCCACCGGGCGCCGCTGCTCCCCGCGCGGGAGGACGACACGGCCGGCGACGACTTCGACGGAATCGGCGAGCCCGTGGACGCCGGCGCTCTGATCCCCTCGGGATGGGACCTGCAGCCGCTCCGCGAGAGCCCGCTCGGCACGCTGTTCGCCGAGCTGAACGAGGGCGACTCCTATGCCGTGGAGGCGGCGGAGACCATCACCGCCGCCACCGAGCTCGCGCGCATGTCGCTCAACCTCGCCCACACCCACACCGACGCGAGCGCCGGTCCCGGCGGACAGCGCCTGGTCTACGGCGGCCACGTGATCGGGGTCGCCGCCGCGCACCTCACCCGCGCTCTGCCCGACCTCGCCACGATCCTCGCCTGGGAGTCGTGTGAGCACCTCGGCCCGAGCTTCGAAGGCGACCGGCTGCACTCGCGCTTCGAGATCACCGCCCTCCGGCCGCTGGCCGACGGCGGGCTGGTCCATCTACGCGTCAAGAGCAGCGCCACCGGCCCCGACGACCAGCCGCGCGACGTTCTCGACTGGCGCCTGGTAGCCCTGATGCCATGACGGGCGTGCTCGAAGGGCTCACCGTGGTCGAAGGCTCCGCCTACGTAGCCGCGCCGCTGGGAGGGATGACGCTGGCGCAGCTCGGCGCCGACGTCATCCGCTTCGACGACCTCGGCGGCGGGCTCGACCACACGCGCTGGCCGCTGGCCGAGAACGGGCAATCGCTGTTCTGGGCCGGTCTCAACAAGGGCAAGCGCTCCCTGCGGGTGAACCTGCGCTCGGAGGAGGGGCGCGAGCTGGTCTCGGAGGTGATCGCCGCCGCGGGCGCGTTCCTCACCAACTTCCCGGCCCGCGGCTGGCTCGGCTACGACACCCTGCGAGCTCGTCGCGAGGACCTGATCATGGTCCACCTCAAGGGCAACCGTGACGGGTCGAGCGAGGTCGACTACACGGTCAACCCCGCCACCGGCTTCCCCTGGGCCACCGGCCCGCGCAACCTCACCGAGCCCCTGAACTCGGTGCTGCCGGCGTGGGACATCGCGATGGGCGAACTGGCGGCCATCGGCCTACTCGCCGCCGATCGGCACCGAACGCGAACCGGAGAGGGGCAGCTCGTCGAGACCGCCCTCTCCGACGTCGCCTTCGCCGTCACCGGACACCTCGGCCGCGTCGCCCAGGCCCAGCTGGAGGCCACCGACTCGCCACGGCGCGACGGCAACTACCTCTACGGCGCCTTCGGCCACGACTTCGTGACCCGCGACGAGCGCCATGTCATGGTCGTCGCGCTCACCGACCGCCAGTGGCAATCGCTGCTCGACGTGACCGACACCCACGAGCAGATGACGAAGATCAACGAGGCCACCGGCGTGGACCTCGACACCGAGTCGGGCCGGTTCGAGGACCGCGACCTGATCGCGGCCATCCTGCGACCGTGGTTCGAGTCCCGCGAGCTGTCCGAGATCCGGTCCGCCTTCGAGGGGACCGGGGTCTCGTGGGGGATCTACCAGACCTTTCGCCAGCTCGTGGAGGAGGACCCGCGCATGGCGACCGAGATGTGGCAGGAGGTGGAGCACCCCGGCGTCGGCAGCTACCGGATGCCCGGCACGCCGCTCGACTTCTCGGCCGTGCCGCGCGAGCCCGTCCGCCGCGCGCCGCTCCTGGGCGAGCACACCGAGCAGGTGCTGGGCGGCCTGCTCGGCCTCCCCGACGCCGAGATCGGGCGCCTCGTGGAGGCGGGCACCGTGGCCGGCCAGGACTGACGTGGCCAAGGCGATCCGCAAGACGAGGGACGGCTTCTCGGTCGGCTTCGCTCGCCTGGGGCGCCGTGGAGAGGGACGAGGGAGCCCGGGCCAGCAGGTGTCCGACGGAGACACGGTGGCGGTCGAGGCCGACGGCAACCTCGGCGTACGTCTGCTCGGGGTCGACGCGCCGGAGACCGCGCTCACGCTTCCGGCCGACGCCGCCGAGGCGATCGACAACCGCCCCGGCGAGCCGTTCGTGCGGCTCACCGACGAGCGCTGGGAGGCCTTCCTCGAGGATCCGTTCGCCGTCGTCACCGGTCTGCGCAGGAGCCTGCGCGAGCATCTCGAGCCGCGTGTCGGACCGGGGTCGGCCGCCAACCACGCCGGCTTCGCGGCCGCAGCGCGCCAGGCCCTGCGTGCGGAGATCGAGGCCGACCTGGCCGAGCTGGGACAGACCCGCGACGAGTTCGGCTTCTTCATGGCCTTCGCCACCGAGGTCATCGACGGCTACGGACGGCTGCTCTGCTACCTCAACCGCGACCAGCCCCGTCCCCCGAGGCCGCCCTCCTACAACGAGCGCCTGCTCGTGACGGGTCAGGTGGAGCCCTACTTCATCTGGCCCAACGTCGATCCCTTCCGGGCGCAGCCCTCGCTGGTCGACGCCGTGCCCCGTCCGCGCGGACGCGAGCCGTTGCGCGACGAGCGGGCCGCGGTCACGCGAGCGCGCGAGCAGGGTCTCGGGCTCTGGGGCGGCGCCGAGCCGCTGCGGCTCTCGGCGTTCGAGCTGCGCTACCTGGCCCGCCTCGGTCCGCCCGACCGCTGGGTCATCGACCTGAGCGCCCGCGACGGACGGCTGCTGGCTCCACAGCTCTATCCCCGCATCGAGCGGGCCGAGGACCGGCTGTTCGTGGGTGCGGCCTACGTGCCGCTGTTCGAGTCGAAGGGCTGGCGGGCGATCCGGACATAGGCCGGGCCGAAAAACCCGCAGTTAGCGAAGTCCGCCTCTGCGCCCGGGGGCGAAGCCCTTCAGCATCCGTCTCAGCCGTGCAGATGTGGACGCGAGGCAGCCGCCCCGGGCGCGGGGAGATCGACGAGGCCGCGCTGGCGCTCGTCACCCGCCACGGTGGCCAGATCATGGCCACCGCCCGCCGTTACGCGGCCACGCCGGAGGATGCGGAGGACGCGTACCAGCGCGGGCTCGAGATCCTGCTGACCAAGGCGCCGACCGCGCGCGAGGACGAGCTGATCCCCTGGCTGAAGACGGTGGTCAAGCACGAGACCTTCGCCCTGCGGCGCCAGCGCGACCGCCACTCCCCGGTCACCGATGACGGCCACCTCAGCGACCGTCCGACCCCGGCGGCGATCACCCACGACCAGGCCGAGCGGCTCGAACGCCTGAGCCAGGGCGCGGAGGCGCTGCGCGAGCTCAAGGCCCACGAGATCAGGGCGATGGTGCTCAAGGCCGAGGGGTACTCGTATCGCGAGATCTGCAACCTGACGGGGTGGTCCTATACGAAGGTGAACCGCCTGTTGGTGGAGGGCCGCCAGGCCTTTTTGCGGCGCTTCGAGTCGATCCAGGCGGGCGGGGAATGTGATCGGTACGCGCCGGCCCTGTCGGCGCTGGCCGACGGCGAGGCGAAGGCGGAAGACCTGGCCTCGCTGCGACCGCACCTCAAGAACTGCCTCACCTGCCGCGCGCGGCTGAAGGAGTTCCGGGACGCGCCGGCGCGGGTGGCCGAGCTGCTGCCGCCCGCCGTGCTGCTGGGCGGTTCGGGCGACGGCTTGCGCGGAGCGGCCGAGTCCGCGCTCGCCGCGATCCAGCAGAAGGTCGAGTCGGCGCTGGGAATTGCTCAGCAGCGGGCCGCGTACATGGGCGAGCGTGCACACGCGGTGGCCGAGCTGGCCACCGGGCAGAAGCTGGCCGCAGTGGCCGCTTCAGCCGCGGCGGTGGCCGGCGGCGGCACCGCGGTCGACCAGGTCAGCGGTCGCGACGATCCGCCCGAGTCGCGGGCGGAGGCCGCGCAGGTGGAGGCGAGACCGGTCGAGAAGCAGGTCGCCGTTCAGACGGTCCCTGCGGCCAAGGCCCCGCAGCTGACGGACCGGACGCAGGCCGCGCCGGCAGCGCCGCAGGCGGTGGCGCCTACCTCCCGCGGCTCGGCGCGCGCCGAGCCCAAGGCGCCGAAGCGGCGGCCCGACCCGGCGAACGAGTTCGCCCCGGGAAGTGCTGGGCCGGCGGCCACGACGACGGCGCCGGCCTCCCCTGCGGCGACGGCACCGGCGGCCGGCGTGGCGACCACCGCCGGTGACTTCGGATCGAGCGGCGCCGGCGGCGCCGGCGGCGCCGCTGGAGCCGGTGCGCTTCGGGCGGAGGAGGAGGTGGCGGAGCGGGCGAGTTCGCTCCTTAATACACACTGAGGTGTATGGTGGTGTCCATGTCGCGCACGAACATCGACATCGATGACGCGCTGGTCGATCGCGCGATGCGCCTCCACCGACTCAGGTCCAAGCGTGAGGCCGTCGACCTCGCCCTCCGGAGGCTGGTGGGCGAACCGCTGAACCTGGACGAGGCCCGAGCCATGGAGGGGACGGGCTGGGAGGGCGATCTCGAGGCCATGCGCCGCGGGGCCCGAGCCCCTGAGCTGTGATCCTCGCCGACACGTCGGCCTGGGTGGAGTTCCTCCGAGGTACCGGCAGCGAGGTGAACCTGCGCCTGCGCGCCGGCCTCGAGCGCGACGACCTGGCCACCACGGACGTCGTGCTGATGGAGGTGCTGGCGGGCGCGCGCGACGATCCGCACCGGGACCGCCTGCGCGCGTTGCTGCGGCGCGCCCATTTCGTGCCCACCGAGGGACCACACGACTACGAGGATGCGGCCGAGATCTACCGGATCTGCCGGCACCGGAGCGCGACCGTACGGTCTCTAACGGACTGCCTGATCGCGGTGGTGGCCCTCCGGGCCGGCCTATCGGTCCTTCACTCCGACTCCGACTTCACCACGATCGCCCGGCACACGAACCTCGCACTCGCCTGATCGGGACATCGCCGACAGGGCGTCTGACGAGTTTGTTGCCCTATAGAGGCATAAATCGTCGGACGCCCCTACTAGACGCCACAGCGACCGAACCCACCCCCTCACCGCCAATCGGACCACGCCAAGGAAGCCGCGGAGCGCCCGCGGAGCGCGCCCCTACTCCCGCCCCAGCGTCGCCGCCAGCTGCGTCCGCGACCGCACCCCGAGCTTCTTGTAGACGGCCGACAGGTGGTACTCGACGGTCCGGTCGCTGAGAAACAGCGCCGCGGCCACCTGCTTGTTCGAGCGACCCTCGGCCACGAGCTCGGCAATCTCGCGCTCGCGCTTGCTGAGCGCCGCCTGGCCGTTTCGCTGCTGGCCGCTGCGGCCGGCGGTGGGCAGGCGCACGCCGAGTGTTCGCAGCTCGGCCGCCGCCGCGTCGCGGATCTGGAAGGCGCAGCCTCGCGTGGCGTCCGCCGCGGCGCGTTGGAGCACCTCCACCGCCTGGGGCCGCTTTCCGGCCGCGGTGAGGGCGCGGCCGGCCAGCAGGCGGGCCTCCACGGCGTCGCGAGGCGCGCCCACGCGGTCACCCGTGGCCACCGCCTCCAGCGCGAGCTCGGCCGCGTCGGCCGCCTGCTCGCGGGCCAACAGCACCTCGGCGCGGGCCATTGCG
Organism: uncultured Thermoleophilaceae bacterium; assembly: GCA_963751105.1. Lineage (GTDB taxonomy): Bacteria > Actinomycetota > Thermoleophilia > Solirubrobacterales > Thermoleophilaceae > JACVRW01. Next base: position 757,284 of record CAVVTG010000001.1, on the reverse strand, counting down.
CCGCGCACCTGGCCCGCGGGCAGGCGCAGGGCCGCGGCGTGGTCGAAGGCGCGCGTGGCCCAGTCGTCGGCCTCCTCGAGCCGGCCTGCGGCAATCCCCGCTCGCGTGAGCACCAGCAGGAGCCAGGTGCTCCATGTGGGGTTGGCCTCCTCAACGCGAGTGCCCGCCGCCTCGAGCATGTCGGCGATGCAGCGCTCCGGGTCCTCCGCGGCGCTGAGGGCGGCAACGCTGCAGCTCCCGGTGCGGGTGAGGTCGCTCGGCTCGAGCCGCGGCAGCAGCTCCCAGAACTCGGCGCCGGCCCGCTCCGCCTCGAGCGCCTCGCCCCGGAAGTGGTGCACCACCGCCTTCTCCCACAGCGCGTACTGGAGCAGGTGCGGAACACCCTGCAGCCGGGCGCCCTCCTCCGCGGCCTCGGCCTCGCGCACTGCGCTCTCAAGGTCAAGCAGGTTGACCAGAGCCATCGCCCTCACGATCAGCAGTGGCACCAGGGCGTGGCCCTGTCGCGTCCGGCGGGCGATCTCGGCCGCCCGGGCGCCCGTGGCCTCAGCGTCGGCGAAGCGCTCGGCGTGCATCTCCATGATGCCGAGGTTGCGGGCCACGTCGAGGCGGGCGGCGACGGCGTCGTCGTCGGCCGCCCGGTAGACGGCCGCCGCGCCATCCAGCGTCGCGTACGCGGCGTCGGGATCGCCCTGCCACAGCGCGCCGAGAGCGCCCAGCCCGCCGGCGCTCGCCGCCAGCACCGAGTCGTCCCCCGCCGCCTTGGCGGCGTGCTCGGCCCATTCGCGCATGTCGGCCGAGTCGCCACGCCAGAACGCGCCCACGGCCATCTCGAGCGCGAGCGCGGCCCGGGCGTCGGGGGGAGCGTCCTCGAGGGCGGCGAGGAGCCGGCGCTTGGCCTCGGCGTGGCGCCCCAACACACCCTCCAGGCCCGCGCACGCGGCCACGAGGGCCAGCCGCTGCGGGGTCGGCTCCCTGGGCAGCAGGTCCAACACCCGCACCAGCGATTCGTGACTCTCCTCGAGGCGGCCGGCGCTGGCCAGCGCGAGGGCGCGCGGGCCGAGGAGCATGGCGTGGCGCAGCGGCTCGCCGTCGGGCAGCAGGCGCTCAGCGGCGGCGTACCAGCGGGCGGCGGTGACCGGCGCGGTGTCGGTGGCCGCCGCGGCGGCCTCGGACAGCACGGCGATGGCCGCCTCGTCCCCGGGCTTGGCCGACTGCTCGACGTGGTAAGCGCGCAGCGCGGCTGCCGCCCCGCGCTGCTCAAGCGCCTCGGCCGCCCGCTCGTGCGCGGCCAGCCGCCAGGCCGGCGGCGCGGCGTCGTAGACCGCGCGGCGCACCAGCGGATGGCGGAAGCGAAAGGCCCGTCCGCCCCCGGTGGCGCGGACGAGGTCCGCGGCCACGAGACGATCGAGCAGGACCAGCGCGTCACCAGGCGCCAGCCCGCCGGCCTCGGCCGCCAGCTCCGGGTCGAAGGGGTCACCGGCCACCGCCGCGCCGTCCAGCAGCATGCGGGTGGCCCGCGGCAGCGTGCCCACCTCGAGCTGCACCGCGGCCAGGAGGGTGGCCGGCAGCTCGTCGCCGGGCTGGCGGGCGGCCCGGGTGAGCTCCTGCAGGAAGAGCGGGTTGCCCCCGGCGTCGCGCACCACCCGCTCGCGCAGGTCGGGGTCGGGAAGATCGTCCACCAGCTCCAGCGAGGCCTCGCGGCCGAGCGGCTCGAGCTGCAGGTGAGTCCACGCCGGGGTGGCGCGGGCGGCGTCGAGCAGACGCGGAGCTGGATCGATTGGCCTCAGCGCGAAGGCGAGCAGATGGGGTGAGCGCGGCGGGCGGCGCAGGAGGTGTAGCACCAGCTCGATCGAGGCGTCGTCGGCCCAGTGGAGGTCGTCCAGCAGCAGCGTGACCGGCCGCTCGCGGGCCAGCATCTCGATCAGCGCCCGAAGGGCGCGGTGGTAGCGGAAGCGCTCGGCCGCGCTCGTCTCGCTGGCGGGCGACACCCCCGCGTGCTCGGCGGCAGCCGGCAGCACCGCCCCGAGGTCCGGCCCGAGCGACTCCACCCGCCTCGGGTGAAGAGAGGCCACGTGATCGTCGAGAGCGTCGACCACGAGACCGAAGGGCACGTCCTGCTCGTGCTCGGCTCCTCGCCCCTCCAGCACCAGCATTCCGCCCTCGCGCGACTGCTCGCGAGCCGCGATGAGGAGCGCGCTCTTGCCAATGCCCGCCTCGCCGAGAAGGCCGAGAGCCCTGCTGGAGCCCTCCTGGGCGTCCCTCACAGCACGCTCGACGGCGGCGAGCTCCTTCTCGCGGCCGACCAACTGCACAGGCGCAGTCTAGTCCGCGCCGGGGTCTGAACCCGGTGCCCCCGGGATCGACCCCCGGGTGAGATCCGGGGGTCACCCAGGGGTTTACCGGGTACGCCCGGGGGCGCTGGTCGGCGAGCTTTGCGTGGCACCCCAACGACGGAGACTCGCTCATGATCAGCAAGGCCCCCGCGTTCGACCAGGACGCCACCCCCGCCGCCCGCCGGCAACTCGATCCCCACGACGCCGCTTCCCACCTGCCGCGCCTTCGCCGGCTGGCCCGGGCGGTGTGCCCGTCCCCACACGTCGCCGACGACGTGGTGCAGGAGACCTACGTGCGGATCCTGGCTCGGCCGCGCTACCTGCACGGCGACGACGACTACTCGTATCTCGCCCGGACCCTGCGCAACGTGCTGGCCAACCACATGGCCAGCGAGAGCCGGCGGCGGCCGGCGGTCGGCATCGATGAGTTCGAACCGATGGACGCCCGCGGCAGCGCCGACCCGGAGGCCCGGCTGCTCGCCGGCGAGGTCTACGGCATCATCAAGGCCCTCCCCGAGGAGAAGCGCGACGTGATCGCCGCCGTGGACGTGGCTGGGCTCAGCTACGCGGAGGCCGCGGAAAGCCTGGAGCTTCCCATCGGGACCGTGATGAGCCGCCTGCACCGCTCGCGCGGCGAGGTGGCCCACGCGCTGGCCGCCTGAGCGGCGGCGCCTGCTCCCTAGGACTCGGCCATGCGACGCGCGCCCGGCGTGCTCGGCTCCACCGGAGGCGGGCCGCGGGTGGCGCGCCGCTCCTCCTCCGCACCCGCCGCGCGGAGCTGCTCGAGCGAATCCTGCAGCGCGCTTTTCGGCGTGCGATAGCGGCGCACCGCCTCGCGCAGGCGGGTGAGCACCCGCAGGCGCGCGCCGGCCAGGAGCAGGGCGATGCCGGCAAGGGCGATCCAGAGGGCTTCGAGGCCCGTGTAGGGAAGCGAACCGCCGCCCGTGGCCGGCGCCTCGCCGCCGGTGGTTGCAGGTGTCTCCGGCTGACCGGGATCCGCGGGCGGCTCCTGCGGCGCACCGGGCTGTGGCTCCCCGCCCGGTGGCGTGGGCTGCTCCTCCTGGGCGAGCGCGGGCGCGGCCAGGGCGAAGAGAAGGACGGCGACTAGGGCGAGGGCTGCGAGCAGGTGGCGAGGCATCGGCTAGCAGTTCGGCGCGGCAGTGAAGCCTCCCTTCCCGCTGCAGCGGATCCTGCGCGCCCCCGACCTGCGCCCGGGTCAAGCTGGCGGAGGTGCTGATCCCAGCTGTTTGCTCACTTCTTGGTGAACGTGGCGGTGTAGGTGGCCGGGCTCGCTGGGGCGGTGATTTGGGGGTGGATGGCCGTGGTGAATCCATCCGACCACGTCCGGAACACCTGCCTGCCTTTCAGAGTCTGAGGAGTGGGGGCGCTCAGGGAGTTCTTCGACCCCACGATGACCGTCCGCGAGAACGGTGCGGTGGTGCTCACGCCGTTGAAAGTCAGCTTGAGCCCGGTGGGATTCGTGCCGAACGTCAGCGTGGTTGTTCTGGGAAGCAGCCGGACGCTCGTGGTGTTGCTCAAACCGGACGCGTCTGTGGCGGTGAGGCTGAGCTCGAGCTCGGAGGGGTAGTCGTGATCCGGGGTGGTGAAGCTTCCGCTTGCGACACCGCTGTAGGTCTGCAGGAAGTGCTCGTGGCAGTCGGGGCAGGCTCCGTGCTTGAGCGCCAGCCTCCAGGTCAGGTTCGAGGCGGGGACGGCCACGCCCTGGTTGTCGGTCGCCGAGCCTGAGAAGGACACGGTGTCGTTCACAGACCAGCGCAGAGTAGGTGCAGGCGTCTGGATCGTGACCTGTGGCCGACCCACGCCGATGGTCACGGTGTCCGTGGCCGTCGCCCCTCTGCCGTCGCTCACGCGCAACGAGACGCGGTAGCTACCCGCTGCGTTGTAGGTCCAGCTGGGGTTGACTGCGCTGGAGTCGTCAAACGCACCATCGCCGTCGAGGTCCCAGGCGTAGCTCAGCGGGTCCGCGTTGGGATCGCTCGAGCCCGACCCGTCGAAGGCGACGGTCATGCCGACCTCGCCGCTGGTGGGGTTAGCCCCGGCGACCGCGATCGGCGGCTGGTTGACTCCGGCCGTGTACTCGACCCGCCGGATCGTCCCGCCGCCGATATCCACGTAGTAGAGGTTCCCGTCGGGCCCTATCTGCAAGTCGACCGGGTTGGCCGCACCGCCCACGAAGCCCTTGATGTTCGAGGGGCTCGGAAGAGCGGTTCCGCCCTTCTCCATCGCCCAGATGCACCTGCGGGTGTAGTCGGCGAAGAACAGCGCACCGTCGTACTCCGCCGGGTACGGGCCGCCGCTGTAGAAGGCAAAAGACAGGCCGGCAATCGAGGACCCTCCAATGGGGCACGACTCGCTCGGGATGACGTGATCCGAGTGCCGGTAGGCGTAATACGGAGCCGTGACGGCGTTGTTCGCGCCGTACAGCGTCTCGCAGACTGGCAGGTTCTGGTTGTCGTAGCCGGGCTGACGTGGCGTTCCCTCATAACAGGGCCAGCCGAAGTTCTCGGCGACGCCATCAGTGGCGTCGGCGGTCTTGTTGATCTCTTCCCACTCGTTCCAACCAACGTCGCCGGCCCACAGTTCGCTGGTCCCCGGGCGGAACGTTATGCGGAAGGGGTTGCGCAGCCCGTAAGCAATGATGCGCCTGGCGTTCGCGTCGCTACTGCCCGCGAACGGATTGCCTGCCGCGCCGGCACCCGTGTCCGGGTCCACTCGCAGCAGCGCCCCGTCCAGGGTGACCGGGTCTGAAGGGGTGCGCAGATCCTGGCTGCGGAGGGCGCCGCCCTCGAAAGGCGGATCGACGCAGCGGTTGATCACGCCGCCACCCTGCCCAAAGTCCACCCAGTTGAAGCTCGCGCCGTCTCCGCCGCTGACGTACAGCTTGCCGTCCGGGCCGAAGGCCAGAGAGCCGGTGGAATGGCTGGGGTACTGCTGGCACCAGTCCTCGATAATGACCTGCTCCGAGCCGTCCGGCAGGATGCGCGAGAGCCGCCCGCTGACCTGGCAGCCCGCGCCCGTGGGATCGCCGCAGAAGTCGTTGTAGACCGGCGCGGTACCGCCAATCGGGGCGTCATGCGCGTACAGCGCATAGATCACGTTCTTCATTGGGAAGTTCGGGTCCAGCGCTATGCCCAGCAGTCCCCGGTCCCAGTAATCGTGCACCTTGGTGCGGAGGTCGGCGTACACCCGCGGGGTGGTGTCGGTCAGGCCGTCGAACTCCTTGATCAAGCCGCTCTTCTCGGCCACAAAGACCCGCCCGTCGCTGGCGAAGCGCACGGCCGTGGGCTGGCTCAGGCCGGTGAACACCGTCTTCTCCGAGAATCCGGAAGGCACGGTCACCGCACCCGCGGGCGAAGCGAAACACACCGCCCAGACGAGCACGACAAAGAGCGGCGCGCACGCGCGCATCGCCACAACAACCGACCCTCTAGACATCGCTTCGACCCCTTCCGTTTCCAGCCTCCAGTCCCAACGTACACCCACCTCCGTGCGCTGTCCATGCACGACTTCCACCCGCAAAGCTCACGCAACGCCTGGTGGCTTAGGGATCTAGAAGGGCTGCGTGCCCGCCCGGACGAAATAGGGCAGCTCGCCGAGCGGCGCCTGGACGGTGATGAAGCGCGGACCGCAGGAGCGACTCCCCGAGTCGCGCAGCCGCCAGCAGCCGCGCGGGAGATACACGCGCCGCGAGCGAGCCCCCTCCTCCACCACGGGAGCCACCAACACGTCACGTCCCAGCATCCACTGCTGGTCCTGAGCGCGGGCGCGCCGGTCGCCGGGGTAAGCGAGCCACAGCGGCCGCGTGATCGGAATGCCGGTCCGCCGGGCCTCGCGCCACAGGCGGCGCATGTAGGGCACCGCGCCCCTGTGCAGGGCGGCCATCGCCTTCCAGCGCTGCAGCGTCGGCTCGCCGTAGGCCCACGGCATCCGCGTGCCGCCGATGGCCGAGTTGTGCACGCGGAAGTACGGGGTGAGCGCCGCCCATTCGCTCCAGCGCGTGAACAGCTCGGCGTCGGGAGGACCGTCGGTGAGGTCGATGTAGCCCCCGATGTCGGTGGTGAAGCCGTAGGCGCCACCCACCGCTCGGTTGAGCATGTCCGGAGCCTGCGAGCGCAGGCCCGATCCGGCGCTCCATTCGGTGGTCTCGTCGCCGGGGAAGTTGCTCATCTCGTAGGCCGCGCTGCCGGGACGACCGCTGTAGCCCGCCCGGGTGAAGAACCAGATCGGGTCCTTCAGCCCCTTGCGGCGCGCGTAGTCGTCCACGATCCGGCGACTGATCCGGTGCCAGAGCACGGGGTAGCGGTTGTGCATCGTCCGGCCGGTGCTGCCGTCGGCGAAGCGCATCCCCGCCTGCACCTGCTCGCCGAAGTCCTGCATGAACCCGGAAGCGCCCAGGTCGAGAGTCAGCTCGATCCGCTTGCGCCACCAGGCCACGGTCCTCGGGTTGGTGAAGTCGAGGATGGTGGCCGGGCTGCCCCCGTTGCTGCCGAAGAGGAAGGGCGCGCCGCTCGCCGTCCTGGCCACGAGGCCGAGTCGCTGCGTCTCCTCGAAGTCGCCGCGAGGCTGCGTGCTCAGCGCGTCCTGGGAGACGTAGGCACGGTGGTAGAGGATCGCCCGTATCCCGCGGCGCCGGAGCCTCGTGATCACGCTGCGCACGTAGTCGAGGTCGTCGAGCACGGCCCAGCCCTCGAAGGCGTAACCGGACGGCCGAATCCCGTAGCGCTCCATGTCCACCAGGTCGCGCTCGATCTTGGCCCGATAGGTGGCGGCGGTCTCCACCGCCGGCAGGCCGGGCAGGGCGGGGACCTGCACGGCGCGCCACAGAATGCTGCCCTGGGCCCAGGCCGGAGGCAGCCGGTGACGTCCGCCGATTGCGGTGAGCCCGCGCACGGCATCGGCGGGCCGGTGGCCGAGCACGACGGTGTAGTCGAGGCTGCGCGCCGACGCCTGAACCTGCCACGCACCCGGACGGTCGTTGGCCATCCGCCAGCGCGACAGCTCTGTCTGATTGAGCATGAAGCCGTAGCCGCGCGAGGACACGAACTGGGCCTGCGGGTAGTAGGCGCCGTTGCGGCCGGTGGGCACGAGGTAGCGCTCGAAGCCGCCCGGCAGGTCCTGCGGCACCCGGGCCAGAGGGCCGAGGTCGCCGATGCTGTAGTCGGTGCCGTCCTCGATCAGCGACGGCAAGAGCTGCGTCTGGGAGAGGGTCGCCTGGCCGCCGAAGCTCTCCTGTGAGGTCCAGCCGTAGAGCTTCTGGCCGCGCTTGTCGGTCTCGCCGTGACGGCCGCCGAAGCCGTGGAAACCCTCGTCCCGAGAGGCCCGGAAGGAGTCGCCCATGGTGATCACGCCCGTGGCCGGCCTGGGGCGAACCCTCACCCGAAAGGCCCGGCCCCGGTCGGGCGTGACGCGCACCACCAGCCGGCGGTCGCCGTCGGTGGTGGACACCACGAAGCGCGCGCCGCGACCGCTGCGGCGCACCGACAGCAGCCGGCGCGCGGAGTGAACCGTGCCCGACCGGCGCGAGAACAGCAGGTTCCCGGTCCAGAAGCCGGCGTTCCACTGCGCGATCCGCTCGGTGCCGACCTCGAAGGTGAGGGGCGCGTAGACAGCACGGTCGGGCTCACGCTCGAGGGTGAACGGCTCGGGATCCAGGGTCGGCGGCAGCCGGCGCGATCGGGGAGGGCGGCGGAAGGACCCCACCTCGCCGAGCCGGGTGCGTCCGCGATCGACGAAGCGGATGTTGAAGGGCACGTTCGTGATCACGGCGGTGGCGCCGCCGTTGCCGTTCACCTCGTGCCCGATCACCCGTCCGCCGCGCCCGAGCCCCTCTCCCGTGGCGGCCGACGCGCTTCCGGGCAGCAACACGAGCACGACGATCAGCAGAGCGAGGCGGGCGGGCACGCGCCGAGTCATAGCGAGTTCATTCGCGGCAGGGCCGGACGGCCAGGCTTCCGCGGCGGGTACTCACCGACAGGTACAGCACGCGCTTGCGCCGGTCGTAGCGCCACCCATGAACGCGCGCGTCGCCCCCCGCCAACACCCGGCAGGGACGGAACGGGCGCTTCAGCAGCGCGAGCGAGGCCTGGATGCGCCAGCGCCGCCGCCGCTCGCCCGCGATGCCGAGCACCCAGCCGGCGGCCTCGCGGGAACGCAACCGGCCACCGTCCTCGAGCCGCGCCGACGAGCGGCCGCGCGGGAACGCGAGCAGGACGCGCCGGTCGGCTCGCTCGCGAAGCGATACCGCGGCCGCCGCACGGTCGCCGTAGGCGGCCAGGGTGTCCACGTCCGTGCTGAGCAACGGCAGCAGGGTGCCGGCGCGGGCCAGCAACGGCAGCTCGTCGAGCGGCGCGGGGAGGCTCAGCTCGCGGCCACCGCGCAGCGTCCGGACCCGTCCGAGCGCCAGGCCGCCGTCGGAGCGCCGGTAGCGCGCGGAGCGCCACAGGTCGACCCACAGACCGTGTGGGAGGTAGACAGCCCGCCGCCGCGCACCGGGACTGACCACCGGCGCGGCCAGCAGGTCCGGCCCGAACATGAACGCGTCCTCCACCGCCGCGGCGCGCCGGTCGCCGGGATGGTCCAGCACGAGGTGGCTCATGACGGGCCGGCCCGTGCGGCGATAGCGAGCGTCGGCTGCGGCGAGGTAGGGGTAGAGCTGCGTGCGCAGCTTGGCCCAGCGTCGCCAGACCGGCTGTACCTCCGGATCCCAGATCTGCGGGCGGGGCGAGTCGGGCACCCGGATGCCATTGGCCTGGGTGCGCATCACGCCCGACACCGCGCCGAACTCGATCCAGCGCGCCAGCAGCTCCGGGGTCAGGCGGTTCTCGAGAAGGGCGAAGAAGCCGCCGATGTCCGAGCCCCAGGTGCTGACTCCCGACAGGCCCATGGTGATGCCGTTGATCACCGACGACTCGAGGCCATCGAAGCCCCAGTCCACGCTCGGATCTCCTCCCCAGACCACAGGCGCGCAGCGCGCCGTGCCGGTCCAGCCCGAGCGGACGAAGCGAATCGCTCGCGGCTGAGCGGCGTGAGCACCGCAGTGGTAGTCGGTGGGATAGCGGTTGTGGGTCACGAGGCCGTCGCTGCCGTCGGCGAAGCGGGCATCGAGCGGGGTGTACTCGCCGAAGTCCTCCATCCAGCCGTCGTGGCCGTCGGCCCGCGCTTGCGCCAGCAGGCGGCCGTACAGCCCTCGCCCCGAGGGGTTGCTGAAGTCGAACTGGGCGACGTCGAAGCTCTCCAGCGTGCTGTAGCGGTACGTGTACGGGCCGCCGCCGGGCGTGCGGGCGAGCGCTCCCCGGCTCGCCGCCTCGGCGTACGCCGGGTGATCTGTGCAGATCATCGGGTTGAAGTAGGTGGTCACCGCCAGCCCGCGCTCGTGGAGCGCGCGAACGCGCTCGCGCTCGGCCGCCTCGCGGCCGGCCTGGTCGGCGCACGGCAGGTAGTGGGTGTAGGTCTGGGCGAGCGACAGCGGAACGTCCTCGCGCTGGAGGCGAGCAACGATCGTGCGCTCCTCGTCGCGCGGCTGGTACCAGGGACCGAACACCGCCGGGCTCGAGGGCCGTGGCTGGACGCCGACGGTCCTGGTGAAGCGACGCAGCACGCCGGCGGGCCGGGGCCCGGCGAACACGCGCAGTTCGAGACCGGCCGCGTCCACCTCTGCGCTCCAGCGGTCGCGGCGGCCGCTCCCCAGGCGGAACACGCTGCGCTCGGTGTTGTCGAGCAGCACGCCGTAGCCCGCACTCGACAGCAGCCAGGGCATCGGGAAGTAGGTCGCGTCAGGCCGCGGATGAAAGCCCCAGGGCGGCACGAACGAGGGGATCAGTGATCGCTCGTCCGCCTCGAACGGACCCTCGGCCACGTAGTTCTCCACCTCGTTGCCGCGCTGATCGACCGCGTTGGAGCGCTCCCCGAAGCCCAGGTACCGCTCGCCCCGCGGGGCCCGGAGGAAGATGCCGATGCCGGTGACGTCCGCAGTCGGCCCGTTGACCACCCGTACCCGCAGGGCCACCACGCCCGGTGTGGAGCGCCGATAGACGAGCCTGATCCGCCGGCCCGCAGGGTCGTCGGTGGCCAGCAGGCTGCGGCGCCGCAGCGCCCGGGTGGCCCGAAACCAGCCCGCTCCGGTGCGAAAGCCGAGCGTGCCGGCCGCGCCCCCGAGCACCACGCTGCCCCGACCGTCGACGAAGGACAGCCGCCAGGGCTCACCACCCGAGCGCGTGAAGAGATCGCCTCCGGCGGGCGAGGCGGCGGCGGGCGCCGCAGCGAGCAGCGTCGCGAGCGCGGCCAGCGCCACGAGCCGGGTCATCCGCATGCGCGGCACCCTAACCCCGGGCGTAGGCTGGCGTCATCGGCCAGCCCGCTTACACCCGCAAGCCGGTGGACGAGCGGCGCCGGCAGCTCCTCGAGCTGGGGGCGGAGCTGTTCGCCCGCCATACCTTCGACGAGCTCTCGATGGCCGGCATCGCCCGAGAGGCGGGCATCTCCAAGGCCCTGCTCTACCACTACTTCCCGAGCAAGCACGCGTTCTTCGTGGCCGCCCTGGAGCAGGCCGCCGACGAGGTCCGGCGTCGCACCGAGCCGGACCCGTCCCTGCCGCCGGACCAGGCACTGGCCGCGAGTCTCGACGCCTTCCTCGGCTGGCTGGAGGAGAACGCCACCGCCTACCGCAAGCTGCTCGCCAGCGCGGGCACGGTGCCGGAGGTGGGCGCCCTCATCGAGCGGGTTCGAGACGAGACGTCGGAGCGGATCCTCCTCGGCCTGGGACTGGAGCCGAGCTCGTCGCCGCGGGTCCGCGCGGCGGTCAGGGGCTGGCTCTGGTTCGTGGACGGCGTGGTGCTCGACTGGTTCGAGCACCACGATCTAAGTCGCGAGGAGATCGCCGAGCTGCTGCTGGGAACGCTGGCCGGCGCGTTGGAGAGGGCCACGTCCGAGGTGTGATCGCCCGTGCTCTCGGATAGAACTCGCAATAAGCAGATGAGAGGAGCCTCATGTCCAGCACCCTGAATCGCCGCAGCTTCATCTCCCGCGGGGCCGCCGCCGCGGGCGGCGGCCTGGTCAGCACCGCCGCTCTCGAGCGCCTGCTCGCCGGCGACGCCGCCGCCGCGCCCAGCCGTAGGAAGAAGCGCCGCGGCGGCTCCTACGGGCCGCTCAAGCGCAAGGCCGATCAGCGCGGGGTCGAGGTGCTGGCGCTGCCCGCGGGCTTCAGCTACGTGACCTTCAGCCACTCGGGCTCGACCATGAGCGACGGCAACCCGACCCCGCTCGCCCTCGACGGCATGAGCGCATTCCAGGACCGTCGCGCCGGCCGGGTGCGGCTGGTGCGCAACCATGAGGACCGCAACCCGCCCGGCACGGCCAGCGTGCTCGGCGATCCGGCGGCCAAGTACGACCCTCAGGGCGGCGGCGGCACCACGACCCTCGTGTACGACGAGCAGCGCCGGCGCCTCGTGGCCGACTGGGTGAGCCTCAACGGGACGATCGTCAACTGCGCCGGCGGACGTGGCCTCGGGCTGCGCAGCTGGATCACCGCCGAGGAGTCGATCGGCGGGCCCGAGAACGCCAGCGAGGTCCAGCGCTTCTCGCAGCGCCACGGCTACCTCTTCGAGGTCCCCTTGTCGCGGGGGCCGGGTGAGCTGAAGAAGGGGCAGCCGATCCGGGACGCCGGTCGCTTCTCCCACGAGGCGGTGGCGGTGGATCAGCGCACCGGCGTGGTCTACGAGACCGAGGATCCGGGCTCCGGAGTCGGCGCCGGCTTCTACCGCTACATCCCCAAGGACCCACGCCGGCTGACCAAGGGAGGGCGGCTGCAGATGCTCGCCGTCCGCGGGCGCCCGCAGGTCGACATGCGCGAAGGCCAGACCGTGGGTCGGTGGCTGCCCGTGAGGTGGGTGGACATCGAGGATCCCGATCCCGACTACACGAGCATCAGCGACCCGCGCGGCGTGTTCGCCCAGGGCTTCGCGGGCGGGGGGGCGCTGTTCAACCGCCTCGAGGGGTGCTGGGAGGACGGCGGCCGCATCTTCTTCGTCTCCACCAGCGGCGGCGACGCGAAGAACGGCGACATGAACTCCGACGGCTACAAGGAGGGCTTCGGCCAGGTGTGGGAGTACCGGCCGAAGGGCCGCGACAGCGCGCTGCGCTTGGTCTACGAGAGCTCGTCGGCCACCGAGCTCGACTCACCCGACAACCTCACGATCACGCCCAACGGCGGGGTGATCGTGTGCGAGGACGACGCTTCCACGGCACTGGTGGACACCCATCCGCTGGCCCCCGGGATCGAGGACGTCAACCGCCTCATCGGGATCAACCAGAAGGGCAACGCCTTCGAGCTGGCGGTCAACGTCCTCAACGGGTCGGAGCTGGCCGGCTGCTGCTTCAGCCCGAGCGGGCGGACGCTGTTCTTCAACATCTTCGGTCGGGCCATCTTCGCCGAAGAGCCGACGGAGGGCATGACCTGCGCCGTCACCGGCCCCTGGCGCCGCGGGCCGCTCTAGGGCGACGCGCAGACGACGTAGGCGCGTAGCGAGATGGTGTCGGCGTTGTCGCCGTCGGAGTCGGCGTTCAACGCGCGGACCTGCCATCCGGTGGGCTGGTTGGCCGCGTTCAAAGCCGGTCGGGACCTGATCGGCCTCATGTCCAGGCCGCTGCCGTTGTCGAGATCGATTCCACCGCCGGTGGCGACCTCGCCGGGGCTGCACTCTACTGCGGCCGTTCCGAACTGGTCCGGGTTGATCGAGGTGAACGCACCCTCCCGGCTCACGACCTTCGTCGCCCCGGACGGACCCGGATCGCCCTTGAGGCCCTGTGCGCCCTGCGGCCCCGGCGCGCCCCGCCGCTTCGCCCGCTGCGAGGCCCTGAAGTCGTTCAGCAGCAGCGACCCGCGCTTGACCTTCGGTGAGGTGACGCTGTTCTTCTTCAGCTGCTTGGGCCCCACCGAGGCCTTGGGCAGGCTGAGCGCCGCGTAGCTGCTGCCACCGAGGGCGATGAACAGCGCAAGCGTGGCGAGCACGTTGGCGTAGGAAAAGAACGGCGCAGGCGGGAGAACATCGGGACCTCCAGGGATCGGGATTCGATGACCGTCTGGAGGTCCAACCGCGGGATCAGCGGCGAATTACGGCGAGGTCCCCTCCACCCAGCGCCCGTCGCCCCCCTCGATCTCCTTCTTCCAGATCGGGGCCTCGGCCTTGAGCCGGTCGATCAGCTCGCGGGCCCCCGCGAAGGCCTCGCCCCGATGGGGCGCCGACACCGCCACGATCACGCTCGGCTCCGACAGCGGCACGTCCCCAACGCGGTGCTCCACCGCCACCGCGCACAGCCCGTGGCGCTCGAGCGCCTCCTGGGCGATCGCGGCCATGCGCTCCTCGGCCATATCGGCGTAGGCCTCGTACTCCAGGCGCTCCACCTCACGTGTCACCCCGGAGAAGCTCACCACCGCGCCCGCGCGCGGGTCGCGCACACGCTCCGTCAGCGAATCCAGCGACAGCGGCTCGGCGCTCACCCGTGCCCAGGTGGTGCCCGCCACGCCCTCGCCCCCGCTCACCGGCGGGATCAGGGCCAGCTCGTCATCGGCGGCGAGCAACTGATCGGCGTCGGCGTACTCGCGGTTGACGGCCATCACCAGCGGCAACCCCTCGGCGAGGCCAGCCAGCGAGTCGAGCGCGTCGCTCACGCGCGCGCCCTCCGGGAGGTCGAGCGTGACCTCAGACGTGCCGGCGCGCTCACGCAGCATCGCGAACAGGCGAACCGTGATCTCCATCCCCATCGATGCTACGCGCTCAACTAGCTGCTGATCCGCGTCCCGACAGAAGCCAGGCGGCGATCACCCCGCCGACGGCGCCGAAGAAATGCCCCTGCCAGGACACCCCCTCCTGGGGCACCAGGCCGCCGAGCAGCGCCGTGCCCCACACCGCGGCCACCGCCACCCCGATCAGGATCTCCACCAGCCTGCGGTTGAACAGCCCGCGCACCAGCAGGTAGGTGGCGTAGCCGAAGACGATTCCGCTGGCCCCGATGTGAATCGTGCCCGCAGGGGCGACCAGCCAGGTGCCGACGCCGCTGACGAGCGCCACCGTGACGGTCACCGCGACCACCCGGAGGGCGCCCTGGAAGGCGATCAGGAGACCGAGCACCACGAAGGGGATCGAGTTGGCCAGCAGGTGTCCGAAGCCGGCGTGGAGGAAGGGCGCGGCCACCACGCCGAACAGCCCGTCCGGGTCGCGCGGATCGATCCCGTACTGGTCGAGGCGGTTGTCGAGCGCGACGTCGACGATCTCGAACGCCCACATCGCCGCGAGCAGAGCGAGAACGATCCGAGCTCCCTCGAAGCGACTGTCGCGCGTCGTGACGGGTACCGAGTTCACACGTCAACCGTATCCTTGGCTTCTCAATGGCCACTAAGTCCGAGCAGCAGCCGAGCATCGCCCCGATAGTCGGTCCTGAGGACCCCCGGCGCTTCACCGACTCGGGCATCGAGATCAAGCACGAGTACGACGCCGAGGACGTCAAGCCCGGGCTCGAGGAGCGCCTCGGTGAGGCGGGCGAATACCCGTTCACGCGCGGGATCCACCCCGACATGTACCGCGGCCGCAAGTGGACGATGCGCCAGTACGCCGGCTACGCCTCGGCCAAGGAGACCAACGAGCGCTTCCACTACCTGATCGAGCACGGCTCGACCGGGCTCTCGATGGCCTTCGACCTCCCCACGCAGCTCGGTCGCGACTCGGACGACCCGCTCTGCCTCGGCGAGGTGGGCCGTACGGGAGTGGCCATCGACACCATCGACGACATGCGCCGGGTCTTCGACGGAATCCCGCTCGACCAGGTGTCGACCTCGATGACGATCAACGCGCCCGCGGCGGCCCTGCTGCTCATGTACGAGCTGGTGGGCGAGGAGCAGGGAGTGGAGGCCGCCCAGCTCACCGGCACCACTCAGAACGACATCCTCAAGGAGTACATAGCGCGCGGGAACTTCATCTACCCGCCGGTGCCGGCGATGCGGCTGACCACGGACCTGTTCGCCTACTGTCGCGAGCGCATCCCGAAGTGGAACACGATCTCGATCTCGGGCTACCACATGCGCGAGAAGGGCTGCTCGGCGGTGCAGGAGGTGGGCTTCACGCTCGCCAACGCGATCGCCTACGTGCAGGCCGCCATCGACGCCGGGCTGGCCGTCGACGAGTTCGGCCCCCGGCTGGCCTTCTTCTTCAACGGCCACAACAACGTTTTCCAGGAGGTGGCCAAGTTCCGGGCCGCCCGGCGCATGTGGGCCCGCATCATGCACGAGCGCTTCGGGGCCGAGGACGAACGCTCGATGAAGATCCGCTTCCACACTCAGACCGGCGGCGTGACCCTCGCCGCGCAGCAGCCGCACAACAACATCGTGCGGGTGGCGCTCCAGGGCTTCGCGGCGGTGTGCGGCGGCACGCAGTCGCTGCACACCAACGGGTTCGACGAGGCCCTTGCCCTGCCCAGCGAGACGGCCGCCCGGATCGCCCTCCGCACCCAGCAGATCCTGGCCCACGAGTCGGGAGCGGCCGACACCGCCGATCCCTTCGCCGGGTCCTACTTCGTCGAGGCGCTCACCGACGAGATCGAAGAGGCCGCCCAGGCGCTGATCGACCGCGTGGACGAGCTGGGCGGATCGGTGGAGTGCATCCCCTTCATCCGAGCCGAGGTGGAGGAGTCGGCCTGGGGCTACGAGGAGCGCTACCGCCAGAAGCAGGACATCGTGGTCGGCGTCAACCAGTACGTGACCGATCAGGTCGACGAGGTGGAGATCCTGCGCGTGGATCCCGAGGCCGAGCGCCAGCAGCTCGAGCGGCTGGAGAAGTTCAAGTCCGATCGCGACCAGGACGCCGTGGCCGAGCGGCTCGAGGGGCTGCGTGACGCCTGCCGCGGCTCGGCCAACCTGCTCGAGCCGATGCGGGCTGCGCTGAAGGACCGCTGCTCGCTCGGCGAGGTGTGCGGCGTGATGCGCGAGGAATTCGGCGAGTACGCCGAAGCATGAACGGCTGAATGCTCGGCGACGATCTGGGGGCTCTGCTCGGCCACACCATCCCGAGTGATCACAGCCGCCAGACGCTCGCCGACGCCTACGCCCGACCGGCGGGCCGGGTGCTCGACCTTGGCTGCGGAACGGGCGACTCGGTAGATCTGTTCCGCGCGCTCGACCCGGGCGTCGATTGGGTCGGCGCCGACGTCGAGCGATCGCCGGAGGTGGCGACCCGCACGCGAACGGACGCCGAGTTCGTGACCTTCGACGGCGCGCGGCTCCCGTTCGGCGACGGCAGCTTCGACCTCGTCTACTGCAAGCAGGTATTGGAGCACGTGCGCCACCCCGGGCAGCTGGTGGCCGAGGCGGCCCGCGTGCTGCGGCCCGGAGGCTGGTTTGCCGGCTCGACGTCCCAGCTCGAGGCCTTCCACTCGCTGAGCGTCTTCAACCCGACCCCCTACGGACTAACACTGCTTGCCGAGGACGCAGGCCTCGAGGTGGTGGAGCTGCGGCCCGGTATCGACGGGTTCACGCTCGTCGCCTGGCGAGCCCTGGGCATGCCGCGTTTCTTCGCCCGCTGGTGGGCGCGCGAGTCGCCGGCCAACCGCGTCATCGAGGTCGCCGGCCGTCTTGGGCGCCTGGACGCCCGTACCCGCAATCAGGTCAAGCTGACAGTCTGCGGCCAGTTCGCGTTCCTCGGGAGGAGACCGATTCCGGCGAGCGAACGGGAGGGTGATGCTGGATCTCACCGCCAAGCGGACTCTCGTCAAGTCGGCGCCTGAGCTGTGGGGTGAGCTGAGCGAGGTCGAGCGCCTCGCCAAGCACCTCGGAGCCTTCGGCGAAATAGAGATCACCAAGCTCGAGCCGGAGCACACGGTCGCCTGGGAGGGCGAACACGCGAGCGGCACCGTTTCGATCGAGCCCTCCGGCTGGGGAACCAAGGTGACCCTGACGGCGGAGTTGGTCGAGCTCGAGGTCCCTCCGGTCGAGCAATCCTGCCCTGTACCGGCAGGAGCAGTACAGAGCAGGACGGCGGACGAAGTGGTGGTCGAGGTGGCCGAGGAGCCGGAGGAACCCGAGGAGCCGGAAGCCGAGGAGCCGCTCCCGCGGGAAGGCTTCTGGTCGCGGCTGTTCCGCCGCCGGCCGAGGGAGGAGGCGGCGATCGCAGCAGAACCCGCCCCCGAGCCCGAAGCCGCGGAGCCCGAGCCGGAGCCGGAGCCCGAGCCGGAGCCCGCCACCGCGATCCCCACCGACGAGGCACGCGCGGTGCTCGACGAGACGCTCGAGGCTCTCGGCGCCGCCCATCACCGGCCCTTCTCGCGCGGCTGACCACCTCTTTTCGCTGACGGCCGGCGGGTACGCCGGTCGACGGTGGACAATGGCGAGGATGTCCACGACTCGCAGGCAGTTCTTCGCCGCGGGGACCGCTGCTGCGCTGGGTGGGACGTTCCTGGCGGCCCAGGATCGGACCCGGCGGGCGGGGCCACCCAACGTGCTGGTGATCGTCGTCGACACGCTTCGCACGGACCATGCCTACGGCGATCGTGCGCGCACCCCGAACATCGACGCACTCATACGCAGAGGGTTGTCGTTCACGCGCGCGGCTCCCGAAGCCATGCCAACCGTGCCCGTGCGCAACGGCATCCTGAGCGGCCGCCGCGGATTTCCCTTCCGAGGCTGGCGCGACGTCGACGGGCTGATGGACTCGCCCGGCTGGTCTCCGCTCAGGGACGATCGACACCACCTGGACGAGCACGCTGAGGCGCGCCGGGTACTGGACGGGGTACGTCACCGACAATCCGTTTCTCGGCTTCTCGACGCCCTACGAGCCGTTCCGCCGCAGTTTCGACCTGTTCGTGCGCCGCGGTGGTCAGGTCGGCGGCACCGATCGCGGCGTCTCGCGGCGGGAACTCGACCATTGGATGCACCCGAGCATCCGAGGCCCGAAGACCGCGGACCGCCTGCGCAAGTATCTGGCCAACGGAGGCAGTGAGCGCAACGAGGACCAGACCTTCACCGGCCGGCTGTTCAGGTCTGGCGTCTCAGCGCTGAACCAGGCGGCGCGCCAGCGGCCGTTCGCCCTGGTCGTCGACACGTTCGCGCCGCACGAACCGTGGACACCGCCGCAGAAGTACATCGACCTCTACGGCGACCCCGGCTGGCGCGGGCCTGAGCCCGGCACGCTGCGCTACGGCCGGGTGTCCAACTGGCTCAAGCCGGACGAGGCGCCCGGGGTCCTGCGACGCCTTCAGGCGCTCTACGCCGCCGAGGTGACCATGATGGACCGCTGGATGGGGGTTCTGCTCGAGCGCCTCCACGACCTGAAGCTCGACCGCGAGACGATCGTGATCCTCGTGGCGGACCACGGCATCTTCCTCGGGGAGCGCGGATGGACCGGCAAGATCTCCGTCGCCCTGCACCCCGAGCTCGCGCACGTGCCGCTGGTGATCGTCGACCCCGAACGTCGGCGCGCCGGGGCGAGCACCCCCTACCGAGCCTCCCCCCACGACATCGGGCGGACGGTCCTCGACATGACCGGGGTCGCTCCTCCGGAGAAGATGCAGGGCATCAACCTCGGCCGCCTGTTTCGGGGCGAGGAGCCCCCGCGCCGCGACTACCTCTACGGGGGCTACGCCAACAGTCACTACCTGCGCAGCGACCGCTGGACCTTCTTTGCCGACAACCGGATGCAGAAGCCGCACCTCTTCGACCGCCAGTCCGACCCGGGCGAGCTCTCAGACGTGGCCCAGCGCTACCCGGAGGTGGCCAACGAGGCTGCATTCGATCGTACGCGAGGCGGCCGGCGGGCGGCTGCCCTACTACCCGGGCTGACGCGGCGCACGAGTAGTCTGCGCGCCCCATGCGCCAGAAGTCGCCGGAGACCTACGAGGAGAAGCTGGCCCAGCTCCAGGAGCTGCGTGAGCAGGCCGTTCACACCAACCCGCAGGCGGAGGAGAAGCAGCACGCCAAGGGCAAGCTGACTGCGCGCGAGCGGATCGGCAAGCTGCTCGACCCGGGCTCGTTCGAGGAGCTCGACACCTTCGTCCGCCACCGCACGAGCGACTTCGGCATGCTCGACAACCGGCCGGTGGGCGACGCCGTCGTCACCGGGCACGGCACCATCGACGGCCGCCCGGTGGCGGTGTTCTCCCAGGACTTCACCGTCTTCGGCGGCTCGCTGGGCGAGGTCATGGGCGAGAAGATGGTGAAGGTGATGGACCTGGCCGCGCGGATCGGGTGCCCGGTGATCGGGATCAACGACTCGGGCGGCGCGCGCATCCAGGAGGGCGTGGTCTCGCTGGGCGCCTACGGCGACGTGTTCGTGCGCAACGTCCAGTGCTCGGGCGTGATCCCGCAGATCTCGCTGGTGATGGGGCCGTGCGCCGGCGGTGCCGTGTACTCGCCCGCCATGACGGACTTCATCTTCATGGTCAAGGAGACCTCGCACATGTTCATCACCGGTCCCGACGTGATCAGGACGGTCACCGGCGAGGAGGTGGAGTTCGAGGAGCTCGGCGGCGCGATGACCCACAACACGAAGTCCGGCGTGGCCCACTTCGCCGCCGAGGACGAAGAGAGCTGTCTCGAGGATGCTCGCTACCTCATGTCCTTCCTTCCCCAGAACAACCTCGAGCTGCCGCCGCGCATGGACACGGGCGACGATCCCGATCGCCAGGAGCCCGGGCTCGATTCGATCGTCCCCGACAACCCGAACAAGCCCTACGACATGCGCGACGTGTTGCACCTGCTCGTGGACAACGGGGAGTTCTTCGAGGTGCAGGAGCACTTCGCGCGCAACATCATCGTCGGCTTCTCACGGCTGAACGGCCGGCCCGTGGGGGTGGTGGGCAACCAGCCCAGCCAGCTCGCCGGAGTGCTGGACATCGCCTCGTCGGAGAAGGCGGCGCGCTTCGTGCGCTTCTGCGACGCGTTCAACATCCCGCTGCTCACCTTCATGGACGTGCCCGGCTTCCTGCCCGGCACCTCACAGGAATGGGGCGGGATCATCCGGCACGGCGCCAAGCTGCTGTACGCCTTCACTGAGGCGACCGTGCCGAAGCTCACGGTGATCACGCGCAAGGCCTACGGCGGCGCCTACGACGTCATGAACTCGAAGCACATGCTGGCCGACTTCGTGTTCGCCTGGCCGACGGCGGAGGTGGCGGTCATGGGTCCCGAGGGTGCGGTGAACATCATCCACCGCCGCGACATCGGCTCCTCCCCCACGCCGGAGCAGCGCCGCGAGAAGCTGATCGGCGACTACAAGGCGCGCTTCGCCAATCCCTACTCGGCGGCCGAGCGCGGCTACATCGACGACGTGATCGTCCCGCACGAGACCCGCCCGAAGCTGATCCGTGCGCTGGAGACGCTCCAGACCAAGCGCGTGGACACTCCGAAGCGCAAGCACGGAAACATTCCGCTGTAGGGCGTAATTCTCGGGCCGCACGGCGGTTGGACCGCCATGCGCACACTCATCGCCGTCCTCGCCATCGCTGCCCTCACAGTCGTCGCACCGACCGCCACCTACGCGGCGGGCAGCACTGATCTGAGCTCGAACGTCGGCTGCTCGGTCGACTGCATCAGAACCGTGCTCGTCTACCCCTCGACCAACGCGCTGACCATCCGGGCGGAGACCGACACCCCGGCCCGCATGCGGGTCGTGCTGCGCAAGCGCGCCACCGGCGCCCTGGTGGCCGACCGGTCGAGCCCGTTGCTGCGCAAGGCGTACGTGACCTTCGTCGGCGGGCTGGAGAGCGACACTCTCTATGCGATCAGCGTCAGGGCCACCGATTCCGCGGGCCGTGTCAACGAGCGCTCCGGCACTTTTCGCACCCTCGACCCGCAGACCATCGGGGACGACACCGGCATCGGCGATCTCGCCTCCGGCGCCGGCTGCGCGGCACAGTGCATCCGCACAGCGCAGGTGACCGCGGGCCTGCGCGCCGCGAGGATGACGGTCAACACCAACACGCCGGCCCGGCTGTTGATCACCGCGTCGCGCGACCAGCCGCTGCCCACGAGCCAAGGTCCGAGCTTCGTCGATCCCGAGGTGAAGATCTCCACCGATCTCGGCACCACGTGGTCGGGCGAGCTGCTCGATCTCGTGGCCAGCAAGCGCTACAACGTCATCATCCGGGCCATCGACGCCAACGGGCGCATGGCCGTGCGCCAGGGCACGTTCGAGACCGCCCACCGTCACGCGATCGTGACCTTCAAGCGCATCCGCGTCTCCTACGACGGCGACAAGGGCAGCAACCGCGGCGAGCTGAGCTTCTTCGCGAAGATCAACGGCCACTGGCGGCTCGAGCGGGGCGAGGGCAAGGTCAAGTCGAACTCGACCGTGCACTTCCCGCACGGCGGCTCGATCGGCTACACCGACCTGACGCGCTGGATGGACCTCAAGGTGCAGGCCGTGGAGCGCGACAGGAAGGGCACCTGCTCGGACCAGCTCGGCACCGGGCCGTTCCCGGAGCTGTCGGGAAGCATCAAGAAGCGCTGCATCAAACGCACCTGGAACACGGCGGTGGGCGAGGTCGATCTCGACGAGATCTTCGCCCAGGACGGGTTGCTGCCCGGCTTCGGCGGAGCGAGCACGTTCGAGAAGACGTTCTCCGCCACCCGCGGCGGGGTTCGCTTCTCGGTCGACGTGGGCTTCGAGGTCTGGTCGGCGGCGGAGTGATCCGCGGTCAGCGCGTGACGGTGAAGCGACTCGAGCCGATCAGCTTGCCGTAGCGCCGCTCGGAGCGCCGGCCGAAGCCGGGGAACACGAACCATTCGTAGCGCCCGGGGCCGAGCTCGCGCCCGTGCCCTCCGAAGCGCCAGCGCTTGCCCAGCTGGAGCTGCTCTCCTGTCGGCCAGCGGGTGAGGATCTTCCGGCCTCCCCGGTAGAGCTGGACGTTGTAGTAGCGCGCCCGCCTGACGGCCTCCCACAGCAGCAGAGGTGGTCGCGAGAGGCGCGCGCCGGCGGCGGGACTCAAGAGGGGCAGGCCGGTGGGCACGCCCGTCGCTCGGGCCGACGCGCGGTTGCCCGCCCGGTCGATCGAGGTGATCAGGTAGCGGTGGCGCCGGCCGTTGCGAAGACCACGGTCGGTGAAGCCGCCGTCCGCCCCTTGATAGACCAGGTCAGGCGAGCCGTCGCCGGTCACCCGGGCCACCTGCATGACCACGGCGTCGACCGGCACCCGCCAGCTCAGCGCCATCCGCCGGTTGCCGGGCACGACGGTGACCTTTGCGGCGGCCGGAGGGGTGGCGTCGTAGTTGAGCCGGATGGAACCGCTACCGGTGTTGCCGGCGACGTCTGTGCAGGTGCCGGAGAGCGAGATGCCCGCGGCGTCCGGTCCGCCGTAGCTCGCCGCGCTGCAGGACCTGACCCCCGAGGTGGCGTCCGTCCCGGCGAAACGAATGCTCACCGGATGGTTGAACCACCCGGCATGATCGGGCGGACGGGCCGGGACGGCGGCGATCTGTGGGGGGGTCTGATCGATTCCTGAATGTCAACGACCTCCCGTGACTCCCCGTGGTCCCCGTCCAGCGCACGTCGCAGTAGCACCGCTCGTGCCCGGCGTGTCGGAAGTGAAGTTACCTGATGCCACAGTCCCCTCGGTGGGGCTTGCCGAGATGCCGTTCCAGTCCCAACTCAAGGTAACCCACGGACTCGCGATACCAGCCGCTGCATCCGTCTCGGCCCGGGGGAGCAGGCGATGTTGACATCTGGCGGTGACGCTCTGCGCTCGCCACGTGGCGCCGGCAAGAGGGAAGAGCCAGCGCGCCGATGGCCACCACTCGCCGCACGACTAGAGCCTCCTCGTGCGCCGCGTGGCCATCACCAGGAAGCCCCCGCTCGACAGCGAGAGCGCCAGCAGGATGGCTGCCGCCAGGCCCAGCGGAGGAGCCACCCTTGCCGCGCTGTCGGCGAGGCCGCCGATCAGCGCGCCGACGTCGGGTGACGGGACGGGCGGCGGCTGTCGCCGCAGACGGTCGGTGCGGCGTGGCTCACCCTCGCGGTCGGACCGGGGCGGCTCGGCCGGCGAGGGATCCGGGGCGGAGATACCGGTCGAAGGTGAAGGAGGCACCGAAGCCGCCGGCTCCGGTGTGGGCGCTGCGGGGGCCACCGGCTCTGAGGGAGCCACCGGGGTCTCGGGGGCGGCTGAGGCCGGGCCGGGCAGGGGCGCTGGGTCGGGGGCGGGCAGCACCGACCCGGGAGCGGGGTCGGGGGTGGGGGTCGTGACCGACTGGGCCGAGGCGACGGGCGCCGCGAGAAGCGCCGCTGCAACCACGGCCAGAGCCGTGAGCTTCGGGGTTGTCATCACTGTTCCGTGATGTGGTTGGGCCACTACCAACGTAGGACGGGTTTGCCGATACGTCAACGAAGCGGTCGCCGGCCCGCAGTGCGGGCCGGCGACCGGACTACGCTCGCTCAGCTCGTCGATGGAGAGGCAGGTTCAGGTCAGCCCTGCCTCTGCCTCAGGGCCTGGTCCAGGGCGTTGCGGTTCCCCGCGAACGAGTTCGCGTAGGAATCGTTGGCCTGACTGAGGTAGCCGGAGCCGCCCCAGCTCTTGAACCGGAACCCGAGAGCCGCGTTGGACGGCTCCCACTGCTTCGACTCGGCGTTGGACTTGGCTCCCTGCCAGTTGAAGGCAGCCTGGCCCGCGGCCTGGATCGCCTCGCCCCCGTGGCAGCCGCAGCCGCCCAGAGCCTGGGACTGGTCGATCGCCTGCGTGGTGCCGTTCTCGTTCTTCGCCGTGGACTCGGCGCTGGACGAGTTCGACTGTTCCACGTCACCGTCGTTGCCGGGGCTCAGCACTCGCACCGAGATGTTCGTGTTGCTCGGCTTGATCTGCTTCGACTCGGCGTTGGAGTCGGCGTACTGCTTGTTGTACGCCTCCTGACCAGCGGCCTGGATACCCGTGCCGCCGTGGCAGCAGTAGGCGCCGCCATGGCCGCCCTCGGGCCCGTAGCCGTTCTCGGCCTTCTTGGGCGGCTTCTTGGGCTCACAGCACCCACCGCCGCTCTGCTCCTGGCTCAGCGTCTGGTCGAGCTCGTTCGAGTTCTTCGCCTTCGACTCGGCCGAGGAGTTGTTGCTCTGGCTGACAGAGCCGTTGTTGCCGGGGCTCAGGACCCGCACCGAGATGTTCCTGTTGCTCGGCTTGACCTGAGTGGACTCGGCGTTCGACACCGCCGCCTGCTGGTTCCCGGCCTTCTGAAGCGCCTCCTGGATGGCGGTCGCGCCGGCGCCGGACTGGCTCTGGTCGACCGTCTGGGAGGTCGTGTTCTGATTCGCGGCGTTCGACACGGCCGAGGAGTTGTTCTCCTGCGACACGGCGCCGTCGTTGCCGGGGCTCAGAACCCGAACCGAGATATTGGTGTTACTGGGTTGGTACTGCGTTGAGGTGGCGTTGGACTGCGCGGCCTGCTGACTGCCGGCGACCTGCTCGGCCGCTTGGCCGGCAAAGCCTCCGTCTTGGGCCATCGCGGGACCCGCTCCGAGAGCGAGCACCAGTCCGCTTGCCGCCAACGCAAGGAAACGTCTTCTCATCGTTCCTCCGTTAGTGCGTGGTGCACCGGGCTCGACGCCCGGTGATTGCGTTGGGGTTCGCGCCGGCGCTAGCCCGGCCGCTCGAGCCTCGACGAGCTGAGCAGTGAGCGAAGTCTCTGTTGCCAGGCGGCGATGCGGCCGCCCGGCGGAGGCGGTATGAGGGCCAGCATTCCGACGAGCGCGGCGAGCAACAGCACGAGCCCGCCGCTACCGGCGCTGCCCGCGCCGCCGCCGGCCGACTGGGCCGCGAGGGGCGCCGGGAACGGGAACGGGTCGCGTTGGGCGTCATCGTCTCGCCGAGGGCGGCCGGTGGAATCCGACCGCTGTCCGTCGCCCGGCTTGCCCTGCGGCTCGATCGGCCCCTGGACAGAAGCGATTACCGGTACGGCGAGGGCCAACGGTGCGGCGAACGGGGCCCTGGCCGGCGCCCCGGGGACGGTGTGCCGACCGCCAGACGGTGCACCTCCCTCGTCAGAGACGCCGGCCCGGACGCTCGTGTCGGCCTCCCCACCCGGAGGCATCCCCGGGCCTTCCAGGTCGGGGGCGGCGAGGTCAGGCGGAGCCGCCGGGAGGCGATCGGCCACCAGCTCGAGCAGCTCCCGGGCATCGGTCTCCGTCGGCAGCTCTGTCGCGCCGCCGCAACCCCAGTTCCAGTTCCAGTTCCAGCCGGCGGTCGAGGGTCCCGAGTTCGACTCGCAGCCGGGCAGGTCCCAGTTCCAGTTCCAGGTCCAGTCCTCCGGCAGGCCCGGGCTCGCTCCGGTACCGCCGTTGAGGCCGGGAGTGCTCACACCGCCGTTGTCACCGGGGCTGAGCACCCGCAGATCGAGGTTGAGGTGGGTGGGTGGCGCGGGCGCCGGCTCCGGTGAAACGGGCGTCGGGGGCGCCGGTGCGGGAGCGGCTTCCGGGACGGGCGCCGGCGGCGCTGGGGCCCCGCCGGTGGTGGGATCGGCCGGAGGGCCCGGCGTGACGGGCTCCACTGGAGCCACGGGCGCTGCCGGCGCAGCCACCCCACCACCGACGGAGGCCACGAGACTCGGGTCGTAGGAGGGCTCGGGCACCGTGCTCGGCACTACCGGCTGCATCTGCGGCGGTTCCGGCATCTCCGGCATCTCCGGCATCTCGGGCATCTGCGCGGCCGCGGGACCGGCGAGGCTCAGCGCCAGAAGCGCGGTGAGCAGACACGAGATGGAGTGCGCCCGCCGGGCGTAGCGCCGGCGAGTCGCGCTTGAGGCTGAGTCCATGCCTCGAATTCCGTCGGGACCAAAGCGAGCCTTCACCGGTCGAGTACCCGGTCGCCGGCCGGGAAGGTCGCCGATATTCCGCTTTCGAGCGCGTGATACCGGTTAGGGTGGCGCCTGATATCAGGTCAAATCCGCCCGAGGGGGATATGACGGCCGAGCACGAGCGCGCTGAGCGGGACTCCGCCACCGGCCGTCTGCTGGCCGCGTACCGCCTGGAAGGCGATACGCGGGCCCGGGACCGCCTGGTGGAGCTGTATCTGCCTCTCGTCGAGACGCTCGCCCGCCGCCACCGCGGCTCGAGAGCCGAGCACGACGACCTGGTCCAGGCGGGGTCGATCGGCCTGCTCAACGCCATCGAGCGCTACGACCCCTCTCGCAGCGATGAGTTCGCGGCCTACGCCGTGCCTACGGTGTCCGGCGAGATGAAGCGCTTCATCCGCGACCGCACGGCCACGGTACGGCTGCCGCGTGGGCTACAGGAAGCGCGAGCACGCCTGCCGTCCACGCGCGAGCGGCTCACACGCAGCCTCGGGAGAGAGCCGACCGACGTCGAGCTGGCGGAGGCTCTCGAGATCAGCCCGGTGGACGTGGCCGGGCTGTCGGCCGCCACCAAGGAAGCGCCCTCAGCCTCGGAGACCGCCGTCAGGGGCCCTCCCGAACCCGACATCGCCGACGAGCGACTCGCCCTCGCCGGGGCCTTCGGCGCTCTCGACGAGCAGGAGCGGGAGATCGTCTATCTGCGCTACGTCGAAGAGTTGGACCGAAAGGAGGTGGCGCGCCGGCTCGGCATGTCGGAGAGCCGGCTCGGCCGCCGCACCCGCGCCGCCCTGGGCAAGCTGCGCACCGAGCTCGAGGACGACGGGCTTCGGCGTGTCGCGGAGGCCGCACCGGACAAGCCCACCTCCACCGCCCCCGGACCGGCCGAGGCCCCGGACCGCAAGACGGGCGGCCACAGCGGACGCCTTCTCCTGCGCATGCCGCGCCCGCTCCACGACGACCTGGCCGAGGCCGCCGAGCGCGAGGGCGTGAGCCTGAACCGGTTCATCACCGCCACGCTCACGGCGGCGATCGACCGCCGGGCGACCGGCCCCACCGACGCCCAGGGGCCGACACGTGACGGTGAGCTCGAAGCCCGCGAGGTGCCGCGCTGGCTGCCTGTCGCGATCATCGCGAACATCGTGGTGGTGGCGCTGGCCGCCGTCGTGGCCCTCGTGCTGCTCGCGATCGCCTGGCAGAACGGCTGGTAGCGGGCGCCTATCCCGCGCCTGCGGCCGGACCCTTCCGCTCACGCACCAGGGCCATCAGCGCGGCCCCCACCACCAGCAGCCCGGCCAGCACGGTCAGGGGCATCTCGAAGCCGCCGGTGGAGTCCTCGCTGATGCCGGTGAAGGCCGGCCCGGCGAAGCCGCCGAGGTTGCCGATGGCCGCGATCAGGGCGATGCCGGCCGCCGCCGCGGTCCCACCCAGGAGCGCGGTCGGGAACGCCCAGAAGACGGGGATGGCCGAGAGGAGGCCCACGGCCGACAGCGTGATGGCGGCGGTCAGCGCGAGTGGGGACTGCGCGTAGGCGGTGGCCACGCAGCCCAGGGCGCCCACCAGCACCGTCGCGGCGACGTAGGGACGGCGGCTGGGGGCCCGGTCGGCCCGCCGGGCGATCACCAGCATGGCCGCGGTGGCGAAGCCGTAGGGAACCGCGGAGAGCACCCCCACCTCGAAGTCGCTGTAGCCGGTGCGGTCCTGGACCAGATCGGGCACGAAGAAGGTCAGGCCGAAGGCGGCGGCGATGATCAGGAAGTAGACGAGCGACAGCAGCCACACCTGCCCGCTGCGCAGGGCGTCGCCCAGGCCCTGGCCTCCGATCGCCGCCTTGAGCTCGCGCTCGCGCGCCACCTCGCCGGCCAGGAAGGCCCGCTCCTCGGGCTCGAGCCACGCGGCCTCCTCGGGACCCTCGTCGAGGAACCGCAGGGTGACCCAGCCGAGCACCACCGCGGGGAGACCCTCCACCAGGAAGAGCCACTGCCAGCCGTCGAGGCCCAGCACGCCGTCGAGCTCGAGCAGACCACCCGACAGCGGTCCGCCGGCCACGTAGGCCACCGAAATGGCCGTGAGAAACAGCGCCAGCACCCGTGTGCGCTCGCGCTCCGGGAACCACCAGGTGAGAAACAGGATGATGCCCGGGAAGAAGCCCGCCTCGGCGGCGCCCAGCAGGAAGCGCAGCACGTAGAACGAGGTGGCGTCGACGATGAAGAGCATCGACATCGAGATGACGCCCCAGAGGATCATGATCGCCGCAAGCCAGCGCCGCGCGCCGAAGCGCTCGAGAGCGAGGTTCGACGGCACGCCGAAGATCACGTAGCCGAGTGAAAAGATGCCCGCGCCGATGCCGAAGACGGTGTCGCTGAAGCCGAGGTCCTCCTCCAGTTGGAGCTGGGCGAAGGACACGTTCACGCGGTCGAGGTACGCGACCACGTAGATGAGGAAGAGGAACGGGATCAGGCGCCGGGTGGCCTTGCGAAAGGCCCGTTCCTCCAGGGACACGCGGGGAACCTACCCCGCGTGTCACATTCTCAGCGGCGGCTACTCGATGAAGACCTTGAAGGCCTGGCTGATCTCGTTCCCGCTCCCCGCGCTGCCGCCCACGAGCGCGGTCAGCGGCTCGAGGTAGGGCCTCACCTGCTGCCACTGCGGGTCAGAGGCGGCCTCCGTGGAGTCGATCAGGCTCAGCACCGCCGCCATGTCGAGGAAGAACGAGGTGTCGTAGCCCTTGAGCGAACCGGCGGCCGCGCTGAAGGCGGGCGCATCGGCGAGCGCGTTCGCGGGATTGAAGGCGTCCGCCGCAGCGGCGTCGCCGTAGGCGATCACGAAGCGGTCGCCGCGCAGCACCAGGTGGATGGGCTGCGGCAGCTCGTCGTCGCGAACGGTGAAGCCCTCGCCCCCGCCCGGCGCGGAGAGCGGCCCGATGGTCGTGCCCGGAGCGTCCTGGGCGCGAGCGAGCCGAGCCAGCCGGCCGAGGAAGCGTTCCGTGGCCGCCGGATCGGAGGTCTCCACCACAAGTCCGCCGTTCAGGTCGGCCACGCTCGTGCCGCGCACGAACAGGCCGAAGTCGCCCATCCAGTCGAGCACGTCGGGGCCGAGACTCAGGCCCGTGGCGTTTAGCAGCTGGTCCTCGATCACCTCGCGGCCGCCCACGCTCGAGGCGAAGGCGTCGACGTAAAACTCGAGCAGCTTGCCCAGCTCGGGCTGGGCGAGCGCCAGCCACGAGTCTCCCGGCAGCTCCCGCACGAGCTCGCTGCCCTTGCCGAGGAACGGCACGACCTTGGACAGGGACTCCGGCGCGTCGCTCTCGAACACCACGCCGTCGTTCTCGGCGACCATCGTGGTCACGTAGGGCTCCTTGAAGAGATCCCGCAGCGAGCCGAGCGGGACCCCGCCGGCGATGCTCCCCTGGATGGCCTGGAACAGCTTGGGCGAGTTCAGGTAGACGAAGCCGAGCCGCTCTTCGGGGATGTCGCCCGTGGCCTCGCCGAAGGTCTCGTCGTCGGCCAGCGGCGAGCCACCGTCGGAGGTGTCGATCGCCGTCTTGAGCGCGCGCTCCGTGCCGATGATCAGGAAGCCGTCGACCACGCCGCCGGCGGTGTCGTCGCCCGTCGAGACGAGGTAGTCGACGTCCTTGTAGCTGCGCTCGCGGGAATCGCCCTTCACGGCCTTTTCGAGCGCCTCGCGCGCCGCATCCTCGTCGTCGGCGGCGATCATCGCGGCCCCCGAGTCCAGCTGGGCGCCCTGGACGAAGAAGCCCGCCTCGTCGCCCAGCCACGGCTCGACGTCCTTCTCGTAGCTCAGCGGCTGGTCCGCCTCTGCCAGGGCGTCCTCGAGCACTCCCCTGATGCGCTTCTCGAGCGAGCCCTCGCCCGGGAACTTGGCCACCAGCGTGTCGAGGGCCTGCTTCTGCCCGCCTTCGGGCGAGAGCGACACCTCGCCGTACATGACGACGCCGGCGGGGGCAACCGAGTCGGCGCTGGAGGCCGTGCCGGCGCTGCCGCAGCCGGCAATGGCGACGGCCGAGAGGGACAGGCCGCAGAGGAGGAGGGTGAGTGAGCGCATGTCGGTAGGTATCGGCGGGTCGGGAGTGGAGTTGAAAGGGACTTGAAGCGCGAGCGGGCGGCGCCCGCGAGCCTATGACTTACAGCGTGACGGTCTGGGCGCGGACGCGTGCCGCACGGTGAGCGTCGAGCAGTGCGATACAGAGTGCCAGGTCCTGAATCGCCAGGCCGGTGGAATCGAACAGAGTCACCGCGTTGGCGCGCGAACGCCCATCGGCCGATCCGGTCAGAACCGCCCCGAGCTCGGTCACCTGGTCGCGCGCGATCAACCCGGCCTCGAAGGCGCCGGTGAGCTCGCCGCCGTGGCTGGCCTGAGCCCACTCGTCGCAGAACAGCTCGGCGGCGGCCACCGCCTCGGGCTCGGCCTCGGCCTTGCCGGGGCCGTCGGCGCCGAGCATGTTCAGGTGCATGCCGGGCCTCAGGTCGGCCGCGGTCACCACGGGTTCGTAGCCGGGGGTCACACAGGTGACTACGTCGCAGGCCAGGGCCTCGTCACGGGCGCCCACCTCCCAGCCGAGCTCGCCGGCCAGCGCGCCGGCCGCCTCGGGGTCCGGGTCGAAGCACACCCCGGGCCCGTATTCCGCGGCCGCCAGGCAGCGCGCCGCCCAGCTGCCGTGAAGCCCGCAGCCGACTATTCCGGCACTCCGCGCGTCCTCGCGTGCGAGCTCCTGAGCGGCCACCGCGGCCACGGCTCCGGTGCGCAGGGCGGTGATCGCCCGCACGTCGACAAGGGCGAGTGGCCTGCCGTCATCGGCCGACGAGACCGCGATCATCCCCATCACCACGGGCAGGCCGGCTCCCGGGTTGCGTGGGAACGAGGTCACCCACTTGAGGATGGCCAGCCCGTTCCCCCGCGCCGGCATGGCGCGGAAGTCACCGTCGGGCGGAGCATCCAGATAGATCTTCGGGGGCATCTGCCACTCGCCGTGGGCGTACTCCACGAAGCCGTCGCGAACCCGCTCGATGGCCTCCTCCGGCGTGATCGCGGCGAAGACGCTCTCCTGGGAGAAGACCGGGATCTCGGGCACCCGGACTACGCTACCCGCGCAGTGGCACGAAACGGCAGGCATCGCCCCGGGCGCCCGAGCATCGAGCTGCGCCAGTCCGCGTCGCCCGAGGAGGCGGCGGCGATCGCCGCGGCGATCGAGCAGTTCATGCGCGACACCGCTCCGCCGCCGGCCTCGCCGGGGCCAACGGTCGCCCCGTGGGCGCGCGCCGGGCTCTTCGAAGGCACGCGCCGTGACCCGGCCGGACCGTCGCCGTGGGGCGATCAGGTCCGCTGGGGCGCTCTGTAGAGCGCCCCGAAATCTGTTCGCTAGCGTGGCCGGGATGGACGAAGACGCGATCGTCGTTGAAGGCCTCGAGAAGTCGTACGGCGACGTGCGCGCACTCTGCAATGTCGATTTCGCCGCGCCCACCGGCAGCGTGCTCGGACTCCTCGGACCCAACGGCGCGGGCAAGACCACCGCGGTCCGGATCCTGGCCACGCTCCTGGAGCCGGACGCCGGCACCGCGCGCGTCGTCGGGCTCGACGCCGTCAAGGATGCGGCCAAGCTGCGGGCGCAGATCGGCCTGGCCGGCCAGTACGCCGCCGTGGACGAGAACCTCACCGGGTTCGAGAACCTGGAGATGGTCGGCCGGCTCTACCACCTGAATCGCGCCGACGCGCGCCGGCGCGCCGACGAACTGCTCGAGGTCTTCGATCTCACCGATGCCGCCAAGCGGCCGGCCAAGACCTACTCGGGTGGCATGCGCCGCCGGCTCGACCTGAGCGCGGCGCTCGTGGTCCGCCCACCGGTCCTGTTCCTGGACGAGCCCACCACAGGGCTCGACCCGCGCAGCCGCCAGGGCATGTGGGAGACGATCGAGGCCCGGGTGGCGGCCGGCACCACGGTGCTGCTCACCACCCAGTATCTGGATGAGGCCGATCGGCTGGCCGACCGGATCGTCGTGATCGATCACGGCACGGTGATCGCCGAGGGCACCTCGGACGAGCTGAAATCGCGGGTGGGTGGTGAGCGACTCGAGGTCACCCTCGCCCAGCCGGACCAGGCGCGCACCGCCATCGACGCTCTGACGCCGATCGCGGGCGACGCCCCGCCGACATGCCCCGACCGCGTGCTCAAGATGCCGCTCGACCGCGAGCGGGGCAGCATCGCCGAGGCGGTGCGGCGCCTCGACGACGCGGGGGTGGAGATCGAAGACATCGCCATCACCCGGCCGACGCTGAACGACGTGTTCATGTCCCTCACCGGCCGCTCGGCCGGAGAGGACGAGGAGGACACGGGGCAGACGCGAGAGGAGAGCTACGCATGACCGCGCTGTCGCTGAGCATCTCCGACACGCTGGTGCTCGCCGCGCGCAACCTCAAGCGGATTCCGCGCCAGCCCGACCTGCTCACCGCGTACACGATCCAGCCGGTGATGTTCGTGCTGCTGTTCGTCTACGTCTTCGGCGGCGCGATCAGCACGCCGGGGTTCGACTACGTGGACTTCCTGATCCCGGGGATCATCGCCCAGTCGATCGCCTTCGGCGGCTTCACCACGGCGCTGGGGCTGTCCGAGGACGTGCAGAAGGGCCTGATCGACCGCTTCCGCTCGCTGCCGATGTCGCGTTCGGCGGTGCTCACCGGGCGGACGATCTCCGACATCGTGCTCAATTGCCTGTCGATCGCCGTGCTGTTGACGGTCGGCTTCCTCGCTGGCTTCAACTTCATCGACGCGACCGCCGGAGAGATCGTCCTCGGCCTCGTGCTGCTGGTCTTCCTGGGCTACGCCTTCTCCTGGGTGTTCGCACTGGTCGGCCTGTATTCGTCCTCGCCCGAGACGGCCAACGCGATCGGTTTCACGGCGATCTTCCCACTCACCTTCGCCTCGTCGATGTTCGTGCCCGTGCAGTCCATGCCCGACGGCCTGCGTCAGTTCGCGGAGGCGAACCCCTTCACCACGATCACGGACGCCCTGCGCTCGCTGTGGCTGAACACGCCGGCCAACACCGACGTGTGGATGGCCTTCGTGTGGTGCGGGATCCTCGTTGCCGTGTTCGCGCCCCTCGCCGTGAAGCGCTATCGGCGTGTGACGGTGCGCTAGCGACCTCAGCGCCCGGCAGCGGCGAACAGCGACGGCGTCCGCTCGGCCCAGGGCTGTGCCTCCTCGAGCTGGGCCGCCACCCGGAGCAGCAGGTCCTCCCGCCCGTGCGCGGCCACGAGCTGCGCGCCGATCGGGAGGTTCGCCGCGTTCCAGTGGAGCGGCAGTGAGATCGCGGGATGGCCGGTGGCGTTGAACGGCGCGGTGAAGGCCGCGTAGGGCACCGAGCGCACGATCGGCAGCAGCGGCTCATCCTCGCCGGCGCCGCTCCCGATCGAGCCCAGCTCGGCCGGGGGCAGCGCCATCGTCGGGGTCAGCAGCAGGTCGTGGTCCTGCCACCACTGGGCCAGCTCGCGGGCCATCAGCTGGATCCGGCCCACGGCGCCGAGGTAGTCGGCCGCCGAATGTTCGCGCCCCTGCTCGGCCAGCGCCCAGGTGAGCGGCTCCACGTCGCCGGCGCCGATCGGCTTGCCCGTGCGCGCGCTCCAGAAGTCGAGCGTGGCCGCGGCGGCGCCCGTCCAGCGGACCAGGAAGTCGGGAATGATGCCCTCGTCGTCCAGCCCTTCCGGGTGGGACACGTCCACCAAGTGCCCGACCGACTCCAGCAGTCGCGCGGCGCTCTCGGCGGCGGCGATGCAGTCGGGATCCACGTCGTACTGGCCGCCGGGCGCCGTGGTCATCACGCCGATGCGGAGCCGCCCCGGATCGGCGCCCGGCTCCTCGGTGTAGGCGCGGGCGCGCTGCGGGGCGAAGTAGGGCTCGCCCGGTGGCGGGTCGGCCACCCACTCGAGCACCGCGGCCGTGTCGCGCACCGAGCGCGAGACCACCAGCTCGCCCGCGAGGCCGGAGGCGAAGTCGCCGCTGGGCGCCAGCGAGACGCGCGCCCGCGTGGGCTTCAGGCCCACCAGGCCGCAGCACGACGCGGGGATCCGGATCGAGCCGCCGCCGTCGTTGGCGTGGCCGATCGACACCATCCCCGAGGCCACCGCGGCGGCCGAGCCGCCACTCGACCCGCCGGTCGACCGGGTCAGGTCCCAGGGGTTGCGGCACGCACCGTGCGACAGCGGCTCGGTGGTGGGCAGGATGCCGAGCTCGGGGGTGTTGGTGCGGCCCACGAACACAAAGCCCGCCTCCCGCAGCCGTTGGGCCAGCCACGTGTCGGACCTGGCGTGCCAGTCGAGATCGCGCAGGAAGGCCATGCCCTCGTGATGGGGATCGCCCGCGGTGGCGCACACCAGGTCCTTGATCACCAGCGGCACGCCGCGGAAGGGCCCGTCGGCGGGCTCGGTGTCGAGCGCCTTCTCGAACAACGGGTGGATGACCGCGTTGAGCTCGCCGTCGAGGGCCTCGATGCGCCCGATCGCCTCCTCCACGAGCTCGCGCGGGGACACCTCTCCGCCGGCGACCAGAGCTGCCTGTGCGGTGGCGTCGAGCGGGGCGCCCATCGGCGGGCAGCCTACTGTCGCAGGCTATTTGGTCAAAACCCGATCGGGTTTTGGTACTTTGCTTCGATGGAACCGACTTCCGCGCCGGCTGCTCGCCACCAGAAGGGCAAGGGCCGCAAGGGCTCGCTGGAGAACCCCGAGGTCTACGAGAACGTGCCCGGCCACGTGATTCCGATCATCGAGCGCGAGTTCGACGACTTCGACAACGAGGCCGAGAAGTTCCTCGAAGGGCAGACGGCCGAGGACGAGTTCATCGGCTTCCGGCTCAAGCAGGGCGTGTACGGACAGCGCCAGGCCGACGTCCAGATGTGCCGCATCAAGCTGCCGATGGGCGGCGTGACCCCCGAGCAGCTGGAGATGTTCGCGGACGTGGTGGAGCAGTACGCGCCGCTCAACAAGGGCCACATCACCACCCGGCAGAACATCCAGATCCATCACATCCCGCTGCGGCAGATGGCCGAGCTGATCCGCATCGTCTCGGACGCCGGACTGTCCTCGCGGGAGGGCTGCGGCAACACCGTCCGCAACGTGACCGGCGACCCGTGGGCGGGCGTCACCGAGGGCGAGCTGTTCGACATCACCCCTTACGCCGGCGCCTACGTGCGCTACTTCGTGCGCCACCCCACCACGCAGCTGATGCCCCGCAAGGTCAAGACCGCCTTCACGGCCACCGACGAGGACCGCGCGATCACCGGCATCCATGACATCGCCTTCATTCCGCGCGAGCGCGACGGCGTCAGGGGCGTGGAGATCCGCGTGGGCGGCGGCACCTCGATCATGCCGCGCGTGGCGCCCACGCTCTATGACTTCGTGGAGCTCGACAACGGCGACTACCTGAAGGTCTCGGAGGCCGTCTTCCGGATCTTCGACCGCCAGGACTGGCTGCGAGTCAAC
Organism: uncultured Thermoleophilaceae bacterium; assembly: GCA_963751105.1. Classification (GTDB taxonomy): domain Bacteria; phylum Actinomycetota; class Thermoleophilia; order Solirubrobacterales; family Thermoleophilaceae; genus JACVRW01. Next base: position 721,641 of record CAVVTG010000001.1, on the reverse strand, counting down.
CGCGCCCGGGCCCGCATCAAGGTGCTGATCGACAAGATCGGCATCGACGCCTTCCGCGAGCAGGTGGAGGAGGAGCTGGCCGGCGACTGGGTGGCCGAGCGCGACTTCGACCCGGCCCCGCTGCTCTTCGCGCACGACGAGGAGGCCAACGCGCCGGCGGCCGCCACCACGTACGCGCAGCCCAACGGCGACGGCTCGGCCTTCGAGCGCTTCCGGGCCTCGAACGTCGAGCCCCAGCGCCAGCCGGGCTTCTCGAGCATCCAGGTGCGGATCGTCCGCGGCGACCTCACCCCCGAGCAGTTCCGGGGCCTGGCCCGCATCGCCCGCGACTACTCCGGCGGCTACGCCCGCACCACCGTGGAGCAGAACCTGCTGCTGCGCTGGGTGCGCGACGAGTCGCTCTACGAGGTATGGCGCGCTCTCGACGAGCTCGGCCTCGGGCAGGCGGGCGCCGGCCAGATCGTCGACACCGTGAGCTGCCCCGGCACCGACAGCTGCAAGCTCGGCATCACGAGCTCGATGGGCCTCAACCGCGCGGTGATGGACCGCCTCGAGGAGATGCAGATCGACGATCCGCTGACCAAGCGGATCCACATCAAGATGTCCGGCTGCCCGAACGGCTGCAGCCAGCACCACATCGCCAACATCGGCTTCTACGGAGCCTCCATCAAGGTCGGCGAGCACACGATCCCGGCCTACGTGGCGCACATCGGTGGCCGCTACGAGGGGGGCGAGGTGGTCTACGGCACCCGGCTGAAGGTCAGGCTGGCGGCCAAGCGCGTGCCCGAGGCGGTGGAGCGCTGGTTGCGCATGTACGAAGCCGAGCGCGAGGAGGGCGAGGAGTTCAACGCCTACGCCGAGCGCGTCGGGAGCACTCGCTTCGAGGACGAGGCACGGCCGCTCGCCCTCCCGATCGAGTTCAGCCTGGAGAACATGAGCCACTTCATCGACTGGCAGCGCAAGGAGCCCTTCCAGGTGATCCGGGGCGAGGGCGAATGCGCGGTCTGACGAGCTCTGCCGAGGACACGCTCGCCCTGGCGGTCGAGCGCCACCACCCCAGCCTGGTCATGGCCTGCTCCTTCCAGAAGGAGGAGACGGTGCTCATCGACATGCTGATGCGCATCGAGCCCTCGGCGCGCGTGTTCACCATCGACACCGGCGTCCTCTTTCCCGAGACCTACCAGGTCTGGCGCGAGGTCGAGGACCGCTATGGGCTGCACGTGGAGGTGATGGACGCCACGCCCCCCAACGGCACGCCCTGGAGCGCCGGCAACTGCTGCGGCACCCGCAAGGTCGATGCCCTGGAGGCGGCGCTGCTGGGTGTGGACGGGTGGATCACCGGCATCCGCCGCGAGCAGTCGCCCACGCGAGGAGACGCCCAGCACGTCGAGTGGGACTCTCGCCGCGACGTCTGGAAGTTCAACCCGCTGGCCGAGTGGACGGCCAAGGACGTGTGGGAATACGTCGAGGAGCACGATCTGCCGTACCATCCGCTTCACGACAGGGGTTACGAGTCCATCGGATGCGCCCCCTGCACCCTGCCGGGCAACGGACGAGAAGGACGTTGGGCCGGGCAGGAGAAGACGGAGTGTGGTCTCCACGCGTGACCATCACGCCCGTCACGCCTGATCGGCCGCGTATCCTGCGGGCCGGACGCGACATGAGCTACGAGGTAGAACATCTGCGGGCACTCGAGTCCGAAGCCATCCACGTGATTCGCGAGGTGGCGGCGGAGACTGAGCGCGGCGTGCTGCTCTTCTCGGGCGGCAAGGACTCCGCGGTGCTGCTGCACCTGGCCAAGAAGGCCTTCCACCCAGGCGGCCTGCCCTTCCCCGTGATGCACGTGGACACGGGCCACAACTTCCCCGAGGTCATCGAGTACCGCGACCAGATGGTCGACGACCTCGGCGCGCGCCTGATCGTGGCGTCGGTGCAGGACTCGATCGACGACGGCCGTGTCACCGAGGAGAAGGGCCCCCGAGCGTCTCGCAACCGGCTGCAATCGGTGACGCTGCTCGACGCGATCGAGAAGAACGGCTTCAAGGCGGCCTTCGGCGGCGCCCGCCGCGACGAGGAGCGCGCCCGGGCCAAGGAGCGCATCCTCTCCTTCCGCGACGACTTCGGCCAGTGGGACCCGAAGGTGCAGCGCCCCGAGCTGTGGAACCTCTACAACGGCTTCGTCAAGCCCGGCGAGCACGTGCGCGTGTTCCCCCTCTCCAACTGGACCGAGCTCGACGTCTGGCAGTACGTCCACGAGGAGGACATCCACCTTCCGTCGATCTACTTCGCCCACCCGCGTGAGGTCTTCCGGCGCGACGGGATGCTGTACGCGATCTCCGAGTTCATCGAACTGCTGCCCGACGAGGAGCCGTTCGAGGCCAGTGTGCGCTTCCGCACCGTCGGCGACATGAGCTGCACCGGCGCGGTGCGCTCGGACGCCGCGACGCTCGAGGACGTGGTCTCCGAGATCGCCGCCACGCGCATCACCGAGCGCGGCGAGACGCGGGCCGACGATCGCGTCTCCGAGGCGGCGATGGAGGATCGCAAGAAGGAGGGTTACTTCTAGCCGTGGCCACCGGAGCCGCCACCAACGGCAGCCCTGTGCTTTCCCGCCCGTCGGAGCTCGTGCGCTTCGCCACGGCCGGCTCGGTGGACGACGGCAAGTCGACCCTGATCGGCCGGCTGCTGTACGACACCAAGTCGATCTTCGAGGACCAGCTCGAGCACGTGGAGCGCACCTCCGAGCAGCGCGGCGACGGCTACGTGAACCTCGCCCTGCTCACCGACGGCCTGCGCGCCGAGCGCGAGCAGGGGATCACCATCGACGTGGCCTACCGCTACTTCCACACGCCGAGGCGCAAGTTCATCATCGCCGACACGCCGGGCCACGAGCAGTACACCCGCAACATGGTCACCGGCGCCTCCACGGCCGACCTCGCGCTGGTCCTCGTGGATGCCCGCAAGGGCGTGCTCGAACAGTCGCGCCGGCACGCCTTCATCGCGTCGCTGCTGCGCATCCCGCACCTGGTGGTCTGCGTCAACAAGATGGACCTGGTGGACTTCGACCAAGAGGTGTTCGAGCACATCTGCTCCGACTTCACCGGCTGGGCGGCCAAGCTCGACGTGCAGGACGTGACCTTCATCCCGATCTCGGCGCTGCACGGCGACAACGTGGTCGAGCGCTCCGAGCGCATGCCCTGGTACGAGGGCAGCTCGCTCCTCTACCACCTCGAGCACGTGCACGTGGCCTCCGACCGCAATCTCCAGGACGCCCGCTTCCCCGTGCAGTGGGTGATCCGGCCCATGAGCGACGACCACCACGACTACCGCGGCTATGCCGGCGAGGTCGCCTCGGGCGTGTTCACCGTGGGTGACGAGGTGGTGGTGCTCCCCTCCGGGATCCAGACCCGCATCGCCGGCATCGACACGATGGACGGCCCGCTCGACGAGGCCTATCCGCCGCTGTCGGTGACGCTCCGCCTCGAGGACGAGGTGGACGTCTCGCGCGGCGACATGATCTGCCGTCCGAACAACCGGCCCGTGGAGGCCAAGGACGTGGACGTGATGGTCTGCTGGATGGCCGAGCGCCCGCTGCAGGTCTCGGGCCGCTACCGCATCAAGCACACCACCCGCATGGCGCTGGCCAAGGCGGACGAGGTCCGCTACCGGATCGACATCAACAGCCTGCACCGTGACGAGGCGGCCACCGCCCTCTCGCTGAACGAGATCGGGCGTCTGCGGCTGCGCCTGTCGTCGCCGCTGTTCCTCGACGAGTACCGCCGCAACCGGGCCACCGGCAGCTTCATCCTCATCGACGAGTCGACGAACGACACCGTCGCTGCGGGCATGGTTCTGTAGGAAGAAACGCTGCGGTGCTCGCCCGACCAGCGCTCGGGCTGCGCTCCTCGCCGATCCTCCCGCTCTAGGCTCTCCCGCGCATGGATCTCGCCCTGGTCGCGTTCGGTCTCGGCGTCGGCATCCTGGTCGGAATGACCGGAATCGGCGGCGGGTCCCTGATGACGCCGATGCTCATCCTGGTCTTCGGTACCTCCCCGATAACCGCCATCGGGACCGACCTCGCCTACGCCGCCGTAACCAAGACGGTCGGCGGGTACAAGCACTGGAGCCAGAAGACCGTCGACATGCAGCTGTCCATGTGGATGGCGGTCGGCTCGGTTCCGGCCGCCGTCGGCGGCGTGTACGTGCTCACTCTGCTGGAGAAGTGGGCCGGCAGGGAGTTCGAGGACCTGCTCCTGACGATCCTCGCCGTGGCGCTCCTTCTCACCGGCGCGGCCACGCTGGTGCGGGCCTTCCTCAAGAGCATGCTCGCGCGTGAGCGCGACACGATCGAGATGGAGCGACGCCACAAGATCGCCGCGGTGCTGCTCGGCGTGTGCGTGGGCTTCGTGCTCGGCATCACGTCAGCCGGCAGCGGCGCGCTGATTGCGGTGGGCCTGATCCTGCTCTTTCGCCTGTCACCCACCCGCGTGGTGGGCACCGACGTGTTCCACGCCGCGATCCTCCTGTGGGCCGCGGGGCTGGCCCACATCGTGGCCGGGAACGTGGACTTCCTCCTCGCGGCCAACATCCTCATCGGCTCGGTACCGGGGGTGTGGCTCGGCAGCCACTGGTCGGTGCGCGTGCAGCCGGCCGTGCTGCGAGCCACCCTCTCCGTGGTCCTCATCGGCGCCGGCTTGGCGCTGCTCATCAAGGCGGGCCTCGGTCTGCCGATCTGGGTCCTGGTGCCCTTCCCCCTCGGCGTGGCCGCCCTGATGGTGGTGACGATGGTCCGGGCGAGCCGGGCCCGGGCCGCCCGGGCGCTCGCGGCACACGCCTCTCAGAGCTCGAGTGCCCCAACGGTGGAAGGCCGGGCCGTCCCATGATGGTCGTGATGACACCGGAGGCCACTGCCGCGCAGATCGAGACGGTGGTGGCTCGCCTCGAACGGGCCGGCGTGCACGCCAAAGTGATGCCGGGCGAGCTGACCACGGCGATCGGAGCCATCGGCGATCCCGAGGGCGTGCGCGAGCTCGGCCTCGAGGGACTGCCCGGCGTGGACCAGGTGATCCCGATCTCCCGGCCCTACAAGCTCGCCTCCAGCGAGCTGTCTCACCACGAGCCGACGGTGTTCGACGTGGACGGGCGGCGAGTCGGGGGCGACGAGACCTTCTGCCTGATCGCCGGGCCCTGCACGGTGGAGAGCCCCGAGCAGACGCGCGCGGTGGCGGCCGCGGTGGCCGAGGGCGGCGCGTCGATGCTGCGCGGCGGCGCGTTCAAGCCGCGTACGTCGCCGTTCGCCTTCCAGGGCCTCGGGCTCGAGGCACTCGAGATCCTGGCCGAGGTGCGCGACGCCACCGGGCTGCCGGTGGTGAGCGAGATGACCTCGGTGGAGCTCGCCGACCGCTTCGCCGCGGTCGTCGACGTGATCCAGGTCGGCGCACGCAACATGCAGAACTACGGCCTGCTCGAGGTGGTGGGCCAGATGGGCAAGCCGGTGCTGCTCAAGCGTGGCCTCTCCTCGACGCTCGACGAGCTGCTGCAGGCCGCCGACTACGTGCTCAAGGAGGGCAACGAGCGGGTGATCCTGTGCGAACGCGGCATCCGCACGTTCGACACGGCGATGCGCTTCACCCTCGACCTCGGCGCCGTGCCCTGGCTCAAGCTGCACACTCATCTGCCGGTGATCGTGGATCCGTCCCACGCCTCCGGCGACCGGCGCCTGGTGGGCCCGCTGTCGCGCGCGGCGGCCGCCGTCGGCGCCGACGGAATCATCGTCGAGGTGGCCGATGATCCCGAGGCAGCGCTGTGCGACGGGCCGCAGCAGCTCTACGCGCGGGACTTCGCGGGCTTTGCCGCCGAGGTGGCGGCGCACGCGGGGCTGGTGGGTAGGACGCTGGCCTGAGGGCCGGCGCCGCCGCTTGGTTCGTGCTCGGTTGACCCCCGATGAGGGGGTGAAGTGAGCACCAATCGCACCTGGTTGCATACCCGCCGGTACTCAGATACCGTTGCAGTACGTGAACCCCTCCGCCGCCCCACCCCTCCCGCCCGGCCCCTCCTGGCCCCGCGCCGTCCAGACCCTGCGCTGGCTCGTGCGCCCGACGGCGATGATGGAGGAGCTTCACCGGCGTCACGGCGACATGTTCACCGTCCAGATCGCGAACGAGGGCACGTGGGTCTTCCTCGCCCACCCCGACGCGGTCAAGCAGGTGTTCACCGGCGACCCGCGCCTGCTACACGCCGGCGAGGGCAATCGGATCCTGCTGCCCCTGCTGGGCCATCAGTCGGTGCTGCTGCTCGACGACGCCGCGCACATGCGCCAGCGCAAGCTGATGCTGCCGCCCTTCCACGGCGAGCGCATGCGCAACTACGCCGAGGTGATGGCGAACGCCGCCCGGGCAGAGGTCGGGCGCTGGCCGGTGGGCGAGCCCGCCGCGGTGCGGCCGGCCACGCAGCGGATCACGCTCGAGATCATCACCCGCACGGTGTTCGGGGTGCAGGACGAGCGCCGGCGCGAACGCCTGATGGCGGCGCTCGGGCACGTGCTCGAGTGGGGCGGCGATCCCAAGCGCATGGCGGTGCTGGCCACGCTGGGGCCCCGCCACGCCGCCACCACGAGGATGTTTCGCCGCGTGCGTGCGGTCCCGGACGAGCTGATCTACGACGAGATCCGCATGCGCCGGGCGGTGCCCGACCTCGAGGAGCGCGAGGACGTGCTCTCGATGCTGCTGCAGGCTCGGCACGAGGACGGCAGCCCGATGGGCGACGAAGAGCTGCGCGACGAGCTGATGACCCTGCTGGTGGCCGGTCACGAGACCACGGCCAGCTCGCTCGCCTGGGCGGTGGAGCGCCTGGTGCGCCACCCCGAGGCCCTCGCTCGCCTGCGCGCGGAGGCCGACGAGGGCGGAAGCGACTACGCCGACGCGGTCTGCAAGGAGACGCTGCGCCTGCGCCCGATCCTCTCGCTCGTCGTCCGGCGCCTCAAGGAGCCGATGGAGATCGGCGGGCAGTTGCTGCCCGCGGGAGTGACCGTGGCGCCCTGCATCTACCTCGTGCACCGCCGGCCCGACGTCTATCCGGACCCGCTGGCCTTCCGGCCCGAGCGCTTCCTCGAGCAGCAGGCCGGCACCTATACCTGGTTCCCCTTCGGCGGTGGGGTCCGGCGCTGCCTCGGAGCGAGCTTCGCGCTGTTCGAGATGCGGATCGTCTTGCAGGAGCTGGTGGCGGGCCTGGACCTGCGCGCGGCGGACCCGCGTCCGGAGCGCTTCGTGCGCCGGGCGATCACCAACGTGCCGCGCAAGGGCGGTGAGGTCGTGGCCGAGCGCCGGGCCGCCCGCCCCGCTCGCTCGCTCGTGGCCGCTTGAGCGAGCGGCTGACACGCAAGGAGCGCCAGGCCCACACGCGAGCTCGCCTCATGCGCTCGGCGGCGAAGGTGGCGGCGGCTCGCGGCCTCGAGGGCGCCTCGCTCGACCTGGTGGCGGAGACGGCCGGCTTCACCAAGGGCGCGGTCTACGCGAACTTCGAGAGCAAGGAGGCGCTCTTCCTGGCGATGCTCGACGAGCGCTTCGCCCAGCGGGTGGCGGACCTCGACCGCGTGCTGGCCGGCGACGGGACCATCGAGGAGCAGGCCCGCCGGGCGGGCAGCGACTTCATCGCCGCCATCGAGGCCGAGCCGGAATGGGAGCGGCTGTTTTTCGAGTTCGCCGCCTACGCCGCCCGCAACGAGAGCTTTCGTATCGAGCTGGTCAAGCGCTATCGCGGCCTGCGCGAGCGGATCGCGGAGCTGTTCGAGCGCCGCGCGAGCGAGCTGGGCTTCGAGCCGCCGCTGCCGGCGGCTCAGGTGGCCATGATGACCTTCGCGATGGCCAACGGCGTGGGCTTGGAACGGGTGCTCGAGCCCGAGGCGGTGGACGATGAGCTGTTCCCGGCGATGCTCGCCACCTTCTTCGCCGGGCTGCGGCCGCCGTCCTAGCGGCCGATCGGCGCTCGGGCGGCGGTCGCCGCTGCCCGGACACCGCCTGACTGCGCGCTCGGGCGCAGCCGGCCCTGCACGAGCCTGCCTCCCAGCCGCCCGCGGGCGCGCAGCCCGCGCAGGGTCAGCCGCCCGGATGGGACCCCGGCACCACCTTCGATCCGGAGCCGGCCCCGCTGGCGGGGGAACCCGAACCTGGTGATCGTCCCGGTGACGGCCACGCCTCTCACGTACTCGAGCGCTGACAGGTGAAGGGTCCCGCGGCCGTCCACGCGATAGCGGCCGGCCCGCAGGCCGCCGTTGCGGGCGATGTCCGGATCGTCGATGTCGAAGATGAAGCCGGCCACAGCGTCGGCGAACACGTCGCCGAGGGTCAGTCCCAGGGCGTTGAGGACCCGGCCGCGGTGGCCGGCCGCTGCGGATGATCGGGGAACGGCGGCCAGGCTGACCGGGGCGGGAGGCGTAACCGGGAACTCGCGGGCCGTGCGCCGGCACCGAGTGGTGACGGCCGCGCCGCTCAGGAAGCGGCCGAAGGCCCGCTCGGTGCAGCCACTGCCGTCGCTCCCCAGTGCCGAATGGCCGGTGGCCGGCGCAACCAAGAGCTGGGCGCGGGGGAACTGCGCGGCCACGCGCTGGGCGTTCTCCACCGGAGTGCGCAGATCGTCCTCGCCCTCGATCAGCAGCACGGGAACATCCGGGAGCGGGCCGCTCCCGAAGTCCGGCGCGGCCGGGGCGGCGGGCCAGCGGCCACAGAGGTCGATCAGGTCGCTGTCGAGCGCCGTCCCTCTGTCGAACGGTGCGAACGTGGTGTCCGGGAGCAGCTCCAAGGCCGCTCTCGCCGCCGAGCGGCGCACGCGGGGATCGCGCGGCGTGGCGCGCGCCCAGGGAAACGCGGTCTCTTCGCAGGTGGTCGTCGCGTAGAGCATCGCGCTGAGCTCGCGGGGGCGAGGCGCCACACCGTCGACCGCGTAGGCGCGGACGAGCAGCCTCAGCATGGGCGCGGCGTCGCCCGCCAGGGCCGAACGCACGGCTCCCGGAAAGGCCGCTCGAAGCGACGGGTCGAAATCCCCGGCCAGCAGCACCGAGAAGAGGTCGCCGCGATCCAGCGTGGCGGCGCGCCGGCGTCCGCGCGGGCCGACGACGCGGCCCCGCAGCGGCTCCGCGGCCAGCCGGCGCACCAGCCGCGCGACGTCGGCCACGGGGTCCCGGGTGAAGGCCGAACAGCGGCCGGCGCACACCGCGCTGAGCGCTCGGGGTACGGCCTCGAAGGTGTCGCGGTAGAAGGGATCCGGACCGCCGGCCTCCACCACCGAGTCGAGCACCAGCCGCTCGACACTGCCCGGGTGGCTCAGCGCGTAGCCGAGCGCGACCTTGGTGCCGTACGACGTGCCGAACAGCGCCACTCGCTCCGCCCGCAGGGCCCGCCGGACGAGCTCGATGTCTGCCACCGAGTCCCGGCTGGTGTAGAAGGCCCGCCGCCGTCCCAGCCGTCGTGCGCAGCGGCCGGCGGCCGCGCCGGCGCTGAGCAGATTGGCTTCCTCCAGCAGCCGGCAGCGCAAAGCCCCGGACCGGCCGGTGCCGCGCTGGTCGAACACGATCAGGTCGCGGTTGCGGTAGGCCGGATAGACCACCGCCAGAGCATCTCCGTTGAAGGCCGCCGTGGCCGACTGGCCCGGCCCACCGGCCAGCACCACCAGCGGGGGGCGGGTCGCCCGGCCGCGGGCTCGCACCCGCTTCACGTACAGCGACAGGCGGCCCGGCACTGCGCCCGAGTGATCGAGGGGCACGCTGAGACGGGCGCACTGGAAGCCGAACGCACCGCAGCGCTCGAAGCGCAGCTGAGCCTGCGCCGGAGCGGCGCAGGTCAGGCAGATCGCCGCGGCGACGGCCAGGGCGGCGGCTCTACCGCGCTTCACTCCGGCGATTATGCGCTCCGGCGCCCGCGTCCGCAAGCGTCAACGGCAACACCCGTCGATAACCTCCCCGCCGCTCATGTTCGAGAAGGTTCTCGTGGCCAACCGGGGTGAGATCGCCATCCGCGTCATGCGCACGCTCGAGGAGCTGGGCGTGGCCAGTGTCGGCGTCTACTCGGAGCCGGATCGTGACTCCCCGCACGCGCGCCGCGCCGACGAGGCCTACCTGCTCGGGCCGGGACCGGCCGCCGAGAGCTATCTCGTGGTGGAGAAGATCCTCGAGGTAGCGCGGCAGTCGGGAGCCCAGGCCGTGCATCCCGGTTACGGGTTCCTGGCGGAGAACGCCGCCTTCGCGCGGGCCTGCGAGGAGGCGGGAATCGTCTTCATCGGGCCACCGGCGTCGGCCATCGACGCGATGGGCACGAAGACACGCGCCCGGGAGATCATGCGCGACGCCGGGGTGCCGATCGTGCCGGGCACCACCGAGCCGGTGGACAACGTGGACGACGCCCGCAAGGTGATCGACGAGGACGTGGGCTACCCCGTGGCCATCAAGGCGGCGGGCGGAGGCGGTGGCAAGGGCTTCCGTGTGGCGGAGTCCGAGGACGAGCTCGAGAAGGCCTTCGAGGGCGCGGCACGCGAGGGCGAGAAGTTCTTCTCCGACGCCACCGTCTACGTCGAGCGCTACCTGCCCGACCCCCGCCACGTGGAGGTCCAGGTGCTGGCCGACGGCCACGACAACGTCATCCATCTCTTCGAGCGAGACTGCTCGGTCCAGCGCCGCCATCAGAAGCTGATCGAGGAGTCGCCGGCGCCCGCGGTCGACCCGGAGCTGCGCGAGCAGATCGGCAAGATCGGCACCGACGCCGCGCGGGCCGTGGGCTACCGCTCGGCCGGCACGGTCGAGGGGCTGCTGCAGGACGGCGAGTACTTCTTCCTCGAGATGAACACCCGCGTGCAGGTGGAGCACTGCGTGACGGAGATGGTCACCGGCATCGACATCGTGCGCGAGCAGCTGAAGGTCGCCGCGGGCGAGGAGTTGAGCTACGCCCAGGAGGACGTCGTCATCCGCGGCCACGCCATCGAGTGCCGCATCAACGCCGAGGACGCATCCAAGAAGTTCGCCCCGGCCCCAGGGCGGATCGGCAGCTATCGCGAGCCCTCCGGGCCGTTCGTGCGGGTGGACTCGGGTGCCGAGGAGGGCTACGAGGTCCTGCCGCTCTACGACCCGATGATCGCCAAGCTGATCGTCTGGGACACGGACCGCGAGGCCTCCACCCGGCGCATGCTGCGCGCACTCGGGGAGTACGAGATCGAGGAGCTCAAGACGCTCATCCCCTTCCACCGCGCGCTCCTGGCCACCGAGCAGTGGGCGCGCGGTGAGACCTGCCGCGACCTGGTCGAGGACCCCAAGTGGCTGAAGCAGCTGGCCTTCCCCGCCGCGCCGAAGAAGGAAGAGGGGGACGGGGAGGAACCGGCCGAGAAGGTCGAGCGCGACTACGCGGTCGAGGTGTCCGGACGCCGCTTCGACGTGAAGGTGATAGGCGAGGCGGCGGCGCCCAACGGCGCCGGCCCAGGCTCTGAGGGCGGCGGGCTGCGCAAGGCACCGACGCGCGAGCGCAAGCAGAGCGGCGGCGGCGGCGCCCCCGGCGAGCTGATCTCACCGATCCAGGGCACCGTGCTCAAGGTGGCCGTGGAGAAGGGCGCGGAGGTGGACGAGGGTGCGCTGATCTGCGTGATCGAGGCCATGAAGATGGAGAACGAGATCACGGCGCCGTCCGCGGGCAAGATCGAGGAGCTGTCGGTCTCAGAGGGTGGCTCGGTGGCCACCGGCGACAGCATCGCGGTCATCCAGTAGACCGTGAGCTCGGCGGTGGTGGTGGGGGCGGGAATCTTCGGCTCCGCGCTGGCCGACCGGCTGGTCGCCGACGGCTGGGACGTGACCCTGATCGACGTTCACGAGCCGGGCCACCCGAGCTCCGAGTCGGGCGGGGAGACCAGGCTGCTGCGCTATTCACACGGAGCCGACCCGCTTTACACAGAACTTGCGTACAGAGGGCGGGCGCTGTGGAAGGAGCTCGGAGCCGGCGTCCTGGTCGAGGCCGGCATGGTCTGGTTCGTTCGCCGGGAGGACGGCTGGGAGGCGGCGAGCGAGATCACCATGCGCGAGGCCGGCGTACCGGTGGAGCGCCTGGACCCGGACGCGACCCGACGGCTGTTTCCCAGCCTGAACGTCGGCGATTTCGCCTACGGGATGCTCGAGTCAGAGGGCGGAGTGTTGAGGGCCGGCGACGGTGTACGAGCGCTCGTGGCCCGGGCCCGTGCCGAGGGCCTCAGCGTCCTGCGGGGCCGGGCGCGACCGGACGGCGCCGGGGTGCTGGTGGACGGCCGCCGGCTGGAAGCGGATCAGGTCGTGTGGGCCTGCGGTGCCTGGCTCGCGCCCCTGTTTCCGTCCCTCATGACGATGCGGGTGACCAGGCAGGACGTGGTGCTGTTCGACGTACCCGCCGAATGGGCCACGCCTCCGGTGCCCGGCTGGCTCGATTTCGACACCTCGTTCTACGGCCACGGCCTGATCGAGCCCCACGGCATGAAGGTCTCGAACGATGCCGAGGGCGAGCCGGTCGACCCAGACGGCAGGCCCGAGCAGGCCGATCCGGCCTACGTGCAGCGCTCGCGCGACTACCTGGCCCACCGCTTTCCCGCGCTGTCCGGCGCGGCGATTCGCTCGGCGCCGGTGTGCCACTACTCGATCACCGACGACGGCGGCTTCGTGTTCGCGTCCCACCCCGAGCATCCCGGCGTGTGGCTGCTCGGCGGCGGCTCGGGTCACGGCTACAAGCACGGCCCGGCCCTCGCCGAGCAGGCGTCTCGGGTGCTGAGGGGAGCGGCGGAGCCGGAGCCCCGCTTCGGGCTCGGCGATCGCGCGCCCTCCACGGCGCTGCGTACCGCCGGCTCCTGACGCCGGCAGGACAAGCGCCGGTTTCGTCGTACTCCGACCTACCGTGCCACGCGGGTCTGCGACCTTGCATCGGCGGCGTCGGCGGCTTCTCACCGTGCTCGTGCCCACAGTCGTGATCGTCCTCATGGGCATCGTGGAGCTCGCCTTGGGCCTCACGTCGAGTACCCCGGACGATCCGGGCGGGCAGCGCGACGTCACCACCCTCCTGCCCATCGGAGACGACGAGCCAGAACGCCTGCCAAAGACCGAGCGCCGGCCCGAGCCGGCGGCCACCCGGGTGCCGCCGCAGGGCGCGATCAACCCGAGCGTCCCCGGCATCACCACCTTCCGCGGCAATCTCACCCGCACCTACTACGGCGAGGGACCGGTGCCGCGGCGGCCCGAGATTCTCTGGCGCTACCCGCCGAGCGGCGGCCTCTGCTCGCGCTCGACCGACGAGACCGGGACGGAGAGCTGGTGCGGCGTGGGCTGGACCGGCCAGCCCAACGTCATCCCGGGGCCGCGCGGGCGGCTGGAGCTGCGCTTCGGTGCCTACGACTCCAACTACCACTTCCTGAACGCGCGCTCGGGCGCTCGGCTGCGCGAGAACCTGATGACCGGAGACCTGGCCAAGGGCTCGGCCACGTCCGATCCCGACGGCTACCCGCTCTACTACGCGGGCTCGCGCGACGATCGGTTCCGGATCGTCGCCCTCGACCGCGGCGCGCCCAAGGTGCTCTGGTCGCTCGACGCCAACACCAGCGCGCCTGACCCCACCTGGAACAACGATTGGGACGGCGCGGCGCTGGTGGTGGGCGACTACCTGATCGAGGGCGGCGAGAACTCCTGGCTCTACGTGATCAAGCTCAACCGCGGCTGGACCCGGAGCGGCAAGGTCCGCGTGCGCCCGCGCGTGGTGCTCACCATCCCCAGCTGGGACGACCAGCTCGCCCGCGACGCACCCGACCGGCACTTCTCGATCGAGAGCTCGGTGGCCTACCACCAGGGCGTCGTCTACTTCGCCAACTCGGCCGGGCTCGTGCAGGGCTTCGACATCTCCGGCGTGTTGCGCGGCGGCCGCAGGGCCAAACGGGTGCTGCGCTTCTGGACCGGCGACGACACCGACGCCTCGATCGTGATCGACGAGCAGGGCGCGCTCTACGTGGCCAGCGAGCTCGAGAAGATGAACACCCGCGCGCTCGAGGTCGGCCAGCTGATGAAGCTCGATCCCGAGCGGCCCAGGAGGCCCCTGGTGTGGTCGGTGCCGATCCGGGAGACGAGCGAGGGAGCCGGTGGCTCCTGGTCGACCCCGGCCATCGACCGCGAGCTCGTGTACGTGGCCACCAACGCCGGCGGCCTGCTGGCCGTCGACCGCGACAGCGGCAAGGAGCGCTGGCGCATCGCTCTTCCGGGACCCACCTGGAGCTCTCCCGTGGTGGTCGACGACGTGTTGCTCCAGGGCGACTGCGCCGGCGACCTGCACGCCTACGACGTGTCCGACCAGCGTCGGACCCCTCCGGAGCTGTGGAGCGTGAGCCTCGGCGGGTGCATCGAGGCCACCCCGTCGGTCTGGCGGGGCCGCGTGTTCGTGGGCACCCGCGCCGGCGCGATGTACGCGCTCGGCAAACCGGCCCGCCGAGGACGCTGAATAGGGTGGCGGCATGGACTACGAACCCGTGCGCGCCGGCCTTGCCCAGGCCATTCCCTACAACAATCACCTGAAGCTCGAGCTCACCGGACTGGGCGACGGGAGCGGCAGCGTGCGACTGCCGGACGACGACGAGCTACGCAATCACGTGGGCTCCCAGCACGCGGGCGGGCTGTTCTCGGCGGGCGAGTTCGCCTCCGGCGCGGCCTTCGTCGGGGCTTTCGCCGAGCGGCTCGGGGACGTCACACCGCTGGCCCGATCGGCGAGCATCGAGTACCTCAAGCTGGCCAAGGGACCCATCACCGCCACCGGGAGGCTGGGCGAGGACAAGCAGGCGCTGCTCGACCGGCTCGACGCTGACGGGCGAGTGGAGTTCCCAATCGAGGTCGAGCTCACCGACGAGGACGACAACACCGTGGCCCGCATGTCCGTCGCGTGGCACGTGCGGCGCAACTCCTGATCCGGGGCGCGACGTGACCCGCCGTTACGACCTCGCGGTGCTCGGCGCGGGCACGGCCGGAATTGTCGCGTCCACCTACGCCGAGGGCCCGGCCCGCGCTGCCGAGTCCTGGTTCTGGCGCTCCTATCTCACGCAGCGCAACCGCCGGGCGCTGCGACCGCTGCTGGCCACGCTCAGGGCCCTCGACCACCCGCGGGGCGGCTAGCGGCTGACCACCACCAGCCGGTGCCGACCCTCGTCGGGCACGCGCACCAGCACCTCCACGCCCCGGTTGGTGGTGCGCACCGAGTAGTCGGCACGCTCGCCGTCCACGGTCACCCGGTCGATGCGCGCGGCTCGCGGCAGCGTGTGGCCGATCACTAGGCGGCGCAGCCGAACGCGCGCGCGGACGTCGGTCACGTAGCGCCGGCCCCGCCGGACGGCCGCCGGGGAAACCGCACCTGGGCGGTACGGTGCGCCATATGAGGCAGCTCACCCTGACCGAGGACCGGCGCGTGGAGTGGCAGGAGGTACCGGATCCCCTTCTGCGCGAGGCCAACGACGCGATCGTGCGACCGCTCGCCGTGGCGCTGTGCGATCTCGACCAGCCGATGGTCCGCGGCGAGGCGCCGTTTCCAGGCCCGATCGCGCTCGGCCACGAGTTCGTCGCCGAGGTGGTCCAGTCGGGCGACATGAACCGGATCGAGAAGGGCACGGTGGCGGTCGTGCCGTTCCAGATCTCGTGTGGCGAGTGCGCCCGCTGCCGGCGCGGGCAGACCGGCGACTGCCTCACCGTGCCGGAGCGCTCGATGTTCGGCTTCGGGCAGTTCGGCGGCGACTGGGGAGGCGCGCTGTCCGACTACGTGCGCGTGCCCTTCGCCGACCACATGCTGGTACCGGTGCCCGAGGGCGTCAGCCCCGTGGCGGTGGCCAGCGCGAGCGACAACATCCCCGACGCCTGGCGCACGGTGTACGACCCACTCCAGCGCCGGCCCGGCGCTGACGTTCTGATCGTGGGCGGCGGCTCGCCGAGCATCGGGCTTTACGCGATCGAGGTGGCCAACGCCCTGGGCGCCCACAGCGTCACCTATACCGACCACGACACCGTTCGGCTCGAGATCGCGGCGAGCCTCGGAGCCGACGTGCACGAGGGCGAGCTGCCCCACCGCCTCGGTCCGTTCCCGGTGACGGTCGACTGCGGGGCCAGCCGCGAGAGCCTGGCCATCGCGCTGCGTTCCACCGAGCCCGATGGAGACTGCACCAGCACGGGGATCATCTTCGAGCCCGAAACGCCGGTGCCGCTGCTCGAGATGTACACCTCGGGCGTCCACTTCCACACCGGCCGCGCCCAGGCGCGGCCGCACATCCCGGCCATTCTCGAGCTGGTGGCCGAGGAGCGCCTGCGGCCCGAGCTGATCACGAGCAACGTGGTCCCCTTCGACGACGCCGCCGAGGCGGTCCAGACACGCGAGCGCAAGCTCGTGATTGAGCGGGTGTAGGCGCTCAGGCCACGCGGCCGGCGTTCTCGGCGTGGATCTGGCGCTGGGCCTTGGTGCTCCGGCCCTCCGGCAGCCCGATCTTCTCGTCGCCGCGCTCGAGCGCGTCCAGGTAGTCCACGTCCTCGTCGAGCAGGCGCAGCGCGGTGTCGCGGCCGTGGTAGGGCCCATGGCCCGGAACCACCACATCGGCGGCCTCCACCAGTGGCGCCAGCCGGGCCAGGGTCGCGCGATAGTCGTCGAGTGCCCCGCCCTCCGAGATCCACGGGATCTCGACCGACGACAGGTAGTCGCCGATCACGAGCAGGCCCAGCGGCCGTGCAAACACGCACAGGCCGTCCGGCGTGTGGCCCTCCGCGGGCTGGAGCTCCAGCTCGATCGCGCCCTCACCGGTGCCCAGATCGAGACGGCCCGGAACAGGCAGCCCCTGCACGGCGCCCAGGGCCAGCGGCGCGGCCCGCTCGACGTAGAACTCCGCGTCGGAGTCGCGCAGCTCGCGCTGGGCGGCACCGGGCTGGCGCTGCAGCCGCTCCACCGACAGCTCGCCCATACCGAGCGTCATGTCGGGATAGGCCAACCGGCCCAGCAGGTGATCGAAGTCGGCGTGGGTGGCCAGCAGGCCGTCCGGTTCGAAGCCGGCGCCGGCGAGGAGGCCCGGGAGGGCGTCGAGCTCATCGGGCAGGTAGGGCGAGTCGATCAGGAGCGCCTCGCCGCCGGCCCTCACCGCCACCGCGTTGGTCTGCCAGAACGCGCTCGTGACCACGAGCGCGTCCGGGTTCACGGAGACGGCGCGCAACGGCCCGCCGTCAGGCGGCCTTCAGCAGCTTGCCGGCGTCCCGGAAGCTGCGCACCTCGGCGTCCGGCTTCTTCTGCCCCGGCTCCAGCTCCTCGCCGTGGCGGTTGACCCAGATCACGGGTGTCTTCTGCTTCAGGCAGGGCTCCACGTCGGTGGGGTAGCCCGAGGCGATGTGGACCCAGTTCTTCTTGAGCCCCTCGATGCGGCGGGCACACTCCTTGAAGTGCGCGGGGTCGGGCTTGTAGGAGCGCACCTGCTGGGCGGTGACCACGAGGTCGAAGTCGGTGCGGAAGTGGCGCCGCGTGGCCCCGAGCAGCTTGTCGTCGATGTTGGCAAGGATGCCGATCTCGAACTTCTTGGCGAAGCGCTCGAGCTGCGCGTTGGTCTCCCGGAACGCCTGCCAGGCCGGCACGCTGTTGGGGAGGAAGTTCGAGCGCGACGGCTCGAGCTCCCAGCCGAGCTCGCCCGCCACGCGCACGGCGGTGCGGCGCAGAACCTCCGCGTAGAGCTCGTACGAACCGCGCTGGATGTCGCGCTGCACCTCCACGAAGCGCGGGACCAGGGCGTCTCGGTCGATCGTGAATCCGTCGCGGTCCGCCTCCTTCTGGAATGCGTCGTAGACGCCGGACTCCCAGTCGATCAGGGTGCCGTAGCAATCGAAGGTGACGAACTTGACTTCTTTGGGAAGGGCCATGACTTCTTTTCGATAGGGTCGAGCGCCGCTCAGGCGGCGCGCTCAGGCGGCGGCCACTCTATCTACCAGGCATGGATCTCCTCGAATATCAGGGCAAGCAGCTGCTCAAGAAGCACGGGGTGCCCGTGCCGGAGGGCCTGCCCGCCACCTCGGTGTCCGAGGCGGTGTCCGCCGCAGAGCAGATCGGCTTCCCGGTGGTGATCAAGGCCCAGGTGCAGATCGGCGGCCGCGGCAAGGCCGGGGGCATCAAGCTCGCCACCGACCGCGCCGAGGCCGAACAGCACGCCGAGGCGATCCTCGGCATGGACATCCGCGGCTTCACCGTGCACGAGATCTACATCGAGCAGGCCAGCGAGATCGACGAGGAGTACTACGCGGCGATCGTCTTCGACCGGTCGGCCAAGAAGCCCATGGCAATGCTCTCCCGGATGGGCGGGATGGACGTGGAGGAGGTGGCGGCCACCGATCCGGAGGCCATGCGCATGCTGCACGTGGATCCGCTGATCGGCTTTCAGGACTTCCACGGACGCCGCCTGGCCTTCGAGTCCGGGATCGCGTCAGACGTGATCCGCCCCGTCGGCGCCATGCTCGCCCGCCTCTACGCGGTGTTCGAGGCCGAGGACGCCACGCTCGTGGAGATCAACCCGCTGCTCATCACCAAGTCGCGCGAGGTGGTGGCGCTCGACGCCAAGGTCACCATCGACGGCAACGCCCTGTTTCGCCATCCCGACGTGGCCGAGCTGCGCGACGCGTCGGCGGAGGACGAGCAGGAGCACATGGCGGCCGAGCGTGGGCTCACCTACGTGAAGCTCGACGGCAACGTGGGCATCCTCGGCAACGGTGCGGGCCTCGTGATGTCCACGCTCGACGTGGTGGCCCAGGCCGGCGGGCGGCCCGCCAACTTCCTCGACGCCGGCGGCGGCTCCAAGGCCGAGGCGATCACGAGCGCGGTGGAGGTCATCCTCTCCAACCCCAAGGTGAGCGCCGTGCTGTTCAACATCTTCGGAGGCATCACCCGCTGCGACGAGGTGGCCAGGGGCCTGATCGAGGCCTTCGCGCAGATCGAGCCCGACGTGCCCTTCGTGGTCCGACTCGACGGCACCAACGACAAGGAGGGCCGCGCGCTGCTCGCCGAGGCCGACCTGCCCAACGTGTACACGGAGGCCACCATGCTCGGCGCCGCCGAGAAGGTCGTGGAGCTGGCCGGCTGATGGCGATCCTCGTCGACAACGACACGAAGCTCTGCGTGTCCGGGATCACCGGGCGCGAGGGCACGTTCCACTCGCTGCGAAACCGCGACTACGGCACGCAGGTGGTCTCCGGAGTGACCCCGGGGAAGGGCGGGCAGGACGTGGAGGGCATTCCGGTGTTCGACACCTTCCACGAGGCCGTGCGCGAGACCGGCGCCAACACGGCGATGGTCTTCGTGCCGCCGCGCTTCGCCGCCGACTCGATCCTCGAGGCAGAGGACGCCGGCATCGAGCTGATCATCGCCATCACGGAGGGCATCCCGGCGCACGACGAGCTGCGGGTCTACAACCACCTGCACCGCGGCCGCTCGCGCCTCATCGGGCCCAACTGCCCGGGCATCCTGTCACCGGGCAAAGCCAACGTCGGCATCATCCCCGCGCAGTTCTTCAGCGAGGGCAACGTCGGACTCGTGTCGCGCTCGGGCACGCTGACGTACCAGATCGGCAACGAGCTGGCCCAGTCGGGCTTCGGCAACAGCTCGATCGTGGGCATCGGCGGCGATCCGGTGCCGGGCTCGAGCTTCGTCGACGTGATCGAGTTGTTCGAGGCCGATCCCGAGACCGAACTGATCGTCATGTGCGGCGAGATCGGCGGGTCAGCCGAGGAGGAGGCCGCCGACTACATCGCCGAGCACGTGAACAAGCCGGTGCTGGCCTACATCGCCGGCTTCACCGCGCCGCCCGGCAAGACGATGGGCCACGCCGGCGCAATCGTCTCGGGCACCAAGGGCACCGCGGCGGCCAAGGCGGAGGCGCTCGAGGACAAGGGCGTCAGGGTGGGCCGCAACCCCACCCAGGTCGCCGAGATCGCAGTCGAGATACTCGGCGCGAGAGTCTGACCGGAGGCGGGGCCGCGGTGACCGACGCGCGGCTGGAAGCGGTCCACGAACTGTGGGCCACCTACCGCGAGTCCGGCGCCGACGCCGCCATTCCGCTCCTGCACCCGGAGGTCGAGTTCGTCGACCACGAGGGGCGGCGCTTCAGCGGCCACGAGGGCGTGCGCTCATTCTTCGAGGCGTTCAGTGCGCGCGGCGAGGTGTTCCGCGCCTCGCCCTTCACCTTCGAGCTGCACGAGCCCGACCTGCTGGTGGTGGGCCACCGTCGCATCAAGACCGACGAGGGCACCCAGGGCGACTACCTCTTCTTCGTGCACAGCGTGCGCGACGGACGGGTGTCGCGCATCCGTGCGTGCAACAGCCGCGAGGAGGCGCTGGCGGACATAGCGGCGCGGGCTCCGTAGGAGATCCGTCCGCGAGGGGATGGGTGCCGTCGATATCGTGGCGGACCGTGGCCGAGTTCACCAACATCTCGCTGGCGCGGGGCGCTCCCTCGCTCGACATCGTCGCCGTGGACGAGCTCAAGGCCGCCGCTCTGCGCGCGTTCGACAGCGATCCCGGCGGCATGTGCGCCTACGGAACCTCGCCCGGCTATCTCGGCCTGCTCGAGTGGCTGTCGGAGAAGCACGGCGTCGAACCCGGCCGGCTGGTGGCCACCAACGGCTCGATGCAGGCCGACGCCTTCCTGTTCTCGCAGCTCGTCGAGCCGGGCGACGTGGTGGTGGTGGAGGCGCCCACCTACGACCGCACCCTTCTGGCCCTCCGCAAGATGGGCGCCGATGTGCTGCCGATCCCGCTCGAGGACGACGGCATCGACGTGGAGGCGCTGGCCGCCGAGCTGGCCTCCGGAGTACGGCCCAAGCTCGCCCACATCATCCCCAACTTCCAGAACCCGGCCGGCTGCACGCTCTCGCTGGACAAACGGCGGCGGCTGATCGAGCTGGCCAACGAGTACGACTTCACGATCTTCGAGGACGACCCGTACGTCGACCTGCGCTTCGAGGGTGAGGACCACCCGCGCATGCTCGACATGGACGGCGCGGGCGAACGCGTGGTGTACGCCTCGTCCTTCTCGAAGACGGTCTGTCCCGGGATACGGGTGGGCTACCTGGTCGGCTCGACCTCGGTGATCTCCGGGATCCGCAAGGAGGCCACCGAGACCTACATCTCACCCAACATGGTGGCCCAGGGGATCGTGGCCGAGTTCTGCCGCTCGGGCGCCATCGAGGGCTCCATCGCGACCGTCAAGGCCGCGCTGCGCGAGCGTCGCGACGCCACCGCCGACGCGATCTCGAGCCACCTTCCCGACGCTCGCTTCGTGACCCCGCAGGGCGGCTACTTCCTGTGGGTCGACCTGCCCGAGGGCACAGACGTGGCCTCACTCTTCGAGCGCTCGAAGGAGCGCGGCGTGGTCTTCGTCAAGGGCACCGACTTCCTACTGGAGGGCGGAGAGAGCTCGCTGCGCCTCGCCTACTCGGCCGTGCCACCCGACCAGATCGAGGAGGGCATCGCGCGCGTGGCCGATGCCTACCGCGAGCTGGCGGGTGCCGCTGCGTGATCGAGCTAGCGCGGACGCGTGACGTAAAGGAGCTGTTTCGGGACACCTTCGGCGTGTTCTTCCGGCACGCGGGGCTGTTCATCGCCCTGTCCGCCGCCGTGGTGGTCCCGGTGCACCTGGTGGTGGAGGGCATCGGCCTCGAGATGCTCACGGGGCCCTACGACGATTCGCCCCCCCTGGCCGAGTCGGCGGTGCCGACGATCGTCGAATTCCTCGTGGTCTCGCCCCTCATCACGGCGATCTGCATCTACGCACTGCGGCAGATCACCGACGGGAGCAGCGGCGTGAGCGGCGTCCAGTCCTTCGTGTCGGGGTTCGAGGCCTTCACCCCCCTGTTCCTCGCCGTCGTGCTGGCCACGCTCGGGATCGCGGTGGGCTTCGCCCTGCTGGTCGTTCCGGGCATCTACCTGTTCGTGCGCTGGTTCTTCGTGCCCCAGACGGTGGTGATCGAGGACGCCCGCGGGTGGCAGGCGCTGGTGCGCTCGGGAGACGTGGTGCAGGGCTTCTGGTGGCGCACCTTCGGGCTGGTGGTGCTGATCAACCTGGCGGCGGCGCTGCCGGCCCTGCTCGTGGCCGCACCCTTCGCCTCGATCGCCAACAACACAGGAGACGCGATCTGGGCGCTCGTGGGCACGATCCTCGCCGCCTGCGTGACCGCGCCGATAGCCGCCCTCTACTCGACCCTTCTCTACTACGACCTGCTGGCCCGGCGCATGCAGTAGTCGGCCAACACACGGGCGTGCGACACGGCCGGAGCCAGTGGAGCCGTGTCACGATCGCCGTAGAGCTCGAGCAGGTAGCCGCGCCCGTCGGGGCCGGCGGCGCCCACGGCGAGGACGCTGTCGTAGCCGAGCTCGTCGAGGGTCGCCAGCTCGGCGGGATCGGAGCCGGGCACGTCCCGGGCGGCTACGAACGCGTCGCTCTCAGCGAGGGCACGAACGGTGGCGGGAAAGCCGGCCACGGGATAGATGTCGTCCACCGGTGTGTCCACCACGCGGACGCCCGAGTGCGGGTCGAGCAGGCTCTGCACTCCGCGCACGGCCTGAAGGCCCGTCTCATCCTCAGTCGTCACCGAGATCGACCAGGCGGCGCCGTCGAGGGCCCGGACGAGCTCGCGGGCCAGCAGCTCGAGAGCGTCGAGCGGCTCCTGCGGTCGCTGCTCGTCCAGCACCGACACGAGTCGTGGCAGCAGCTCGTCAACGGCCCGGCGCCCGTTCGAGCGGATGGTCCGGTCACGCTGGAGCGTGGCCGGCAGGTCCGGCGCCGTGGCCAGCCTCAGCCGCAGCCGGCCGGGTCCCTGCGCCTTGGCCTCGAGCAGAGCGGCGTCGGCCGCCGCCATCAGGTCCGGTGAAGAGCCGGCCGTGGAGCCGCTGCAGGCGGCTCCCCAGCACACGCTCACGCGCTCTCCCACGTCGGCCGCGATGCGACGGCTGGCAGCGCGGGCGAAGCGCTCCGCCGCCGCCAGGAGTGAGCCCGGCAGCAGCACGCAGAACTCGTCGCCACCGGCCCGCGCCACCAGCGAGCGCGGGAAGGCCGCCGCCGTCACTGAGAGCGCACCGGCCACCCCCTGCAGCAGAGCGTCCCCCGCGGGATGGCCCTCCCGGTCGTTGACCTCCTTGAGCCCGTCCACGTCGCAGGCCAGGAGGGTCAGGGTCTCGACCTCGGCGCCGGCTGCCGCCAGCCGCTCGTCGAGCAGCCGCCGGTTGGCCAGGCGAGTGAGGGGATCTTCGTAGGCGAAGCGGGTCACGCGCCCGAACTGCTCGGCGCGGCCGATGGCCTGTGAGACCTGCTCGGCGATGGCCTGGAGCAGCCTCACGTCCCGCTCCCCGAACCGCCGGCCGTCGCGGCCTGTGGCCCACAGCTCACCCCAGGTCACGGACTCGTAGACCACCGGCACGGCGAGCTCGCTCTCCTTGCCCAGCCGGTCGAGGAAGGCCAGCGAGGCGGGGTCGGTGTCCGGATCGTCGACGGCGAAGACGTAGGGCTCTCCACGCCGCAGTAGGTCGGTGATCTCCTGGAAGTCGGCCAGCGGGTACTGCTCGTCGGCCGGCCAGCGCTCCTCGCCCGGCCCGAGCTCGCCGACGTTGACGAGGGTCTTCAGGACGTCCTTGTCGCGCTCCCAGCGGCTGATGGAGAAGGAGGCGGCATCGAGCGCGTGCAGCGACTCCTCGGCCACCACCTCGAGGACGTCCTCCACCCGCTGGGCGCCGAGAGCGGCCTGGCCGATCCGCAGCACGGCCCGCAGCGCCACCAGGTCTCCGCCGTTGTCCGACTCGAGCAGGTCCAGCACGGCGAACTCGCGCGCGCGAGCCTCATCCGCAACCTCTCGATAGCGATCTTCGGACTTCATCGATACACCGTGCGCCAATGGATGGCGCCCTAATGTGATCGGTCAGGACAGCCCGGTACTTGATCGCGGGAGGCCGGCTCTAGCCGGTCCCAGAACGCGAGAAATCAGCGCCCGTAGCGCTCTTTGCCCAGCACCAGCTGGTCCGGCAACGCCACCCGCGCCGGAGGCGACGGGTCCGCCACCACCGACACCGTCTCGGCCACGCTGCGCGTGAGCGAGTGCGTGGTGCCGGAGGCGTCGAGCTCGATCTCGTCGCTGCCCGCGTTCTTCAGGGTGGCCTCGAGGCCCGGGTGCAGCCCGGTGTCCTTGAGGTAGTGGAGGAGATCCTCGGCCTCGTTCTCGAAGCGCAGCACGCGCACGGTGGCGCCCTCCTCCACGTCGGCCAACGGCACTCCCTGCTCGCGCTCGCCCTCGAAGATCGGGTGCCCGTGCGGACAGGTCTTGGCGTCGCCGATGGCCCGCAGCATGCGCTCCTCGACCACCGGGGACATCCAGTGCTCGAGCCGCTCGGCCTCCTCGTGCACCTGGTCCCACGGGATGTCGAACACGTCGGTGAGAAAGCGCTCGATCAGCCGGTGGCGGCGCACGATCTGGGTGGCCTGCTCGTGGCCCGAATCGGTGAAGGCGAGCGACTTGTCGGACGCGCGCGTCACGTAGCCGTCGGCCTCCAGCCGGCCGATCATCTCGTGCACCGTCGGCGCTGAGACCTGCATCGCGCGGGCGATGTTCGCGCCCGTGATCGGCAGGCCCGCCTCTTGGAGCCAGTAGATGATCTGGAGGTACTCCTCCTCGGCGACCGTGACCTGGTCGTGAGACATGGGTGCATCCTACTGGCGCCCACTGGCATGCTCCCGCCAATGGAGGTGGGAGCCAGAACCCGAGTGTTCGTGACCGGCGCATCGCGCGGAATCGGCGCAGCCGTGGCCGCCGCGTTCGCAGCCCGAGGCTGCACGCTGGGTCTGGTGGCGCGCGATGCCGAGCCACTCGAGCGGCTTGCCGCAGAGCTTCCCGGCGACGGTCACACGGCGCTCCCCGCGGACGTGTCCGACGCCGGGTCGATCGCGTCCGCCGTCGAGCGCTTCGGCGACGTGGACGTGCTGGTGGCCAACGCGGGGCTGACGCACTACATGCCGTTCGCCGAGCTGCCGCTCGACAGCGCGAGGCAGATGAGCGACGTCAACTGGCTGGGGACGCTCTACACGGTGCGGGCCGCGCTGCCCCGGATGCTCGAGCGCGGGCGCGGCCACCTGGTGATCGTGTCGTCCGGCGGCGGCGTGCGCGGGTTTCCCGAGGCGGCGGTCTACAACGGCACGAAGGCGGCTCAGCGAGGATTCGCCGAGGCGCTGCGGCTCGAGTTGGTGGGAAGCGGCGTCTCGGTCACCACCGTCTATCCGGGAGAGATCGAGACCTCGCTGCACGACCACGAATGGGATCGCATGCCCGCCTGGTACCACCGCGGTCGCCGCTCGCCGCCGGGCCCGCTCGCGCAGCGGATGGTGGCGGCGGTCGAGGAGGACCGTCGCGAGCTCTTCCATCCGCCGATGGTGCGGCTGCTGCGCGTGGTCAACGGCGTGTCGCCGGCCCTGGCCGACGTCATGCTGCGCCGGATTCTCGGCCCGGCGGTGGCGCCTCGGCCGGATCGCGGCTGAGCAGCTCGAGCACCCGCTCCACATCGCTCTCGTCGTTGTAGAGGTGCCACGACGTGCGCAGCCGCCCGGCACGCGCGGCGGCTCTGACCGAGCTGTCACCCAGGCGCTCCTCCGCGTGTGCGAGCTCCACCGACACGATCGCCGAGTCGCTCGCGGGCAGGCCGAGACCCTCGCGGAACAGGTTGGCCAGGCGCAGATCGTGCTCGTGGATCTGCTCGACGCCGATCTCCAGCAGCAGCTCGAGCACCGGCGCGGTTCCCACCCAGGGAAACCAGGCGGGACTTACGTCGAAGCGCCGCGCGTCGCGGGCCAGGCGCAACGGCGGGCCGTAGTACGAGGAGTGCGGGTCGGCGCCCGCGTACCAGCCGGCGCCGGACGGCGTGAGCCGCTCCGCCAGCTCGGGCCGCACGCTCATGAACGCCGTGCCGCGCGGTGAGCACAGCCACTTGTAGGCCGAGCACACCAGCACGTCGAAGCCGTCCGCCCGAAGCGGGAGCCAGCCACAGGCCTGGGTCGCGTCCACGACGGTCAGAGCGTCGTGAGCCTCCGCCGCGGCGGCGATCCCGGCGAGGTCGGCCAGCTCGCCGGACGCGGACTGAACGGCGCTGAAGCTCACCAGATCGATCTCGGAGTCGATCGCGCCGGCCAGGTCGGCCGGAGCCACGCAGCGGACCTCGATGCCGCGCCCCTGAGCCATGAAGGGCCACAGGGCCGACGTGAACTCGGGCTCAGTGGAGAGCACGCGCGCCCCGTCCGGCAGCGACGCCGCCACCGTTCCGACCATGGTCGAGACGTTGGCCCCGACGGCCAGCCACTCGGCCGGCACCGAGCACAGCTCGGCGAAGGCGAGGCGCGCGCGCTCGGTGGCCTCGCCCCAGTGCTCCCAGCTGGTCCGCCCGGCCCGCCACTCCTCGAGGGCGACCTGCAGAGCGTCCCAGCCGGCATCCGGCGGGAGGCCGAAGCTCGCGGTGTTGACGTAGATGCCCTCGGGGTGCCACTGCGCTCGTGCCCGGTTCGAGATCACCTCGGCCACGCTAACGTGCGGGCCCCGTGGCCCTGCCCCTCTCCCCACCCCTCAAGCCCCAGTTGGCCAAGTCCTCGCGCGAGCTGCCCCAGGGCGACGGCTGGCGCTACGAGCCGAAGCTCGACGGCTTTCGCACGATCGTCTTCCGCGACGGGGACGACGTGCACCTGCAGAGCCGCAACGGGCGCCCCATGAACCGCTACTTCCCCGACGTTGTCGAGCAGGTGCTGGCCCTGGACTCGCCGCGGCTCGTGCTCGACGGCGAGATGGTCGTGACGGTCGACGGCGTCCAGGAGTTCGACCTGCTGTCCCAGCGCATCCATCCCGCCGCCTCGCGCGTCGAGCGGCTGGCCGAGGAGACCCCGGCGGTGCTGGTGGCCTTCGACCTCCTGGCCGACGACAAGGCCCCGCTGCTCTCGCTGCCCTACGAAGAGCGGCGCGAGCGGCTGGCGGAGCTGGTGGGGAAGCCGGTGGAGCTCACCGAGTCGACCCCCGACCACGATGAGGCGACCAAGTGGCTGGCCGGCACCGGCGAAGGAGTGATCGCCAAGGAGGCCGACTGCCCGTACAAGCCGGGCGAGCGCACGGGCATGGTCAAGATCAAGCGCGTCCGGACCGCGGACGCCGTGGTGGCCGCCTTCCGCTACGGCAAGGAGGAGGGGACGGTGGGCTCGCTGATCCTCGGCCTCTACGACGACGACGGGGACCTGCGCATCGTCGGTCACACCTCGAGCTTCAAGGCACAGCAGAAGCGCGAGCTGATCGAGCTGCTCGAGCCCTACCGCACCGGCGAGCGGGGCCAGGGCGAGCCGAGCCGCTGGAAGTCCGACGAGGAGCTGGTCTGGGAGGGCCTGCGACCCGAGCTGGTGGTGGAGGTCAACTTCGACCACATCACCGGCAACCGCATCCGCCACGGGGCGAAGTTCGTCCGTTGGCGCGATGACAAGGAGCCGCAGGAGTGCCGGCTCGATCAGCTTCGCGACTGACCGTGCGCCGCCTGCTGTCGATCGCCGCGCTCGTCGCCGCCATCGCCGCCGGCGCGGCCCCCGGCACGGCCGGCGCGCAGGCGCCCTACGACATCCCGGCCGGCAACCCGTTCGTCAACACGGCGGGCGCGCGGCCCGAGGTCTTCGCCTACGGCATGCGCAACCCCTATCGCTGGTCCTTCGACCGCGCCACCGGTGACATGTACGTCGGCGACGTGGGCGGGATCAACGAGGAGATCACCTTCCTGGCGCGGGCCGGGCAGGCGGGCGCCAACCTCGGCTGGAACTGCCTCTCGGGCACCGCGGTCCAGAACGCGGGTTGCACGCCGGCCCGCTACGCGCCGCCGGCCTTTCAATGGCTCAGCGGCCCCGACGTGGCCATCGGCGGCTACGTGGTCCGCGACCCGGCGCTCTCGGCCTTCCAGGGCCGCTATCTGTACGCGCGCTTCAACAGCGGACTGCATCTCCTCGGCGCGCGCGCGGCGCCCCCGGACCAGGATGTCGCCTCGGTGAACATCGCCTCGGTGTCGGGGCTCGGGGAGGACAGCTCGGGGCGCCTCTACGCCACCTCGCTCAACGGTCCGGTCTACCGCCTGAGCCAGAGCGGGTCGGCGCTGGCGGCAACCCCGCTCGGCACCTTCCAGCAGCCGGTGGGCGTGGCGGGGATCCCGGCTGACCCCGAGCGTCTGCTCGTGGTGGAGAAGCCCGGCCGCATCCGCAACCGGGACGGCAGCCTGTTCCTCGACCTCAGCGGCCTGGTCCGGGACACCGGCGGCGAGGAGGGCCTGCTCAGCGTGGCCGTCGCGCCCGACTACGCTTCGAGCAGCCGCGTGTTCGCCTTCTACAACGACAACGCCGGCAACCTGCAGGTAGACGAGTTCAGGCGCACGGCCACCGGTCCGGACCGCTCGACCTTGGCCACGCGCCGGCCGCTGCTCACCATCCAGCACGCGCAGGCCGACAACCACAACGGCGGCCAGCTGCTGTTCGGACCCGACAACCATCTCTACCTGTCGACCGGTGACGGCGGCACCCAGGGAGATCCCGAGGGCGACGCGCAGAACCTGGGCTCTCTGCTCGGGAAGATCCTCCGCCTCGACGTGAACGTGGCCGCGGCGCCTCCGGCCGCGCCGGCGCCGATCGTGGCCGACCGCACCGCGCCGAGGCTGCGTATCCGGGTCAAGCGACGCCAGCCCGTGCTCAGACGGCGCGGGGCCGTGGCCCTCGTGCGCTGCAACGAGGGCTGCTCGATTCGGGCCGCCGGCGTGATGCGAATCGGCAAGCGCCGCTTCCGCCTGCGCAGTGCCGCCCGCAACGCGGGCTCGGGACAGGCCACGCCGCGTGTGCGGCTGAAGGTCGAGCTGAAGAAGCGCAGCGCCCGAGCGCTGCGCCGGGCCATGCGCCGCGGGCGCCGGCCGCTCGTGCGCGTGGGGCTGCGCGCCACCGACGCCGCCGGCAACCGCTCGCGGATCGTCTACCGCCTGGTGCGCGCCCGACGCTGATCGAGCTCGGCCAGGCGCCGCTCGAGAAAGGTCCGCTCGGTCGGATTCTCCACCAGCTCGATCGCGCGCTCGTAGGCAGCGGCGGCCTCCACGTCGCGGCCCAGGCGCCGCAGCAGGTCAGCGCGGGCGGCCGAGAGGAGGTGGTAGCGCTCGAGCCGCCCCTCATCCTCCAGCGCGTCGATCAGCTCCAGACCGTGCTCCGGGCCGTCGGCCATCGCCACGGCCACCGCGCGGTTGAGCTCGACCACGGGCGAGGGCGACAGCTCGACCAGTCGTTCGTAGAGCGCCGCCACCCGGGCCCAGTCGGTGCCTCCGGAGGCGGCCACGCGGGCGTGCTCGGCGGCGATGGCGGCCTGCACGGCGTAGGGGCCGGGACCGCCCCCGGGAGCGGCCAGGCCCCGGGCGGCCAGCGCGAGCCCCTCCTGGATCTCCGTCAGGTGCCACAGCGTGCGGTCCTGCTCGTCGAGCAGGACCAGCTCTCCGCTCGGGCTCACCCGCGCGTCGCGGCGTGAGTGGTGGAGCAGCATCAGCGCGAGCAGGCCCGCCACCTCGGGCTCGTCGGGCATCAGGCCGGCCAGCACCCGGGTGAGGCGGATGGCCTCGTCGCACAGCTCGCGGCGCAGCACCGTGTCCGCGCTGGTGGCCAGGTAGCCCTCGTTGAAGATCAGGTACAGCGCCGCCAGCACCGGCGGGAGCCGGCCGGGCAGCTCGTGCTCCTCGGGCACCTCATAGGCGATGCCGGCGTCGCGGATCTTGCGCTTGGCACGCACGATGCGCTGCTGGATCGCCGGTTCGCGCGCGAGGAAGGCCCGGGCCACCTCGGGCGTGGACAGCCCTCCGAGCAGCCGCAGGGTGAGCGCCACCCGCGCCTCGGGGGCCAGCGCCGGATGGCAGCAGGTGAAGAACAGGCGCAGCCGGTCGTCGGGTATCGAGGCCATCTCCTCGTCCGGGTCGTCCTCGCCGGAGCCCGCCGTCTCGAGCGCCTCGAGCTCCCTCAGCTTGTCGAGGTAGCGGCGCTCACGGCGAATGCGGTCGATGGCCCGGTTGCGAGCCGTGCGGATGATCCAAGCTCCGGGATCGTCGGGCAGGCCGTCCCGCGGCCAGCGCTCGACCGCGGTGACGAAGGCGTCCTGAACCGCCTCCTCGGCCCGGTCGAAGCTGCCGAGGATCCGGATGAGAATCGCCACCGCGCGTCCCGACTCGCGCCGGAACACGCGATCCACGGCCGCATCGGTGGGCTCTAGGCCGGCCGCGACGCCGCCTCGTAGTCCATCACCGGCCGCACCTCCACGCTGCCCGTGGCCGCGTCGGGGATCTTGGCGGCCCAGGCCAGCGCCTCGTCGAGGTCCGCGCACTCGAGCAGATAGAAGCCGCCGAGCTGCTCCTTGGTCTCCGCGAAGGGCCCGTCGGTGAGCACCGACTCGCCGTCGCGGACCCGGACCGTGGTAGCCGTCTGGGTCGGCTCCAGGGCGTCGCCCCCCACGATGCGCTCGCCGGCCTCGCGACTGAAGGCCTCGTGAGCCGCGAACGCCGCCTGCATCTGCTCCGGGCTGGCGTCAGCCCAGCGCTGCTCGTCGTCGTAAATGGAGAGGATGTACCTCATCGAAACTCCTTCGGTTCAGCGCGGCGCCGGTCGCCACGTCCAGCCCTAGGACGAACGACTTCCGCGAAATCGACAAGGATACGGCCGATGGCGCAACTCGAAGTGACGCAGGCCGACGTGACCAAGCTCGAGGTCGACGCCATCGCCAACGCCGCCAACACGCAACTGATCCACGGCGGCGGCGTGGCGGGCGCGATCTCGCGCGCGGGCGGACCGGAGGTCCAGCGGGAGTCCGATGAGCGTGGACCGATCGCGCTCGGCGCGGCCGTGGAGACCACCGCCGGCGACATGCCGGCGCGCTGGGTGATCCACGCCGCCACCATGGAGCTCGGCGGGCCGACGTCGGCGGAGATCATCGAGCGGGCCACGCGGTCGACCCTGGCCAAGGCGGAGGAGCTCGGAGCGGGCTCGCTCGCGCTGGTGGCCTTCGGCACCGGAGTGGGCGGGTTCCCGCTGGACGAGGCGGCCCGGATCATGGTGGGGGCGGCCCGCGAGCACGAAGGTGAGCTCGAGACGATCGTGTTCGCCGTGCACGGCACGGAGGCCGAGCGCGCCTTCAGCGAGGCCGTCGTGGAGGCGCCGTGACGCTGCCTGTGCTCGTGGCCCCCGACTCGTTCAAGGGCACGTTCTCGGCCCGGGAGGTGGCCGCCGCGATCGCCGAGGGTCTGGCCGACGCGGGCCGGGAGACCGTGGAGCTGCCCGTGGCCGACGGCGGCGAGGGCACGATGGAGGTGCTGGTCACCGCGCTCGGCGGCGAGGTGATCACGCGGACGGTGTCCGACCCGCTCGGCCGGCAGATCGAGGCGCGCTTTGCCCTCCTGCCGGACGGCAGCGCGGTGGTGGAGACCGCCCAGGCCAGCGGGCTGGGCCTCGTGGCCGAGGAGGAGCGCGACGCCTGGGCCGCGTCCACCCGCGGCACCGGGGAGCTGATCGCGGCCGCCGCGAACGCGGGGGCTGATCACGTGATCGTGACCGTGGGCGGCTCGGCCACCTCCGACGGCGGCGCCGGCGCGCTCGAGGCTCTCGACGAGGCCGGCGTGAGCGTCCGGCTGGACGTGCTCTGCGACGTGCGCACGCCGTTCGAGAAGGCGCCGAGCGTGTTCGGTCCGCAGAAGGGCGCCGATCCCGAGCTCGTGACCCGGCTGGAGAAGCGGCTGGACGAGCTGGCCCAGACGTTCGAACGCGACCCCCGGGGCGAGGAGATGACCGGAGCCGCCGGAGGGCTGTCGGGCGGGCTCTGGGGGCGCTACGGCGCCAACCTGGCTCACGGCGCGAGCTACGTCCTCGACGCCATCGGCTTCAACGACACGATGAAGGGCTCGGCCTTCGTCGTGACCGGCGAGGGGCGGATCGACAACCAGACCCTCCAGGGCAAGATCGTCGGCGAGGTGGCCACCCGCTGCCGGCAGGCCGGCGTGGCCTGCCACGCCGTGGTGGGACGCAACGAGCTCGATCCCTTCGATCAACGAATCATCGACCTGGCCTCCGTCGCGGAGGCCACCGATCTGGAGCAGCTGCGCGCTGCCGGCCGGGCGCTGGTGGCCTAGAGGCCCGTCGATTGCGACGGGCGCCCCGCGAGGGGCGCCCGTGCTGCCTCACCCGTGCGACGGCGCTGGGCCGCCGCGGTAGTTCCCTGATTGTAACTTCGGTTACGAGTTCGCGCCAGCACTTTCACCGCGACTCGGCCAGCGCCTTGATCACGGCCTCGTAGAAGCCCTCGCTCATGGCGGCCTCGGTGCGCTCGACGTTCGGATGGGCGCTCGTGTCTCCGGCGGCTGCGTTGGCCACGAGGAAGAAGCGGCCCACGGTGGCCGCCACGTCGAGATCCTCGCGCGAGTCGCCGATGGCGATGCAGTCGCCCGGCGCATACCCGCGGGCGCGCATGTGCGCCGCCACGGCCGCGGCCTTCGAGGTGCCCGCGGGAATCAGATGAAAGCCGTGCAGCTGCGGCCCGATCTCGCCGTTGTCCACGAGCCGCAGGCCGTCGTGGCCCTCGGCGGCCAGCAGCTCGTTGGCCTCGAGCGCATCGATCGAGCCACGAAACAGATGTGAGACCTCGCGGTCGTGAGCCCAGGGCGTGTGGGGCTCGAGCCGTCCCTCGTAGTGGCGCAGCAGGAGATCGGGTGCGCCGGTGGCCGCGATCTGCTGGTGGATCGTCTCGCCCTCGCGCGGCCGCCAGTCCCCGGTCAGGAAGGTCACCTCGCCGTCGATCACCAGGCCGGAGCCGACCTCGAAGATGTACGCGCTCTGCCCGAGCAGCCGGGCGTCCTCCATGACCTGGGCCCGGCGGCGGCCGGACTTGAGGACCACCTCCGCGCCGGCGCGGTGCAGCGCCTCGAGGGCCCGGGCGGCCAGCAGCGTGAAGTCTCCCTCCGCGGTCCTGAACAGCGAGGCGCCGCGGCCGAGCAGGGTCCCGTCGAGGTCGGTGTAGACGCAGCGGATGGGCATGAGGTGACGGCGCGTACCATGGCAGGGGGTGGCCCGCATCGAGACCTCGTACCCCTGGGATGGGGTCCTTGAGAAGGGCCGCGACGAGGAGCTCGTCGCAACGTCAGCCGAAAGAGAACAGGCGGCGCTCCTCGAGGAGCTGCCGGCGAACCTGCACCCGGCGCTGGCGGAATCGCTGGCCGCGGCCGGCATCGAGGCGCTCTACGCCCACCAGGCCGACGCCTGGGAGGCCGCCCGGCGAGGCCACACCATGGTCACCACCGGCACGGCCAGCGGCAAGTCGCTCGCGTTCAACCTGCCGGTGCTCGACACCCTCGCCACGGACCTGTCCGCCCGCGCCTTCTATCTCTACCCAACCAAGGCCCTGGCCCAGGACCAGGCCCGCGCGCTGGCCCGGATCGGAGGCCGGTTCCTGCGCCACGCGATCTACGACGGCGACACCCCGCGCGAGGAGCGGCGCGCCATCCGTGGGCGCTCGAATCTCATCCTGACAAACCCGGACATGCTCCACGTGGGCGTGCTGCCCAACCACCGCTCGTGGGGGGACGTGCTGGCCAATCTCGCCTGGGTGGTGGTGGACGAGGCGCACGTCTACCGCGGCGTGTTCGGCTCGCACGTGGCCAACGTACTGAGGCGCCTGCGCCGTCTGGCCAGGGCCTACGGAGCGGAGCCCCGCTTCGTGCTCACCAGCGCGACCATCGCCAACCCGAGGGAGCTCGCCGAGGAGCTCACCGGAGTGGAGGTCGAGCTGGTCGACCGCGACGGCGCTCCGCGCGCGCAGCGCCAGATCGCGATGTGGAACCCACCGCTCGTGGACGAGCGGCTGGGCAAGCGGGCCTCCTCGCTGTCCGAGGCGGCGGGCCTGCTGGCCGAGCTCGTGGAGCGCGAGGTGCGCACGATCTGCTTCCTGAAGTCACGCCGCGGAGTGGAGCTGATTCAGCGCTTCGCCCGCGCGCGGCTGGAGGAGGCGGGCCGTGCCGACCTGGCCGAGCGGATCGCTCCCTATCGCGCCGGCTACACGCCCATGCAGCGGCGCGAGATCGAGCGCCGGCTCTCGGAGGGCGAGCTGCTGGCCGTGGTGGCCACCAGCGCGCTCGAGCTCGGCATCGACGTGGGTGAGCTCGACGCCGCGCTGTGCGTGACCTTCCCCGGCACCGTGGCCAGCCTGCGGCAGATGTGGGGGCGGGCGGGGCGCCGGCGGGCGGGGCTGGCGATGTACGTGGCCGGCGAGGACGCGCTCGACCAGTTCTTCTGCCGTCACCCCGACGAGTTCCTGGAGCGACCCGTGGAACGGGCGATCCTCGATCACGAGTCGGAGGAGATCCACCTGGCCCACCTGGCCGCCGCGGCCTATGAGCTGCCGTTGACGCCCGAGGACGCGGAGGTGTTCGGTCCCCGCTGGGAGGACCACGCTCAGCGCCTGGTCAAGCAGGGCCGGCTGCGCGAGCGCGGCGGGCGCTACCTGCCACGCGGCGACGGCTACCCGGCGGCGGGGATCGCGCTGCGATCGGCCTCGGCGGACTCGGTGGCGATCGTGGAGGCCGAGGGCGGTGAGGTGATCGGCAGCGTGGAGAGCGCGCGCGCCCACTCGGCCGTCCATCCCGGAGCGATCTACCTGCACATGGGCGCGTCCTACGAGGTCGAGGATCTCGACCTGTCTCAGCGCCGGGCGGTGGTCCGGCGCTTCGAGGGCAACTGGTACACCCAGCCCAAGCGGGAGTCGGAGACCTACATCGAGCAGGTGCGCGAGCGACGCGAGACCGGCGGGGTGGCGCTCTCGTTCGGGATCGTGTCGGTCACCGAGCAGGTGGTGGCCTACCAGAAGAAGCACCTGTCGGACCACTCGGTCATCGACCTGCTCGCGCTCGACCTGCCGGAGCAGGAGTTCGTGACCCAGGCGCTCTGGTACGAGCTTCCCGAGCCCTTCCTGCGTGACGATTTTCCCCTCGACGTGCTCCAGGGCTCGCTGCACGCGGCCGAGCACGGTCAGATCGCGGTGCTGCCGCTGATCGCGATGTGCGACCGCTGGGACATCGGCGGCCTGTCCACCGCCTACCACCAGCAGACCGGCCGGCCCACGATCTTCATCTACGACGGACATCCCGGCGGGGTGGGAATCACCCGCGCCGGATACGAGCGCTTCGAGGGCCTGGTCGGCGACGCGCTGCGGCTGATCTCGGAATGTCCCTGCCGGTCCGGCTGCCCGTCGTGCGTGCAGTCGCCCAAGTGCGGCAACCTCAACGAGCCGCTCAACAAGCGCGGCGCGATCGAGCTGCTGTCGCGTATGGCGGCCGCCTGACGCTGCAGGATCGGTTGCAGCGAGCAGGAGATCCTTCCCGGATCTAAAGGTCGCCGGAAACATCCCGATGCGATGGCTGGCGTGCGACTCCGGCGAAGCATTCTCCTGCTGTGCATTGCGGCGCTCACGGCCGTGGCGCCGGGGGCGGCTCAGGCCCAGACCGGCACGGGCGGCACCGCCGCGCCCGCGGACACCGCCGCCGGGGGCGTCACGGCGGGCGACTCGACGCCGGCGCCGGTAAAGCGCAAGGTCGCGAAGCGCCGGGTGGCCAAGCGCAAGACCCGCAGGCGCAAGACCCGCAGGCGCCCCATCGTCAAGCCGGCTCCGCCTCCGACCGTCGAGACCGGTCACCACTTCCCGGTTGCCGGCCTCTACGACTTCGGCGGCAAGGATTCCCTGTTCGGCGCTCGCCGCACCGGCCACCGCCACCAGGGCCAGGACCTGGCGGCCGCCGAAGGCACGCCGGTGGTGGCGCCGTGGGCCGCGAGCGTGGAGTTCGTGCGCTACCAGCGCAACGGCGCGGGCTGGTATGTCGTCCTGGACGGCGACGGCGAGAATCGCGACTACGTGTTCATGCACCTGCGTCGGGGCTCGATCACCGTCGCGGCGGGCCAGCAGCTGGCTGCGGGACAGCCGTTCGCGCAGGTGGGCAACACCGGAAGCTCGTCCGGCGCACATCTTCACTTCGAGATCTGGGTCGGCGGCTGGTACGACGGCGGGCAGCCGATCGATCCGCTGCCGCTCCTGCGCGAGTGGGCCGGCCTACTCGACGCCTAGCGTCAGACGCCCGCGTAGACCGTCGGTCTCGATCGACATCGATCCGTCGAGGTCCTCGAGCGGGCCGGTGAACAGCTGCGCGCCGAAGCCCTGGAGACCACTCAACCCGAAGGCCGGTCCAAGCTGCTCGATCACCCCGCTGACCAGTGCCTGCGCGTCCGCGGTCGCGGCCAGCGCCCCGCGCGCTCCGTCCACCTGCTCCGGATCGTCCAGCGCGATCTCGCCGGCCCGCTCCGTGTCACTCGCCACCACGAAGGAGCCGTCGGCCACGCCAAAGGCCGCGACCTCGCCCTCCGACCCGGTCAGCCGGTAGAAGGCATCACCCCCGCTCGGCTCCTTCACCGACAGCCCGCTCGCTCCCGCGCCTTCGAGGAAGGTGGGCAACACCTCGACGATCTTGGTCAGCGTCCGCTCGAAGGCGCCGGCGTTCCGGAGCTCCGCCCGCACGGCGAACTTGCCGTCGAGCGCGACGCTGGCGGACACGTCGCCGTCGAGCTGACCGATCAGGTCGTCGTCGATGCTGATCCCCAGCCGGCTGTCGAGCGTCTGCTTGGCCTGCTCGTAGTCGCCGAAGCCGGAAGGGTCGATCGACTGACCGGCCGTCTCGGCGAACCGGATCACCTGGCCGAGGTCACGCAGCCCGAGGCCGAGCTCGCCGGGACGGGCGATCACCGGCGGCGAGCTGTCGCCCGCGGCCATGGGAAGGTCCTCCTCGCGGAGGCCCTCGGCCTCGGTGCGGGCCACAAAGTCGGCGGCCACCCCGTCGCCGGACGCCTCCATCGTCACGCCCAGGGTGCGCAGGGCGCCCACCCACGGAATCCGCTGTGCCGCAGTGCGCCCGCCGGGGCTCGAGGCGATCAGGTCCTGGAGGTTCGCGTAGACGCCGGCCAGGGCCGCGTTCGGGTTCGTGTCGAAGGCGGCCTCGAACTGGTCCTGTGTGAGGCGCTCGTCTCCGTCGGCCCGCTCGAGCGCACGGTCGAGCGACTGCTCGGAGTTGGCCAGCACCACCATGTCGCCGTCCACGGCGAACACGGAGCCGCCGTCCTCGTACTTGGTGGCCCCGGCCGTCTCGCCGGCCTCCCGGGCGCCGGACTTCTCGATCAGGTTGTCGAGCGCCTCTTGGTCGTCGGTCTGAAGGGCGGCCACGAAGCTCTCGTCGTTGCCGGCCTCGAGGAAGGAGGCGACGTCGGTGGCGCCCACCACGGCGGTGTTGCCCAGGATCGGCCTGACGTCCTGCTCGAAGTCGACGTCGCTGTCGGCGCCGGCGAGCTGCTCGGCCACGAGCTCGGCGATCGTCCTGTCACCGAAGGGAAACTTGGCCAGGATCGAGTCGAGCGCCTTGTACTGGTCGCCCTCGAGGTCCGTGTCGACGGCGAAGGCGAACGGAGAGTCGGCGGGCACGTACGCGAGTCCGGCGTCGAGCGGGCCGGAGCTCTCGTCGTCCCCGCCGCACCCGGGCAGGACCACGGCCAGCAGGCACACGGGCAGAGCGAGGAGCGAGAGCGAGCGCCGCATCGGGGCGGCTCACGATAGCTACGCGGACTTGGCCCTAATGCCGTCGAGCCAGAAGCCGAGCGCGCGGCGCCAGTCGTAGCGCATCACGCCCATGGCGTCCGCCGCCATCATGCTCCCGAGGCCGCACGTGAGGGTGCGCACGTCGTCCACGGTCAGGTCGGGCCGCACCTCGCCGGCGGCCTGCGCCCGGTCGAGGATCTGCTGCATCGCGTCCCGCAGCTCCGTCGCCGTGGGGGCTATCTGCTGCATCGACTTGCGGGTAAGGGCAAAGATCATGCGCTGCTGCGAGGCGTCGGCCTGCATCACCTCGGCGTGCTCGCGCAGCAGATCCGCGAACGACTCGAACGGCCGCTCGTCGGTTTCAAACTTCTCGCGCGCGAGGGCCGCGAAGGCGGCCAGCTTGATCTTCACCAGCTCGGCGGTCAGGGCGTCCTTGGTCGGGAAGTGGCGGTACAGGGTGCCGACGCCGACCTCCGCGCGGCGCGCGATGTCGTCCATCTGGGTTTCGGCGCCGTACTCGGCAAAGGCGTCGCGAGCCGCGGCCAGGATGCGATCGCGGTTGCGGCGGGCGTCCGCGCGCATGCTGCGCTGGGCCGGTCCGGCGGTCGCATCCGTAGTCGTCATGGAGTGATCCTAATGCCGCGGGTTGACAAACGGAACCTCAATTCCGTATGGTAACCGGAACGTAGATTCCGCTTTGTGAGGAACAACACTTGAATTCCACCGATACAGCTCGCGCGAAGAACCTGGCCCTCGCCCTGCTGGCCATGGCTCAGTTCGTGGTCGTGCTCGACGCCTCGATCGTCAACGTCGCCCTGCCCTCGATCGGCGAGGACCTCGACTTCGCCCAGGGCGACCTGTCGTGGGTCATCAACTCCTACACCCTCTTCTTCGGCGGCTTCCTGCTGCTCGGTGGCCGCCTGGCCGACCTCCTGGGCCGGCGGCGCATGTTCATCTGGGGCATGTGGCTGTTCGCGGCGGCCTCCCTGGTCGGCGGTCTCGCTCAGAGCGACATCTGGCTGATCGCCGCCCGCGCCGTCCAGGGACTCGGCGCGGCGCTGATCTCGCCGGCCGCGCTGGCCATCGTCACCACCACCTTCTCCGAGGGCGCCGAGCGCAACAAGGCGTTGGGCGTGTGGGGAGCGGTGGCCGGCTCCGGCGGAGCCGCGGGCGTGCTGCTCGGCGGCATCCTCACCGAGACGCTCGGCTGGGAGTGGGTCCTGTTCGTCAACACCCCGATCGGAATCGCGGCCGCGCTGCTGGCGCCGCGCCTGCTCGAGGACAGCCGCGACGAGTCCCGCGCCTCGTTCGACATCGCCGGCGCGGTGTCGGTCACGGCCGGTCTCGCCCTGCTCGTCTACACCCTGGTCGACGCCAACGACGCCGGCTGGGGCTCCACCCAGACCCTCGTGCTGGGCGGCATCGCGCTGGCGCTGCTGGCCGCGTTCCTGGTGATCGAGTCGCGTACGCGCCATCCGCTCATGCCCTTCTCGATCTTCCGGCTGCGCACGCTGCGCGGGGCCAACGTCATCGGGCTGCTGCTCGGCATGTCGCTGTTCTCGATGTTCTTCTTCATCTCGCTCTACATGCAGCAGGTGCTGGGCTACGAACCGCTCAAGGCCGGCCTCGCCTACCTGCCGCTGGCCGGGCTGATCATCGTGTCGGCCGGGCTGGCCTCGCAGCTGGTGACGCGCGTGGGCTTCAAGCCCACCCTCGTAGCCGGGCTGCTGTTCGTGGCCGCCGGCCTGTTGTGGTTCGGCCAGGTGAGCGCGCCCGGCGGCAGCTATGTCGGGGACGTGCTGTTCCCCTCGATGCTGGCGGCCATCGGCCTGGGCCTCTCGTTCGTGCCGGTGACCATCGCGGCGGTGACGAACGTCAAGCCCGACGAGGCGGGGCTGGCCTCAGGTCTCATCAACACCTCGCAGCAGGTGGGCGGCGCGCTCGGCCTGGCCATCCTGGCCACGGTGGCCACCAGCACCACCGACGACGTGTTCGCCTCCGGTGAACGCAACCCGGCGATCGCCCTGACCGAGGGCTTCCAGGACGCGTTCCTGGTGGGCGCGGGTATGGCGCTGCTGGCGGCTGTGCTGGCGGCCGTGCTGATCTCGTCGAAGGACAGCCGCGAGCACGCCGAGGCGGCTCGGCGCGGCGACGCCGCGCCCGCGGGCGCGGCTGCATAGAACGCGCCAAGCCCGGTCGGCGGCCGCGCTGAGGGTTACGATGGCGGCCGCGTGAAGAGGAAGGGACTCCTGCCGGTTGTGATGGTCGCGCTCCTTCTCGGGGTGATGGCGCCGAACGCCGCGGCCGGTACCTCGAACGGGGGGACCGGCTACTTCGTGACCCTCGCGGCGCGCGAGTGCCCCGCCTACACGGACATCACCGCCAACCGGGCGCGTAACGACATTCAGGAGAGCCTGGAGGACCTCGGCGCCAACACGCCCTACACCGCCAAGGAGCCGATCAGCCCGGCCATCGAGGACGCGAACCAACCCAACTGCACTCCTCTGGCGGACTGGCAGCTCACACTGGGCAAGGGGTACCGGACACGGGCCGTCACAGGGCCATGGGGCGCGCTGTCGGTCGTCACCGATCCCTACGACACGAGCATCGTCACTCAGCCGAGCGTCCCGCTCCTCGATCCGTCCGGAACCCCGACCGGGCAGAGCATCGCCGGCGCGGTGACCATCGAGCTGACCGAGGACCAGCTCGAGAGGGCCACCAAGCCGAACACGCTCTGGATCCAGGGCGGCACCGACAGCGATCCGATCCTCAACCAGCTCTTTCCCGGCGAGTACGGCTTCGGGGCGCTGCGGTGCGCCATCGACAACCTCAACGGCGACAACGTCGAGTGGATCTCCTATCCGTCGGGCACCGAGCACGTGTTCTGTTACGCGTACTACGTCAAGCCGCCCCCCACCAGCGGGACGATCGTCGTTCGCAAGGTGGTGGAGGGCGTGACGGGCGGAGCCACGGAGACGTTCGCTTTCGACGGGAACCTCAGCTTCAACCCGGGCGGCAACTTCAGTATCAGGCTCACCAACCAGTCCTCTGGTTCCGCCCCTGCCTTCTACCGAGCGGCCGGGCAGACCTGGACGGTGCGCGAGCGCGATCTGCCGGGCTGGGACCTCACCGACCTTTCCTGTACCCAGACCGGGGCCAGCACCATCTCCATCGATGAGCCATCCGGTCAGGTCGACATCGCGCTCGTTCCCGCCGACCGGGTCGTCTGCACCTACACCAACACCCTGAGGCCGCCCGAGGGGTACCTGTTCATACGGAAGATCACCAGCGGCAGTGTGGGGATCTTCGACTTCGACGTGTTCCCACCAGATGGCGGCGACAAGAAGGAGGCTCGGGCCGAGACCGAGCAGGAGGACGTGCCGGTCCAGGCTCAGCCGAGCCCACTCAAGGTCAGGCCCGGCGTGTACCGCGTCGAGGAGCGGGTGCCGGCCAGCGACGAGGGCACGTGGCGCCTCGACAGTGCCTACTGCAACGCCAAGCTGAGGAAGGTCAAGCGGCGGTTGCGCGGCAAGCCGCGTCTGAGCTCCGTCGAAGTGAGGATCGAAGATCAGAAGGGAGCCGCCTGCACCTTCGAGAACGAGTTCACGCCCGACGGCGGGATCGCCATCGACAAGACCACGCTCGGAGGCACCGGCACGGCGGGCTTCACCATCCAGCCGCTCGACGACCCGCAGACCTCGTACGAGAAGTCGGCCACCACGCGCGAGCAGAACACGCCCACGCGCGCCCGCGGCGACGACACCAGCCGCATCCCCCTCGGCCGCTACGTCATCCAGGAGTCCGAGCCGGCCCCGGTGGGCGACCGCACCTGGCGCCTAAGCGAGGTGCTCTGCGACAACACAATCGTGCCCTCCGAGGAGGGTCGTGTGGTCGTGAGACTCACGCGCGCGGACCCGAAGGTGCGCTGCGTGTTCACGAACGTCCTCGGCCCGCGGCCCCCCGTGCCGCCGGTGATCCCGCCCACCCAACCCCCGGTGGACGTGGCGATCACGAAGACCGCGGACCGTCCCGTGGCCTCCGTGGGCGAGCGGGTCGGCTACACCGTGGTCATCCGTAATCGCAGCTCGGTCACGGCCGAGAGCGTCGTGGTCACCGATCAGCCGGGACGCGGGGAACGGCCCATCGCCTCACGCTCGATCCGGCGTCGCTGTGTCACCCGGGGGCCGACGATCAAGCCGGTGTACATCTGCAACGTCGGAAACCTCGGACCGGGAGAGGTCCGGAGGTACAACTTCGAGCTGCTGGTCCAGACCTCCTCGGGATCGACCATCGACAACGTCGCGGCCGTCGCAACAGCGAGCTCCGACCGCACGGTCCGCAACAACATCTCCTTCTCCAGGGTCCGCAAGCGCAACCTGGTCTGCGTGCCTGGCGTCGGCCTGCGGCCTCGCCGGGACGCCTTCGCTTCCTGCTGAGAACGGCCGCTACCATCGTCTGGCTGCTGAGGCGAGGTAGCTCAGTTGGTAGAGCACACGACTGAAAATCGTGGTGTCGCCGGTTCGATTCCGGCCCTCGCCACTCACCGTTTGCAGGCGCTACCGCTGCTCAGCGGGAACGGCTGCCGCGGGCGCTGAGGAGCCTGATGGGCGGGATCAGGAGCCGGTAGGGCAGGCGCAGCGCTCGTCCTGGAAGATGGCGATGACGCTCCTCCTGCCAGACCCTCGCTCGGGGATGGGCTGCGAGCAGGCGGTCCACCGGGGAGGCGTACAGGTCGGCCGGCTCACCCGCGTGCAGCTCGATGCGGCACAGGTGCTTGGTGCTGACGAAGCCGTACTGGCCCGGGCTGACGAGGCGGACCGGCGCCCCGTGGTCGCTGTCGAGCGGACGGCCGTTGAGATGCTCGGCGATGAGGACGTCCTCGGCGAGGACATCCTCGACCGCGGCCACCGAGCGGTAGCCGTCGAGGCCCGCGAAGACGATGTGCGTGACCGCGAACCCCGGCGGGACCACCGGCTCGATGAACCTGCGGTGGAAGGTCGCGAACGCGACGCCCTCCCAGTGCAGGCCGGTGGCGGACCACCCCGCGACGCAGTGGAAGTCGGCCTTCAGCTCGCGCCGCGGAAGCGTGCCGAGTTCGGCCAGCGGCACGGTGACGGGCTCGGCGACGGCGCCGCCGATCTCGATCACGGGCTCGGCGGGGACGGAGGGAGGGGGTCGGTGCAGGTGCGTGCCGAAGCGCGGGAACCCGTCGACCGCGCGCTGGCCGGGTGGAAGCGTCATGCCGGGGCACCCGCCCACCCCGCTGAGGGGACGTCCGCGTCCCAGGCGCGCTCGATCCAGCGCATCAGCGCCGGGTAGACGAGCAGGTGGCGGAACGGCTTGATCGCCGCCATGTACGCCGTCCCGAACCATCCGTTGGGCTTGGTCAGGACCGCCATCTGACCGCGGTAACCGCCCGCGCCGTCCGGAACCCAGCCGACGTGCATGATCGAGTGCACGGTGCGGTTGGCCAGCTCGGCCGCCCACTCGTCCTCCAGCAGGTACACCGAGGTCATCGGTACGCCGGTGAAGTCCGGGCCGGTCGGCGCGGCGCGCAGGTCGGCGGGCAGGCGGTCGCGCAGCGATGCGACCCGGGCGCCGATACCGGCGTCCGGCCCGTCCCATCCCAGTAGCCGCCCGATCTTCCAGCGCAACTCCCATACGGCTCGAACCGGCAGCGGGGCACCCTCGGGGAAGCTGTTTGCCATGGTCGCCGACACGAGGCGCGGCAGCTCGCCTGGACCGCCCGGTGTCGGCAGCGCCCAGACGTCCTCCACCTGGAAGTCGGGCGCGATCTCGTGGATGCGCCAGGGCCGGGAGGTGTGTGCGGTGCTCGGGAGCCTCATTCGGGTGACCTCCATCTATGCGGTCTCGTATAGATCGAGGCTATCAAAGCTTGTACGGTGCCGTATAGACGTCGTCGACGCGAACGGAGGCAGGTATGGCGGTGGCTCGCACGCCGCGCGCCAAGTGGATCGAGGAAGGATTGCGGGCGCTGTCCGCCGGGGGGCCGGACGCGGTCCGGATCGAGTCGCTGGCGCGGACCCAGGGCGTCACCAAGGGCGGCTTCTACGGGTACTTCGACCACCGGCGCGCGCTGCTGGACGAGATGCTCGACACGTGGGAGCGCAGAAGCACGGATGAGGTGATCGATCGCGTCGAGCGCGAGGGTGGCGACGCCATGTCCAAGGGGCGGCGGGCGGCCGCGCTCACGTTCAGCGAGGAGCTGCTGCCGATCGACCTCGCGGTCCGCGACTGGGCCCGGCGCGAGCCGACGGTCGCCGAGCGCCTGCGCCGCGTCGACAACCGCCGCATGGAATACCTGCGCTCGCTGTTGGCCCCGTTCTGCGCCGACGAGGACGAGCTCGAGGCCCGCTGCATGATCGCCTTCTCGGTGGCGATCGGCAGCCACTTCATCGCTGCCGACCACCGCGGACGCAGCCGCGATGACGTGCGGGCGCTGATCGCGAGACGGCTCTTTGCCCGCTAGGAGCGGCGCGCCTGCGGGTTGGGCACCGGGGGCAACTCTGGCGCCGCGCGCACGCGGTTGCGTCCCTCGCGTTTGGCCTCGAGCAGCGCCTCGTCTGCGGCCTTGAAGAGCGTGTCGTAGCTGAGCTCGCCGGCGGTGCAGGCCACGCCCGCGGACATGGTCAGCTCGAGGTCCGCCGGACGGGCGTCGGCTACCGCACAGCGCATCCGTTCGGCGATCTGCGTGGCTTCG
The DNA here is from genome assembly GCA_963751105.1 of uncultured Thermoleophilaceae bacterium. Classification (GTDB taxonomy): domain Bacteria; phylum Actinomycetota; class Thermoleophilia; order Solirubrobacterales; family Thermoleophilaceae; genus JACVRW01. The sequence goes on along the minus strand of CAVVTG010000001.1, from coordinate 677,227 downwards.
CGCAGCTCGATTCCGGGGAGCAGCACGAGGAACTCCTCTCCCCCGATCCGGTAGACCAGCTCGAAGCTCCGCAGCGAGGCCCGCATCTGGTCGGCCACCTGGCGCAGGGCGGCGTCGCCGCGGTCGTGGCCGTGCTCGTCGTTCACTCGCTTGAAGCCGTCGAGGTCGGCCAGGACGAGCGATCCCGGCTCGCCGGTCAGGCGCGCCTGCTGCTCGATCTCCTCCACCCGGGTCTCCAGCGAGGTCCGGTTGAGCAGGCCGGTGAGGGGGTCCAGCACCGCGCGGTTACGGTGCAGCAGCTCGCCGTGGAGGAGGACGCTCGTGATCGAGGTGACGCACACCAGCAGGGCCAGCGTCACCACCACCGGTGCGGGGTCGCGCAGGGCGCCCTCGGGATCCACCGCCACCGTGCTGAGCAGCACGACGACCGCGGTGATGCCCGCACCCAGCACCACCACCTGCCAGCGAAAGCGGGCGGCGGCCATCGCGCCGGGGATGACGGCCCACGGGAGCACCGGGCTGTCCGGCCCGCCGCTCAGAGCAACGCCCACCCCCAGGATGAGGAGCGCGAGAAGCTGGCTGCGAGCCGCCGAGTTCTCGGGAGTGGTGCTGCGCTTCATGCGCCACTCGAGCGTGAACAGGTCTAGCGCCAGCAGAGCGAACAGGCCGAGCGCCCACCAGCCCACCTCGGCCGCCACGACGATGACCGCCGGGCCAAGGGTGAACATCGTGATTGCCCGCGCGATCCGCACACGCCCGGACGCCTCAACGGCGCGAGCGCGGTCGAGCTCGGTCGGACAGAGAAACGAGCCCCCGTTGTCCTCGATGCGTGGCCTGATCGGCATGGTTGGGTGCCGGGCTTCGGCAGCTAGACATAATCGCCACTAAGTGCGCCGTTCAAACCCGGGCGGATGGACGGCCGCTAGTGCATCTCAGCTTCGCCGTTCCGCCGCGGTCGAGGAGCTCGCGGGTCGGAGGGTCGCCGCGTCGTAGGACCTCGAACCACTTCTGGCACCCAAGGAACAGCAACGAGGTTTCCGCGCCTGCCGAGGTGGTACGCGAACGGCACGGGCGATCTCTGAAACGGAAGGCTGCTCGCGAAGCATCGAAGGGACGCTCGCCGGTTCTTGCCGAGCCGACGTGCGCGCCTCATCACCTCAACCAACGAGAGAGGAACGCACCATGGAGATTCCCAAGGACCAGATCCTCGAGCTGCTGCGCGACCGAGGCGACAACGATAAGGCCGACCAGGCCGATAAGGAGCTCCCCGACAAGGTCGACCCCGAGCGCGACTCGGGGCTGCTGTCCAAGTTCGGCATCGATCCCTCAGAGCTGCTCGGCAAGTTCGGCGGCGGCAAGATTCCCGGGCTCTAGGCGCGGTGGCCGACACCAGCAACCGCGACGAGCGGTTGGGTCTGGTTCCCGAGGAGCGCGCGGACCGGCCTCGACCGTCTCGGAGGCACGCGGTCAAGGACCTGCACTCCCGCCAGCGCGAGCAGTACGGCGGCTTCAATCTCGGCGCCGCCTTGTTTGGCTGGCTGGTTGCCACCGGCTTGGCGGTCATCCTCATCGCCATACTCAGCGCCGCCGGCGCGGCGATTGGGCTCACCGAGCTGAGCGAGTCCGAGGCTGAAGACAGCGCCGGCACGATCGGCATCGTCGGCGGGGCGTTGCTGATCCTGGTACTCGCCCTCGCCTACTACGCCGGGGGCTACGTTGCCGGCCGGCTGTCTCGCTTCGATGGCGCTCGCCAGGGCCTGGGCACCTGGCTGTTCGGCCTGGTGGTCACGATCCTGCTCGCCATCACCGGCGCGTTGCTCGGCTCGGAATACAACGTGCTCGAGCGACTGGACCTGCCACGGATACCGATCGACGAAGGATCGCTGTCCACCGGGGGCCTGGTCGCTCTCGCCGCCATCTTGCTCGTCACCCTCGTTGCTGCCCTGGCGGGCGGCAAGGTGGGCGAGCGCTATCACCGCAGGGTGGATCGAGTCGGCCTCTGATGCCGGAGATGACCGAGGCTTACGACTGGCGCGGGCGCGCCATCGTGGACGCGAACGGCGAACGGATCGGGAGGATCGACCAAGTCCATGTCAACCCCAAGACCGACATGCCCGAATGGGCCCTGGTGGACCGGGGATTGTTCGGCAGGCGGTCGACCTTCGTTCCCGTCGGGTCGGCAAGCCCCACAGGTGAGGACGTTCAGGTGGAGGTCTCTAAGGCGCAGGTCAAGTCCGCGCCCGTGATGGAGGGAGACGCCACGCTCTCTTCGGCGGAGGAAGCCGAGTTGCTCCGGCACTACGACCTGGACGGAGTGATGACGCGCACCCCACTCGAGCCAAAGCCGTCGGACGAGTCTCACGAGGTCGTCCTGGATGAGGAGCAGTTGGTGATCGAGAAGCTCGTGGTGGCCACGGAACGCGTGCGAATCGGCAGCGGAATCGACCGCCCTCCCGATGGCTCCGATGGAGCGCGATAGGAGAGGTATGCCGGACGACGATCAAGCCGGGATCCTGGAGGCAGCCCTTGCTCCGCTGCTGCTCCCGCGACGCGCGTTGAGGGATTTGGAGGCCATCGGAACGGCCGCTCGCGGCTTGCCGACCTTCGAGCGAGTCCTGCTCGAGCGGCTCGAGGATCTCGGCAACGACGTGCGCGACATGGCCACCGAGCTGAACGCGGCGGTAGAACGAGTCGTGGAAGACGTGCAGCAGCTCGACGCCAGAGTAGCCGTCCTGCAGGCCGGCGTTCCCGAGCTGAACCGCGAGCTCGTTGCCACCAAGCTCCTCGTTTCCGACCTCAAGAGCCAGGTGGGCGACGCCGTCGAGCATCTGCCCGATCCCAACTCTCGGGGCCCGATCGCGCGGGCGCGAGATGCGATAGCCGGCAACTCCGAGCCGTCGGGGAAGGCTGACCCGTGATTCGCGCGTTCAGGGAGCTGGCCGAGATCGTCCGAGAGAACCGGCGCATCAGGCGGGCGACCCTGCCCTGGCACGAGCTCGAGTCCGAGGCAGTGCGGCAGGGGTGCTCGCCGGCGGACATCTTCTTCGACCGCGCCGGCCGGACGCTGGGCTTCCCGGACGGCGAACGCGACGGCGAGGCTCTGTCATGCCCGAAGGACGCATAGACAGGCCCAGCAACCGGGTCCCGATCGGCCTGCTGATCCTCTCGCTCGAATTCGCCTGGGCCCGGCGCGTGCTCGACAAAGGGCTCGAGGGTGGCCAGGCGGCGGCCGGCGTGGCCGGACGAGCCAGCCGCCAGCAGAAGATCCTCGCGCTGGTCGCGACGGTCTGCGCCCTGTTGACGGTGGTTATCGTGGCGGCCGTGATCCTGCTCTAGACACCGGGAGGACGTAGATGGCCAGCACACAGAACATGTCGGAGTGGCGCGGCAAGCCCTTGGTCGACCGCGATGGTGAGAAGCTCGGCAAGCTCGAAGACGTCTACGTGGAGACCGACACCGACGAGCAGCTGTTCGGCACTATCAAAGAGGGACTGATCGGGCGCCACCTGACCTTCGTCCCCCTGAGAGGCTCGACGGCCAGCCCCGACCATCTTCAGGTGACTGTCTCAAAGAAGGACGTCAAAGACGCTCCGAATATCGACACCGACGGCGAGCTGTCACAAGAACAGGAGGCCAGCCTGTTCGCCCACTACGGGCTCGACTACCCGCCGATGCCGACCGAGAGTGGACGGCGGCTGGCACGTCGCTGATCGCCGCGGGCGCGCGCTGGCCCGAGAAACGCGTTCATCGCTCCTGGAGCACCGAGAGCACATTCCCGGAGGGATCGCGGAACCACGCGATGTAAGGGCCCTCGTCGCGGAAGATCCCGCGATCGTCCTGACCCATGTCGTCGTAGCGCTCGAAGGTCACCCCGCGTGTGCCCAGCTCGTCAACGGCCGCATCGATGTCGTCAACTTGGAAGTTGAGGATCGTGTAGCTCGCCGCGACCGCGTCCGGCTGCTCGTAGATCAGAATGTCGGGGCCGCCGGCGAGCTTCAGCCACATGAGGCCGTACTCCTCGGAGGTGCTGAGGCCGAGCGTGTCGCTGTAGAAGCTGCGAGCTCGGTCCATGTCGTTGACGGCGATGCCGCTGTAGGCCTTGGCGTTGGTCGAGCATTCGTGGCTCCTTCGTTCGAGGTGTTGGGTCAGCCGGCCGCGTGGTCGTGACCGCCGGGTAGTAGTACTGACCGCCGAGCGCTGCGAAATTGCCCGCACAGCCCGTGTCGATTTCCCGCGGCCTCGTTCGACGTGCCCACAGACCCCCAACTGGAGGAGACAGGGATGGGAGCAACCGTTCTCTACATGTCGATGTCCCTTGACGGCTTCATCGCCGGACCGAACGCGGGGCCCGGCAACGGGCTGGGCGACGACGGGGAGCGCCTGCACGAATGGGTCTTCGCTGGTGCCGGCGCGGACCGCAGGGGAACTCCCGGCCGCCCCGCGGGCGTCAACGGCCAGGTCTGGGACGAATTCATGTCCACCGGGGCGGTTGTCGCCGGCCGGGGGACCTTCGAGCCCGCGGGTGGCTGGGGCGGCGACCACCACGACGGCGTGCCGATCTTCATCCTCAGTCGCCGGCAGCCCGACAGCGACACCGGGCAGTGGCCGTTGGTCAGCTACGTGAGCGACGTGGAGAGCGCCATGCACAAGGCAAAGCAGGCCGCCGGCGACAAGGACGTGCTGGTCCACGGCGCCGGAACCGCGCAGCTCGCACTCGCCGCCGGCGTCCTCGACGAGCTCGAGATCCATGTCATCCCGGTGCTCCTCGGCCAGGGGCGCCGCCTCTTCGACCACCTCGGTCCCGAGCACATCGAGCTGGAGCGCACCCGGGTTCTCGAGGGGGACGGTGTCACCCACATGCACTACCGCGTCAGACGTTAGGCCGCGGGCGACTCCGACTCGACAGCCATGCTCTCGCTCAGCACGGTCCGCAGAGACATCGGCGGCCGGTCGATGAGGCGGGTGAGGGTGGGATCGACCTTCTCGAATCCACCCTGCCGGCTCGCGGCGAAGAAGCCCATCATCACCGCGACCCTCTCCTCGGGGACGCCCCTCGCGACCATGGTGTCCCGGTACTCATCGTCCGGCACCACGACCCGGCGGATCGGGCGGCCGGCCAGCTCCGAGGCGATCGCCGCGACGCCGGCCAGATCGACGGCCTCCGAGGCAGTGAGGTCGAGGGTGGCGTCGTCATGGCCATCCTCGGTCAGGACGATGGCCGCCGCCTCGGCGAGGTCCGGATGGGACGTCCAGGAAACCGGCCCGTCCTCCGGCGCGCTCAGCTCGCCCGTGGTGGGCGCGTCGCCGAGCATCGTGGCCGCGAACTCCGCGTAGAAGCCGTTGCGGAGCGACGTGAAGGGCACGCCCGAGTCCCGGAGCGCCTCCTCGGTGGCGGCGTGGTCGGGCATGGGCGGGAAGGGCGAGGCCGGATCGGCGCCGACGTGACTCGTGTAGAGGATCCGCTGGGCGCCGGCCTCCTTGGCGGCGTCGATCGCCGTGCGGTGGTAACCGACGGCCGCGTCGCCGGTGGTGGCGGCCGAGATGATGAGGACGCGGGACGCCCCCTCGAAGGCGCCGGCGAGGCTCGCGGCGTCGCCGAAGTCTCCGTGGCGAACGCGCACGCCCCGCTCCTCCAACTCCCCCGCCTTGTCCGGGTCGCGAACGCTCACGCCGATCTGCTCGGCGGGAGCCCGGTCGAGCAATTTCTCGACCATTGCGCGGCCGAGCTTTCCGTTGGCTCCAGTGATGATGATCATTGAGGGCGAGGTTAGCAGCGGTAACAACTGTGTGCTATCGATGGTAATATTGGCGCGATGAACGCTGTCCGCTCCGCCTCCACCCAGGGCACCCGCGAGAAGATCGTCGCCGCCGCGTCCCGGCTGCTTGCCGACGGCGGTCGCGAGGCCGTGTCGACCCGCGCGGTGAGCGCTGCCGCGGGGGTGCAGGCCCCGACTATCTACCGCCTCTTCGGCGACAAGCAGGGCCTGCTCGACGCCGTGGCGGCCCACGGCCTCACGACCTACGTGACCAGCAAGGCTGCCGTCAAGCCCAGCGACGACCCGGTCGAGGACCTGCGCAACGGCTGGGACCTTCACGTCGGCTTCGGGCTCGCCAACCCCGCCCTGTACTCGCTCATCTACGGCGACCCCCGCCCCGGTGTCTCCCCACCGGCCGCCGTGGCCGCCGCCGACATCCTCGCCGGGCACATCCATCGCATCGCCGGGGCCGGCCGTCTGCGCGTGGGCGAGGAACGCGCCGCGCAGCTCGTTCACGCTGCCGGCAGCGGCACGATCCTGACCCTGATCGGGCTGCCCGAAGACCGCCGCGACCTGGCGCTCTCCCACCTGGCCCGCGATGCGGTGATCGCCGCGATCACCACGGACGCCCCAGCCGCGGCCGACCCCGGCCCCGCCGGCGCCGCGATCGCACTCCGCGCAGTCCTGTCACAGACCTCGGCCCTATCGGCCCACGAGCGCGGGCTGCTGGAGGAGTGGCTCGACCGGATCGGCGCAGGCTGAACGGCCTTTACGCCGATCCGAGCTCCCGCTGCATCGCCTCGACCTCGGTGTTCATCGCCTCGGCCAGGGCGAGCGCTCCCGAGCGCGGCCTGACCATCACGGTCAGCTCGTCGATCAACCCGTCCTCGCCGACGTGCAGGAGGTCGCATCCCTGCAGCTCGCGATCCCCCACCCTCGCTCGGAACAGCAGCGCGTGGTCGCGGGCCCCCTCGGCGCCGATCTCGCGCTCGTAACGGAAGTCCTCGAAGACGCGCAGGACGGCGCGGAGGATCAGGCCGAGTGTCTCGCGCCCGTGGTACGGGCGGTACACGACCGGGCTGTTGAAGACGACGTCCTGCGAGACGAGCTCCAGTACCTGATCGACGTCACCTGTCTCGACGGCGCGGCGGAACGGATGCACCGGCTGTCACCTCTTTCTCGGGTTGGTTGTCGCGCAAGGATCGAGCCCGAGCACGCCGGCGGCAACACGCGCCGCCAGCAGCTCGTCGTGAGGCGCCCGGCCGGCGAGCTCGATGACCGTTCCCTCCATGGCGCCGAAGAAGGCCAGCGCGACCGTTCTGGCCGGCGGGCCGGGCGGGATCGTCCCATTCCTCCGGCCCGCGCGGATGAGACGGGTGCAGCGCTTGACGAGGCTCTCGGCCACCTGCTCGAGGCGTCGCCCCACGGGGTGATCCTGGCCGCTGAACTCGAGCCGAAGGGCCATCGCCACGCGGGCGACGTCTCGCCGACAGAAGACAGCGTGACCGCGTGCCAGCGCGATCAGGGCCGCGACCGGATCGGACTCTCGATCCACGAGCGGGCCGACCTCCTGTCTCCACGTCTCGTCGACCCAGTCGATCACGGCCAGCGCGAGCTCCTCCTTGTCCTTGAACTGGTGGTAGAGCGCGCCGCGCGTGTAACCGGCCTCGCTGGCCACCTGCTCGAGCACGAGGTTGCCGTACCCGTAGCGCGACAGCCCCCTCGCCGCCGATTCGAGCAGTGCGCTGCGGGAGCGGGCGCGGCGGTCGGCCTGGCTCCGGCGGGCCAGGTTACGTACAGGCATGTTTGTATGTTACCGTACCCACCATGCCGATGGTTGAACTCACCACCACCAAGGGCGCCCTGAACGACGCCGCCAAACAGCGCCTGGCCGCCGAACTGGCCACGATCGCCCTCGAACTCGAGGCCGCGCCGCTGGCCGACTTCGGAGGCGATCCGCACATGCAGGCGCTGTCGTGGTGCTTCGTCAACGAGCAGGAGGTGTTCCTCGGTGGACAGGTCCACCCGAAGCCGGTCTACCGCGTGGTCGTCACCATTCCCGAGGGCGCGCCGGGTGTGTTTGGTCCGCTGGCGGGGAGAGGCCGGGCGAAGCTCGTGGAGCGCGTGACCGCCGCGGTGCTGGAGGTGGAGGGCAGCGACAGCACGATGGTCGAGGCCCACCGCGTGTGGGTCCAGCTTCGCCATATCGTCGACGGCCACTGGGGAGGGTTCGGCGAGGTCGTGACCGCACGCGAGCTCGCGGCCTACGGTTTGCGGACCGACGAGCCCGGCAGCAAGACCGACCGCATGCGCCAGGCAGCGATGCAGTCCGTGGGCGCCGCAAGCCCAGCGTAGGCAGCGGCTGGGACCGTGGTCAGCTTCCTGACGGGCATGGGCTCTGGAGCCGAGGCTCGTGAGCCGCAGGCGATCCCGGCGCCCGCACTACTGCAGGGACATCGCGACCTTGAGGGCGTGCTCCGGATCCACCTCGTGATCGCCCGCGTCCGAGCCAAGGTCGATCCTGACCCACCCGACTTTGCCGGTGAACCGATCTCGGGTGTGGTCGGCCGACACGGCGGTCCCCGCCTCGTAGCCCACCTCGGTCGTCTCGTCGGCCGAGAAGATGAACGGTTGCGTGGCCTCGACACGGCCCTGGCCGATCTGCTCCCCGTCGCAGAGGAGCCTGACGTCGCCGCCCTTGGCCAGACCGCCGCCGTCGTAGTCGAACTCCATCCGCACCTGGCGCGTGCCGGCCGGGAGCGGCTCGTCCGCCTCGGTGACGAACAGCTGTAGCCCGAGCACGTTGTAGACGAACACCGGCCTGCTTCCCGTGGCGTACAGGCCCCATCCGCCGAAGCGACCGCCCTGGGCGACGATCGGTCCGTCCGCGCCGGCGGCCGGCACCTCGACCTCAGCCGTCACGGAGAACGACTTGTTCTTGATGTTCAGCACGCTGCTCTCCGACAGGCGGCCCATGCCGCCGAACAGCATCTGGGAGGTCCCGCGGACGAGCTGGGGCCGGCCGGCGATGTCAGCGTTCAGCCGCTCCGCGGTGCGATCGTCGAGGGGAAGCACGTTGTACTTCGTCGCCTCTATGAGCCACAGGCGCTGCAGCTGATGCAGCTTCTCCGGCATCTCCTTCGCGAGGTCGTGCGCCTGGGACCAATCCTTCGATCCGTCGTAGAGCTCCCAGACGTCGTCGTCGAAGGCCGGCAGCTTGGCTTCGCCCATCACCCAAGGGGTGCGGTGCTTGGTGACGGCGCTCCAGCCCTTGTGGTAGATGCCGCGGTTGGCGAACATCTCGAAGTACTGGAGGTCATGCCGCTCCGGGGCCTCCCCGTCGTCGAAGCTGTACAGCATCGACGTCCCCTCGATCGGGGCCTGCTGGACGCCGTTGACCATCACGGGGTGGGGTAGCCCGGCGGCCTCCAGCACCGTGGGACATACATCGATCACATGGGAGAACTGGCTGCGGACCTCACCCCGGGCCGCAATGCCCTTCGGCCACCGGACGATCGTGCCGTTGCGCGTGCCGCCCCAGTGCGACGCCACCTGCTTCGTCCATTGGTAGGGGGTGTTCATTGCGTGGGCCCAACCCACCGAATAGTGGTTGTACGCCTCCGGCGTGCCGAGCTTGTCCATGGTCTCCACCAGGAACTCGGTCGTCTCGAGCTCGGCCATGCCGTTGAAGTTGGCCATCTCGTTGAAGGCACCGTTGAGCGTCCCCTCGGCCGAGGCGCCGTTGTCGCCGACGATCACGTAGACCAGGGTGTCGTCGAGCGCTCCCAGCGCCTCGATGGCGTCGACCAGCCGGCCGACGTGGTGGTCGGCGTGCTCGAGGAACGCCGCATACACCTCCATCTGTCGGGCGAGCACCGGCTTCAGCTCATCCGGCATGTCGTCCCACGCCGGGATCTCTTCGTGCCGCGGAGTCAGCTCGGCGTCCTGCGGTATCACCCCGAGCTCCTTCTGGCGGGCGAAGGTCCGCTCGCGCTGGTGGTCCCAGCCGTCGTCGAACCGGCCCCTGTACTTGTCGATCCACTCGGTCGGGCACGTGGTGCGGCGCGTGTGTGGCGCCCGGCGCGAAGTACATGAAGAAGGGCTTGTCCGGCATCAGCGCCTTCTGCTGCCCCACCCACGCGATCGCCCTGTCAGCGAGATCCTCGGTCAGGTGGTAGCCCTCCTCCGGGCTCTTTGCCGGCTCCACCGGCGTCGTGCCCTCGTAGAGGGCGGGATCCCATTGATTGTCCTCACCGCCGATGAAGCCGTAGAAGTACTCGAAGCCGGAGCCCGTGGGCCACATGTCGAACGGCCCCAGCGGGCTGGTCTGCCAGACGGGCACCTCGTGGCACTTGCCGAGCTGAGCCGTGGAGTACCCGTTCATCCGCAGGATGTCCGCCAGCGGAGCCTTGGTGTTCGGCCTCAGCGAGCTGTTGCCCGGAGCCGAGGTGGCCACTTCGGTGATCCCGCCCATGCCGACGGAGTGGTGGTTTCGACCGGTCAGAAGCGCGGCGCGCGTAGGGGCGCATAGGGCGGTCGTGTGGAACCGGTTGTAGCGCAGACCGTCCTCCGCGAGCCGCTCGCAGGTGGGTGTGTCGCAGGGCCCGCCGAACACGCTCGAGGCGCCGAAGCCCACGTCGTCCAGCAGCACGATCAGTACGTTGGGAGCGCCCTCCGGCGGCCGGACCGGCTCAATCGGCGGGAACGAGGTGTCCGGGTCCTTTGCGTCATAGGTCGTCAATCCCGAGGGCGGAACATCCGGGCTCGGCAGAATGTCACGCGAGATACGGCGCTGCTCGCTCATGCGCCGAACCTACGTGAGCACCCGAGGGGATGCGTCATCCGTTGAGGGTGAGATGGAGACAGGCGATGAAACCCGAAACTGGCTACAAGGGAATGATCCGCCTCAGGGGAGGGACGTTCAGAATGGGCTCGGCCGGCTTCTATCCGGAGGAAGGTCCGGTGCGGGAAGTCACGGTCGATTCGTTCCTGGTCGACCGCCACATGGTCACGGTGCACGAGTTCGGACGCTTTGTGGATGAGACCGGGTACGTGACGGTCGCCGAGCGCCCGCTCGACCCGAGCGACTACCCGGAGGCCGACCCGGCACTGCTGGTTCCGGGAGCGCTGGTCTTCCGGCAGCCGCAGGGGCCGGTGCCGCTGGACGATGCGGCCGCTTGGTGGGGCTACATACCCGGTGCGAGCTGGCGCCATCCCGAAGGGCCCGGCAGCGATGTGGCCGCACGCGGCGGTCACCCGGTGACACAGGTCGCCTTCGAGGACGCCGGCGCCTACGCCGGCTGGGCCGGCAAGGTGCTGCCGACGGAGGCGGAGTGGGAGTACGCCGCCCGCGGCGGCCTCGACGGCGCCGTGTTCGCGTGGGGTGACGAGATGCTGGTGGACGGCAGGCTCATGGCCAACTCCTGGCAGGGCGACTTCCCGTGGCGCAATACGAGCGCCGCCGGCTGGCGCGGCACTTCACCCGTGGGCGCGTTTCCGCCGAACGGCTACGGCGTCTACGACGCCACCGGCAACGCCTGGGAATGGACCAGCGACTTTTACTCGCCGCGCGGGGCGGGCGCCGGACGACCATGTTGCGCTCCTCGCAACCCGCGGGTCGACTCGCCCGACCGTAGCTTCGATGTGGGCAACCCGGGCGCCCAGATTCCGCGGCGCGTCATCAAGGGCGGCTCGCACCTTTGCGCACCGAGCTACTGCCTGCGCTTCCGCCCGGCGGCGCGCCAGCCGGAAGCGGTGGACACGTCCACGACCCACATCGGCTTTCGCTGCGTGTACCGCTAGACGTGCCGGCCGGCGTCCGCGGTGGGCTGGCGCTCGTGCCAGCGGGCATAGCGGCCGGCAAGGGGAGCCGCGCTGAGGCCATGGGCCAAGACGGAGAGCCCCACGGTCAGGTATATCGCGAGCGCGATCAGCTTCTCGTGCGGGAGATTCGATTCCTCGACCACGATCACCGCGAACACGATCGAGGCCAGGCCGCGGGGACCGAACCAGCCGAGGAAGGCGAGCGTCGGCGGCTTGGCGTGTGAGCGCAGCATCGCGATCGCCACCGGCAGCATGCGCACCACGGTGAGACTGAGAACCGCGTACAGGACCAGCTCCCAGCTCAGCTCGCCGAGTGCGGGGCCGAGCAGAATCGCCCCGAAGAACACGAAAGTGACGCCGTTGAGCACGCCCCCCACCTGCTCGCTGACCTCGTTGAGCTGCTCGGTGTCGCGCCCGAGCGCCAGCCGAAAGGCCACGCCGGCGACGAAGGCCGCGATGAAGCCCGAGCCGCCGAGGCCACTCGCCACCCCGTAGGCCAGCGCCGCGCCGGCGGCCGGAACCACCTGCCGCCAGGAAGCGGCGATCAGGTTCCGGCGCCCGGCGTAGATGAGGATGGCCGCGGTCACCAGGCCGGCCGCCACACCCCCGACGACCCCGAAGCCGATCTCCTCGAGCAGCAGCGTGGCGGCGTCGCGGCCCTCCGAGATCTTCGATTCCACGTCGGCCAGCGCAACAGCCGCGAACAGCAGTGGCACGCAGATCCCGTCGTTGAGGCCGCTCTCCACGTTGAGCCCCTGGCGGACCTGGCCCGGCACGCGCGGCTCCGTGACCACCGCCTGACCCAGCGCAGCGTCGGTCGGCGCCAGCACCACGGCCAGGATCAGCGCCTCCCCGGCGGTCAGCTGCCCGAAGATCGCCGCCGCCGCGACCGCGCCCAGCGCGATCGTCAGCGGCAGGCCTATCCCGAGCAGGCGCAGCGGCACCCCCATCTCGGATCGAAGCTCTCTGAGGTCGATGCGCGAGGCGTCGCAGAACAGCACCAGGGCGAGCGTTGCCTCCGCCAGGCTTCGCACCGTCCCGCTCGAGCTCTCGAGGTCGATCCCGTCGAGGACCTGCGGTCCCACCAGCAGCCCGACGGCGACGAAGACCATCGCCGGAGTGATCGGCGTGCCCGACAGCCGCATTGACATCGCCGCGACGCCGAGCAGGGTCAGCGCGACGATGGCGAGGGACCACTCCACCTAGTGCTGCTTGCCGGCGATCGGCATCGGGGCCGAGCGTAGGCGGCCATACGCCCGTCCACGTCACACCGATGGGATGAAATCGATCTCCTCGCGCAGCCAGGGCAGAATCAGGTGCGAGTCGCCGAATTCGTGCTTTCGGTACCCGTGGTCGGCGGCCGCCTCATAGGAGCGACGAAGAAGCTCTGTTCCCGCCGCGGCCCGGAGCAGGTCCTGATGCGACGCATCCGCGTCGTGCCAGCCGGTGAGCAGGCCGTCGCAGGCGCGCAGGCCGCGTGCCGGCGTGATGACCAGGTCGGTCGTGCCCGCCCCCGGCTGAACCGATCCGCTTGGCGCGGCCACCGTCTCGAGTGCCCGCACGACGGTCGTGCCGACCGCGATCACCCGGCCACCCCAGGCGTGCACCGCGTTGACCACCCGCGCCGTGGTCTCGGGCACCACGTAGCGCTCCGGGTAGGGAGCCTCGCCACGCTCGAGCGACGAGACACCCGTGTGGAGGATCAGCGGCGCGAAGAGCACGCCTCGTGCGGCCAGAGACGACACGAGCTCGTGCGTGAACGGCCGGGCTGCACTGGGCATCTCGGCGCTGCCGGGGGAGCGGCCGAACACGGTCTGGTAGGCCTCGATCGGCCACTCCCGGTCGACGTAGTCGTAGCGGATCGGCCGACCGTGCTCGCGCAGGTAATCCTCGACCGGCCGGCCACCCAGCTCCAGGCGCGCGACCGCGAGGCGCCCGCCGTCGCCGTGGGGCTGGAGCAGGCCCGCGTGCGCCTGCGCCGGCAGCCCCACGCGCCGGCCGATTGGAGGCGGCCCGTAGGGCCGTCGGTCGCGGGTTCTGAGCTCGATGACCCACACGTCGCCGGCCAGCGCCGTGGAGAGGCGCAGCTCGACCTCATCTCCGCCGAGGCTCCCCGGCACGGCGGCGGGGAGCGTGGCCGAGGCGTTGACGACCAGCAGGTCGCCGGCGGCCAGGAAGCGCGGGAGATCCCGGAAGCGGGCGTGGACCAGATCGCCTTCTTCGCGCGAGGCCACGAGCAGGCGCACGTCGTCGCGCGCGCCGTTCACCGCCTCCGGTGGCTCGTGCGCGTCCAGCGACGCCGGCGAGGTCAGGCCGCTCATCCGGCCGACGCGGCAAGCTCGGCCGTCCGGTAGCGCCCACTGGGTCGCGAGCCCTCGATCAGGTCCAGCAATCCGGGCACGCTCTGCTCCGGCGGGGGCCGGTCGCCGATGTCCTCGCCGGGAAAGGCCTCCTGGTGCAACCGGGTGCGCATGTCGCCGGGATCCACGCTGTAGACCCGAAGGCCCGGGTTCTCGGCGGCGAAGATCGCCGTGAGCTGGTCCAGGGCCGACTTCGAGGAGCCGTAGCCGCCCCAACCTTCGTACGCCTCCACGGCGGCGTCGGACGTGACGTTCACGATCGTCGCGCCGGGCGCGAGGCGGGCCAGGGCGAGCTGCGCCAGGGCCAGCGGGGCCAGCGCATTGACCTCGAGGACGTGCCGCAGCTCGGCGAGCGGGTAGCCCGCCAGCGGGGGCTGGGGACTGGGGCCGAGCACGCTGGCGTTGTTGACCAGCAGGTCGATTCGCTCGCCGGCCGCATGGACCAGGGCCTGGCGATGCTCCGGATCGGCCACGTCGCCGCCGATCGCCGTGACCCCCTCAACTCCACCGGCCGTCAGGCGCAGCGCCTCCCCGTCCCGTGCGTCGACGAACAGACGCCAGCCGCGCGCGGCCAGCTCCCGGGTGAGCGCCAGGCCCAGCCCGCGCGAAGCACCGGTGACGATTCCGACGGGACCCTGGGGGGAGGCGGTTGGGCACATGTCCTCGCAAGTTACAAGCTAAAGTTAACTTGAAGTCAAGCGCGATGGGAAGGTACCGGCGTCGCGCGCGAGCCGTGTAGTACACGCGGGGCTCAGCGATACCCGGTCGGGTCCGCGGGCCGGCCCGGATCCTGAACCTCCACCATGTAGCGCCAGCAGTCGGGCTGGGAGCCGTCGACGTCGGTGAAGCCGTAGTCGCGGGCCAGCTCACCGGAGGAGAAGGAGCCGCCGTTCCTCGCGCCGACCTCGGGGTCGGCGGCGAGCGCCGCCACCGCTCGACCCACGAAGCGCGGGGTCTCGGAGATGGCCACGAAGTGAGGGTTGCCCGCCTCGCGCCAGTTGTCCTCGGTGACCTGGTAATTGTCGAGCATCATCTCCGAGCGCAGCCATCCCGGCGTCAGCGCCATCGCGGCGCAGCCGTGCGGGGCCAGCTCCTCGGCCTGGGCGAAGGCGAGTCGCAGCACCGCCGTCTTGGCCAGGTCATAGAACGCCGAGATCCGGTAATTCTCGGTGTTGTACGCGCGCGTGCCGTCGGTCATCTCGACCACCAGCCCACCGGGGCGGCGGATCAGGAGCGGTAGGGCGAAGTGGCTCGTGATCAGGTGAGTGTCCACCGCCAGGCGGAGCAGGCGCAGTCCTTTGTCGAGGTCGTGCTCCCAGACCGGCGCCTGCCACTCGAACAGGAGCTCCCCGCCCCAGATGTCGTTGACCAGGACGTCAAGTCTTCCGTGACCGGCATCGATCCGCTGCACCAGCGCCTCGACCTGCTCCGCGTCGAGGTGGTCCGCCACCACCGGAATGCCCACACCGCCCGCGCCCTCCACCAGCTCGGCGGTCTCCTCGATGGTCTCGGGCCGTCCGTATTCGGAGGGCCTCCCCCGCGTGCTGCGACCGCTGCAGTAGACGGTGGCTCCTGCCTCGCCGAGCGCCACCGCGATGCCCCGTCCGGCGCCGCGGGTGGCGCCCGCCACCAGAGCGACCTTGCCTTCGAGTGTTTGGTCCATGGGCAGCTATGATACACATTGTCTTGTGATTGATACACCTGTGTCGCACGAGGTCCTCGCCGCCGCGCGGCGCCTGGCCGGGCGCCAGGCCCTGGCGGGCGCGTCGATGGACGACATCGCCCGTGAAGCCGGCATCACCCGGGTCACGCTGTACCGGCGCGGCGAGACCAGGCAGGCGATCGTGGCCGCGCTCCGCGAGGAGCTCGTTCGCGAGGAGCGTGACCTCCTCTTCCCCATCCTCACCGCCGACGGCGACGGCCAGGCGCGTCTCACCAAGGTGCTCGAGGCGGTATGTGCGATCACCGACTCGCGTGCCGACCTGCTGACCGGCCTCGACGACGCCGCACTGAACGCGATCTACCACGAGCCGGGCGACGACACGCTGACCCGGGGCGAGTTCGTGGCCCCGATCGTGCGGCTGCTGCGCGACGGGGCGCTCGACGGATCCCTGCGAGCGTTCGACGATCCCGAGGAGGCCGCCACGGTGATCTACGTCCAGGTCACCTACGCCTTTCTCCACCTGCGCCAGGAGCACCGCTGGCCGGCCGAGCGAGCCACGGCCGCCGTGGTCGACCTGGCGATGGGCGGTGTGCGGCCATGACGTCGCTTCTCCGCCGGATCCTCCCGGACGAGGGCGCGCACCGGGGCCGGCTAATGCGCCTGACCGCCGGCCACGCCGGCGCCGATCTGTTCCTCGGCGCGGTGCCCGCGCTGATTCCCTTCTTCGTGGCAGACCGCGGGCTGAGTTACGCGGACGCCGGCCTGCTCGTGCTCGCGGGCAGCCTCGCGTCGGCTCTCGTGCAACCGCTCGCCGGGCTGTTCGGCGACCGGGTGCGTGCGCCCTGGCTCTCGCCCCTGGGCCTGATCCTCGCCGCCGGCGGCCTGTTCGCGGCGACGATGTTCGACTCGTTCGCCGCGATCGCGCTGTCCCTCCTGCTGGGCGGGTTCGGCGTAGCCATCTTCCATCCTGAGGCCATTCGGGCCACGCGTGCGGCCAGCCCGGGCAGCCCGGGCACGGCCATGGGCGTGTTCTCCATTGGCGGCAGCGTGGGTTTCGCGCTAGGCCCCGCGCTGGCCGTGCCGCTCGCCGCCGGCTTCGGGATCGACGCCGCCGGCGCCGTGGCCGCGGTGCCGCTCACCACCGCGTTTGTGCTCGGCCGCGGCGATGCGCGCGAGCTCGCGGGAGGTGGCCACCGGCTACGAGCCACCGCCCGAGAGCCACGGCGATTGGCTGGCCTTCGCCTACGCGACGGCGGCCGCCACGTCGGCGGCCGGAGTGCTGTTCGGCCTGATGGCCTTCGTGCCGGTCTGGTTCGCCGACGAGCTCGGCTCCACCGTGCGACTGGGCAGCCTCGCCGTATCGGGCATGCTGCTCGCGGGAGCCGCCGGGACCTACGCCGGCGGGCGGCTGGGCGACCGCTACGACCGCGGGCTGATCGTCCTCGCCGCGCTCGTCGCGCTGGTTCCGCTCACCGCCGGTCTGCCGATGACCGCGCCGGCGATCGGCGGTGGTGGTGCTCGTGCTGATCGGCCTCACGATCGAGGTCATCTACTACCCGCTCGTGATAGTCGCGCAGGACGCACTGCCCGGACGGGCCGGCTTCGCATCGGGGGCCGTGCTCGGCCTGAGCGTGGCCTTCGGCGCCGCTGCCACCAGCGTGCTCGGGGGCCTCGTCGACGCGAATGGCCCGGTCGCGGCGCTCTGGGCCTGTGCCGGCCTGGCCGGCGTCGCGCTGCTGTTCGGTGCGCTCGCCAGGCATCCCCGCCGGCAGGCCGCAGCAACGGGCACGGCGTCCCGCGGTCCGCGCCGAGCCGGGGCGCGCCGCGATCTGAGAGGCTGCCGCCCGTGACAGGCGAGCTGCGGCTCGATCGAGGAGACCAGCCGCCAGCCGGCGGCCCGGCCGCCACCTTCGCGGGGCAGCCGCTGGTGCTGGACCCGAGCGGGCTTCACGGGGCCGACGTGGCCGTTCTCGGCGCTCCGTTCGACGACGGCACCTCGAATCGGCCGGGCGCCCGCTTCGGCCCGCGCGCGATCAGGGCAGCCGACGACGGCGGACGCTGGGGCCGGCCGCACATGACGCTCGGCCTGGATCCGCTGAGCGTGCTCAGGGTGGTCGACTACGGCGACGCCAACGCGGCGCCGGGCGACCTCGCCAAATCGCACGAGGGGCTCGCCCAGCGGCTGGGTGAGATCCTCGACGCGGGCGTGATGCCGCTCGTTCTGGGAGGCGACCACTCGCTGTCGCTGCCGACCCTGCGCGTGCTGGCCGAACGCCACGGAGCCGATGGCTTCGCCGTACTGCATCTCGACACCCACGCTGACACCGCGGACGAGCTCTACGGGGTGCGCGTCTCGCACGGCACTCCCTTCCGGGTGGCGGTGGAGGAGGGCTGGCTGAGGGGCGCGAACATCGTCCAGGTCGGCCTGCGCGGCAGCTGGCCCGGGCCGGAGGAGTTCGGCTGGATGCGTGACCAAGGCTTTCGCTGGCACACGATGGACGAGATCACCGAGCGCGGACTGACCAGCGTCGTCCCCGAGGCCGTGGCCGCGGTGGCCGCTGCCGCGCCACGGGCCTATCTGACCGTCGACATCGACCTGCTGGATCCCGCGTTCGCCCCCGGTACCGGCACACCCGAGCCGGGCGGGCTCAGCACACGCGAGTTGCTGTGGACCGTCCGCCACGCGGCGCTCGAGCTGAACCTCTGCTCGGCCGACGTGGTGGAGGTGTGCCCGGCCTACGACGTCGCCGGCATCACTGCGCTGGCCGCCGAGCGCACCGCAATGGAGATCCTGAGCGGGATGGCGGCGCGGCGGAGCCGCTGACGTGACGGCCTACGAAGCTGCGGAGTGGTCTGACTTCTTCGTCGCCGTTGCGGGCGCCTCCGCGGCGCTGACCGGCCTGGTGTTCGTGGCGGTGTCGATCAACATCGAGCGGATCCTGAAGCTGAGCGGCGTCCCGGACCGCGCGCTGAGCACGCTCCTGCTGCTGGTTGGCGTGGTGGTGGTTTCCCTCCTGGTGCTGGTGCCGGGCCTGTCGCGGGAAGCCCTCGGTCTTCTGCTACTCGCCGAAGGCCTGATCTGGACGGCCGTTGTCGGGGTCCTGGTCTATCGCACCCTCGGCGGGCTCGAGCGCAGGAGCTGGGCCGTGTCCCGCGTTGCCCTGCCCGCCGCCGGCACGCTTCCGTTCGTCGTCGGCGGCGCCAGCATGCTGGCCGAAACCGGCGGCGGCCTCTACTGGACCTTCGCCGGCATCGTCGGCGGCATCTTCGCCGGGGTGATGACGGCCTGGGTGCTCCTGGTGGAGATCCTGCGCTGACCCCGAATGACCATTTCACCCACAACGGGTGATGCCGGTTGGACACAACCGCCCTACGGTCGGCGCATGGACGCACACGAGACCGAGCTCGGCCCTGTCGACATCGTCGTGATCGGCTTTCCGGCCGACGCTCCGATGACCGGCGAGGCCGTGCCCATCATGATGGACCTCGTCGACCGAGGGATCATCCGCGTGCTCGACGCGATGTTCGTCGTCAAGGAGGCGGATGGGACCTTCTCCGGGTTCGACGCCACCAACCTCGACGAGCGAGGCGTCGGAGACTTCACGGAGTTCGAGGGAGCGTCGTCGGGCCTCCTCGGCGACGACGACGTGGCCACCGCCGCCGACGCGATCGAGCCCGGCACCGCGGCGGTGATGCTCGTCTACGAGAACCGCTGGGCGGCGCCGTTCGCCGCCGCCGTGAGGCGCAACGGAGGGGTGCTGCTGGACAGCCAGCGGATTCCTGCCGCCGACCTCATGGACCTGCTCGACGCCGAAGCCACCAGCTGAACCAGGGCTGACCGAGAGGAGCCACCAGATGCCAGGACTGCTTCGAGGCATGGCCCGCACCGCCGTGGTCGCGGGGACCGCCACCGCCGTTTCGAACAAGGTGAGCCGCCGCCAGGCCGGCCGCTGGGCGCAGCAGGAAGCCCCACCCGAGCCCCAACAGGCCTACGCGCCACCGCCGGCCGCGGCTCCCGCCCCGGCGGGCAAGGATCGCGTGACCCAGCTCAAGGAGCTGGCGGCGCTCAAGGACCAGGGCGTGCTCACCGAAGAGGAATTCGCCTCCGAGAAGGCCAAGATCCTCGCCGGCTGAGCACAGCTCTCGCGGTCTGGACAGCCCCGTCCGGATCGCGTACGGTCTCCCCGGACCGGCGCAATTGGCCCGCCCGGATGGATCCGGGCGATTCGACGTCCGGGGAGCACCGTGCCCTACACCTCGAATCCAATCGACGGCGCGCGTGAAGCGCGCCGTATCGGCATGCCCGGCATGCTGGCGGTCGCGGTTGCCGGCGCGCTGCTCACCGCGGCCGTCGTGACGATCACTCTCCTGGGCGACATGCCCCACCGGGTCTCGCTCGCGGAGCGCTCGGCCCTGATGGTGTCCGTGCCGATCGCTGTGGGGCTGTACGCCTGGCGAGACGGGGCTCATTGGCGCTTCGGCCAGCTGCTGGTGGCAGCCGGCATCGTTTGGGCGCTTGCCGGCCTGGCGGGATCGAGCGACAGCGTCGTCTACAGCATCGGCCGGGTCGTCGGGTGGACGGTCGAGGGGGTGCTCATCTACCTGATGCTGGCGTTCCCGTCCGGGCGGCTCACGAGCCGGACGGACCGGCTGCTGGCCGGGGCCTTTGCCGCTCTCGTCGCCCTTCTCTTCCTACCCACCGCCCTGATCGCGGAGTCCTATCCCAGCCCGTCCGTGATCTCCACCTGTGTCGCCGACTGCCCGGCGAACGCGTTCATGGTCGCCGGATCGGAGCCGGCCTTCCTGGACGACGTGCTGGTGCCGCTGCGTGAGCTGCTCGTCGGGCTGCTGGGGCTGGCGGTGGTGGTGCACCTGGCCAGGCGCATCGGGCGCGCCAGCAGGCTCATGCGCATGACGCTGATGCCCGTGCTGGTGGTGGCGATCGCCAGGACCCTGATCCTCGTCGTCGCACTGGGCGCCCGGCGAGCCGGCGCCGAGCAGCCGGTGCTGGACGTGCTCACGGGAGTTCTGGCCCTCGGCCTGCCGGCCATGTGCGTGGGGTTCGTCATCGGCCTGCTGCGCTGGCGGATCTACACCGCCGACTGCCTCCTCAGGATGGCCCACGACCTGCGCGAGCAGAGCGAGCCCGGACACCGCCGTGAGCTGATCGGGGACGCCCTCGGCGATCCGACGGTCGAGCTCGCGTACTGGCGACCTGAGCACGGCGGCTCGTGGGTCAACGGCGACGAGCAGCCGGTCACCCTCCCCGAGCCCGGCTCGGGCCGGTCGAGCACGCAGGTCTTCGACGACCATGGCCCGGTGGCCGCACTGATCCACGACGAGGCCCTGGAGCATCAGCACGCGTTCGTCGAGGCCGTCGGCACCTACGCCTTCGTGTGGGACGACAACTATCGCCTGGCCGCCAGGGTTCAGAGCTCCCTGCGCGACCTGCACGCATCGAGAGCTCGCATCCTGGCCGCGGCCGACGACGAGCGCCGCCGGATCGAGCGCGATCTCCACGACGGCGGCCAGCAGCGGCTGGTGGCGTTGCGCATCCGGCTCGAGATGGCCCAGGACCTGATGGGTGAGAGCCCGGCCCGGGCCCGCGAGATGCTGCGGCGCCTGGGGGATGACGTGGAGGCGGCGCTCAACGAGCTCAGGTCGCTCGCTGCCGGCGTCTACCCCTCCCTGCTGGCCGCACGGGGGCTGACGGCCGCGATCCGGACGGCGGCGATCGAGTCACCGGTGCCCGCCCGGGTCAGGGTGGATGGAGCCGACCGCTACCCGTCCGAGGTGGAGACGGCGGCGTACTTCTGCTGCGTCGAGGCGCTCCAGAACGTGGCCAAGCACGCGCCGGAGGCGACGTCCGTGGAGATCTCAGTTCGGCGCAACGGGGATCTGCGCTTCGAGGTGAGCGACGACGGTCCCGGCTTCGACACCCAGAACGGGCATGTCGGCAAGGGGCTCGTGAACATGCGCGACCGGCTGGCGGCCCTCGGCGGCAATCTCGAGATCAGCTCGGCCGCGGGACAGGGGACGTCGGTGGTGGGCACGGTTCCGGGCCCCGGCCCGGAGACGACCCCCTTCCGTGGAGCTGCCACAGGCGGCGCAAGAGCTTAGGGCCGAGCTCCTGCTTGCGCACGAGCGCCGCGGCCCCGGAGCTCTCGATCGCCGGCCCGATGGCAGACCCCTCGTCGATCGAGACGAGAACCACCACCACGCCGGGGTGGCCGCTGGTGATCCGCTGCGCCGCCTCGAGTCCGTCCATGCCGGGCATGCGCATGTCGAGGAGCACCAGGTCGGGAGACAGTGCTTCCACCGCACGGAGCCCCTCCTCGCCCGAGCCCGCCCCGCCCACCCAGCAAAAGCCCGGGGTGCTGGTCACGACCTCGTGGGCCACGTCGAGGAAGATCGCGTGATCGTCAACAGCCAGCACGCCGATCAGCTGCTCGGCGGTGGGAGTCATGCCGGCTCGGCCTCCACCTCTCCCGGACTGCGGGCCCGCGCGAAGTCCGCGGAGATCTTCGTGATGGCCGACGTCACCGGTGCGGCGAGGATGAGCCCCACGGCGCCGAACAGGCTGCCGCCGGCGATGGTCACGATCAGCACGGCGAGCGGGTGTATGCCGAGGGCCGCGCCGTAGGCGATGGGCTGAACCAGCTGCTGAAGCAGCCCGTTGGCGAGCAGCTGGAGCACGATCATCCCGATGGCGGCCTCCGTGCCCGCGCCGCCCAGCGCCACCAGCACGGAGAAGGCTCCGGCGGACCAGGCGCCGAGATAGGGAACGTACGCCGCGAGGAAGGTGACCAGGGCGATCGTTCCGGCGAGGGGAACGCCGAGTAGAAACGCGCCAACGCCCACGACGACGCCGTTGAAGGCGGCGACGATCGTGACACCGAAGAAGTAGCCGCGCAGCGACTGGAGCACGCGGGAGCTCACGCCATGGGCGACCGGCGCCGGCAGGCCGGTACGACGCTCGGCCCACGCCCGGATGAGCGGACCGTCCTTCAGCAGGAAGAAGAGGCTGAGTGCCGTCAGGGCGAGGAAGAAGGCGAGCGAGGACAGGTCCTTGAGACCGCTGCCGAGGCCCTGCAGGAGGGCGCCGGCCGCTGACGACGCCGAGGAGCCTGCGTCGTCGGTGGCGTCGTTCGCGCTGCCGGGATTGACGCCCAGGTCCTCGAGCCAGCCCCCAACCTTGTCCTTGGCGCCGTCGAGATGGCCGCCGATGTTGGCGCTCTCGCTGGCTATGCCCACCACGATGAGCACCACCACGCCCACCCCGAGGATCACGAGCGACAGCATCAGGAGCCCTGCCGCAGCCCCGCGGGGAAGACCGCGCCGGGCCGCCCCGCCCACCAGCGGAGAGGCCACGGCCGCAACCACGGCAGCCGTTATCACCGGAGTGACGATCGTCGAGGTGAGCGAGGCCAGCCACACCACGCCCACGAGGAGGACGGTGATCCCGACCAGGAACCACGACGTGAAGCCCAGATCCCTCAGCCAGCGCGGCGTGGTGAACAGCCCGGTCAGGCTCGTGGGGTCGACCTCGACGCCCCCGCCGGCCGGCCCAGTGGCCTCGTCCTTCATCGCTCGAACCTACGTGCCCCCTCCGGCGGCCGCATCCCCCGAATCGGGTGAGAGCAACATCAGGGATCCGATCAGGAAGCAGAGACCGCCCAGCGCGGTGGCCCAGTTGGCGGCGGCGAGGTCGAGGATTGAGCCCTTCGAGGGCACGATGAACGACGCCACCGCGGAGATGCCGAAAAGAACGCACCCCGCCAGGTTGATTGCCGCCATGCGCCAGCCGTGGTCGCGGCGAAGCGGTCGCAGGCCGGAGCGAACGGCAACGCGATAGGCCAGCAGTCCGGAGGCGAGGAACGCGGTCGAGCCGAACGCGTCAGGCGCCCACACCAGCCGGTTGGTCTGCTCACTCGTCAAGCCCTCCTGGGTGGCGGCGAAGGTGCTCAGGTTGAACAGGATCGTGCCGGTGAACTGGATGGCCGCGCTCCACCACGATGGATCGGCCGGCCAGCGGCCCATCCGCACCGTCGCCTCGCGCAGCTCGAGTCCCGCGGCGAGCGTGAAGAAGAGCGAGCCGCCGAAGAACACCCACGCGTCAGCGGCCGAGCCCACCAACTGGGTGAAGCCCGGAAAGGGACCGACGAAGAAGCACGTCGACCCGATCGCGAAGGCGATCGCGATGGTCCGGTCCCACAGCACACGGGTCTCGGCCCGCGGCGCGAAGGCCAGCGAGTGGCCGACCACTCCTAGCTCAGTAGCCGACGCTGGTCTTCACGCGCCGGCGCTCCGACTTGTGCAGCCCGCCCTTGTGCTGGAGCGTCTTGCAGGCCGCGGCGATGTCGTCGGCCAGCGTCGAGGCCAGGGTGTGCCCGAGGGTGAGCTTGACCAGCGCTCGCATGATCTTCACGTGGTCGGCCTTCGGAGGCAGCGTGTAGGCCGGCACCATCCAACCCCGCTCCATGGCGAGCTGGCCGGCCACGTCGAACTCGTCGTAGTCGTGGTCGCCCTCCAGCTGGAACGCGACGAGGGGAAGCTGTTCCTCCCCGTCGCCGATCAGCGTGAACTCCCCGATGTCCGCGATGCGCTTGGCCAGAGCCTGCGCGTTGGCCTGCATCATCTCCATGATGTACTGATATCCGCCGTATCCGAAGCGGACGAAGTTGTAGTACTGCGCGAGCACCATGGCCGAGCCGGTGGAGAAGTTGAGCGTGAAGGTGGCGTCGGTCTTGCCGAGGTAGTTCTCGTAGAAGACGAGATCATCGGGCAGGTCCGACTTCTCTCGGAACACGAGCCAGCCGATCCCCGGGTAGACCAAGCCGAACTTGTGACCTGAGGCGTTGATCGAGCGCACCTGCTCGAGCCGGAAGTCCCACTCGGTGTGGGGGTAGAGGAACGGCCAGACGAAGCCGCCGCTGGCTGCGTCCACGTGCATGGGCACGTCCAGTCCCTTCTCGTTACGCATGCTCACCAAAAGGTCGTTGATGCCGATGATGTCGTCGGAGTGTCCGGTGAAGGTGGTGCCGAGCACGGCCGCCACGCCGATCGTGTTCTCGTCCACGTGGGGCTCCACGTCCTCGGGCCCGATCGTGTACTTGTCGGGCTGGAGGGGAATGATGCGCGGCTCGACGTCGAAGTAGCGGCAGAACTTCTCCCACACCACGTGCACGTCCCCGCCGAACACGAGGTTCGGCCGCGTGGTGTCCTTGCCCGCCTTCTCCCGGCGTGCCCGCCACTTCCACTTCAGGGACAGGGCGCCGAGCATGATCGCCTCCGACGAGCCCTGGGTGCGGGCCCCGGTGGTCTCCCCCGGCGCGTTGAAGAGGTCGGCGATCATTCGGATGCAGCGTTGCTCGATCTCCGCCGTCTGCGGGTACTCGGCGTGGTCGATGAAGTTGCGGTGGAGGTTCGCGGCGATGATTCGCTGGGCCTCCGGCTCCATCCAGGTGGTCACGAAGGTGGCCAGGTTGCGCATGGGTAGGCCGTCGAGCACCAGTTCCTCGCCGATCAGGCGCATGGCGTCCAGAGAGGTCATGCCGTGCTCCGGCAGCTTGTTGTCCGGGGCGGGATCGAGCAGGAACCGATTGCCGTACGTGTGGGCGAGTTCGTCGAGCCTCGCGGTCAGGTCGAGGTGCTCGGTGTGCTCGGGGGCGCTCATGGTGGCGACCGTACCGGGAGCGAGGCCCGCCTGCATCGCCCCAACCGGGTGATCCGCTCAGCCCATCGGCTCGCTGGTCTCCTGCCCATGGCTGAGGTACAGCAGTGCGGCTTTGACGCGCTTGCTCACGTCCACCTCGCCGGCCAGGCCCAGCTTCATGAAGATCGAGTGGATGTGCTTCTCCACGGCGCGCTTCGACAGGTACAGAGACGAGGCTATGGCGACGTTGCTCTTGCCCTGGGCGATCTCCGACAGCACCTCGCGCTCGCGAGCGGTCAGCCGGGCGAATCCCGACGACTCGGCGCGGGACCGCGCGGTCACCAGGACCTCGACGATCTTCGGATCGATCACCGAGCCGCCGCCGGCCACCGCCTCGATGGCGGCGGTGAGCTGATCGCGGTCGTGCACGCGCTCCTTGAGCAGGTAGGCGCGCCCGTCCGAGCCGGAGTCGAGCAGCTCCAGCACGTAGGCCGGGTACGCGTACTGGCTCAGGATCACCACGCCCATCTCGGGGTGGGTGCGTCTCAGCTCGGCCGCGGCCCGGATGCCCTCGTCGGTGTGGGTGGGTGGCATCCGGATGTCTGAGATCACCACGTCGGGCGGGTCGGCCCCGATCGCCGCCAGCAGAGCATCCAGGTCGGGATGGGTGCCGGTGACCTCGATTCCGGGCAGGCTCTCGAGGATCTCGCGAACCCCCTCCCGGACGAGGAAGCTGTCCTCGGCGAGCATCACGCGGATCACGGGCCGAAGATACCTTCAGGGCGGCTCGGCGGGTGTGCTGGCCACACCCCGATTGACATGCGTGCCCCGTTGCCCTGGCAATGCGCGGCCTGAGAAGCTCGCCGGCGGTGGATCTGGCCGTCACCCGAACCCTGGAAGCGCAGCCCCTGTCCACGGGCGCGCCTGCCGTCGCCCTGCCCGACCGCCGCACCGAGCTCGGGGACGGCGCTCTGGATCTCCGCTGCCGGCCGCCCTCGATGCAACCCGGGCTGCACCCGCGGCAACGGCTCACCCGCAGGCTTATCGAGGCACGCGGGCGCCCCGTCGTGCTGCTGCGGGCTCCGGCCGGCTACGGCAAGACGTGCCTGTTGAGCGAATGGTCGGCGGTCGACGGCCGCCCCTTCGCCTGGGCCACGCTCACCGGCGACGACAACGATCCGGCGACGCTCGTCTCGCTGGTGGCGCTGGCGCTGGACGCGATCGAGCCGGTCGGCTGGGAGGTGTTCGAGGCTCTCTCCTCCGGCCGGCCGGATGCCGGCGACATCGCGCGCCAGCGCCTGGGACGCGCGCTCGGGCGCAGACAGGCCCCCTTCGTGCTGGTGCTCGACGACCTGCACGTGCTGCGCTCGCGGGCCGCGCGAGCGGTGATCGAGACGCTCTGGAAGGCGCTGCCGGCCGGGTCGCAGCTGGCCCTCGCCTCGCGCACCGGAGCCGAGCTGCCGGTCGGTCGCCTGCGCGCTCAGGGGAGCCTGGTCGAGTTGCGGACCACGGACCTGGCGATGACCAGGTCAGAGGGGGCAGCGGTTCTGGCCGCCGCTGGGCTTGCCGTCGGGCCCAAGGACGCCCTGAAGCTCGTGCAGCGCACCGAGGGCTGGCCGGTGGCGCTCTACCTGGCAGCGCTGTCCCTGCGGGGCGAGGGGAGCGGCCGAGCGGTCGACACGTTCGCCGGCGACGACCGGTTCGTCAGCGAGTACGCGCGCGAGGAGTTGCTGGCGGGCCTTTCGCGCGAGCAACTCGAGTTCGTCACCAGGACGTCCATCCTCGATCGTCTCTCGGGCTCTCTCTGCGACGCCGTACTCGGCCGCGACGACTCGGGCGCGCGCCTCGACGCCCTCGCCGCGGCCAACCTGCCGCTCGTGGCTCTTGACCGGGCAGGCGCGAGCTACCGCTACAACGCCCTCTTCGCCGAGGCGCTGCGATCGGAGTTGCGTCGGCTCGAGCCGAGCGCCGAAGCCGGGCTGCACAGGCGCGCGAGCGCCTGGCACGAGAAGCACGGCGATCCCGACCGCGCCATCGCTCACGCTCTGAGCGCAGGCGATCTACCGCGATCCGGACGGCTGTTGTGGAATTCGGCCCCAGCCTGCCTGGCGCAGGGTCGCGGGCACGTGGTGCGAGCGAGACTCGACGAGCTGGACGAGCGGCAACTGGCGGAGACACCGGCACTGGCGCTCGTGTCTGCCGGCTGCGCACTCATGCAGGGCGACTCCCACGAGGCCGAGCTCTGGACGACGGTGCTCGCCTCGGGGGCCAAGCCGGCTCCTCCTCGTGGCGAACGGCAGCGGATCGAGGCCGGCGGGGCGCTCGTCCGGGCGGGCCTCGCACGCGACGGGATCCAGCGGATGGGCGCCGACGCGGCGCACGCCCGGGAGCACTTCGAGGCCAGCAGTCCCTGGATCCCGATGTGCCTGTTCTACGAGGGGGTGGCGCTCAGCCTGGCCGGCGAGACGGCCGCCGCGCGCGCTCGCCTCGAACAGGGCGGCCATCGGGCTGCCGCCGGGGCGCCGCTCGTACAGGCCCTGTGTCTCGCTCAGCTCGCGCTGATGGCAGGCGACGAGGGCGACGCTGGGCGGGCGGCGACGCTGGCCGCACACGCCAGGGCCCAGATTGAGCGCTGCGACCTGGCCGGCGAACCCCTGGCCGCGCTGGTGCTCGCCGTCGGGGGCGATTCGCACCGGGCCCTCGAGCTGCTCGGCCGCCTGCCGGATCCCCCGCCGTGGTACGAGGCCGAATGCCGCATCGCGTTGGCGCGTGAGGCCCTTCGGACCACCGGCCCGACACGCGCCGCGGAGCTGCTCGAAAGCGCCTGCCGCGCCGCCGGGAGGATCTCGGACGCCCCGATGCTCGTGCGCCGGCTGGAGCAAGTCCGCAACGAGATCGAGTGCTCGACAGCTTGCCTCGGCGGCGCCGACTGGGCACTCACCGCCGCGGAGCTCAGGGTGCTGCGCCACCTGCCGAGCCATCTCTCCTTCCGCGAGATCGCCGACCGCCTCTTCGTCTCGCCGAACACGGTGAAGACACACGCGCGGGCCATCTACCGCAAGCTCGGCGTCTCGTGTCGAGGGGAGGCCGTCGATTCGGCACGGCTCGCGGGGCTCGTCGGGTCGGGCGGAGGCGGATGACGGGCTCCCGCACCCGTGGGCACCGGCGCCTGTCGATCGCTCTGATCGTCATCGCCTCGCTGCTCACCTTCCTGGCGATCTTCGCGGTCTGGGCCAACCGTCAGCTGCTCAACACCGACAACTGGGCCGAGACCAGCAGCGAGCTGCTCGAGGACGATGCGATCCGCACGCAGGTGTCGACCTTCATCGTGGACGAGCTGTACGCGAACGTCGACGTGCAGAGCGAGCTGGAGCAGGTCTTCGAGGAGGTCCTCACGCCGGCGCGGGCCCAGGTGCTGGCCGGGCCGGCGGCGGGCGGGCTGAGGTCGCTGGCCGAGAACGGAGTCGACCGGCTGCTTCAGCGGCCGGTGCCACAGCGGCTCTGGGAGGAGGCCAACCGCCGTGCGCAGGCCCGCTTCGTGCAGATCGTGGAGGGCGGCGGTGACAACGTCTCGACCTCCGGCGGAGTGGTCACGCTCGACCTCAAGTCGCTTCTCGGGCAGTCCCAGAGCAACCTCGGAGTGGGCGGGCGAGTCCAGCAGAAACTGCCCGACAGCGCGAGCCAGATCGTGCTCCTGAAATCGGACGAGCTGAAGGCTGCCCAGAACGCCGTGTGGCTCCTCAAGACGCTGGCCATCGTCTTCGTCGTGCTCGCGCTGGCGCTGTTCGCCCTGGCGGTGTTTCTCGCGCGCGGCTGGAGGCGCGAGGCGCTCAGGGCCACGGGCCTCGGGCTGCTGTTCGCCGGAGCGGGCGCTCTGGTGGGGCGCGCCCTCGTCGGCGACGCCGTGGTGAACGCCCTGGCCTCCACCGAGGCCGTGCGGCCGGCGGCGGAATCGGCCTGGAGCATCGGCACCTCGCTGCTGGTCCAGGTGGGCACGGCCACGATCATCTACGGCGCGGTCACCGTGATGGCGGCCTGGCTGGCCGGCCCGTCCAGGTGGGCCGTGGCCGTCCGGCGCAACCTCGCGCCCTGGCTGCGCGCGCCGCGCTGGGCCTGGGGAGCCTTCGGCGTGGTGGTGCTCGGCCTGATCGCCTGGGCCCCCACCCCCGCCTTCCGCCTGGTGATCCCCGCGCTGATCCTGATCGGGCTGCTCGCGCTCGGCCTCGAGGCGCTCCGCCGCCAGACGGCGCGCGAGTTCCCCGGCGCGCGCCGCGAGGATTCGTTCACCGGCCTCCGCGGCTGGGGCCGCGGGCTGACCGCTCGCCTGCGCGGGCGCTCCGCCGACGATCGGCTGGAGCAGCTCGAGCGGCTGGGCCGGATGCGTGACAGCGGCGTGCTGAATTCGTCAGAGTACGAGCGCGAGAAGGGACGCCTGATGGCAGGGGCGCCCGCCGCCTAGGAGGAAGCCGTGTGTCGCTGGAATGCCTACATCGGACAGCCTCTTCTCATGGGGGAGCTGCTCTACCGGACCCAGCACGGTCTGATCGACGAGAGCCTGCACTCCCGCATGGGAGCCGAGACCACCAACGGCGACGGCTTCGGCGTCGGCTGGTACGGAGCCTCAGACCGGGTCAATCCCGCTCGCTACCGCAGCGTCAACCCGGCCTGGAACGACCAGAATCTTCGCGAGCTCGCCGACCACGTGGAGTCGCCGCTGTTCCTGGCCCATATCCGGGCGGCCATCGGCAGCCCGGTGCAGCAGACCAACTGCCACCCCTTTCGTCACGGCCGCTGGCTGTTCGTCCACAACGGCATGATCGACGGCTTCGGCTCCCTGCACCGTGAGCTGCTGCTCGCCGTGGATCCGGAGCTGTTTCCCGGCATACTCGGATCGACCGATTCCGAGGTGCTGCTCCACCTGGCGCTGACCTTCGGCCTCGAGGACGACCCGCTCGCGGCTATGGAGCGCGCCGTCGGTCTCGTGGAGGCCAAGGCTCGCGAGAAGGGCATGGACAATCCCGTCCAGATGACCATCGGCATCACCGACGGACAGCGCCTCTGGGCCATCCGCTACTCGTCGCAGCACGACTCCCGCACGCTCTTCATATCCGAGGACGTGCACGCGTTGCGCGCGCTGCATCCGGAGAACGAGCGGCTCCAGCATCTCCACGATGGAGACCGCCTGGTGGTCTCCGAGCCAGTCGCCGATCTCCCGGGCGCCTGGCACGAGGTCAAGGAGTCGACGGCGCTGACGGTGTCCGACGGGACCGTCGAGCAGCGGCCCTTCGAACCGGCCTGGACCGGCTAGACCCGTGCGGCTTCGCGGGCCTCGAGTGGGGCTCGAGCCGCTCGGACCCGAACACGCCGAGCGCCTGCGCGAGCTGCGCGCCACGCCCGAGGTGTCGCGCTGGTGGGGACCGCCCGAGGAGGGCTGGCCGCTCGAGGTGGAGGAGGAGCTGACCAAGCTGGTGGTCACGCACAGCGAGGAGGTGGTGGGCTTCGTCCAGGTCTTCGAGGAGCCCGACCCGGGCTCTCGCTACGCCGACGTCGACATCTTCATCGCCGCCGAGCGCCAGGATCAGGGCCTCGGAACCGAAGCGTTCGGCCTGGTGCTTTCCCACCTCTTCGACGAGCGCGGGCACCATCGTGTGACCCTCACCACCTCTCCGGACAACGCGCGGGCCATCCACGTCTACGAGAAGCTCGGCTTTCGCCGGGTGGGCGTGCTGCGGCGCTCCCAGCGCATTCAGCCCTCGGGAGAATGGGAGGACGAGCTGCTGATGGAGCTCGTCCGCTAGCCGCAACATCTCAGATACCCCCCTGGGGTATGGTAGGCTGCTGATCATGGAAGCCTCGGCTCAGCATCACCACGGTCCCATGCCCACGAGCGGTCGCGCGCTCGACGGCATGGCTCTCAGCGCGACGCTCCACTGTCTCACCGGCTGCGCCATCGGCGAGGTGCTGGGGATAGTCATCGGCACAGCGCTGGGCTTCTCCGACTGGGGCACGATCGCGCTCGCGGTGGGGCTGGCCTTCCTGTTCGGGTACGCGCTCACCAGCCTGCCGCTCCTGCGCGCCGGCCTGGCGCTGGCCGTGGTGGTCCCGATCGCGCTGGCCTCGGACACCCTGTCGATCGCCACGATGGAGATCGTCGACAACCTGATCCTGCTCGTGATCCCGGGAGCGATGGAAGCCGGCGTGGGCGACCTGTTGTTCTGGGGCAGCCTGGCTGTGGCCCTGGTGCTGGCCGGAATGGTGGCCTTCCCGGTCAACCGCTGGCTGCTGGCCCGCGGCAAGGGTCACGCCGCCGTGCACGAGACCGGCATCCACGGCGGGCCGCCCACCGCCGTGGTGGGCGCCGTGGCCGCGGTAGCTGCGGTGTTCGGGACGGCCGTGCTGCTGGCCGAGCTGCTCTAGGCGAGCCCCTCCAACGCGTACTCGCGCAGGAAGCCCTCGAACAGACGCCGGTGGCCCTCCTCGTCGTGGAGGATCGCGATGACCATGTCCTGCGTCACCGGGTCCTTGCCCTCGCAGAACTCGATGACCTGGTTGTAGTGCTCGATCGCCCCGCCCTCGGCCTCGATCACGCCCTTGATCACGTGGACGATGTCGGTCTGCTCTCCCGGAGGCTGGAGGAAGGACTGCTCGGCGTTGAAGTCGAGCGAGCCCGGCACCACGCCGTAGAGCTCCTTGATGCGCTCGCCGAACTGACGGGCGTGACCCAGCTCCTCCATGATGTCTTCTTCCAGGGACTCGATGATCTCCTGGGCGCGCACGCCGTCGGGGTTGATCGAGTTGGCGATGTAGCTCATCACCGTCTCGATCTCCATCCAGTACGCCTTGGTGAGCATCTCGATGAGCTGCTCGCGCTGCTCAGTGAGCTCGTCGCTCAGGATGCCGTGTCGAGGTGAAGTCTGGGTAGCCATGGGTCTCCTACCTTTCGATGGGTCAACCTTGTGATTACCCGGCCGCCCGCCGGGCAATCCGCACAACCGACCTGCACCTGAAAAGGCTACGCCACCCCATGACTCCGAAAAGGCCCAGTTGACCGACACCGAGACCATCGCCCCCGGCGACGAGCACATCGAGCACATCGGGCGCCCGCCCCAGTCGCTCTGGAACCGGATCCTGGCCGAACCCGACCGAGCGCCGGAGTACATCGCCCTTGCCGCCGCCGAGCGCTTCGCGCCGCAGGCCGAGGAGTGGGTGCGCATCGCGGGACCGGGGCACACGCCGGAGCACCTGGCCAAGGTGGCCTACCGAAAGCACGTGCGCCTCGCGCGACTCGAGGGCGGGGCGCTCGGCCTGGGCGGGGTGTTCACCCTCGCACCCGACGTGGTCGCGCTGCTCTGGATCCAGAGCCGCATGGTCTTCTACATCGCCGCCGCCCACGGCTACGACCCCAGCCACCCCATGCGGCCGGCGGAGTATCTGGCGCTGCAGGGGCTCTACGAGACGCCTGCGGAGGCGCGCGCGGCACTCGACGGCGTGGGCAAGCGCCTCGCGCAGGCCGCGGTGGAGAAGGCGATCTCCAGCCGCAACACGGACGCCCTCCACATGCGCCTGGCCAAGTACCTGGCCAAGCGGCTCGCCCGCCGCTACGCCGGCCGCTACGTGCCGCTGATCGGCGCGCCACTGGGGGCTCTCCAGAACGCCGGGGTCACCAAGAAGCTGGGGCGCGTCACGCTCGAGTACTACGGCGGGCGCGGCGGCTAGACCGGAACGGCCGCGCCGGTGGTGGGCTTCGAGTCGTCGGAGACGAGGAAGCGCACGACCTTGGCGATCTCCGCCGGCTGGACCCACTTCGACCAGTCGGCGTCCGGCATCGCCTCGCGGTTGGCGGGCGTGTCGATCACGCTCGGCAGGATCGCGTTGCAGCGAATCCCGTGGGACTTGTACTCCGCGTCGAGAGCCTGCACGAACGCGAGCACGGCGGCCTTCGCGCTCACGTAGCCGGCGGCTCCCGGGAACGGCTTGAGCGCGGCCTGGGCCGAGACGCCCACGAAGGCGCCGCCGCCGCGCTCGATCAGCCGCGGCATCGCGGCGTGGGCCAGGTGGAACGCGGGCGCGAGGTTCAGGCTGTGCATGCGAAAGAAGTCGTCGGCCTCGGTCTCGTGCACGAGCGGGCCGGAGTCGAACCCGCCCACGAGGTTGACCACCGCCTCCAGGTCCTCGACCTGCCTGACCGCCTCGGCGGCGGCAGCGCCGTCGGACACGTCGGCCTCCACGAGCATGGCTCGTCCGCCGAACTCGTCCCGTGCCCGGTCGCGCTCGCGCTCGACGATCCAGGTGACCGTGCAGGCGTAGCCGGCGTCCAGCAGCTCCCTCACGACGGCGCTGCCGAGGGCCCCGGTGCCACCGGTCACCAGCACGCCCATGTCAGGAAATGATGGTGGGGGGCGACTCCATCTGCGTGCAGGCTATCCCGTCCGAGTCCAGGTCTACCTTCGAGTTCCCGATGGACCAGCCCACCCTCATCCCCTCCCGGTGCTTCGTTCGCGACCTCGCGAACGGCCAGGAGGTGGACTCCATCTTCGTCGTGCGAAGCCACTCCCAGCGCCAGAAGCGCAACGGCGAGAGCTTCATCAAGCTCCAGCTCGGAGACCTCACCGGCAGCGTCGAGGCCGTGGTCTGGGACGAGGTCGAGGTGCTCGCCCCGCTCTGCCCGAGCGGCTCGGTCGTCCGGGTGCTCGGCCGCTACACCGTGGACGAGCGCTACGGGGCCACGCTCACGGTCAAGCGGCTGCGCGGAGCGATGGAGGGCGAATACGACCTCGCCGACCTCACCGAGGGTCCGCCGATCCCGTACGAGCAGATGGCCGCCGATCTGCGCGAGCTCGCGGGCACGATCCAGCGCCCCCATCTGCGCCAGCTGCTGGCCCGGCTGATCGGTCCCTCCACCGACACCGGCCGCATCTACCACGAGGCCCCCGCGGCCAAGTACTACCACCAGGCCTACCGTCACGGGCTGCTCGAGCATTGCCTCTCGGTGGCGCAGGGCGTGAGCGCGCTGGCCGCCACCTTCCCGGGCATCGACCGCGACGTGGCGGTCACCGGAGCGCTGCTTCACGACATCGGCAAGGTCGAGGCCTACGCGTCGCGCAACGGCGCCATCGAGCTCACCGACGCCGGCAAGCTGCTCGGCGAGATCCCGCTCGGCTACTACACCGTGCGCCGCGCGATCGAGGAGATCGCCGGCTTCCCGGCCGAGGATGCCGAGTCCCTGCTGCACATCATCCTCAGCCACCACGGCAAGCTCGAGCACGGCAGCCCCGTGGTGCCGTGCACGCGTGAGGCCACGCTCGTCCACTTCATCGACAACCTGGGCGGCAACCTGGGGAGCTTCGACCGGATCGAGAAGGCGCTGGCCGACGGCGCCCGCTGGTCGGAGTTCGACCGCGGGATCTCCACCTCGGCCTACTTCGCGCCGCGCGCCAATCGCGCGGCCTGAGCAGGTCAAACCCCGTAAATAGCGGGCGCCAACCGGCAAAGGGGCGCGACGGCCAGGTTTCCCGCTTATCCTCGTGAATCCATGGCCAAGGACACAGAGAAGCTCATCCGTCAGCTCAGCCTGATCTCGTTCCTGATGGCGGAGCGACGGCCCGTGTCTGCCCTCGAGATCAAGCAGGACGTGGAGGGCTACTCGCAGATGAACGACGAGGCGTTCGCCCGTCGCTTCTACGCCGACCGCGCGGAGCTCGACTCGCTCGGCATCCACCTCAAGGTCGACAAGCCGGCGGAGGGCTACTACGAGGCCGAGAACTACTCGCTGCCGCCCGAGAACTTCTACCTGCCCGCGGTCGAGTTCACCGACGAGGAGCTCGGCGCGCTGCGGATGTCGCTGCAGCTGCTCGACGGCGAGTTTGCCTACGCCGAGCCGCTGCGCCTGGCCCTGCAGCAGCTGTCCTGGGGCAAGCCCTCCCCGCTCGACGCACCCGAGCAGCGCAGCGTCGCGCTCGCCGTGACCGCCGGGGCGGGCGGCCGCGGGCTGTCGCAGCGGCTGTCCAAGGTGGAGACCGCGATCTTCCGCCGCAAGACGATCCTGTTCGAGTACTACACGATCGGCCGGGACGCCGAGGAGCGCCGCAAGGTCGACCCCTACCACCTGCTCTACCGCGGCGGGCAGTTCTACCTGATCGGCTACTCGCACGAGCGCGAGGACATGAGGGTGTTCCGGGTTTCGCGCATCCGCGGCAAGGTCGGCTACTCCTCCAAGGCCGAGCACGACTTCAATCGCCCGGAGGAGTTCGACCCGCGCATCTACGCCACCCGCACCGACTGGCAGCTCGGGGACACGATCGGTCGCGCGCGCATCCGCCTCTCCGAGCGCATCGACTGGCTGGCCCTGCGGCACTTCGGCCACGCCGGGGAGGTGTCAGAGACCGACGGCGGCGTCATCTTCGAGACCGACTACGCGGACTCGCGTCAGATGGTGTCCTGGCTGCTCGGGCTCGAGGATCAGGCGAGCATCGAGGGCCCGGACGAGCTGGCGGCGGAGGCTCGGGAGCGGCTCGAGCTCGTGATCGAGCGCCACGCCCAGCCGCCCGAACTGGGCAAGCGCGCCTCGAAGCGCCGTCGCGCCGAGGAGGAGGACGACGACGAGGGCCACGAGTCGCCGATCCGCCCGGAGCGCTTCGCCCGGCTGGTAACCCTCGCCGGGCTCCTGATCGATGCCGCCCGCGAGGGCCGCAAGCTCGACGTCAGCGAGCTGGGCGAGACGCTTCAGATCTCCGATCAGGAGCTGCGCCAGGACGTGGACGTGCTGAACGTCGTCAACTTCGGCGGCGGCTCCTACGTGCTCTACGCCGAGATCCAGGGCGACCAGATCGAGGTCGATCCCGAGCCCTACGGCGACAACTTCGCCCGGCCGGCGCGGCTGCTCCCGCTCGAGGCCAAGGCGCTCGTGGCGGCGATCGACCTGATCGGCGAGCACCTGCCCGAGGGCTCGCTCAACTCCGCCCGCCAGAAGATCGTGGATGCGCTCGGTCAGGATCCCGCCGAGGAGGGCCTCCAGATCACCACGGCGAAGGGCGACGACTCCCAGGTGGCGCGCGTGGTGTCGGAGGCGATCATCGCCCGGCGGCTGCTGCGCATCGACTACTACAAGGAGAACGA
The DNA here is from genome assembly GCA_963751105.1 of uncultured Thermoleophilaceae bacterium. Classification (GTDB taxonomy): domain Bacteria; phylum Actinomycetota; class Thermoleophilia; order Solirubrobacterales; family Thermoleophilaceae; genus JACVRW01. The sequence continues at coordinate 640,855 of CAVVTG010000001.1, read as the reverse complement.
GGACGAGTTCATCGAGCGGGTGGTCGAGCCCTACAAGCTCGTCAACGGCCAGGAGGGCTGGTACATCCACTCCTGGGACCTCGAGAAGGACAAGCCGCGCTCCTACCGCCTCGACCGGGTGCGCGAGGCCACTGTGCTGGACGAGAGCTTCGATCCGCGCCCGGGCGTCGAGCCCGATCTCCACGGCTGGCTGTCCACCGGAGAGGTGCCCTCCTCGGCGATCGCCCGGGTGTGGATCTCACCCGAGCGCGCGCGCTGGGCGCGCGAGGACCGTCGCGTGGTCGAGGAGATGGCCGACGGCTCGGTGATCGTCGAGCGCGGCTATGCCTCACACGAATGGCTGGCCCGGGAGATCCTCAAGGAGGGCGGCGACGCCGTCGTGCTCGAGCCCGAGGAGGCCCGCCAGGCCGTGCTGGACGCCGCCGAGGCGCTGGCCGGCGTGGTCAAGCGCTGAGCGCGTCCGCGGTACCAGACGAGACGCGCCGCCCGAAGGCGGCGCGTCCAGTCCAGCTTCTGTCGGTTTCCGTCTAGCGGCTGCGCTTGGCGCTGACCTTGGCCGCCATGGCTCCACCGCAGAAGCGACCGATGTTCACTCGATCGCCGCGGTCGACCACGAGGTTGCGGGTGGCCAGCACCCGACCGTCCGCGTCCTCGCAGCTCAGCTGCCAGGCCTCCTGCGGCCCGATCACCGTCGGCTGCGGGCTCTGGAAGGCCGCGTAGCCGTTCGACCAGTCGTCGTACGGCTGCCCGTCGACCTGGTCGTAGTTGACCACGTGGGCCGTGTACTGACCCGGAGGCGGATCGAACAACACCGCGTCCTCGGTCGTGTCGCCGAACGAGGCGGATGAGGTGACTACCTCGCCCGCGGCGTCGACGATGTACAGGTCCCAGTCGGTGTCCGGGTTGGTCCACTCGATGTGCACCGTCAGCCGGCCGTTGTCCACGGCGGGCGGACCCTGAACCGTGAACGGAACGGCCTCGTAGGCGCCGTCCGGGTAGCCCGTGTTCTCCACGGGCTGGCCGGCCGGGTTGGGCAGGGTGATCTGAGCCTGCGGCGGACCGGTGGCGTCCCGTCCGGAGCGCCCGGCCACCACCGGCCGCGTCGACGGGTTCATGTGCCACTGGAAGCGGCCACCCTCTGACCGGTAGTAGCTCTCCAGCGAATCCGGGAACAGCATCGGGTTGCCGATGTCGTTGCCGAAGTCGTCGTTCCACACCGGGGAGGTGGCGGTCATGAAGCTCTTCTTGACCTTCAGGTTCACCCCCTCCGGGGCGCGGCCCGTGACCAGCGAGTGGTAACGGGAGTTGGCCGTGGCCTCGAGCATCTCGTAGTAGGCCTCGCGGTTGCCGCCCTGGCCGGCGCCGGCCGCGGGAGCCAGACCGAGGTACTCGGCCACCACGCCGGTCTGGTACGGCGGGTGGAACTCGATTCGGCCCGATTTCGAACGTGTAGCCGAGGCCGCCGGCGGTCCAGAACGTCCAGTCCTCCGTCGCGCCTGTGGTGTCGTAGAGCTCGAAGCTCGGATCGTTGGCGTAGTTGTTGTGGCTGGTCATCTCCGCACCGAGCCCTCGCAGCAGCGGCTCCTCCAGCGGGAAGCCGGTATCGGCCACGCCCGGCGGGCGCAGCACGAGGTTCGAGTACGTGTGGTTCGAGATGAGGTTGGTGATCTGCCGCTCGGAGTGGAGATCGCGGATGTTCTGCGTCTCGGGCTCCGAGAACGGCATCGTTCCGCGGAACGTGTTGTCGTCCGGATCGGTGCTGGCACCCGCGCCGCCCCAGAAGCCGCCGTAGTTGCGGTTGGGGTCGACCCCGAGCAGGCTCCCGCGCGAACTGGCGTTGCACGGCCCGGTCGCGTCCGGGTCGGGCCAGCAGTTCTTGCGCTTCATCTCGTACGAGAAGCGCCCGAACTCGGTCGCCGGCGGGAAGTCCGGCGCCTCGCGGGAGATGTTGAACCCGTCCGGGTTGACGATCGGGACGACGATGTTGCGGGTGTCCCTCACCAGCCGGGTGGTCCGCCGCTCCTGGCCGTAGTTGGTCAGGAGGTCGTAGGCCCACTCGAGCGCGTGCTCGGACGAAGGCCATTCCCGCGCGTGATGCACGCCCATGTTCAGGAAGATGGGCTTGCCGTCGCGGGTGTTGTACGGATCCGTGGCGATCTCGATCCCCATCACGTCACGGCCGAGATGCGTCCGGTAGTCGAGCGTGATCGGCTTGACCAGGTCGCTGTAGCGGTTGGCCAGCAGCTTCAGCTCGAACTCGTAGTCGGGTAGACGGCGATAGGTCGTGCGACCGCTCGGCAGCTGGCTGCCGACCTGAGCCACACGCGCCTGATAGCGCCGGTCGGCACGGCGGTTGGCCTCGTTTCGCTTGGCCAGATCCGCGATCTCCACCGTGTAGCGGAACTTGTTGCGCCGCAGCACGGCGGCGTCCTCGGCGCCGTAGAGCACGACCTCGAGGGAGTCGGCGTCACCGTGCTCGGTCAGGTCGAGGCCGAGCCGCTGGAGGCGCTCCTTGTCCGCGCGGGTGGGCGTGGACACGTCCACCACCTGCGCCGGGCCGCTCGTGCTCGGCGGCGGGGTGGCGAGGTAGTTCACCGACACCCGGGCGTTGTCGGCCTTACCTCCGAAGCGGCAGGCCTGGATCAGCAGACGCTGGCCCTTCGTGACGAAGCCCTCGGCCAGCTCGTTGCCGCGCAGGGCGGCCGATCCGGCCACCGAGCGCTTGGTCTTGGCGTCGAAAACGCCGAGGTCCCAGTCGCCGCGTCCCTTGAGACGGACACGCAACAGCCCCTCGGCGGTCGACCTCGAGCGCACTACATCGGTGCGCGCACGATTGCCGACAAACTTGGTGTGACAGGCCTTGGCAACGGCCTTCGACGCCGTGACGGTGGTCTTGTTGGCGGCGGCGGCGGAACCGGCGAACAGCGCCGACAGCACGCACGCCAGCGCGGTGATGGCGAGCAGACCGCCCCGCCCTCGTGCCGCGATCACGTGGATACCTCGATCATCAGGTCTCCCCCCAATGGTTGGTCAAAACATCGAACCATTACCCAGAGATCCGGAAAACGATGCGGTGGATACGCTGCGCGACCCAATGCCTTCGCGCCGAGAGCAGATCGAGATGTCGGACGCTGAGCTCGACGCCTTTCTCGCCGAGCAGATGGTCATGCAGTGCGCCACGGTCGGCCCTCGCGGCCTGCCTCATCTCGTGCCGCTCTGGTTTGTCAACGAAGGCACGAGATTGCGCGGCTGGACCTACGCAAAATCGCAGAAGACGAAGAACCTGGAGCGCGATCCGAGGGCCACGATCGGTATCGAGGACGGCGTGCAGTACCACGAGCTGCGCGGCGTGATGTTCGAGTGCGACGTGCAGATGGACCGCGATCCGTCGGCGGTCGAGCGGTACGGCCTGGACCTCTTCGCGCGCTACGCGGGCGATCTTGGCGCGGAGGTGCGCGCCATGGTGGCTCAGCAGGCGCAGAAGCGCGTGGGCCTCACCTTCGTTCCCTCTCGCGTGGTCAGCTGGGACCATCGCAAGCTGGCGGGGGCCTACTGATGAAGGGCTTGATCCTCTCCGGCGGTAAGGGCACTCGCCTTCGCCCTCTCACTCACACGAGCGCCAAGCAACTCGTGCCGGTGGCCAACAAGCCGGTCCTGTTCTACGGCATCGAGGCGATGGCGGAGGCGGGCATCGAGGAGGTGGGGATAATCATCGCGCCGGAGACCGGCGCCGAGATCCGCGAGGCGGCCGGCGACGGCTCGCGGTTCGGCATCTCGATCGAGTACATCGAGCAGGACGCTCCGCTCGGGCTCGCTCACGCCGTGCTCACCGCCGAGCCCTACCTGGGCGACGACCCGTTCGTCATGTACCTCGGCGACAACCTCCTGCGCGACGGCATCGTGGCGCTGGTGGACACCTTCCGCGCAGAGGAGCCGGACGCCCTCATCCTCCTCACCCCGGTGCCCGACCCGGAGTCCTACGGCGTGGCCGAGCTCAACGGCGACGGGCGGGTGTCCCGGCTGGTGGAGAAGCCCACCGAGCCCAAGTCCGACCTCGCCCTCGTCGGGGTCTACATGTTCACCTCGGCGATCTTCGAGGCCGCTCGCGCGATCGAGCCGTCCTGGCGCAACGAGCTCGAGATCACCGACGCCATTCAGACCCTCGTCGACGGCGGCTCGCGCGTGGACCCGCACATCGTCCAGGGCTGGTGGAAGGACACGGGACAGGTGCAGGACATGCTGGAGGCCAACCGGCTGATCCTCGACGAACTGCCCGAGCGGGTGGAGGGTGAGCTCAGCCAGAGCCGCGTGGAGGGGCGTGTGGTGATCGAGCAAGGCGCGGTGCTCGAGGGAGCCACCGTCCGTGGGCCCGCCATCATCGGCAACGGCACCCGGATCAAGGACGCCTACATCGGGCCGTATACCGCCGTGGGCGACAACGTGGTGATCGAGCGAGCCGAGCTCGAGCACTCGATCGTCCTGTCGGGCTCGCACATCGCGGACCTCGAGTACCGCATCGAGGCCAGCCTGATCGGCCGCAACGTCTCGATCTGCCGCGGGCCGGCGCTGCCCAAGGCGTACCGCTTCGTGGTGGGCGACAACGCGGACGTGCAGATCCTGTGAGGCTGGTGGTCACAGGCGCGGGCGGCATGCTCGGGCAGGACGTGATGAGGGTGGCGGGCGCCGACGCGGTGGGTTTCTCGCGCGCCGAGCTCGACGTGACCGACTTCGACGCTGTGCAGGCGGCGATCGGCCCCGGCGACCTGGTCATCAACTGCGCGGCCTGGACCGACGTGGACGGAGCGGAGGATCAGGCCGAGACGGCGACGCGGGTCAACCGCGACGGCGCGGCCAACGTGGCCCGGTCGGCGGGCCGGGTGGTGCACGTATCGACCGACTACGTCTTCGACGGTGCCAAGAGGGAGCCCTGGGTCGAGTCCGATCCCGTGGGTCCGCTGCAGGAGTACGGGCGCTCGAAGCTCGCGGGTGAGCAGGCGGTGGCCGAGGCCAACCCCGACCACCTCATCGTGCGCAGCTCATGGTTGTTCGGCGCCGGGGGGGCGAACTTCGTCGCCACCATGCTTCGCCTCGGTGATGAGCGAGACGAGCTTCGCGTGGTCGACGACCAGCTGGGGTGCCCGACCTTCACCGGCCACCTGGCCGAGGGTCTCGTGCGCCTGGCCCACGGCGGCGAGCGGGGCGTGCGGCACCTGGCGGGTGGCGGCTCGTGCTCGTGGTTCGCCTTCGCCCAGGAGATCTTCGACCAGTCCGGAGTCGACTGCCGGCTCGAGCCGTGCACGACCGCGGAGTTCCCGCGGCCCGCCGCGCGACCGGCGAACTCCGCACTGACAACTGAATACGACAGCGTCCGCCTGCCCGCGTGGCAGAAGGGCCTGGACGCGTACCTCGGGGTGCGGGCGTGAAGCGGGTCCCGGCGTGAGGCTTCTCGTCACCGGCGCGGCCGGCTTCATCGGGTCCACCTACGTGCGCATCGCCCAGGGCGACCACGACGTCACCGTGCTCGACAAGCTGACCTACGCGGGCCGGCGCGAGAACCTGCCCGACGGGGTGGAGCTCGTGGTGGGCGGCATCGAGGATCGGGACCTGGTGATGGAAGTCGCCGAGGGCGCCGACGCGATCGTCAACTTCGCGGCCGAGTCGCACGTGGATCGCTCGATCGCCGACCAGGACGCGTTCGCGCGCACGCACGTGATCGGCACCAGCGTGCTGCTCGACGCGGCCCGGGAGCGGGGCGTGTCGCGGTACCTGCAGGTGTCGACCGACGAGGTGTACGGCTCCATTCCCGAGGGCTCGTTCACCGAGGTCTCGCCCCTCGATCCCTCGTCGCCCTACTCGGCGACCAAGGCCGGCGGCGATCTGCTGGTCTCCGCCCACGCCCACACCTACGGCCTCGAGGCCCTCATCTGCCGCGGCTCGAACAACTACGGGCCGCGCCAGTACCCGGAGAAGCTGATCCCCCTGTGCGTGCTTAACGCGCTGAACGGCGATCCGCTCCCGGTCTACGGGGACGGTCTTCAGGTGCGCAACTGGCTGTACGTCGAGGACTTCGCCCGGGGCATTCACGCCGTTCTCGAACGCGGCCGTCCTGGCGAGGCCTACAACGTCGGCGGTCCCGACGAGTGCGAGAACATCGACGTGGTCCGCCGCATCCTCGCGCTCACCGGCCGTGACGAATCGCTGATCGAGTATGTGCGGGACCGGCCCGGCCACGACCGGCGCTACTCGCTCAGCTCGGACAAGATCCGCGACGAGCTGGGCTGGCAGGCCGAGGTGCACTTCGAGGAGGGCCTGACCCGCACGGTGGACTGGTACCGCGACAACGAGGACTGGTGGTCCCCGATCCGCTCGGGCGAATACCGCGAGTACTACGAGCGCCAGTACGGGCGCTCGCTGTCAGGCGGTTAGGCCGGGCGGCTCGGGCGTGCGCGGAGCGCCGGCGCGTTTCGGGACCATCGCTCCACGCGGTCGGGGCGCAACCGATCGCGGCGAATGGCGTCCAGATGCCGCCCGGGCGTCGATAGCCTCGAAGGTCGTGTTCCGCGAGGAGAATCCCGCTCTCGAGCTTCGTAGCCTGACCAAGCGCTACGACGATGGCGTGCTCGCGCTCGAGAACTTCGACCTCCGCATACCGGCCGGCGCGTTCTTCGGTCTGCTCGGTCCCAACGGGGCCGGAAAGACCACGCTGATCAGCGCCGTCTGCAATCTCCTGCGCGTCACCTCTGGCGAGATCGCCGTGTTCGGACAGCCGCACGACAGCATGGAGGCCCGCCGCTCGATCGGGCTGGCCGAGCAGGACATCAACCTCGACCGCTTCCTCACCGTGCGCGAGACGCTCGCCTACCACGGCGGCTACTTCGGGATGAACAAGCAGGAAGCCCGAGAACGAGCCGAGGAGATGATCTCGATCTTCGGCCTCGAGGCCAAGAGCGACGTGCGCGCCCCCAAGCTGTCCGGCGGCCAGCGCCGGCGCCTGCTGCTGGCCCGCGCGCTGATGCACCGGCCCCGCCTGGTGATCCTCGACGAGCCCACCGCGGGGGTGGACTTCGAGCTTCGCACCGAGCTGTGGGAGTACATCCGCAAGCTGCACGCCGAGGGCACGACGATCCTGCTCACCACGCACTACCTCGAGGAGGCCGAAGCGCTGTGCGAGGAGATCGCCCTCATCCGTGACGGCCGGCTGATCGCGCGTGATTCCGCCGACGGCCTGCGTGAGCACTTCGCCGTCGACCGCCTGCAGGACGTGTACGTGAAGGCGATGTCCTCGTGACGGGGCTCGGCTGGCTATGCCGCCGCGAGGTGCTGCGGGTGTCGAAGCTCTGGACCCAGACGGTGCTTGCCCCGGTGATCGCCTCGATCCTGTTCATCCTCGTGTTCGGGCTCTCGCTCGGCGGCCGCATCGACCAGGTCGGCGGTGTGGACTACGAGGTGTTCATCGTGCCCGGCCTGATCACCATGGGCATGGTGCAGGCCGCCTACGCCAACAACTCCTCCTCGGTCTTCCAGGCGCGCTTCGACCGCTACATCAACGACATCCTGTCCGCCCCGATGCCCAGCTGGCAGATCTGCGTGGGCTATCTGGTGGGCGGCTTCTTCCGTTCGCTGATGATCGGCGGCTCGCTGCTGGTGCTGGCCGTGCTGCTGGTGGGCGTGCCGGTCGAGCGGCCCTTCGCACTGGCGGCCGCGATCGCGGTCGGGCTCCTGCTGTTCGCCTCGCTCGGGGTGATCGTCGGGATCTACGCCGAGGTCTGGGACTTCACCACCTTCATCAACAACATCGTGATCCTGCCGCTGGTCTTCGTCGGCGGCGTCTTCTACTCGATCGACGTGCTCCCCTCCCCCTGGGAGGAGCTCTCGCACGCGAACCCCGTCTTCTACCTGGTCAACGCCGTGCGCTTCGGCTTCCTGGGAGAGAGCGACGTGTCGTTCTGGCTCTCTCTGGGCGTGACCGCCGCGCTGGCCGTGCCGGCCTTCCTGTGGGCCCAGTATCTGTTCAGCAGCGGCAAGCGCTTGAAGCCCTAGAGCGGCGCATCACCACCTGCCGGCGCTGCCCTCGCCTGGTGGAGTGGCGCGAGCGCGTGGCACGCGAGAAGCGAGCGTCGTTCGCCGGCGAGGAATACTGGGGCCGGCCGGTGCCGGGCTTCGGCGATCCCGGCGGCCGCGTGCTCGTCCTCGGTCTTGCGCCGGCGGCCCACGGGGCCAACCGGACCGGCCGCTTCTTCACCGGCGACCGCTCGGGTGACTGGCTGTTCGCGTCCATGCACCGCACGGGCTTCGCCAACCAGCCGTTCTCGCTCCGTCGCGACGACGATCTCGAGCTGAGTGGCGCCTTCATCTCCGCGGCGGTGCGCTGCGCTCCTCCGGCCAACCGGCCCTCACCCGAGGAGCGTGACAACTGCCTCCCCTACGCCGCCGAGGAGCTCGAGCTGATCGACCCGGCCGTGATCCTCTGCCTCGGCGCCTTCGCGTGGGAGGCCGCCTGTCGCCTGCTCGAGATCCGGCCGCGCCCCCGCTTCGGTCACGCCGCCGAATTCACGCCGGAGAAGGGCCCGATACTGCTGGGCTCGTTTCACCCGAGCCAGCAGAACACCTTCACCGGCAAGCTCACCGAGCCGATGACCGACGCCGTATTCGAACGCGCCCGTGAGCTCGCCTACGGCAGCCGGACCGCCTCGCCCAGCCGCCGGTAGCCGGCAATCGAGGGGTGGGCGTTGTCGGAGTTGAGGCGCTCGCGCATCCGCCCCGGCCGGTCGGGGTCCTCGAGCAGCCGGTACCAGCGGATCAGCCTGGCGCCCTCGTCCTCCGCGATGCGCGCGATCAGGCGATTGAGCTCGCGGATGTCGCCGGCGGCGTCCGGGTAGCCGCCGTTCCACGGTAGAACCTCGACGATGGCCACCTCGAGGCCCCGGCCCTTGCCGCGGCGCACCATCGCCCGCAGGTTGGCCGCCACCTCCTCGGGCGCGACTCCCTGGGCCAGGTCGTTGACCCCGCCCTGGACGATCAGCGTGTCGGCGCCGCGAGCGCAGTCGTCGAGCCGGGCGGCGATCTCGCCGGTGCGCTCGCCGGGCACGCCGCAGTTGCGAAAGCTCGTCCCGGGGAGGGCCCGTTCCGCCCAGTAGCCGTACTGGCTGCGGCGGTCGAGCCCGGGGCCGATCTGGGCCCGGATGCCGGGGTTGGGATCCCACCGCGGCGTGCCGGCGGTGATGGAGTCGCCCAGCGCGGCCACCTGCCTGACGCCCTGGGAGTTGGATGGAGCGGCCTCGTCGTCCTCACCGCAGGCCGGCAGAGCCAGGGCAGCAAACAGGCAGAGGAGAGGTGCGAGCCGCGTCATGGGGACAGCTTGGCGATCGGGACGGTTCCGGTCGAGGCTGCTGCTACTGTGCCGCCCCGCAAGGAACCCATAGCCGAGTCCACGGTCGCCAGGCGGCCGCGGAGCGGGGGAACCAGGTAGTTCGGGGCGAATCACAGCGATCCGCCGTGTAGCGCCACTCTTCTGGCGCGAGCCCGACAGCTAACCCCGTAGGCGCCGAGAAGAGAAGGAGCACCTACGCATGCGAAGGACGCTGCCGGTACTCGCCGCAGCCGCAGTCAGCCTGATCCCGGCCGCCGACGCGATGGCCGCGAGCTACGCGTCCCGCACTCTGTCCGTCGGCTCGAGCGGGTCCGACGTACGCGCGCTGCAGCGCTACCTGGACCGGGCGGGGTACGAGACCGGCGTGGACGGCGAGTTCGGGCGTGGTACTCGCACGAGCCTCAAGTCCTTCGAGACGGCCGAGGGCAAGCGCGTCAACGGTCGCGCCTCCCGGGCCGAGCAGCGCCTGGTGCGCGAGCGCGCCGCCGGGAGCACCAGCACCACTCAGCGGACGGCCGGCGAGGACCCCGGCCTCCCGGGCGACACCGGAGGCTCAGCCGAGGGCGGCGCCGGCTACGTGGAGGGCGCCCCCGTGGGCGAGGGAACCCCGGTGACCGAGGCTCCCGGCGACGAGGGCTACGTGGGCGACGACGGCCTGGCCGTGGCGCCGGCCTCGGCCCCCCAGCAGGTCAAGGACATCATCGCCGCGGGCAACAGGATCGCGCGCAAGCCCTACAAGTACGGCGGCGGACACGGCCGCTGGCGCGACTCGGGCTACGACTGCTCCGGGTCGGTCAGCTACGTGCTTCATGCCGCAGGCCTGCTCGACTCTCCGCTGGCCTCCGGCGGCTTCACGAGCTGGGGCGAGCGCGGGCGCGGCGAGTGGGTCACCGTGCGCGCCAACGCCGGGCACGCCTACCTGATCGTCGCCGGACTGCGCTTCGACACGTCGGCCCGCAAGGTCACCGGCAATCGCTGGAGCGAGCGGATGCGGTCCGCCCGTGGCTACACCGGACGTCACCCCGAGGGACTCTGAAAGGAGACCTGACCATGGCAGTCGTCGTCTGTGCCGTACTTCTCCTCTCCACCTTCGCCGGCCTGGCCGCCGGGCGCTGGCGGATCCTGCCGGCCGTCGCGGCGCTCATCCCGGCGGCCGCGCTGCTGCTGAGTCCCGAGGCCGGGGCGATCACGGCGCTCGGCCTCGCGGGAGTCGCGCTCGGGGTCCAGCTGCACCGCGTGGTGGCCGAGAGCACGCTGCCGCGGGCGAGCTGAGCCGGAGCCTAGGGCGCCTGCTCCTCGAGCTCCTTGCGCAGCTCCTCCGCCTCCTTGCGCAGCTCGTCGGCGTTCCCTTCGAGGTCCTTCTCCGCCTGATCGGCCTCCTTCTTGAGGTCGTCGGCGGCCTTCTCGAGCTCCTCTCGGGAGGTCTTCGTGCCCTCCTCGATCTCCTTGCGCAGGTCCTCGGCCTCCTTGCGCACCTCGTCGGCCGAGCTCTCCACCTGATCGCGCAGCTCGTTGCCCTCGTCCTCCGCCCCGCAGGCCGCCGCGCCGACCGAGAGCACGGCAGCGATCACGACGGCAGCCAACCGATTTCGCAAGGAGTTCATGTGGCTTCAGCGTAGCCGGACGCGCTGAGCCCGGCCACCCTGAGACGGTACGCTCAGGGGTCCTGTGACGCCAGACCCGCTCGCATCGTTCACCCCGCAGGTCCGTGATTGGTTCACGCGTTCCTTCGAGCGCCCGACGGAGGCCCAGGAGCAGGCCTGGCCCGCCATTGCGGGGGGCGAGAACGTTCTCGTCTCCGCCCCCACGGGCTCGGGCAAGACCCTGGCCGCCTTCCTCTGGGGACTCGATCGCCTGGTGGCCGAACCCGCCGAGCCGCGCCGCACCCGCCTCGTGTACGTCTCTCCCCTGAAGGCGCTCTCCTACGACGTCGAGAAGAACCTGCGCGCCCCGCTGAAGGGCATCGGTGGCGACATCAGCGTGGCCATCCGCACGGGAGACACGCCGCAGAAGGAGCGTCAGGCGATGCTGCGCACCCCGCCGGACGTGCTCATCACGACGCCGGAGTCGCTCTACCTGATGCTCACGTCGCGTGCCCGCGAGTTCCTGGTGGACACCGAGTGGGTGATCGTCGACGAGATCCACGCGGTGGCCCGAACCAAGCGCGGCGCCCACCTGGCGCTGACGCTCGAGCGGCTCGAGGAACTGGCCGGGCGCCCGCTGCAGCGGATCGGCCTGTCGGCCACTCAGAAACCGCTCGAAGAGGTGGGCCGCTTCCTGGCCGGGGCGGGGCGGGACTGCACGGTGGTCGACACCGGCGTGCGCAAGCCACTAGACCTGAAGATCCACGTGCCGGTGGAGAACATGTCCGAGCCGGACGCCCATGACGTCACGGACCCCGCCGTGGGCGGCATGGGCACCGCGGCCGGAGGCGGCGACCTGGTGGGCACGAGCGACGGCTTCGGAGTGGGCGACACCCCGCCCACCACGCAGCGCTCGATCTGGCCGGCGATCTACCCCGAGCTGCTCGAGCTCGTGAAGCAGCACCGCTCGACGATCATCTTCGTCAACGCCCGGCGCGGCGCCGAGCGGCTGGCGGTGCGTTTGAACGAGCTGGCGGGGGAGGACCCCGAGTGGGAAGAACGGCTCGGGGGTGGCGAAGCGCTCTATGTCGCACGCGCGCACCACGGCTCCCTGGCCCGCGAGGAGCGCCTGGTGGTCGAGGACCTGCTCAAGTCCGGGCAGCTGCCCTGCCTGGTGGCCACCTCCTCGCTCGAGCTCGGCATCGACATGGGAGCGGTGGACCTGGTCATCCAGGTGGAGTCGCCCAAGTCTGTGACCGCGGGGCTGCAGCGGATCGGCCGGGCCGGTCACAACGTCGGCGACGTGTCGCGGGGCCGCATCTTCCCCAAGTTCAGGGCCGACCTGCTCGAGTGCGCGGTGGTGGCCAAGCGCATGCGCGACGGCGACATCGAGTCGACGGTGATCCCCCGCAACCCGCTCGACGTGCTCGCCCAGCAGATCGTGGCCATGACCGCGCCCGGCGACGAGCTCAAGGTCCCGGCCCTCCACGACACCATCCGCCGCGCATACCCGTTCGCCGAGCTGTCGAGGGAGCTGCTCGACAGCGTGCTCGACATGCTCGACGGCCGCTATCCGTCCGAGGAGTTCGCCGAGCTGCGCCCGCGCATCGTCTGGGACCGGGTGGAGGACACGATCCGCGCTCGCAAGGGCGCCCGCCAGCTGGCCGTGACCAACGCGGGAACCATTCCCGACCGCGGCCTGTACGGAGTGAACCTGCCCGACGGCCGCCGGGTGGGCGAGCTCGACGAGGAGATGGTCTACGAGGCTCGCCCGGGACAGACCTTCCTGCTCGGCGCCTCCACCTGGCGCATCGAGGAGATCACCCGCGACCGGGTGATCGTCACCCCCGCCCCGGGCGCTCCCGGCGCTGTGCCCTTCTGGCGCGGCGAGGGCATCGGCCGGCCCAAGGAGCTGGGCGCCGCGATCGGCGCCTTCTCCCGCACGGCCGTGGACCAGGATCCAGCCGAGCTGGCCGCGGGCTACGACCTCGACGAGCGGGCGGCGAAGAACCTCTCCTCCTTCCTGCGGGAGCAGCGCGACGCGACGCGGGTGGTGCCGAGCGACCGCACGATCGTGATCGAGCGCTTCCGCGACGAGATCGGCGACTGGCGCCTGTGCGTGCTGTCGCCCTTCGGTGGGCGGGTGCATTCAGCCTGGGCGCTGGCCCTGAGCGCGCGTATCCGCGACGAGTTCGGCCTCGAGTCCGACGCCATATGGTCCGACGACGGCATCATCGTCCACCTGCCCGACTCCGACGAGCCGCCGGGCGCCGAGCTGGTGATGGTCGAGCCCGATCTGGTCGAGGAGATGGTGGTCAAGGAGCTGTCGAGCTCCGCCCTGTTCGGCGCCCGCTTCCGCGAGAACGCGGCTCGCGCCCTGCTCCTCCCCCGCGCCTACCCCGGTAAGCGCACGCCGCTGTGGCAGCAGCGCCTGAAGGCGCAGTCGCTGCTCGAGGTGGCCAAGCGCTACGGGCAGTTCCCGATCGTGCTCGAGACCTACCGCGAATGCCTGCGCGACGTGCTCGACTTGCCCGGGCTCGAGGAGCTGTTGCGCGGCCTGCACACCCGCGAGCTGTCGCTGGTCGAGGTCGAGACGCAGCGGGCCTCCCCCTTCGCGTCGTCGCTGCTGTTCGACTACGTGGCCACCTACATGTACGAGGGCGACACGCCGAACGCCGAGCGGCGGGCGGCCGCGCTCTCGCTCGATCGTGACCTCCTGCGTGAGCTACTCGGCCAGGAGGAGCTGCGTGAGCTGATCGACCCGGACGCGCTGGCGGAGGTGGAGGCCGATCTCCAGCGCCTGAGCGAGCGCACGAAGGCGGCCAACGCCGACAGCCTGCACGACGTGCTGCGTGCGGTGGGGGACCTGACCGTCGCCGAGGCGCAGGAGCGCTGCCTCGAGGCCGTGGCCGCCCGGCGGATCCTCACCGACCTCGAGAGGACGCGCCGTGCGGTGAAGATGCGTATCGGCGGTGAGGAGCGCTGGATAGCGAGTGAGGACGCGGGCCTGTATCGCGACGCGCTGGGCGCCGTGCCCCCCGGCGGGTTGCCGGCCGTGTTCCTGGAGGACGTCGACGAGCCCCTGGCCCGGCTCGCCCGCCGCTACGCCCGTACCCATGGTCCCTTCACCACCCGCGACGTCTCTGACCGGTACGCCCTCGACTTCGGGCCCGTCCTGCGCGAGCTCGAGCGGGCGGGCTCGCTCATCCGCGGCGAGCTTCGGCCCGGCGGCAGCGAGCGCGAGTGGTGCGATCCGGACGTGCTGCGGCGCCTGCGCCGCGCTTCGCTGGCCAGCCTGCGCAAGGAGGTCGAGCCGGCCGAGCAGCGTGCGCTCGCCCGCTTCCTGCCCGCCTGGCAGGGCGTGGACGGCGCGCCGCCCGGTGGCGCCGGCGTGGACCGCATGCGTGAGCAGCTCGTGCCCCTTCAGGGCCTGGCCCTCGCTCCCGAAGTCTGGGAGCGCGACGTCCTGCCGCGGCGCGTGGGCGCCTACTCGCCGTCCTGGATGGACCAGCTGTGCGCGAGCGGGGAGCTCGTCTGGGTGGGCGCCGGGGCCACCGGCCGGCGCACCGGACGGGTGGCGCTCTACTTCCGAGAGGACGCGCGCTGGCTCGGTCCGCCGCCTGTCAAGGGAGAGGCGCCGGCTGAGCCGCTTCACGACGCGCTGCGGGAGCGGCTCGAGCGGGGCGCCGGCTTCTGGAGCGACCTGCTGGCCGACCTCGGCGAGGCCGAGCCGGTGGAGCTGCAGGAGGCGTTGTGGGATCTCGTCTGGGCCGGCGAGGTGACCAACGACGCCTTTGCTCCGCTGCGCTCACCTCGCCTGAGCGTGGCTCGGCGCGAACGCGACGCCGGCCGGCGCTTTGCCCGCCGCCGCCGCCCCGGGGCTCCCCAGGTGCAGGGGCGCTGGTCGCTCACCGGGCCGTTGTTCGCCGGTGCGCCCGCTCACGGGCCCCGCATGCGCGCCCTCGCCGAGGTGCTGCTGGAGCGCTACGGCATAGTCACGCGCGAGACCGTGCTGGCCGAGGGGATCCCCGGTGGCTTCTCGGGCCTCTACGGTGAGCTGGCCAACCTCGAGACCCTGGGCACGGCTCGCCGCGGCTACTTCGTCGAGGGGCTCGGCGGGGCGCAGTTCGCGCTCTCCGCGGCGATCGAGCGGCTGCGCTCGATGCGCAGCGACGAGGCCGGCGGCCCGCTCGTGCTGGCGGTGACCGACCCGGCCAATCCCTATGGCGCCACGCTCCCATGGCCCAAGCGCGACGACGAGGCCCGGCGGCCCTCGCGCGTGCCCGGTGCCTTCGTGGTGTCGCTCGACGCCGAGCCGGTGCTGTACGTGGAGCGCGGCGGCAAGGCGCTGCTCGCGCTGCGGGAGCCGGAGGAGGACTGGCTGCGGCCCGCCCTCGAGGCTTTGGCCGACGCCGTCAAGCGCGGCCGGGTGCCGCGTCTCGGGCTCGAGCGCTTCGACGGCGAGCCCGTGGTGGGCACCGAGGTCGGGGCGCTCCTGATCGAGCTGGGCTTTCGCCAGAGCCCGCGCAAGCTCACGCTCAGCGCCTGAGCATGAGTGGCCTGAGCGCGTCTGGGCACGGCCTCACTCCGACCGAGGTCACCGTCGCGGCGCTCGTGGCGGAGGGACGGACCAACCGCGAGGTGGCTGCCCAGCTCGTGCTCTCCGAGAAGACGATCGAATCCCACCTGTCTCGGATCTACCGCAAGCTGGGGGTGCGCTCGCGTGCCGAGCTGGCGCATCGCTATCCGGCCGGGCAGGCCTGACTGCGGTAGCAGCCACGTACCCTCGGTGAAGTGCCCGAGGGCGACACCATCCACTACGCCGCGCGCCGGATCCGCGACGCGCTCGTCGGCAGCGACATCGAGGAGATCGAGACTCCGCAGGCCCGTCACGCCCAGGATCGCTGGCCCGAGCGCCTGGACGGACGCGGCGTGCGCGCCGTCGACGCCACGGGCAAGCACCTGTTCATCCGCTTCGAGGGCGACCTGACCCTCCACTCCCATCTGCGCATGACCGGCAAGTGGGGCGTCTACCGGCGCGGCGAGCGCTGGCGGCGCTCTCCCCGGCGCGCCTGGCTCGTGATCCGCACGGCCGAGCATGAGGTGGTCGAGTTCGACGGTCCGGTGCTCGAGCTGATGACCGACTCGCGAACCCGTTTCGACCAGCGGCTCGCGGGCCTGGGCCCCGACGTCCTCGCCTCGGATTTCGACGAACGCCGGTTCCTGCGACTGCTGCGCGGGGACGATCCGACGCGCGGGATCGGCGACGCCCTGCTCGACCAGCGCAACCTGTCCGGGATCGGCAACGTGTGGAAGTCGGAGGGCTGCTTCCTCGCGGGAGTCGATCCCTGGCGCCGGGTGGGCGACGTCCGCGACGACGAGGTGCTCGCCATAGTCACAGGCATCAGGCCACTGATGGAGCTGTCGGTGGAGCGCGGCGGCCGCATCGTCAGCTACGAGCCGGAGAAGCCGCTGCGCAGGGGCGAGCGCCGGATGTGGGTGTTCGAGCGCACGGGACTGCCCTGCCGCCGCTGCGGCACGCGGATCAAGGCGCGCGGGCAGGGCGACGACAACCGGACGACGTACTGGTGCCCGGAGTGTCAAGGGTAGTGCGCAAGCAGCCGGCGGCTGCGCGCGATCCGCTCATACGGGTGGGCCACAAGGGCGCCGACCACGTGGCGCCGGGCAACACGATCGAAAGCTTCGAGGCCGCTCTCGAGCACGGTGTGGACATGATCGAGTTCGACGTGCTGCGCACTCCCGACGGACGCCTCGTGCTGGCGCACGACTACGAGGACGCCGAGGGCCGCGACTGCCTCACACTGGACGAGGGGCTCGACCACTTCGCGGGAGAGGCCTATGCGGGCGTCGAACTCGACGTGGACCTGAAGCTGCCCGGGTACGAGGGAGAGGTGGTGGACGGCCTGGCCGGGCGCGGCCTGCTGGAGCGCTCGCTGGTGTCGAGCATGTACACGGAGAGCCTTGACCGTCTGGGTGAGCTGTCGCCCGAGTTGCGGCGTGGCTGGTCGGTCCCGCGCGTGAAGCGCAACTACCTGCGCTCCCCGCTCGCGCTCCCGGCCTACCTGCTCGTGCGGGTGATGCGCTCGCGCCTGCCCGGCCAAGCGGCCGCCCGAATCCGTGCCGGGGGCTGCGAAGCGGTGATGGCCCATCAGGTGCTGGTCAGCAGCCGGCTCGTGGAGGAGGTCCGGAGCGCCGGCGGCCAGGTCTACGTCTGGACGGTCGACGACGCGCGGCGCATACGCGAGCTCGAAGCCCTCGGCGTTGACGGGGTCATCACCAACGACCCGCGGCTGTTCGACACGCCGGGTTAGCCCGAGCTAGCCCGAGACCGAGCAGCTGCCGGTGACCTGCGTGGCCGTGCGGCCGGAGCCCATCTGCATCTCGGCCACGGCACGGAGCTGGTAGCTCTTGCCGGCCGGCACGCTCAGCGAGAAGGTCCAGCCGGCCTGGCCCCATGTGTACTCAGCCGAGCCGGCGGACTGCCAGGGTGAGGTGGCGGCCCCGTTGAGCGGCACCCAGCCGCCGGGACTGAGCCACTGGGCGGTGAAGCGCACCTGCATGGCGTCCGAGGATCCGTCCCCGGCCAGCTGGGCGCGGGCGCCGAGCTGGCTCGTGCTGCAGATGTTGACGTTCGCCCAGGAGGACGACAGGCTGTCCTGCTGGCGAGCGGAGGCAGGGGCGGCGAGGACGGCTGCCAGGGCCGCACTCAGGGCGATTGCGGTGAGCTTGCGCGAAGCCAAGTCGTCGTCTTCGGTCCTACCCTCCTCGTTCGGAGACTAGACCACGGCGCAGCGGCTCGCTACCAGATGAGGCACATCGCCTTCGACGTTCCCACCGGATCGCCGCCGCCCACGCCCTGCATGCCGGTTTCGGTGAGCAGAGCCTGGCGCTTCACCACCGAGCGGCGGGCACGCTTGCGGCGCTTGCTGCTCGCCTCGGCCTGGTCGCGCCAGCTGAGCTCGACCACGCCCCGGATCACGTAGGTGGTTGCTTCCGGCGGCTGGGAGAAGCGGAAGGTCCAGCCGGCCTGGTGGGGATGGCTGTTCTGCCGGCCCACGTAGTTCCAGTCCGTCTTCCCGGCTCCGTTCACGCTGAGCCAGGCCTGCTTGGCCCTGCTCCACCACTGGGCGGTGTAGCGGGCGTAGACGAGCCGGCCGCTGCCGTTGCCGGGCACGCTGGTGCGCACGCCGAGGGCGTTGGGGGACTCCTCGGTATCGCAGATGTTGACCGTGGCCCACAGCGGCGGCGGGCCCTCGGTGAACTGGAAGACGGTACGTGCGGCGGACGCAGAGGCGGCCATGCCATGTGCCGGGCCGGAGCCGAGCGGGACGGGCGCCTTCGAGGCGGCAACCACGCCGGCGGGCAGCTTCGGCGCGGCGTCGGCGCCGGGCGGGAGCTTCAGGCCCGCGTGAGCCGCGGGGACTGCCAGGAGGGACGCGGCCAGCGCGAGGACGGAGACGGAGAGGGCGGATCGTCGTGCCACGCTTCCGGTTATCGACCCCCGGAGCCGCTCCTTTAGGGCAAGTTCCCGAATCTGGTGATGAGTTGGACGCCGCGTCGTAGTAGTGGCGTGGGTGAGGCGGTTGTAGAACCAGTGACCCTGATGGCGGCCACGAGGACCGAGGGGTTTGCCGAGCTCTACGAGCGCACCTTCCCGCGGGTGTACGCCTACGTGGCCTCCTTGCTGCGTGACCGGGCGAGCGCCGAGGACGTGACCGCGCAGGCCTACGAGCGGGCCTACCGCAAGCGGCGCAGCTACCGCGAGAGCCGCGGCAGCATGGACGCCTGGCTGTTCGGAATCGCTCGCAACGCGGCCCTCGACGAGCTGCGGCGGCGCAAGCGCCGCGCCCGGCTGGAGACCGATCCCGCGGACCACGACGCGCCCGGCCTCGACGACCACGCCGAGCTGGCCGTGCGACGCGAGACCGTACGGCGCGCGCTCGCCACCCTGGACGGACAGGAGCGCGACATGGTCGCGCTCAAGTTCGCCGGCGGGCTCTCCAACGCCGAGATCGGTGGCGTGCTCGGCCTGTCCGAGTCCAACGTGGGCACCCGCCTGCACCGAACCATCCTCAAGCTGCGAGAGGCGTGCCATGAGTGAACACGATCCGGCCACCGCGACGATCGAGCGCGACCTCCTCGCCATCGACGAGGCGCTCGACTCCGGGGCCACCACCCACGCCGATCCCGAGGCGCGTGTGCTCCAGGAGCTGGCGCTAGCGCTGCGTGCGGACGCCCCGACGGCCGGCTCTGAGTTCGAGCACGACCTGCGGGCGCGGGTGGACGCGGGCTTTCCTGCGGCGGAGGGCTCGATCCGCGCCCGGCTGACCGCCGCGGGCGCCGGCATCGGACCCGGCGCCCGGCGGCTGTTCCCGGCGCTCGCGACCGTGACCGCCATTCTGCTGCCGATCGTGCTGGTGGTCAGCCTGGTGGGATCGCCGCAGTCGGGTGGCGGGGATGACGATGCCGGCAGCGGCGCCGTTGACTCGGGCGGCGGCGGTGGTGGCGCGGTGCAGGAGGTGGCGCCCCGGGCCGGCCAGGCGGGCGGGTTCGATCAGGGCTTTGCCCCGGGCAACCGCGACCGCGCCATCGAGCGCACCATCTCGCTGGAGCTCGAGACCCCGGCCGACGAGCTCGCCCGGGTGGCCGACGAGATCACGGCGGTCACCGGCCGCTTCGGTGGCTTCGTGCTGAGCTCCTCGCTCTCCACCGGCGACGAGGGCTCCGGCGGTGACTTCGAGCTGCGCGTTCCCACCCAGCGGCTGCAGCCCGCGCTGCGCGAGCTGTCATCGCTGGGCACGGTGCGCTCCCAGAGCCAGACCGGCCGCGACGTGACCCGCGAGCAGGTCACCGCCCAGGACCGGCTGCAGGCCGCGCGGGCGCAGCGTGCGGGCCTGCTGACCCGGCTCGAGCAGGCCGCCACCGACGAGGAGGCCGAGGCGCTTCGCCGGCAGCTCGACCTCGTGGCCGGCGAGATCAACGGGCTGCGCGGTCAGCTGCGCGACCTCCGGCTGCGCACCGACTACGCGGTCGTCAACGTGAGCCTCGAGCCCGCGGGCGACGGTGGGGACGACAACGGCGGAGCAGGCGGGAGCTTCGACGACGCACTCGGCGACGCCGGCGACCTCCTGGTCGGCACGGCCGGTGTCCTAATACGGGTTCTCGCGGTCGGGGTGCCGCTGGCCCTGATCGCCCTGATCGTCTGGGCCGCGGCGCGCCTCCTGCGACGCCGGCGGCGCGAGTCGGTACTCGCCTGACGCGGCCGGGCCGTCATTCGAACAAGCGCGGGCGGGCGCCCGGCGAGGCCACGGCCTCGGCGGCGAGGCGGCAGCCGGTCCTGAGCGCCTCCTCGGGCTCAGCGCCGGACAGCCGCGCGGCGATCAGGCCCGCGGCGAAGGCGTCGCCGGCCCCGGTGGAATCCACCGCGTCGGCCACCGGCTCGGCTCCAACCCGCACCAGCTCGCGGCCGTCGGTCCACAACGCACCGCGCTCGCCGAGCGTGACCACCACCTCGGGCACGCGCTCGGCCAGCCGGCCGGCCGCGGTCTCGGGGTCGCTCACGCCGGTGAGGACGGCGGCCTCCTCGGCGTTCGGCAACAGCAGCCCCGCCCCCTCGGCGAGATAGAGGAAGGCCGGCGACAGCAGAGCCGCCGACGACGGATCCACGGAGACGCTGAGACCGCTCTCGAGCGCACGCTCGAGCTCGGCCCGGGCGCCCTCCCGGGAACCGCGCCGCAGCAGGGCATAACCGGCCACGTGCAGGTGATTCCCGGCCGCGAGGAGCGTGTCGGGCAGTGCTCCGGGCAGCAGGCCGTCGTTGGCGCCGGCGTCGGGGAACATGGTGCGCTCGCCGTCGGGCGCCACCAGCACGACGCAGGTGCCGGTGGGCCGCTGGGGATCGCGGGCGAGGTGGGTTCGCACCCCGCCGCGCTCGAGCTCCGCCTCGGCAGCGGCACCGTGGGCGTCGTCGCCGACCCGGCCCACCATCGCGGTGGGCGTGCCGGTCACCGCGAGCCACGCCGCGGTGTTGGCCGCCTGTCCGCCGCCGCTCATCGACACCTGTGCGGGCGAGTCGCTGCCCGGGGCAATCGGTCCGGAGAGGCGCGTCACGACGTCGGTCATGACGTCGCCCAGCACCACCGCTGTCGTCATGCTCCGGCCAGCGCGCTCGCGATCCGGCCCGCGAGCTCGGCGTTGCGCAGCACGAGCCGCACGTTTGCCTCGAGGCTGGCGCCGGCGGTCTCGCGGTGGAAGTGATCGAGCAGGTACGGGGTCACGTCCTTGCCCGTCACCGATCCGCGCTCGAGAGCGGCCAGCCCGGAGGAGAGAACCCGGTCGTGGAGGCCGGGATCGAGCTGCTCGTTCGGCGGCAGCGGGTTGGCCACCACCACCGCCCGGCCGGCGGTGCCGAGCTCGGCTCGAGCCGCCACCACGGCGGCCGCCTGCTCGGGAGAGTCCACGCGCCAGGCCAGGGCGTGGCCCGAGTCGGAGAGGTAGAAGCCGGGAAAGCGGTCGGTGCCGTAGCCGAGCACGGTCACGCTCAGGGACTCGAGCCGTTCGAGAGTCGCCCCCACGTCCAGGATCGACTTGACGCCGGAGCACACCACCACCGTTCCCGTGCGGGCCAGCACCTCGAGGTCCGCCGACTCGTCCCGGGTCTCATGGGCGCCGCGGTGCACGCCGCCCAGTCCGCCGGTGGCGAACAGCGCGATGCCGGCCAGCGCGGCCAGATGCGCGGTGGCGGCGACCGTGGTGGCGCCGTGGCCGCCGCGCGCCGCCAGCGGGGCGAGGTCACGCAGTCCGCACTTGACCACGCCGTCCTCCCCGGCCACCACGGCAAGGGCCTGCTCGTCGAGGCCCACCCTCACCTCGCCCGCCACGATCGCCACGGTGGCGGGCATCGCCCCGCCGGCCCGCACGGCGGCCTCGGCCTGGCCCGCCACCTCGAGGTTGCGCGGCCGGGGCAGCCCGTGGCTGATCAGCGTGCTCTCGAGCGCCACCACCGGGCGCCCCTGCGCGAGCGCCTCGGCCACCTCGGGAGCGATTCGCATGCGGGTAGCGTAGGTCCCATGAAGCAACGCAAGCTGGGTGACCTGAGCGTGTCCGAGATCGGGCTCGGCTGCATGGGCATGTCCGAGTTCTACGGCGCGACCGACGAGGACCAGTCGCTCGAGACGATCCGGCGTTCGCTGGACCTCGGCGTCACCTTCCTCGACACCTCGGACATGTACGGCCGCGGCCACAACGAGGAGTTGGTGGGGCGGGCGATCGAGGGCCGCCGGGACGAGGTGCAGCTGGCCACCAAGTTCGCCATACGCCGCGACGATGATCGCCGCGCCATCGACAACTCGCCCGAATGGATCCACGAGGCCTGCGAGGCCTCGCTGCGACGGCTCGGCACCGACCACATCGACCTCTACTACATGCACCGCCGCAGCCCGGACGTGCCGATCGAGGAGAGCGTGGGCGCCATGGCCGAGCTCGTGGAGGAGGGCAAGGTCCGCCGGCTCGGCCTGTCCGAGGTCAGCCCGGCCACTCTCCGAGCCGCCGCCGCGGTCCATCCCATCGCCGCGCTGCAGAGCGAGTGGTCCCTGTTCACCCGCGAGATCGAGGCCGAGATCGTGCCCACGGCACGCGAGCTCGGCGTGGGGCTCGTGCCCTACAGCCCGCTGGGCCGTGGCGAGCTCACCGGGCAGCTCGAGATCAGCGACGACGAGGACTTCCGCGCGAACCTGCCCCGCTTCCAGGCCGAGAACCGTGAGCGCAACCTCGAGCGCCTCGAGACGGTGCGCACGGTGGCCGAAGACGCCGGGGCGACGCCCGCCCAGATCGCGCTGGCCTGGCTGCTGCACCAGGGCGACGACGTGGCCCCGATCCCCGGCACCAAGCGAGTGCGCTACCTCGAGGAGAACGCCGCGGCGGTAGGGATCGAACTGAGCACGGAGCAGCTCGAGCGTCTGGAGGAGGCCTTCCCGCCCGGCGCGACGGCCGGCGACCGCTATCCGGAGTCCGGGATGGCGAGCGTCGAGCAGTGAGCGGCTGAGCCGCTAGGCCTCTGTCTCCACCCGCACCGAGAACCCCTCAGCCCGGGCCGCCTCGAGCAGCTCGCGGTTGCTCTCGGCCCCGCTGGTCTGGAGCACGAGCTTGATGGCCGTCTCACGGACGTGCAGGTCGATGCCGTCGCGCAGGTGCTCGACGTCTACGACGTTGGCGCCGCAGTCGGCCACGAGCCGCAGGAGACCGGCCAGCGCACCCGGGCGGTCGGGCACTACGAAGGAGAGCACCATGCGGCGGCCGGCCGCGGTCTCGCCGAGGCGGATGCACTCCGACAGGAGTGAGGCGTCGACGTTGCCGCCCGACAGCACCGCGCACACGTCGCCGTCTCCGCTGGGGCGCACCCGGCCTTGCATGAGCGCCGCGACCGCCACCGCGCCGGCACCCTCCACCACGAGCTTCGAGCGCTCGAGCAGAAGCACCATCGCCTCGGCCACCTCGTCGTCGGACACGGTCACCACCTCGTCCACGTAGCGCTCCACCAGGGGCAGCGTGAAGTCGCCGGGACGCTTGACGGCGATGCCGTCGCAGATCGTGTTGGCCGACCGCGCTCCCACCGGCCTGTGCGCCGCGAGCGAATCGATGTAGGGGGCGCACGCCTCGGCCTGCACGCCGATGACCCGGACGCCCGGAAGCGCGGTGGCCACGGCCAGGGCGATGCCGCTGGCCAGGCCGCCGCCGCCCAGAGGCACCACGATCGAGCCGATCTCCGGCCCCTGGCGGGCGATCTCGAGTCCGATCGTTCCCTGACCGGCCACCACCAGCGGCTGGTCGAAGGCGTGCACGACCGTCATGCCCTCGTCCTCGGCCAGGCGGCGAGCCTCCGTCTGGGCCTCGTCGTAGCCGCCCTCCACGAAGCGCACGTCGCCCCCGTACTGGCGCACCGCCGCGACCTTGGCCAGCGGCGCCTGCTCGGGCATCACCAGCACCGCGCGCGCACCGGCATCGCGAGCGGCGAAGGCCACGGCCTGCGCGTGGTTGCCGGCGCTGGCTGCCACCACACCGCACTCGAGGTCCTGCGGGGAGAGCCGCCGGATGGTGTTGGTGGCCCCGCGAGCCTTGAACGACCCCGTGAGCTGGAGGTTCTCCGCCTTGAGCAGCACTCGGCGGCCCACCCGGCGCCCGAGCTCGCCCGCGGACACCAGCGGCGTCTCGCGCACGTGACCGGCGATCATCCTCGCCGCATCCTCGACATCGGCGTGGCTCACGGCCTGTGGGGCAACGGAGGACATGTTCATCCGGCATTATCCGCCCATGAGCAACGGCAGCGAAACCGCGCGCCTGCTCGCTCGCACCGAGGTCTTCGGAGACCTCGTCGAGCGGGAGCTCGACGAGGTGGCTCAGGTGGCCGTCCCGCGGCACTGGGATCGCGGGGAAATGATCTTCCGCGAGGGCGATGTGGGCGACACCTGCTACCTGCTGCGCACAGGGGCGGTGGTGCTCACCCGCGAGCACCAGGACGGCCGCACGGTTGCGCTGGCGGAGCTCCGCACCGGCGCCCTGTTCGGCGAGCTGGCCATGTTCCGCGGCGAGACCCGCTCCGCCACGGCCGAGGCGATCGAGCCCACCGCGGCGGTGGCTCTCCTCGCGGGGGACATGCAGCGGCTGATCCGCCGTAATCCCGATCTCTCACTGAAGCTGCTGGCGGCGCTCGCGGAACGGGTGTCGAGGACCAACGAGCGGCTGCTCCAGCAGTCGTTCCAGACCGTCGCGGGGCGTGTGGCGAGCGCCCTGCTGGCCCAGGCGGTCGCCCGTCAGGAGGACGGCGCCCCGGACGAGGACGTGCTGATCCGCTCCACGCAGGCGGAGATCGCCCACCTCGCCGGCACCTCCCGCGAGAGCGCGAGCCGTTTCCTGGCCACGCTCGAGCGAGAGGGAGTGGTCACGCTGGGCCGGGGAAAGGTGACCGTCCATGACCCCGGACGACTCCGGAACTACATCCACTGAGCGGCGCCGCATGGTGCAGCGCCAGCTGCGCCGGCGCGGGATCGACGACGAGCGCGTGCTCACCGCGATGAGCCGGGTGCCGCGCGAGCTGTTTCTCCCCGGTGACCAGCGTCGCCGCGCATACCGCGACGGCGCGGTGCGAATCGACGAAGGACAGACCATGTCCCAGCCCTGGATCGTCGCCTGCATGGCTCAGCTGCTCGAGCTCGACGGCTCCGAGCGCGTTCTCGAGGTGGGCACCGGCTCGGGCTATGCGGCCGCGGTCCTGGCCGAGCTCTGCCGGCAGGTGGTGACGATCGAGCGGTTCGAGCGGCTGGCCGAACAGTCCCGGGCTGTGCTCGACGAGCTCGGCTACGACAACGTCGAGGTGCTGGTCGGCGACGGATCGCGCGGCGCCCCCGAACATGCGCCCTTCGGCGGCATCTCCGTCACCGCCACCGCCGGGCAGGCCCCGCCGCAGGCGCTGTTCGACCAGCTCGCCCCGGGTGCCGCGCTGGTGTGCCCGGTGGACCGCGACGGCCGCGAGCTCCTCATGCGCTTTCGGGACGGAGCCGAGGAGGCCGTGGCCTCCGTTCGCTTCGTGCCGCTGGTGCAGGACGAGTGAAGTAGGCTGGCGGCCCGTGTTGGTCCTCAACTTCTACTCGCCGGTCTTCATCGACCAGCTCAAGCGCGGCCGGAAGACGGCCACCATCCGGCTGGGCGACAAGGGCCACAAGTACCGCAAGGGCGAGGTGGTGCTGGTCACCGTGGGCTTCCAGCACTCTCCCCGCGAGAAGATCTTCGAGGCCGTGATCGACTCGGTCGAGGTCAAGCAGGTCCAGGACCTGTCGCGCCGGGACATCGAGCACGACAACCCCGAGTTTCGCCGCATCGACGAGATGGTCCACTTCCTCGAGCAGATCTACGGCCGCAAGGTCGAGATGGGCGACACCGTCACCGTGGTCCATTTCTCCCAGATCTCGGAGCGCCCCTCCGAGATCCGCGAGCGTCTGCGGCCGGACGCGCCCGCGCAGAACTGAGGCCCAGCGCCAATCGTCGCTTGGCACTCTGAGTGCTAGAGTGCCAACCCTCGGCACTCTCGCTGTGAGAGTGCCAGCAGAATCTGCAAGCGTCAATCGGAGGTAGTGCCCATGAATCTCAAGCCTCTGGGTGATCGTCTCATCGTGCAGGCGATCGAAGAGGAAGAGACCACCGCAAGCGGCATCGTCCTTCCCGACACCGCCAAGGAGAAGCCGCAGCGCGGCAAGGTCCTTGCCGTTGGTGAAGGGAAGTGGGACGAGGACGGCGAGAAGCGAATTCCGCTCGACGTAGCCGAGGGCGACGAGGTCCTTTATTCGAAGTACGGCGGCACCGAGGTCCAGGTAGAGGGCGACGATCTGCTCGTCCTGCGTGAGTCGGACGTGCTCGCCAAGGTCGCGGGCTAAGAGGAGATACACACATGGCTCACAAGGAACTGAAGTACGACGTCGAAGCGCGTCGTGCACTGGAGGACGGCGTCAACGCCGTCGCGGACGCCGTCAAGGTCACGCTCGGCCCCAAGGGCCGCTACGTGGTGATTGACAAGAAGTTCGGCGCCCCCACCATCACCAACGACGGCGTGTCGATTGCTCGGGAGATCGAGCTCGAGGAGCCGTTCTCCAACCAGGGCGCCCAGCTCGTGCGTGAGGTGGCCACCGCCACCAACGACGTCGCGGGTGACGGCACCACCACCGCCACCGTTCTGGCCCAGCGCATCGTGCGCGACGGCCTCAAGAATGTGGCCGCCGGCGCGAACCCGCTTGCTCTCAAGCGCGGCATCGAGAAGGCCGTCGACCAGGTAGTGGACCACATCGGCAAGATCTCCACGGAGATCTCCGGCAAGGAGCAGATCGCCCGCGTGGCGGCCATCTCCGCAGCCGACGACGACATCGGCGACGTCATTGCCGACGCCATCGACAAGGTCGGCAAGGACGGCGTGGTCAACGTCGAGGAGGGTCAGACCTTCGGCATGGACCTCGAGTTCACCGAGGGCATGCAGTTCGACAAGGGCTACATCTCGCCCTACATGGTCACCGACCAGGACCGCATGGAGGCCACCCTCGAGGATCCCTACATCCTCATCGCCAACCAGAAGATCGGTTCGGTGCGCGACGTCCTGCCGGTGCTCGAGCAGGTGATCCAGTCGGGCAAGCCGATCGTGGTCGTCGCCGAGGACGTGGAGGGCGAGTCCCTCGCCACGTTCGTGGTCAACAAGCTGCGCGGCACCTTCACCGGTGTGGCGGTCAAGGCGCCGGGCTTCGGCGACCGCCGCAAGCGCATGCTCGAGGACATCGCCATTCTCACCGGCGGCGAGGTCATCACCGAGGAGATGGGCCTCAAGCTCGAGAACACCCAGCTCTCGCAGCTGGGCCGTGCCCGTCGCGTGGTGGTCACCAAGGACACGACCACGATCGTCGACGGTGCCGGTGAGTCCGACGCCATCAAGGGCCGGATCAACCAGATCAAGAACGAGATCGAGAGCACCGACTCGGACTTCGACCGCGAGAAGCTGCAGGAGCGGCTGGCCAAGCTGGCCGGCGGCGTGGCTGTCGTCAAGGTCGGCGCGGCCACCGAGACGGAGATGAAGGAGAAGAAGCACCGCGTGGAGGACGCGCTGCAGGCCACCCGGGCCGCCCTCGAGGAGGGCATCGTCCCGGGCGGCGGCGTGGCGCTGCTGCGCTCGCAGGACGCCATCAAGATCGACGCCTTCGAGGGCGACGAGAAGACCGGCGCCCAGATCGTCTACCGCGCGCTGGAGGAGCCGCTGCGTCAGATCGCTGACAACGCGGGCCTCGAGGGCTCGGTCGTCGTCAACGACGTCCGCAAGGCCAAGGGCAAGAACACCGGCCTGAACGCCGATACGGGCGAGATCGTCGACCTGGTGGCAGGCGGCGTCATCGACCCCGCGATGGTCACGCGCTCCGCGCTGCAGAACGCGGCTTCGATCGGCAAGAACATCCTCACCACCGAGGCGATCGTGGCCGAGATGCCCGAGAAGGAAGGCGCCGGCATGCCCGGCGGCGGCATGGGCGGAATGGACGGCATGATGTAGACCGCTTCCGGAGCCTCCGAAGCTCCGGCCGCAGTCTTTCGAGGGCCCCGCTTCGGCGGGGCCCTCGTCGTTAGGGTGGCGTGATGGCTCGGGTCACGGGGATCGGCGGCTTCTTCTTCCGCGCCCGCGACCCCGACGCGCTCAACCGCTGGTACGCCGACCGCTTCGGCGTGATCATGCTCGAGTCGCGCGAGTACGCGGATCCGGGCTGGTTTCAGGACCGCGGGGAGACGGTATTCGCCGCCTTCTCGCCGGACTCCGACTCGTTCGGGGGGCCGGACAGGACCTGGAAGATCAACTTCCGAGTCGACGATCTCGACGGCGTGGTGGACGCCCTGCGCGCCGCCGGGGTGGCAGTGGAGCCTCACTCGGAGAGCTATCCCAACGGGTGCTTCGCCGAGCTCGAGGATCCCGAGGGCAACCGCATCCAGCTGTGGGAGCCGAACGAGGGCTCGCTCGCCCGGGACCCTGAGCGCTCCTAGTTACTAGCGGGGGTACGCGGCCGCCACGCCCCCGTCGACGTTGAGGATGTTGCCCGTGCTCTTGCCCGAGCGCGCCTCCGAGGAGAAGTGCAGTACCGCCTGGGCGACGTCCTCAGGCAGCACGTCGACCCCAAGCGTGGTGCGCCGGCGGTAGTGCTCCTCGAGCTCGTCGGGTTCGATCCCGTAAGCGGCGGCCCGCTCCTCGCGCCAGTCCGAGTCCCAGATGCGCGAGCCCTGAAGGACGGCGTCGGGGTTGACCGTGTTCACGCGGATCCCGTCCGGGCCGCCCTCCTCGGCCAGGCAACGGGCGAGATGCAGCTCGGCCGCCTTGGCGCTCGAATAGGCGGCCGCGTTCTTGCCCGCCACGAGGGCGTTCTTGGAGGCCACGACCACCACCGTCCCGCCGCGCCCCTGGGCACGCAGGACGGCGAAAGCCTCGCGGGCGACCAGGAAGTAACCGCGTCCGAGGACCGCGTGGTTGCGCTCCCACTCGTCCAGGGTGGTCTCCTCGATCGGTGCGCTCGATGCCACCCCGGCGTTCGAGACCACCACGTCCACCCCGCCGAAGGCTTCGACGGCGCGCGTGAACGCCGCCCGCACCGCCTCCTCCTCGGTCACGTCTCCACCGGCCGCCGCCCCGGCCTGGCCGAGACCCTCGACGGCGTCCGCCGCCCCGTCGCCGTCGAGGTCGAAGGCCACCACGCAGGCGCCGGCGGCGGCGAGCTCGTTCACGACCGCACCGCCGATTCCGCCCGCTGCCCCCGTGACCAGCGCCACCTTGCCCTGCAGCTCGCCGGGCGGTGGGCGTAGGGACAGCTTGTAGAGCTCGAGCGGCCAGTACTCGACCGCGAAGCTCTCGTCCTCGGTGAGCGAGGTGAACCCGCCGAGCGCGTGCGCGCCCGCCATCACCTCGATGGCGCGGTGGTAGAGATCGCGTGAGAGGCGGGCCTCCTTGGGCGAGGTGCCCACGCCCACCAGCCCGACGTTCTGGATCAGCACCACGCGCGCATCCGGGTCGACCGGCTGCGTGTCCTCGTCGCGATGGCGGTTCACGTACTCGGTGTAATCGTGCCGGAAGACCTCGGCCCGTTCGCGGATGCGCTCCTGCAACGCAACGGCATCGTCCTCGTCCGGATCGAACGGCACCCAGAGCGGCAGCCGCTTGGTGTGCACCAGATGATCGGGACACGCCGCGCCGACGGTCACGAGATCGGCCGCCTCGCGTGAGCGCACGAACTCGTCCACCCGCGGCGAGGTGTCCACCACCAGCACCTTGGAACGCTCACTGGAGACCGCGCCCCGCAGCGCCGGGAGCAGCGCGCGCAGCAGACGCCGGCGCACGTCGTCGTCGAGGGCCGCCGAGCGAGGGCCGCCGAAGCGGGGGCGGCCCTCGGTCCTCGCGTTGACGAACTCCGCCGCCCGGTTGATCACCTCGATCGTGCGCCGGTAGGCCTCCTCGGCGCTGTCGCCCCACACCACCAGCCCGTGCTTGGCGAGCACCACCAGCCTCAGGCGAGGGTTCTCCCGGACCGCGGCGCCGACCTGCTTGGCCAGCGTGAAGCCCGGACGGATGTAGGGAACCCAGGCCGCCTCGTCGCCGAAGCACTCGGCCACCAACCGCTCGCCGTCGCGAGTGCCGGCCAGGACGTTGATGGCGTCGGGATGGGTGTGGTGGACGTGCGCCGCCGGGACGAACGCGTGCAGAAGGGTTTCGATCGACGAGCGCGGCGCAGCCGGGTCGAGCTGGCTACGGGCAAGGTGAGCCACCATGTCCTCGTCGCTCATCTCGTCTCGCTCGAACAGCGGGACCACCTCGGCGAGACGCAGGGGCGTGAAGTCGCCGCGGCCCATCGTGGCGAGGTCGCTTCCCGAGCCCTTGACCCAGATCGCGTCCACCTCGCGGCCGGCGTGGTCGGTGGTGGCGCCCTTGGCCGAGGTGTTGCCGCCGCCGAAGTTGGCCACCGCGCGGTCAGAGCCCAGCAGGTGGGAGGCGTGCAGGACCTGGCCGAGCGCATCGGGCGGCAGCTCGCTGCCCTCGGCCGGCCAGCGGTCCTCGGCCCGGTCGACCATTCGCTCCAGCGTGCTCACCGGCCCCACCCCCCGGCCACGCCGGCGTCACTGCCCCGCTCGGCCGCCCGCCGCTCGGCGAAGCCCGACGCGCGCAGCTCGGCGATCGGGTTCTCGGCGGCGCCCAGGCCGGCCCGGACCTTCGCGCAGAGCGGACGCACGTCGGTCCCGAAGGCCTCCAGCAGCAGCTCGTGGCCGCGCAGCACGTCGCCTTCGGCCTGAGCCTCGGCGAGCGCGGCGCGGTCGACCAGCAACGCCTTCGCGTAGGCCTCCTGAATGTTGACCACGCTGAGCACCATCGCCTCGACCTTCGGCTCGACGTTGTGAGCCTGGTCGATCGTGAGCCTCGGCAGCTCACCGCCTGCGCCGAGCTCGCAGAAGATGAGAAACAGCTCGAACGGATTGACCGAGCCGACGATCAGGTCGTCGTCGGCGTACTTGCGGTTGTTGAAGTGAAAGCCACCGAGACGGCCCTCCGCGGCGAGGATGGCCACGATCTGCTCCACGTTCACGCCCTGCGCGTGGTGCCCAAGGTCGACCAGCACGCGCGCGCGGTCGCCGAGCTTCTGGCACACGAGCAGCGACGAGCCCCAGTCCGCCAGATCGGCCGCGTAGAAGGCGGGCTCGAACAGCTTGTACTCGAGCAGAAGCTCCTGCTCGGCCGGCAGCGCGCCGTAGAGCTCGCTCAGGCTGGCGATCATGCGCTCGCGACGGGCACGCAGGTCGTCCTGGCCCGGGTAGTTCGTCCCGTCGGCGAACCACAGCGACTGCGCGCTGGACCCGAGCGCGCTCGCGATCTCGACGCACTCGGTGAGGTGCTCGAGCGCCTTCGCCCGCACGCCGTCATCCGGATGGGTGATCGAGCCGAGCTTGTACTCGGGGTCCTGAAACAGGTTGGGATTGACCGCGCCCACCTGCAGGCCGAGGCTCTCCACGTGGCGGCGCAGTGCGCCGTAGTCGTCGACCACGTCCCAGGGGAAGTGCATCGCCACCGCCGGCGCGGTGCCAGTGAGCCGCTGCACCTCGGCGGCGTCGTCGAGCCGCTCGTATACGTCGCGGGGTCGTCCCGGCTGCTGGAAGGTGGCGAAGCGCGTGCCCGAGTCGCCGTAGCCCCAGGAGGGGGTCTCGATCACGAGCGCGGCCAGCCGCCGGGATAGATCTTCGTGGTCGTGCGTCACCGCGGTGCTCCTTGGTTCATACGGCCGCCGCCTCGGGCTCGTCCACTTCCAGGCCCGTCGTCTCGAGAAAGCGCGCGTAGAGAGCATCGGCCTCGTCGCGGCGCCCGTCGGGCTCGTACGACACCGGCGCGGCCGAGGCGGCCGCCACTCGCCTGATGTCCTCGAGCGAACCGAGCTCACCCGCGGCGCGGGCCTGCACGAGCACGTTGCCCAGCGCCGTCGCCTCGACGGGGCCGGCCAGCAACGGCCGTCCGGTCAGGTCCGCGGTGAGGCGGCACAGGAGCTCGTTGCGCACGCCGCCGCCGATCAGATGAACGACCTCGACATCACGGCCCGTCACCCGCTCGAGGCGCTCGATCACCAGCCGGTACTTGCAGGCGAGCGAGGTGAGGATCGAGCGCACCATCGCACCCGGCTCCGTGGGTGCCTCGTGCCCCGACTCTCGACAGAGCGAGGCGATCTGAGCGGGCATGTCGTCGGGGGACAGCAGCGAGTCGTGGTCGGGGTCGAACAGCGCGAGCTCACCCTCGGCCTCGTCCGCCAGGCGGCTGAGCTCGTCGTAGTCGCCACCGAGGCGGCGCCGGCACTCCTGCACCAGCCACAGGCCCATCACGTTCCGCAGCAGGCGAATCGTCCCGTCGACACCGCGCTCGTTGGTCAGGTTGAAGCCTGCGGCGCGATCGCTCAGCACCGGCTCGTCGAGCTCCAGGCCGAGGAGCGACCAGGTCCCCGAGGACAGGATCGCCGCCCGGCCACTGCTGAACGGCACGGCGGCGAAGGCCGCAGCCGTGTCGTGGCCGGCGGTCGCGTAAACGGGAACGTCAGGAGCCCATCCGTGCCGGCCCAACACGGTGCCGAGCGCGGTGCCCGCCTCGACCGGCGCGCCGGCGAACGGTGCGGCCGGCAGCCCGAGCCGCTCGATCAGCGAGCGGGCCCAGCCGCCCGAACGGGCGTCGAGCAATCCCGTCGTGGAGGCGGCGGTGACCTCGTTGGCCAGCTCTCCGCTGAGCCAAAGACCCAGCAGGTCGGGCACGAGCGCGATGCGCCGTGCGGCGGCGAGGGCGGCCGAGCCCTCGTCGGCGAGCAGCTGGAAGATCGTGTTGATCGGCATCGTCTGTATGCCGGTCGTCGCGTACAGCTCGTCCCGGGGCACCCGTGAGTGCGCTCGCTCCACCATCCCCCGAGTGCGCCGGTCGCGATAGTGGAAGGGCAGGCCCAGCATCCGGTCATGCTCGTCGAGCAGGGCGTAGTCCACGCCCCAGGCGTCGACGGCCACACCGGACAACGGTGTGCGCGCGGCGGCCATGGCGAGGCCCCTGCCGGCCTCGGCGAACAGCGACAGCAGATTCCAGCGGAGGCCGTCGGGCAGGCGCACCGGGTCGTTGGCGAAGCGGTGGACGAGCTCGAGCTCCATCCGTTCCCCGTCCAGGCGGCCCAGCACCACGCGCCCGCTCTCGGCGCCCAGGTCGATGGCCGCGAAGGCGCGCTCAGTCAAGATGGAAGACCTCATCCAGGCGTTCGAGCCCCGTATCCGGCCGGCTCTCCCCCGGCAGCTCGAAGAAGGGCGCCATGTCGGACTGCCAGCGCGCGTTCACCTCGCGCCCATCCATTCCGGCCAGAGCGGCCTCGAAGTCGTCGGTTTCGAGGTAGCCGACGAGCAGGCCGTCCTCGCGCAGGAACAGCGAGTAGTTGCGCCAGCCGGTCTCGCGAAGGGCGTCGAGCATCTCCTCCCACACCGCGCGGTGCCGCGCCCGGTATTCGTCCAGGCGGTCTGCGCGCACGCGCAGCAGGAAGCAGACGCGCTCCATCAGCCGACCTCGGCGTACGGCAGATCGAGGATCGACGCCACCCGGCGCACCTCAGCCGCCACGTGGCCCACGCCGAGGGCCACGTGATGAGTCGGGCCCTCCGCGCACCACGCCTCGAAGAACTCGGCCGGCTTCAGGCCGAACACCAGGCGCGAGTTCGTGTTGCCGATCCGGAAGGTCTCGCCCGG
Organism: uncultured Thermoleophilaceae bacterium; assembly: GCA_963751105.1. GTDB lineage: Bacteria > Actinomycetota > Thermoleophilia > Solirubrobacterales > Thermoleophilaceae > JACVRW01. The sequence goes on along the minus strand of CAVVTG010000001.1, from coordinate 607,087 downwards.
CACCGACTCACCCTCGCCGGCGATCAGCTTGAGCCGGCCCTCGGCAGTCTGGGTGCAGCCGACGATGGTGACCGGCCCATGACGAACCTCGGCCTCCACCGACAGGCCAGCCCCCCGCTTGCCGTGGTAGAGCTTCAGCGAGCGCAGCGTGGGCCGGCCCTCGGCGATGGCGGTGTGCATCGGGCCGTCGTGGCCCATTAGGACGAAATCGTCCTGGAAGTCGAGTGCGTAGAACTCCGTGTAGGAGCCGCCCGCCCGCAGCCGGTCGAGAATCAGCTGGGCGAGGTTGGTCTTGAGGTCGCCCTCGCCCGCGGTGGGGATCCCGCGCGCGGTGAGCAGGGAATTACCCACGATCACGCCCGCCCCCAGGCGCTCCGCCTCGTTCCCGTCGAGCCCGCGGTAGTAGTAGGTGAGGGCCTGCAGGTCGAAGTCCGCGGCGAGCTTGTCGAGGCCCACGGCCACCCGCGCGGCCCAGTCCATCTGCTCGGACTCGATCGGCGCGGCGATCGGATCGGAGGAGGGATCGGCGACGTCGAAGGTCGCCTCGATCTCCCCGATCTTCGCCCGCGTCTCCTCCCCGCTCACCGCTGCGACCCGGGCGGCGAGGTCGTCGATCTCGAGCACTTCCACGTGGGCGCCGGTCTGGGCGTGGACCGCGGTGAAGTCGGTGTAGAGGTCGAGCATGCCTGGATAGGTGTGCCCTAGAAAGCCGATCCGGGCGCGGCGCAGCTCGCGGGCGGCGCCCGCGGCGCGGACCCAGGCCGCGATCTTGCCCCAGGCCCGCTCGTCGCCGTCGATCGTGCCGGCGACGGTGTCGTAGGGGATACCGGCCCGTGTGCAGGCCCCGGCGATCTCCGGCACGCAGCAGGCCGCGCAGTTCGCGAGCCACTCACCCGTGCCGGTCTCGGCGTAGTCGAGGCTGGCGCTGGGCTGGAGCCCCAGCAGCACCACCGGCGCCTTGGCCGCCTGCAGGGCGGGCAGCACCTGGCTCGAGGTGGCATACGTCACGGCGTGGCAGAGGACGAGGTCGACCTGCGCCGCGGCGAACTCGTCGCCCGCTGCCCGCGCCTTCGGCGCGGTGTCGACCAGCCCGGCCGACACCACTTCGGCCCCGAGATCGCCGACCCGCTGCTCGACGCGCCGCTGGTAGCCCTCGATTCGCTCCAGCAAGCCGTCGAACTGCGGCCAGTAGGCCTCGAGCCCGATCCCGAACACCCCGACCCGCGCCCGCGGCGCAGGTCGGGGAGCCGAGCCGGTCCCTGGGGTCTCGGGTCCGGTGACGGTCATCGACTCAGAAGTCGTAATCGTCGATGTTGCCCTTGTTGAACGTCGTCAGAGGACCGAGCACGATCTCGCCGTCGGCGCCGATCGTGTACTCGCCCAGCCTGCCTGCCTCGAACTTCTCACCCTCCTTGCCGGTGATGCGCCCGGACACGAGCGCGGCCGCCGCCTGGCCGGCCAGGTAGCCGACGTCCTTGGGCACCCAGAGCTGGAACTCCTCGACGGTGCCGTCCTTGACGAACTTGCGCATCTGGTTCGGGAAACCGAGCCCGGTGAGCTTGACCTCGCCCTTCTGCGGCGAGGTCGACAGGTAGCGCGCGGCTGCAGCCACACCCACCGTCGTTGGCGAGATGATGCCCTTGAGGTTCGGGTAAGCCTGCAGAAGCCCCTGGGTCTCCTGGAACGACTTCTGATCGTCGTCGTCGCCGTACGCGACCTTCACGAGCTTGATGTCCTTGTACTTCGGATCCTTCAGCGTCTCCTTCATCACCTCGATCCAGGCGTTCTGGTTGGTCGCGTTGGCCGTGGCGGACAGAATCGCGATCTCACCCTTGTTGCCGATCTGCTTGGCGATCGACTCGACCTGATTCTTGCCCACGAGATCGGTCGTCACCTGGTTGACGAACACGCTGCGCGCGTCCGGAGCCACGTCGGAGTCCATCGCCACGATCTTCACGTCGCGCTGAGCGGCCTGCTTGAGCGCCGGCGCCACGGCATCGGGGTCGTTGCCCGCGATGATGATCGAGTCGACGTCCTGCTGAACGGCGGCGTTGATGATCGGGATCTGAGTCGCGGCGCCGGCGTCCGTCGGGCCGTTGATTCGGTTGGAGCCGCCGAGCTCCTCCAAGGCCTCATCCACTCCCGAGTGCTCGAACTCCTCGTAAGGGTTGCCGAGCTGTTTCGGGATCGAGACCGTCTTGATCCCCTGCTTGATCTCGGCCTTCGGATCGGCGCTGCCCTCCTGGGCGGCCGACGATCCTCCGTCCGAGCCTTCCTCGTCGTCCTGCGTCTCACCGCAGGCGACGAAGGCGAGCGCCACCAAGATGGCGAGTGCAGCGAGCAGCACGCGCAGGGCGTGCGGACTTCTTGACTTCATGGTCCCTCCTCCTCCAGGAGTGGATGTGATCTGCGCCTCCGGGCTTCGGTGACGCGACGGGCGAGGTTGGGCCCGAGGACGGAGCCGATCAGCAGGGCTCCGGTCACGATCTGGACCCAGTACGACGAAAGTGACTCGCTCAGCAGCAGTGCCTTCTGGATGCCGCCGAGCAGGAACAGGGCGAGGATGACGCCCACGATGGTGCCGCGGCCGCCGAAGATGGACACGCCGCCCAGCAGCACCGCGGTGACGACCGTGAGCTCGAAGCCTTGGCCGACGTTCGCGGCGGCGGTGGAGTTGCGCAGCGAGATGATGACCCCGGCCAGGCCGGCGATCGCGCCCGCGAGGATGAACAGGATCAGCTTCACGCGCTTCACGCGCAGGCCGGAGAAGTAGGCCGCTTCCTCGTTCGCGCCGATCGCGTAGATCGAGCGGCCGAAGGGCGTGGCGTGCAGCAGCACGGCGAAGGCGGCGGCGAACAGCGCGAACAGGACGATCGTGTTGGGAATCGCGGTGCCGGCGAAGTTTCCGAAGGCGAGGTCGGTCCATGTGGCCGGGAAGTCGGTCACGGACTCGTCGCCGATGACCACGAATGCGAGCCCACGAAACAGCGCGAGCGTCCCGATCGTGACCGCCAGCGAGGGCAGTCCGAGGCGCGTTACCAGCACGCCGTTGAAGGCGCCGCACAGCGCGCCCACCAGGACGCAGATGGGGATGATGAACTCGACCGGCTGGCCGCTGTCCCACAGGTAGGCCATCACCGCGCTCGAGAGGGCCATCACCGAGGCGACCGAGAGGTCGATCTCGGCGGCGATGATCACGAGCGCGAGCGGGAGCGCCATCAACGCGATCTCGGACAGGTCGAGTGAGCCGGTGGTGAAGGAGTCGGCCGTCAGGAACTCGGACGAGATCGACTGCCCCACGATGACGAGCACCACCAGCAGGCCGACGAGCAGAGTCTCCCAGCGTCCCAGGAGCCGGCGCCAATCCAGGGCGGCCGCCGAGGGCGCGCTACGAGGTGTGGCCACCTCAGTCGGCACGTCTCGCGCTCCTTCTTCGCAGCCTGGCGTCCACACGCACCGCGAGCAGCCGGTCGAGCGCGATGGCGAGCAGGAGCAGGGCGCCGATGGCCGCCTGCTGCCAGAAGGCCTCGATGCGCAGCACGATCAGCGATGAAGTGATCGTGCCGAGCAGGAGCGCCCCCAGAGCGGCGCCGTACACGCTGCCCGTGCCGCCGAAGATGGCCACCCCGCCGACCACCGCGGCCGCGATCACGGTCAGCTCGTAGCCCACGCCGGCGGTGGCGTCCACGGTGCCGAAGCGGGCGGTGAACAGCACGCCCCCAAGCCCCGAAAGCGCCCCGGCGAGCACGAAGGCGATCAGCACACGCCGGCCCGAGCGCACACCGGCCAGGCGCGCCCCCTCGGGATTGGAACCGATCGCATAGAGCTCGCGCCCGGTCCGGTAGTCGCGCAGCCACTGCCCGACCACGAGCACGATCGCCAGCGCGATCAGGACGAGAATCGGCACGCCCGCGATCGACTCGCTGCCGATGTCGAGGAACGAGTCGGGCAGCGTCTCTGCGTTCACCTGGCGGCCGTCGGTCCAGAGGAAGGCGATCCCCCGGAAGGCGTAGAGCGTGCCGAGCGTGACCACGAGTGCCGGGACCTGTCCCCAGGTGACGAGGATCCCGTTGAACAGGCCGCAGGCAGCGCCGAGCGCGATGCCCAGCAGGAAGACCAGCGGGAGGGCCATGCCGGGGTTCTCGGAAAGGAGATCGCCGGCGAGGAACGCGCTCAGGCCGAGCACCGAGCCCGTGGAGAGGTCGACGTTGCGCGTGATGATCACGAGCGTCTGGCCGACGGCGAGGATCGCGAGGATCGAGGCGTTGAGCGCGAGATTGCGGAGGGAGTCGGCCTCGATGAAGCGCGGCTCGAGGATCGCGGTCACCGCGATCAGGAGAGCAAGCGCGCCGATGATGCCGAGCTCACGGATGCGCAGCACCCGCTCGGCCAGGCGGCCGGCTCTGGGCTCCTCGGCCGTGGCGACGGCCTCCGTGCTCACGCCGCCCTCACTCCGGTGGCCGCGCGGATCACGTTCTCCTCGTCCGCCTCGTCGCGGCTGAGCTCCTCGGTCAGGCGGCCCTCGTGCATCACGAGCACGCGGTCGGCCATCCCGAGCACCTCAGGCAGCTCGCTCGAGATCATCAGCACCGCGACACCGCGGCCGGCCAGCTCGCTCATCAGCGCGTGGACCTCCGCCTTGGTGCCCACGTCGATGCCGCGCGTGGGCTCGTCCACGATCAGAGCCTTGGGTTCCGTCGCGAGCCACTTGGCGAGCACGACCTTCTGCTGGTTGCCCCCGGAGAGAAAGCCCACGGGGTCGTCGAGGCGATGGAACTTGAGCCTCAGCCGCTCGGCCCATTCGCTCGCCAGGCGGTTCTCGGCGCCGGCACGGATCAGACCGAGCCGCGCGAGCGCACGGATGCGCGTGAGCGTGGCGTTGCGCGTGATCGACAGGTCCATCACCAGGCCCTGCAGGCGCCGGTCCTCCGGGACGAGCGCCATGCCCGCGCGCATGGCGGCGAGCGGGCGTCCTGCGGGCAGCTTCTCCCCGTCGATCACCACCTGGCCGGCGTCGGCGCGGTCGATGCCGAAGATCGCGCGCGCCACTTCGCTGCGGCCCGCGCCCACCAGCCCGGCCAGCGCCACGATCTCACCGCTGCGCACCTCGAAGCTGACGTCGAAGAACACCCCTTCGCGGGTGAGCCGCTGCACCTGCAGAACGGGCGCTCCGATCTCCGCAGCCTGCTTCGGGAACAGCGTGCTCAGCTCACGGCCCACCATGCGCGTGACGGTCTGGTCCGGCGTCGTCTCGGCGATCGGCGTGTCCTCGACGACCTCGCCGTCGCGCATCACCGTGACGGTGTCGCAGAGCTCGAACACCTCCTCGAGCCGGTGCGAGATGAACAGCACGGCCGAGCCCTGGTCACGCAGCGTGCGCACGACTCCGAAGAGCCGCTCAACCTCCGGTCCGGACAGCGCCGCGGTGGGCTCGTCCATGATCAGGATGCGAGCGTCGAAGGAGAGCGCCTTGGCGATCTCGACGATCTGCTGATCGGCGATCGACAGCCCGCGCACGAGGCGGTCGGCGGAGAGGCCCACTCCGAGCCGCTCGAGCAGCTCCTCGACCTCGGCGTGCATGGCGGCCCGGTCGATGCGGTGGAGTGCACCGAGTGGGTGCCGGCCCATCACCACGTTCTCGGCGACCGAGAGGTCAGGGAAGAGCGTCGGCTCCTGGTAGATCACGACGACGCCGACGTTGCGGGCGTCGACCGGGCTGTGGAAGGTGCGCGCCTCGCCGTCGACCAGCACCTCGCCGTCATCGGGCCGCACCACGCCGCCGAGGACCTTGACGAGCGTCGACTTTCCGGCTCCGTTCTCGCCCACGAGGGCTCGCACCTCGCCGGAGCGCAGGGAGATGTTGCCGTGGCGGAGCGCGCGCACGGCTCCGTAGCTCTTGCTCGCGTCGCGCAGCTCGAGCAGGCTCTGTTCCAGCTCCCTCAGCTCCCCTCTCGCTTGGAGCCGCGAACATAAACAATCACGTTCGATCAGTCAAGCGCACAGGGCCGCACAGAGCCTAGACCGGCTTCACGTCCACTCCCGCCCGGCGCAGACCGGCCAAGGAGCGTTCGGTCGCTCCGGCAGCGAAGATCACGTGCACCTCGGTTGCGTCGACGATCACCGACAGCGCCGCGCGGTCGAACTTCGAGTCGTCCACCAGCAGGATGGTGCGCCGGGCCCGGCGGATCATGGTGCGCTTGATCTCCGCCTCGAGCGGGTCGGGATCGGTGAGGTGCCCGTCGTCGGTGAGCCCGGCGACCGAGAAGATCGCCTGGTCGGCGAAGTGCGCCTCTATTCCAGCCACGGCCTGGGGTCCGACGAACGAGCGCGTGAGCCGGCGCAGAGTCCCGCCCATCCCGATCAACTCGACCTGCGGAGCGTCGGACTCGCAGACGAGGTCCATCACCGGCACTGCGTTGGTCAGCAGGGTGCAGCGGAAGTTCTCGCGCACCAGCCTGCGAGCGGTGAAGTAGGCGGTGGTCGAGCAGTCCACGAACACGGCATCGCCGGGAGAGACCTGAGCCACAGCGGCGTTGGCCAGCCGCTCCTTCTCCTCCACGGCCACCTCGAGCCGCTTGAAGAACGAGTCCTCGTGGCTCGACATCCCCGGCAGGATCGCCCCGCCGTGCGTGCGCCGGGCCACTCCCTGGCGCTCGAGCTCCACCAGGTCGCGGCGCGCGGTCATCGGCGAGATCCCGAACTCCGCCTCGAGCGCCGCCACCGACACGCTGCCCTGGTCTCGCAGGCGCTCCCCGATGAGGCGTCGCCGCTCACCCGGCAGCACCGCTCTGGCCGGCCCGCTCATAATCCCGACGCCGTGCGTCGCACGGACCCTGAATAGCACATCTCGATCAGATAACAACACATCCGAGCAGACGTTCGCTCAGCAGCGAACAGCGGGCAGCTAGTGCACCGGACGAGGACCCGGCCCCCTGATGCCGAGCACCGCCGCCATCGGATGTGGCCGCACCCCGAGCGCCTCCGTGTCGGCTGTGCCCCGGCCCGCCACCATCGGCTCCTCCATCAACTCGGCCTCATCCCAGGTGGCGAACACGTGCGGACCGACAGCGAGGCGCAGGGCGCGAAGCGACGCACGCACCAGCGGCAGCGGCACGTGCAGCAGCCGGCGGCGGCGCCCGTAGGAACGCAGGGCCAGCCGGACGATGTCGTCGTAGGAGAGCGTCTCGGGACCGGCCAGCTCGAACCGGCCGTCGCCCCGCGGACCGCCCTCTGCCAGCGCTGCCGCCACCCCGTCGGCCACGTCCTCGGCCCAGATCGGCTGAAAACGTGCCCGGCCGGAGCCCGACATCGGGATGGCAGGCAGATACGAGAAGCGCTCGAGCAGGGTCAGCCACGGGTCGCCGGGCGCGTAGACGATCGATGGGCTGAGGATGGTGGTCTCGAGCGGCGAGGCGGCCACGGCCTCCTGGGCCATGGCCTTGGCGCGGAGGAAGCGCGTGCGCGAGTGATGGGACGCCCCCAGCGCGGAGAAGAACATGAAGCGCCGGGCCCCGGCGCGCTCCGCCGCCCGCACGAGGCGAAGAGTGGCCATCGCGTTCAGCTCCTCGATCGAAGCGCGCGGCTGGTCGCGGATCGACGCCGCCAGGTGCACGACGGTGCTCACCCCTCGCAGCGCGTTGCGAAACGACGCCGGATCGGCCAGGTCCCCGAGTGCGATCTGCACCCGCACGCGCTGGTCGCCGAGCCGTCGCGGGTCACGAACGAGGCAGCGCACCGGCTGCGGCTCGGCGGTGAGACGGCGCAGCAGCGCCGAGCCGATCGTGCCGGTGGCTCCCGTGAGCAGGATCACCGGCGGCCCACCACCACCACACGCCAGGGCGAGCGCTCGTTGCGGTGGGTCTGCACGCCGGTGAAGCCCGCCTCGTCCATCCAGTCGCGGATCTCGGACGGCTTGAAGTTGCGGCTGTGACTCCAGGCGTAGAAGAGCAGGCTCGAGATCGCCCCGTGCTCGGACACCGGCTCGCCGGGCTCGGGCCGCGCCGAGTCGCCGATCACGAACGCCCCGCCGGGCCGGAGCGCGGCGTGAGCCATTTGGCACAGCTCGCGGTCCCGCTCCTCCGGCAGGTGGTGGATCAGGTTGAACACGGAGACCACGTCGAGCTGCTCGCCGAGCCCCAGGTCGAACACGTCTCCCTCGCGGAATCGCACGCGGTCGGAGAAACCCTGCTCGGCCACGATCTCGCGACCGATCCGCGCGCTCGGCGGCAGGTCGAGGACCGTGACCTCCAGACGGGGATGGCGCCGGCACATGGCCATGGCGAAGCCCCCATGGCCTCCGGCCACGTCGACCATCAGACGCGGCTCGTCGACCTCGACCAGCGCCGCGTTGTCGTCCTGCTCGGTGCGCGAGACCTCGAACAGGCCGCGTATGTAGGCCTCCCAGCGCGCTCCGTCGTCGCGACGCTCCTCGTGCATCGCGTAGGGCCGCCCGCTGCGCACGGCCTCGGCCAGCGGGGCGAGCACCTCCCAGTGCAGGTCGGCCTGCTCGCCCGCGAAGGTGGCGATGGACTCGGGTGACGAGCGGACCAGCAGCCGCTCGGTCACCTCGGTGTTGGCGAAACGGCCGTCCGCGTCGCTGACGTAACCGAGCGTGGCCAGCGCCACGAGCAGCGTCTCCGCGCCGAGCGGGTCGAGGCCCAGGCGCGCCGCGAGCTCGTCTGCCCGGGCGGCCTCGTCGTGCAGGGCATCGAACACGCCGAGCATGATCGCCGTGGCCACGGCACGGGCCGTCACGAGCCCGGTGAAGGTGTCGAGGAACGGATCGGCGTCGCGGCGCTCGGCCATCCGAGCAGCCTATGGGGTGCCCGGGTGGCGGCGGAGCCCTCGGTACAATGCTCCCCTCCATGGCCTACGTCATCGCCGAACCCTGCATCGACCAGAAGGACAACTCCTGCGTCGAGGTCTGTCCGGTGGACTGCATCCATCCCACCCCGGACGAGCCCGACTACGACGCGGTGAAGATGCTCTACATCGATCCCGAGGAATGCATCGACTGCGACGCCTGCGTGGAGGCGTGTCCCGTGGACGCCTGTTTCGCCGAGGACCAGCTGCCCGACGAGTGGCAGCAGTTCATCCAGATCAACGCGGACTACTACAAGTCGAAGGCCGGCTGAGCCGAGCAGGTCCGTAGGACGCCGTCCTGGCGTCCGTAGACGGCGTGGCCCGGCGTGCCCTCCGCCACCCCGGATGTCCTGATGAGCGAGCAGATCCGCCGGGCGATCTCCTTGCCGCGCGGGTCGGACGTGAGCTCCGTGGCCACGGCGATCACGCCGTCGTCCACGACGATTCCGCGGATCCGGCTGAGCCAGGGCCGGCTCCCGAAGTCATTCATCAGGTAACGGCGTAGGCGCTGGCCGATGCTCCGGTCCGGCTTGTCGTCGCCGAACAGACGGATGAAGACCTTGAAGTCGACCGCGGCGACGTCGGTGGCGCCGCCTTTCTCCAGCAGGCACCACCTGACCTGCCGGGAGACGTCGCGGTCGAGCTGAACGGTCAGAGTCGTGGCCCCGCGCGGCCAGACCACCTGGCCCGAGACGGCGATCCTCTTGACGGTGCGCGGTCTGAAGCTCGGGGAGCAAGCAGCATCGACGCGCTTTCCCCACACCTTGCGCCGGATGTCCGGAGGCGACGAACCCTGTTGTGGGACGAGCTTCAGCGTGAGGAGCCGCCCGGCCAGGGTGAAGCGCACGCCGTTCGACTGGTCGAGCCTCGTGACGGATGCAGCGGCCACGGCCGACTGAGCCGGACAGGTGCGCAGTACGCCCCCGCGGCGTCCGAGAACGCGGTGTCCAGACGTGTCGCCGGCCACGTCCGAGCGCCGGATCAGGACGCAGATTCGGCGGGCGATCTCCTTCCCGAGCCGATCGGGCGTGAGCTCGGTTTCCACCCGGATTCGTCCGCCGTTCACGACGATTCCGTCAACGCGGGTGAGCCAGGGACGCGAGCCCGGCTCGCGGAGCAGATAACGGCGCAGCCTCTGCCCGATGCGCCGATCGGCCTTGGTGTCGCCGCCCACCCAGATGAAGGCTCTGAAGGTGACGCTCGCCACGTCGCCTCCGCCATCCCCCTCCAGCAGGCACCAGCGCACCTGCCTGGACACGTCGCGGTCCAGTCGGAGGCGCAGTGTCTTGTTGCCGTGCGGCCAGACGAGCTCGGCCGACTCCGCTATGCGGCCGGCACGGCGCTGGCTGAAGGTCGCCGAGCAGATCGCCTGCACGCGCTTCCCCCAGACGTTGCGCCGCACGTCGGGAGGCGAGGAACCCTGCTGCGGCGCGAGCCTGAGGGTGAGACGCGAGCCGTTGAGGGTGAAGCGCACGCCGTTGGACTCGTCGAGCCTGGACACGGAGGCGGCCGCCACGGCGGGCGCGGCCGTGACCAGACTGAGGATCGAGACCGACAGGAGGGCACCCCGGAACGCTCGCATGGCCCGGCAAGATAGCCCTCAGGCAGGCTGCGCGCACGCGTTACAACCCGGCTCTCAGACGCGAGCTTATGTAAGTGAGTGCTAACGTATGGCTCGCAGTGCAGGACGCCATCGCAGCCATCGCCGAGCCACGCCGGCGGGAGATTCTCTCGCTGGTGCGTGGGGGCGAGCTCCCGGCGGGGGCGATCGCCGCCCGCTTCGGCGACGTCACGCGTCCGGCGATCTCGCAGCACCTGCGCGTGCTGCGCGAGGCCGGGCTGGTGGTCGAGCGCCGGGACGGCACGAGGCGGCTGTACCGCGCGCGACGCGAGGGCCTGGTGGGCCTGCGCGCCTACCTCGACCAGTTCTGGGACGAGCGACTCGAGGACCTGAAAATCGAAGCCGAACGCGAGGAGAGGAGACGGCGCAATGCCCGAGGCAATGACAACTGAGCCGGTCGTGAAGGAGAAGCGGATCGCGGCGAGCCCGGAGACGGTGTTCGCGTTCTTCACCGAGCCGGACAAGCTGACCCGCTGGCTGGCCGAGGCGGCGACACTCGATCCGCGGCCCGGCGGGACCTGCCGGCAGACCCACCGGGGCGACGACGGCGAGCTCTACTCGATGCGGGGCGAGTTCTTGGAGGTGTCGCCGCCGTCGCGCGTGGTGTTCACCTGGGGCTTCGAGGAAGATTCTGTGGGTGTCCCGCCCGGCGCCAGCACGGTGGAGGTCACGCTCACGGCCGATGGCGACGGCACCCTGGTGCAACTCGTCCACCGCGACCTGCCTCCCAGCGAGGTCGACTCCCACTCGGAGGGCTGGACGGAGATGCTCGAGCGGCTGAGTCGCGCACTGGCCACCGGCGGGGCGGCATGAACGCGATCCTTCACGAGGTCTGGATCAACGCCGAGCGAAGCACCGTCTTCGACGCCATCACCACCAGAGACGGCCTGGACGCGTGGTGGGGTAAGGCGGTGAAGGCCGAGCCCGAGCCGGGCTACGTGGTCGAGTTCGACCACGGGTTCGGCGCTCCGCTGCAGATGAGGATCACCGACCTCGTTGCGGGCGAGAGGGTGGCCTGGCGGTGCGAGTCGGAGTTCACCGACAGCCGAAACCCTGCCTCGGAGTGGCTCGGCCACGAGCTGACCTTCGACCTGGGCACCCCCGAGGGCGATCCGGCGCTCGAGTGGCTCGGGCCACGGCTGGGCTACTCGGAGAGCGGCGCCGACGCCACCATCCTGAACTTCTCCCACAGCGGCTGGCGCGACGACTCACGCTGGTATGCCTTCTGCAACCTGGGCTGGGGAGCGACCCTGGCGGGCCTGGAGCAGTACTGCGAGACTGGCGAACAGCGATGACCACCGTCTCCTACACCCGCATGGCGGACATGACCGAGGCCGACCTGCGTCTGATCAACAGCGACTCCGACGAGGACGCTCGCGAGCTGCCCAACCGGCTGATGGACGCGGTGGCCGAGCTCGACCAGTTCCAGGGACCCCTCAAGGTCAGCCGGCTCGAGCACTCCCTCCAGTCCGCCACCCGGGCCCACCGCGCCGGGAAGGACAGGGAGTACGTGGCCGCGGCGCTGCTCCACGACATCGGCGACGCCCTCGCGCCGCACTCCCACGGCGACATGGTCGCCGCCGTGCTCCGGCCCTTCGTGAGCGAGCGCATCTGCTGGATCGTGCAGAAGCACGCCCTGTTCCAGAGCTTCTACTACGCCCACCTGATGGGCGAGGACCGCAACGGGCGGGACCGCTACGCCGACCACCCCTGGTACGACGACTGCGTCGAGTTCTGCGAGCGCTTCGATCAGAACTGCTTCGATCCCGACTACGAGTCGCTGCCGCTCGAGTTCTTCCGGCCGCTGGTGGAAGAGGTGTTCGGCCGGCCCCGCCACGCCGCGGACGACCTCGGCTTCGTGGCCGAGGCCGGCTGACTCACAGGCGCTTCTCGCCCCAGAACGACGCCACCGGGTTGGCGTTGAAGTTCCCGATCTCCGCGTAGCCCGCCTCGCGGTACATCCGCTCGGCGGACGGCTGGCGGGGACCGGTGTCGAGACGCGCGACGGCGAAGCCGCGCCGGCGCGCCTCCTCCTCGAGGGCCGCCAGGAGCCGACGGGCCACGCCGCGCCGGCGGGCTTCGGGCACGACGTACATGCGCTTGATCTCGACCGCTCCCTCATCGAGCGGCTTGAGGCCACCGCAGCAGATCGGCTCCTCGTCCTCGGAGCCGACGAGAAAGAGCGTGAAGTCCGGCGGGCCGGCCGACGGCATCTCGGGCGAGTCGGGATGCAGGCCCTCGTTGAGCTCGGTGAGGGTCACGCGCATCGCCTCGAGGAGCGTCACGGCCGGCTCCTGGTCCGCGGGCACGGCTCGGAACGTCAGCACTATCCCGCGGCGGTGGCCGATCTCAGCGGCGGGAAGCCGGTCGGCCAGGTCCGGGCGCGCTCCGCCTCGAAGATCTCGATCGGCTCGGGCAGCCCGCGAAAGCGCCAGGCGCCGAGGCTCGTCAGGCCGATCTCCTGCGGGAGCGAGTCCAGGGCCGCCGTGCGCACGGCCGAGGACATCACGATCTGGCCGCCGTGAGCCGAGAAGCAGATGCGCGCGGCGGCGTGGACCGAGAGGCCGACGTAGCCGGTGTCCGTGAGCTTGGGGCGCCCGCGGTGGAGGCCGATCCGCAGCCGCACTTCGCCGCCCCCAGGCCAGTCCCCGTCGCGCATGCCGCGCTGGATGGCCACGGCGGCCTCGAGCGCCGCCGGAGCGCGCTCGAAGACGGCGAACACGTCGTCGCCGCGCGCGGACACCTGATGGCCGCCGGCGCGCCGCACCGCCGCGGCCACCACGCGCCGGGTGCCGGAGAGAAGACGGGCGTAGTCATCGCCGAGACGGCCCAGCAGTTCGGTCGAGCCCTCGATGTCGGTCAGCAGGAAGGTCAGCGTGCCCTTGGGGAGCCTGCGCTCCGGCTGGAGCTGCGCGTTGATGAAGCCGATCGGCATGATCCCGTGCTTCTGGGCCGCCCGCAGCAGCCGGCCGCGGGCCCGGTCCCGGGCCTCGTCGTCCTCGAACGCCACCTGGCCGAATCGAGCGAGAGCATTGCGGACGTGCGACGCGTCGTGGATCGGGAGACGACGGCGCCCGTCCGAGTCGATGTACGCGAAGGCGCTGTCGGGAAGCTGCGCGCGCTCCTTCGCCCGAAGCGGTGGCATGGCCCCATGATTATCAATCGACGAGGATCGTCGGGTCGAGCTGCTCGAGGCGAGCGGGATCGGACAGCGCGTCGATGGCGACGACCCTCCCGCCGGTGACGGTGAAGGCCAGGATCGAGTACGTCTTCCCCCCGGGCGCCACGACCACTCCCGCGACTCCGTTCACGAGCGCCGGCCGGATGTAGGGGGCCAGCCGCGCGAAGCTGAGGGCGCGCCTGGCGACGGCCTCGGCGCCACGCACCTCCACCGTGGCCGACGGGGCGCGCGGCGCCGCCGTCCGAGCGCAGTACGACCTCGGGATCGAGCACCGCCACCAGCCGGTCGAAATCACCGTCGTGTGCGGCCGCGAAGAAGGCGTCCACCACCTCACGCTGGCGGCTCAGGTCGGGGTCCGGAGCCGGGGCCTCGCCCCGGACACGGCGACGGGCCCGGCTGGCCAGCTGGCGTGCCGCCGCGGGCGAGCGTCCCACCATCGGGGCGATCTCGTCGAACGGCACGGCGAACATGTCGTGCAGCACGAAGGCGAGCCGCTCCGCGGGAGTCAGCGACTCGAGCACCACGAGCAGGGCGAGCCCCACCGAGTCGGCCAGCAGCGCCTCGTGCTCCGGGTCGGTGCCGTCCGCACGGCTCACGATCGGGTCCGGGACGTGGATGTCCAGGGGCTCCTCGCGCCGGGTCCGGCGCGAGCGCAACATGTTGAGAGAGACGCGGCCCACCACGGTCGTGAGCCACGCGCCGAGGTTGTCGACCTCGCTCGTGTCGGCGCGGCTGAAGCGCAGCCAGGCCTCCTGGACCGCGTCGTCGGCCTCGCTCACCGAGCCCAGCATCCGGTAGGCCACCCCGCGCAGGCGTGGGCGGTGCTCTTCGAAGCGCCGGGCCAGTTGTTCGTTTGCTTCCACGGGTCACATCCCTTGCTCGCCGAGTGTCTACAGCAGTGACCAACGAACAGGCGTTGTTGTGACCGAGCAAGCACAGCGCAAGATCGCCGTCGCCGGCGCGACCGGGAGCGTCGGCCGTCCTCTGGTGGAGATCCTCGAGGCCGCCGGGCACGAGGTGGTGCCGATGCTCGGCTCGGCGCAGCCGCAGGTGCTTGCGGGTGCCCTCCTCGCGCTCGGCGATCACGCCCGCCGCCAGGTCGGGCGGGTGAGTCGGCGGTTTGCACAGGCTCCACAGACATTGTTTGACGCTTATCGAACAGTTAAGTACGATGCTCGTCGAATCATCGAACAATACCCGAGACCGCCCCCTCTCAAGAAAGCGACTCGTGTCCACCTCAGCTTCCTCCACCACTCTCGACGACGGCACCGGCCGGCTGAGCGCTCGTGCCTGGGGCGCCCTGCTGGTGCTGTGCGCAGCCCTCTTCCTCGACGCCATGGATGTGTCGATGACCGGCGTGGCGCTGCCCTCGATTCGCACCGATCTCGACGTATCCACCAGCTCGCTCCAGTGGATCGTCAGCGCCTACGTCCTGGGCTACGGCGGCTTCCTGCTGCTCGGCGGGCGCGCTGCGGACCTGCTCGGCCGGCGGCGCATGTTCCTGATCTCGCTGGGCGTGTTCGTCGTCGCCTCGGGCCTCGGCGCACTGGCCACCGACGAAGGGTTGCTGATCGCGACCCGCTTCATCAAGGGCGTGAGCGCCGGCTTCACGGCTCCCGCCGGGCTGTCGATCATCACCACCAGCTTCGCCGAGGGGCCCGCCCGCAACAAGGCGCTCGCGATCTACACGGCCACCGGCGCCACCGGCTTCTCGCTCGGGCTGGTGTTCAGCGGACTGCTTACCGAGCTGGGCTGGCGCTGGGTGTTCCTCTTCCCCGTTCCGCTGGCCCTGATCACTCTGATCGCGGCCACCCGGCTGGTGCCGGATCCCGGCCGCCCGGCCCGCACGGGCGCTCGCTTCGACGTGGCCGGCGCGCTGGCCGTCACGGTGGGAATGCTGCTGCTCGTGTTCACCGTCGTCGAGGCGCCGGAGGCCGGCTGGGCCTCCGCCCGGACGCTCGGCTCGCTGGCCGGCGCGGCGGCGATCCTGGGCGCCTTCGTGGCACATGAGCGCAGGACGCCGGCCCCGCTGGTCCGCCTGGGGATCCTGCGCTCGGGCGCCCTCGTGCGGGCCAACATCGGGGCGATGTCCCTGATCGGCGGCTGGTTCGGTTTCCAGTTCATCGTCACTCTCTACATGCAGCAGCTGCGCGGCTGGTCGGCCCTCGAAACCGGCCTGGCGCTGTTCCCGGCCGGCCTGCTGGTGGCCGTGCTGGCCACGCGCCTCGCGCCGTTGATCGCACGCTTCGGGGTCACCCGGCTGAGCGTGGCCGGCCTCGCGTCGACGGCCGCCGGCTACGCGCTGTTCCTGCCGATCGGCCTCGACTCGAGCTACGCCGTGGCAATGCTCCCGACGTTCCTGCTCACCGGACTGGGCTTCGGTCTCGCCTACGGGTCGCTGAACGTCGCCGCCACGAACGGAGTGGCCGCGGAGGAGCAGGGCCTCGCCGGAGGCCTCGTCAACACCTCGTTCCAGTTCGGCGGAGCGCTCGTGCTGGCGGTGGCCACCGCAGTCAACACGGCAAACGCCGGTCCCGCCGGTTCGCCCGAAGGGCTGCTGGACGGCTTCCACGCGGCGATCATCGTGTCGCTGATCGTGGCCGTCCTCGGTGTGGCCGCCACGGCGCTGCGGCGCCCGGGCCGGGCGGCGCCGTGCCCGCAGCCGGCGTAAGAAGAAGGACGGGGCGGCGCTGCCTACGCCATCGGCAGCGCCGTCCCGGTGATCTCCGGAACGGGCGGGCCGGACGGCGCCTGCAGGACCGCCAGCTCCTGCGGGGTGGCCGCGATGATGCCTCGCGTGGCGTGGTAGATCGCCTGGGCGGCGGGTGCCGAGGGATCGTCGAGCACGAGCGGGCGGCCCTCGTCGGCTGACACCCGCAGCTCCTCCTGAAGGGGGATCTTCCCGAGCAGGGGCACGTCGAGCTCGTCGGCTAGGACCTGGCCCCCGCCCTCGCCGAAGATGGTGAAGCGCTCGCCGTCCGGGGTGGTGAAGCCCGACATGTTCTCGATCACGCCGAGCACCTCGAGGTCGAAACGCCGGGCCGTCTCGGCCGCGCGAGCCGCGACCTTCTGCGCGGCGGGCTGCGGCGTGGTGACCACGACGAAACGAGCCTGGGGAAGCAGCTGGGCGAGGGTCATCGACACGTCGCCTGTGCCGGGAGGCAGGTCGATCAGCAGGTAGTCGAGCTCTCCCCAGTCCACGTCCTCGAGGAACTGGCGAATCGCCTTGTGGAGCATCGGGCCGCGCCAGGTGATGGCCTGGTCGCGCTCGTTGAGGAAGTGCTCGATCGAGATCGCCTTCACGCCACCCGGCCCCTCGAGCGGGAGGATCTTGCGCTCGGCCGAGACCTTGGGCCGGCCGTGCACCCCGAGCATGCGAGGAATCGAGTAACCCCACACGTCGGCGTCGAGCGCGGCGGCCTGGTGGCCGTCGGCCTGCAGAGCGGCGGCGAGGTTGGTGGTGATGGTGGATTTACCCACCCCGCCCTTGCCGGAACCGACGCAGATGACGTTCTTGACCGCGGCGAGCGCGCCCTCGGGCAAGCCGCTCTGACCGCGGCCGAGCCGCTGGGAGAGCGTCGACTTCTCCTGGTCGGAGAGCACGTCGAAGGCCACGCCGACCTGGCTGACGCCGAGGCTGGAGACCTTCTCGCGCACGGCCGTCTCGAAGTGCGAGCGGATCGGGCAGCCGGGGGTGGTCAGCGACACGACCACGTCCACGCGGCCCTCCTCGGGCTGCTCGATGGAACGGACCATGCCGAGGGACACGATGTCCTTGCGCAGCTCAGGGTCGATGACCCCGCGCAGGACGTCCTCAATCTGTTCACGAGTAGGCATCGCCATCCATTGTCGCAGCCCGGAATGGCCAACGGCGCCCGTAGGCGCCGCTGGCTGAGGGAGGAGAGATACTGCACTGCCGGCGAATATGAGGCCGGCAGTCTTTCCCGTCTCCGCTCTCTCCAAAGCGGGCGGGGGAAGCCTGTACGCGCTAGGCGATCGTGCTCACGCGGTCGACGATGCCCTCGGCCTGAGCCTGCACCTCGCGGCGCGTGACAGTGACCTGGCGCTCGAACTCACGGCGAGCCGTCTTTACCTGCTTTTCGGCATCGCGGCGGTTCTGCTTGACCGTCCGCACCACGCCGTTGCGGCGCTGGCGCAGCTGACGCTCCACACGGGTGCGCGTCTTCTTGGTCTCGCGCACCGCACGGTTGCGGGCCGTGGTGCCGCGGCGCTCGGCCTTGCGCAGGTTGACCGACACCCGCTTGCCGACCTTCTCGATCTCCTTCTCGGCGCTGTCGCGACCGGCCACGTAGGGCTTGGCGACGTCCGACGACCGCGTCACGCGCGATCAGCGCGGCGCCGACGGGAATGAGCACCGCACGCTCGGCCTGAGCCTGGACGACCTGCAGCGTGTTCAGCTCGGCCTTGACGCGCGCCTCGGCGGCGTTGGCCGTGGCGGTCCGGGTGGCCTTGGCAGCGGACTGCGTGCTGCGGGCGGCGTTCTGAGTGCGCTTCGCCGAGCTCTTGGCGGCGGTGGCGCTGCGCTTGGAGGCGTTGCGACGACGGGTCGCGGCGGCCTTGCGAGCGGTCGCCTTGCGCTGTGTTTCGGTCTGAGCGGCCATAGTGATCTCCTTGTTTCGTCCCTGCCCGTCCGTCTGGGCGTAAGCTTATTAGTTCTAAGTTCGGTACAACTATACCAACGAACACACGTTTGTAAACCGGCGGCGCGGGTTCGTTACAGAGTGCGTTCCGCTCGGGCGGGCGTGGGGGGTTCGGCGTGGTCCGTCTGGCTGGGGAAGGGGTTGGTCCGGCCGGCGCGGCGCTCCGCGGGGGGTCTGACGACTTGTTCGCCCTATAGACGAAGAACGCGTCAGACCCCCCACGAGGCGCCCCGGGCTCACCCCTTTCCAGCCAATCGTGGCCGCACCGAAGCGCCGCGCAACGCCCGAGCGGAGCGCAGCGGCGCAAGCGGCGGAGGCTAGGCCGCCCGGTCGCCCGACACTCGCGCCAGCCAGGCCGCCGGCTCGGTCAGCTCGTCCATCGTCGGGAGCGCCTCGGGGGAGGCCCACACGCGGTTGAGGCCGTCGATGCCCGCCTCGCTCACCACCGCATCGCTGAAGCCCTTGCCCAGCTCGTACTGACGGAGCTTCACGTCGAAGCCCAGCAGGCGCTCGATCAGGAGCTCGGGCGCCGAACGGCTGCTGCGCCGGGCGGTCATCGCCGCCCGCAGGTTCTCGTAGTCGGGAATGGCGCGTTCGGCGATCGCGTCCATGACGTGCTCGGAGTAGCCCTCGATAACCGCCATCGCCGCCTGGATCCGGCCCATCTGGGCGCGCTGGTCGTCGTTCTGGACGAGTGAGGCCAGCCCTCCTTCGCGGAAGGCCTCGATCAGCTTGCGCGGGTCGGGCAGCGAGGCGAGCCCACCGGCGGTGCCCTGATCGATGCGGACCTCGACCGTCGCGAGATAGGCGCGCAGGAGGCCGCTCATGTGCCCGCGCAGCCACGGGACGCCCTGGAACTGGAAGACGTGGGTGAGCTCGTGGGCCGCCACCCAGCGCCCGAAGGCGAGCGCGTTGACGTCGAGCTCTCGGACCGCCTTGTCCAGGTTGGGCGCCACGAACAGCAGCCGGGGGGGCGCGTCACCGCCGAGCAGCGAGATGTCGTACTGGCCGAGTACGCGCGTGGAGACGTAGCCGAACACCAGGCCGGTCTCCGCGGCGAGGGCAGCCGAGGCTCCCGTCCTCAGAACGCCCGCAAACGGACCGGCGGAAGCGAACCGTTCGTCCAGGCGCGCGGCCACCGGATCGAGCACCGTGGCCACCGAATCGATATTGATCGAGGCCCACTCAGCACGACTGACCGCCTCGGCCAGCGGGCGCGGATCGGCCGGGAGCAGTCCGGTGTAGCCGGCCACGTGCGGCTCCATCTCCTCGCACAGCGCCCGCACATCGAGCCCGGGGACGGCCGCGTCGTCACCGCCAGCGGTCAAGCGAGCGAGCGTGCGGGCAATCGACCAGTCGACCATTCGAAGTCAACCGTACCCACCTGGGCCTACCCCACACCTCGGAGGCGGATCCCCAGTTGGGGTATCAAGGCGTCCCTTCACACGTCGATACACCATTCGTCTAGGGACCTCGACGAACGGACCTCCAATGAAGCGCATCCTTACCCGCAGGAAGCTTGTCGCCGTTGCTGTTGCCGTCGTGGCGCTCGCCGCCGCCGGTCTCGTCTCCGCCGCCTGGCTCGCCAACGGCACGGGCTCCGGTTACGCCAAGGCCGGCACCGCGTCGGCGCTGACCACGGCGGACGTCTCCGCCTCCACCACCGCCTCGCTCTACCCGGGCGCCAGCGGGAATGTGACCTTGCGGGTCAACAACCCCAACCCCTATCCGGTGCGAGTCACGGGCGTGTCGAACGGCACCGGCTCGATCACTCCCGACGCGGCACACGCCGCTGGGTGCACGACCACCGGGGTGACCTTCGCCAACCAGACCGGGCTGACCATCGACGTGCCCGCGAGCGGAGCCACCACAGCGACCCTGACTGGCGCGGCGAGCATGTCCAACGCCTCGTCCGACGGGTGCCAGGGCGCCACGTTCACGATCCCGGTCAACCTCACCGGCGCGAGCAACGCCCCATAAGGAGACCGCGGAGTCCGTTCGGCACGGCGGGAGGCCCCGGCCTCCCGCCGTTCGTCCCGCCCTTGCATGAAGCGACCTCTCCTCCTCCTCGCCCTGGTGGCCGCGCTGTTCGCGGCCGCGGCCACGGCCGATGCACTGGTGAACAGCCAGAGCGATGAGGCCGCGCCGGCGGCGACGGCCAAGCACCGGAGCCATCACGGCCTCCGGCTCTCGGCTCGGGTGGAGGGCCTGCTGTATCCCGGCGCCCGCCTCCCGGTGACCGTGCGGGTGGCCAATCGCCGGCGCCGGCCGCTGACGATCCGGCGCGCCCGGGTCTGGGTCGCTCGCGCTCCGCGCGGGTGCTCCGCCGAGTCGTTGAAGTTCGACGTGTTTCGCGGCTACGTGCCGCTCCCCGCGCGGGGCGTGCGCCGCCTGAGCCTGACCGTGTGGATGCTCCCCACCGCGGAGAGCGCCTGCCAGGGAGGCCGCTACACCCTGAAGGCACGGGCCCGCGCGGGCCCCAGGCGGCCGCGGTGAAGCGGGGCACGAAGCTCGTTCTCGCCGCGGCGCTGGTCGCGGCTCTGATCTGCCCGCCCGCCGCGCTGGGCGCGTGGAGCTCTCCGGGCAGCGGCAGCGCCTACGCCAAGGCCCGCACCATGCCCGGCGGCAACACGCCCACCACCTCGCGCTCCAACCGCAGCGTCACCGTCAGCTGGGCCCAGAGCAGCTTCTCCGGCGGGCCGGCCGTGGGCGGCTACGAGGTCCGGCGCTACACGACCGCCGGCGTGCTGCAGAGCATCGGGAGCGCCTGCAACACCACCATCACCGCACTCACCTGCACCGAGGCGGCCGTTCCCGCGGGAAGCTGGCGTTACAGCGTCACTCCCCGGCAGGGGCTGTGGCGCGGGACGGAGAGCGCTCACAGCACCGCGGTCACCGTGCCCGCGGCGGCGCTCACCCTGTCCACCGCGTACGTGCCGGCCGGACCCGCCACCGTCACCGGGACGATCAGCAACTTCGTGCCCGGGCAGACGGTGACCTACCGCCTCGACAACGCCACCACCGGCACCGTTCTCAGCGGCAGCATCACACCCAGCCCGGTCCCCGCCAGCGGCACCGCCACGGTGAGCGTGACCCTCCCGGCGGGCACCACGTCGGGCAGCCACACAATCTTCGCGATCGGCAGCGCGGGCGACGTGGCCTCGCGGGCCGTGACCGTGGGCCCGGCCTTCGTCAAGAACATCGGACAGTCGAGCTGCGGGACGACCTCGGCCACGGTGACCGTCCCCGCGGCCGGCGTAGCGGCCCAGAACACCGTGATACTCCGCCTGGCGCTGCGGGGCACCACGGCGCCGGCGGTCACCGCCTCCGATTCGAGAGGCAACACCTACAGCGTCGATCGCGACGTGCTCAACGGCAACCAGCGCGCGGTGATCCTGCACGCACGGGTCACGACCGCGCTCACCTCCGGCAACACCATCACCGTGAACTTCCCCAGCTCCACCAGCTCGGGCCTGGTGGCCGACGAGTTCGCCAACGTGGCCTCGGGCGCGGCCGACGCCAGCGGCGCCGGTACCGGCACGAGCGCCAACCCCTCGGCGCCGGTCACGACGATCAGCAACCCGAGCCTCCTGATCGGCGCGGTGAGCAGCACGGGCCAGCTGACCGCCACGCAGCCCTCGGGCTTCACCGCGCTCACCGCCCAGAGCCTGGCCTGCGCGACCGTGCAGCTCACCAACGTGGGCGGCCGGCGGCTCGTGACCACCACCGGCGCGTACAGCTACGCACCGACGCTGTCGGCCTCGGGCACCTGGGCGGCAGCGGTGGTGGCCTACAAGGCCGGCTGAGCAGCCGTCCGGCTCACAGGTCGGGCAGGCGCTGTTGCTGCTCGACCACCGGCGCGAACAGGTCGCCGTGCTCGGCCACGCGCTCGAGCACGTCGGCGGCCTCGAACACGAGCGCCTCGGCGTCACCCCGCTCGACCTCCTCCCAGAGCAGCGGCGTGGAGACGGTCGGCCGCTCACGCGCGCGTAGCGAGTAGACCGCCACGGTGGTCTTGTGCTCGTCGTTCTGGCTCCAGTCGATCAGCACCTTGCCCGTGCGCAGCTCCTTGCGCTGGCTCGAGACGATCAGCTTCGGGTGCTGCGCCTCCAGGTGCCGCGCCAGCGCCTGTGAGAGGCGCTTGGTGCCGTGGTCGTAGTCCACCTCGCTGTTGAGCGGCACGTAGACCTGAAGGCCCTTCGAGCCGGACGTCTTGGCGTATGAGTCGAGGCCGATCTGGGCAAGCGCGTCGCGCAGCAGCACCGCCACCTCGCAGCACTCCGCCACCCCGGCCGGCGGACCGGGGTCGAGGTCGAAGGCCATCACCGTGGGGCGGTCGATGTCTTCGACCAGCGACAGCGAGGGGTGCAGCTCGAGATCGGCGAGGTTGGCCAGCCAGACGAGAGTCGGCAGGTCGTCGCAGACGCAGTACGCGATCCCGCCGACCTCCTCCTTGCGCACCCACTCGGGCGCGTGGGAGGGACAGTTCTTCTCGTAGAAATACTGCCCCTCGACGCCGTTCGGATAGCGCTTGAGCGTGAGCGGCCGGTCGCGGAGGTGAGGTAGGACCGCGGCGGACACGCGCGTGTAGTAGTCGATCACCTCGCCCTTGGTGAAGCCCACGGCGGGGTAGAGGACCTTGGCCAGGTTCGAGAGCGAGAGCCGGCGGCCCTCGACTCCCACCTCGACCCGCTGTGCGGCCACCTACTTCTTGGCGGGGGTCTTCTTGCGCGAGCCCGAGCTCTTCTTCGAGCCCGATCCGTTCTTGCTACCCGACGAGGAGGTCTTCTTGGCGCCGTCGCTCTTCGGCGCCGGGCTCTTCGCGGCGGCGATCGAGGCCTCGAGCGCGGCCATGAGGTCGGGCACCTTCTGGGGCTCCTCGCTGGGCTCCTCGATGGTGATGGTCTCGCCGGCGGCCTTCTTCTCGATCATCGCGAGCACCTGATCGCGGTACTCGTCGCGGTACTTCTCAGGCTCGAACTCGGAAGAGAGCGACTCGATCAGCTGGTTGGCCATGCCCAGCTCGCGCTTGGTCGTCTTGCCGCCGTCCATCGATGAGATCTCCTCGATCGAGTCGGTGGGGACGATCTCGTCCGCGAACAGCATCGTCTCCATCATCAGGACGTTGTCCTTGGCGCGGATCGCCACCAGGCTCTGCTTGGAGCGGATGACCACCCGGGCGATGGCCACCTTGTCGGCTTCCTCCATCGCGTCGAGCAGCAGCTTGTACGGCTTGGCCGCGCCCTTGTCGGGTGCCAGGTAATAGGGATGGTCGTAGAAGATCGGGTCGATCTGCTCGAGGTCCACGAAGTCCTCGATGTCGATCGTGCGGGTGCGCTCCGGCTCGACCGACTCGAGCTCCTCGGGCGTGATCGTCACGTACTTGTCGGGACCGATCTCGTACCCCTTGACGATCTGCTCGTAGGCGATCTCCTCACCCTCGCTGTTGACCCGCTGCTGGCGGATCCGCTGGCCGGACTCGGAATCGATCTGGTTGAAGCGCACGGTCTTGCGCGCCACCGAGCTGTACAGCTTTACCGGGATGTTGACCAGCCCAAAGCTGATCGCTCCGCTCCACATCGCTCTCGCCATGAACCGAAGATACCTCGCCTGGGCGCAATTACCCTCCTCAACGGGCGCGAACTTGCGCCGGTCGCGTGCCCTCCGGCTACTCCCGAACCGCCTCCTCGGGCGGCGTGTCGGGCCGCAGGCCCTTGAACGAGGGGGCGCGCAGGGTCCCGCTCGAGGTCCACTCGCGAAACTCCACGAGTGCCACCAGGCGCGGCTCCACGAACTTCGTCCCCTTGGGCGGCTGGCGCCCCGCGAACGGAGTGGTGTCGCGGCGCAGCGGCTCGAGCTGGCGGACCAGCACCCCGAGCATCTCCTGGGTGAAGCCGGTCCCGACCTTCCCCGCGTAGGCCAGCTCCCCCTCGTCCATGACCCCCACGGCCAGCGCCCCGAGGTGACTGCTGCGGTTGCCCTCACCTGAGGTCCACCCGCCGATAACCACGTCCTGCTGGCGGACGTTGGGGATCTTTATCCAGTGCGACGCCCGCCGCCCCGGCTCGTAGGGGCAGTCGAGCTTCTTGGCCACGATCCCCTCGATGCCGAGCTCGCGGGTGGCCTGCTGGAGCGCCCGCCCCTCGCCACGGTGGTAGGCGGGGGTGCGCCACGCCGGGCCGTCGAGGGCCAGCTCGTCGAGCAGGCTGCGCCGCTGCTCGTAGGAGAGCGACAGGGTCGAGTGGCCGTCGAGGTAGAGCAGGTCGAAGATCACGTAGGTCACCGGTGTGTCACGCATGCGCCGCCGCACGGCCGAGTCGGAGGCCAGGTGCATGCGTGACTGGAGGCGCCCGAAGCTCGGCTGGCCCTGCTCGTCGAAGGCCACGATCTCGCCGTCGAGAACGATGCGCCGGTCGCCGAGCGCGGGCGCCAGAGCGCGAACCTCCGGGTAGCGCGGCGTGAAGTCCGAGAAGTTCTTGCCCTGCAGGCGGCTGTGGCCGTGATCGGCGAACACCACCGTGCGGATGCCGTCCCACTTGACCTCGAAGCCGTAGCGCTCCTCGTTGCGCGGCAGGCCGCCGCTCGTGGCCAGCATCGGCGCCAGGCGCTCCGGCAACGGCTCGTAGGTGGGATCCAGCGGAGGATCCATGCGGTGGATCATCCAGTCGCGCTCGCGAGTGCGAAACAGGGCGTACCGGCCCCTCATCCGCTCGCCGTGGAAGACCGCGATCACCTCGCCGTCGCGCCACTTCTCGGCCTCGAACGTGCCGCCGTCCCAGATCCGCATGCTGCCGGCGCCGTACTCGCCCTTGGGGATGTCGCCCTCGAACTCGAGGTACTCGAGCGGGTGGTCCTCGGTGTTGACCGCGAGCCGGTTCTCGTCGGGGTGGGCCGGCACGCCGCGCGGCAGCGCCCAGGAGACCAGCGTGCCCTCGTGCTCGAGTCTCAGATCCCAGTGAAGGCGGCTGGCGTGGTGCTCCTGGACCACGAAGCGGGCCTCGCCGTGGCCCTCATCGGGTTTCCCGGCGGGCTCCGGGGTGGTCCCGAAGTCGCGCTTGCCACGGTAGTCGCCCAGCCGGTCGGACATGGGTGAATCCTGACGGTCTCAGCGCGCGAGCGGCGTGGAGTCGATGTCTGCGCGCAGGTCGTCCATCGAGTGGAACACCGCCTCGGCGCCGGCATCGCTCAGCTCCTGCTCGGAAAAGCCCCCCGTGAGCACGGCCAGCACCGGCACGTCCGCCCGGGCCGCCGACTCGCAGTCGAAGGTCGAGTCGCCCACCATCACGGCTTCGCCTCCTCCCGCCTTTTCGATCGCCGCCACGACCAGGTCGGGCTCGGGCTTGGTGGCCTCCACGTCGTCCGCGGTGGTCCAGCCGTCGACCAGTTCGCGCGCCTCGAGCAGGTCCAGGTAGTGATCGACCTCGTCCGGCTTGGCCGACGAGGCGAGGATCACGGCGTGGTCTCTCCGCTTGAGATCGAGGATGAGCTCCCTTGCGCCGTGCAGCGGCTGCACCTCGTCGATCAGCTGCGCGAAGTGCTCGCCCTCGGCGGCGCGGATGTCGTCGCCCTTCTCCTCCTCCACCGAGTCACCGCACACGGCTCTCACGAGCTGATCGCCGCCCATCCCGATGTGGCGGTGCACGCGCCAGATCGGCAACAGCTCGCCGTGGTCGCGCAGGGCGCGGAACCACGCGATCGCGTGGTGGTAGTTGGTGTCGACGAGTGTCCCGTCGATGTCGAGTATGGCTGCGGGCGGCATGGCCCTCGTGTGCCCGCGCCAGGGTCGAACATTCGTCCAGGTGGCCCGTGACCGAGCTTTATCCCGCCGTCGGCAGCGCCGAGTCGAATCGTGAATGGGCTTTTCGATCCGTGCTGTCCTCCTTGCGTTCGGCTGCCTGATCGGCCTCGCGCTGGCCGTGCCGCCGGCGCAGGCGGGCGGCGCATGCTCGTCGGCCAGCACGCGGCCCGGCCGACCTCGGTGAACGCGCGCTCGTCCGCTCGACGCTCTGCGTCGTCAACGCCGAGCGAGCTCGCCACGGGCTACGCCCGCTGGGCCTCGATCCCCGGCTGTCCAGCGCGGCGCGGCGCCACGCGGTCGACATGGCCCGCAAGAACTTCTTCGCCCACAACTCGCTGGACGGCTCGACCTTCCTCGACCGGATTCGCAGCTCGGGCTACCTGCGCGGCGCGCGTGGCTGGGCCGTGGGCGAGAACATCGCCTGGGGCTCGGGGGCCCAGGGCAGTCCACGCGCCATCGGGCGCGCCTGGATGACGAGCCCCGGACATCGCGCGAACATCCTCAGCCCGACCTACCGCGAGCTCGGGGTGGGCGTGGCCGGCGACACACCGATGCGCGGCCTCCCCGGCGCCACCTACGCCACGACCTTCGGCTCCCGGCGCTGAGACGCTCGGGCTAGGCGGCCGGCATGTCCGGCGCCTCGGGATCCGGCTGGGGCGCATCTGGCGCCTCGGGATCCGGCTGAGGTGAGTCGGGCGGCTCCGGCTGGCCGGGAGCGCCCGGAGTCTCCGGGCCCTTGGGATCCGGCTGGGGAGCGTCGGGGGGCTCGGGCTGCGGCTGCTCGGGAGGCGACGGGGCCGGCACCTCGATGGAAGGGGGGGCTTCGCTTGGTACCTCGGTCATGCGTGGCTCCTTCCCGGCGGCGGCGAAACGAAAACCGCTCAGGCGGCGACCTCCTCGAGATCCTCGCCCAGCTCCTCGACCTTCTCGACCGCGTCCGAGCCCCGGTCATCGCCGAGCAGGTCCAGCACGCCTTCCTCCATGGCCAGCTGCACGTCGGGCCAGGCGGCGAAGTCCTTCATCAGCTCCGGTAGCGCGCCGCTGATGGTCACGCCGCCGTCGAAACGATCGAACACGCGCGGATCGATGTAGGAGGCCCGGGCCACCGCGGGGGTGTTACCGAGATAGTGGGCCACCTCCTTGATGGCGCGCGTCTTGGCCCGCTTGCGCGCGGTCTTGGTATCTGCCGCCATACCCGAGACCGACAGCGCGACGGCGGCCAGCACCGTCCCGCTCCAGGTGCGGAAGTCCTTGGCCGAGAAGTCACCGCCGGTCAGCTCCTTCACGTACACGTTGATGTCCGCCGACTTGACATCCACCCAGCGCCGGCCCTCCTTGTAGGCGAGCAGCTCATCGACCTTGCCACGGCGGCGCTTGAGCTGGCGGACGATCTCCGCCACCTGCGGGTCGCCGATCGCCTGGAGGCGGCGCTTGCCCCCCTTGGCCTCGTAGTCGAAGGTCACGATGTCGCCGTCCACGGTCACGTGACGCTTCTTCATCGTCGCCAGGCCGTAGGTGTCGTTCTCGGCGGCGTAGTCCTCCGACCCGATGCGAAAGAAGCCCAGGTCGAGCAGGCGCGTGGCGCAGCCGAGTGCCTTCTCGCGAGGCATGCCCTTGCGGGCGAGGTCGTGCCTCACCCGCTTGCGCAGGGCCGGGAGGGCGCGCGCAAAGTCGCACATCTCGTCGAACTTCTCCCGGTCGCGCCGCTCGCGCCAGAGATCGTGGTAGCGGTACTGCTTGCGTCCCGCGACGTCCGTCCCCGTGGCCTGGATGTGACCCATCGGGTGGGGGGAGATCCAGACCTCCTCCCAGGCAGGCGGGATGGCCAGTGCGCGGATCCGCTCGACCACGACGGGCTCGCTGATCGCGCACGCCGTCCTCGTCGAGGTATTCGAAGCCCTTGCCACGCCGGCGGCGCCGAATGCCGGGCGCCGAGCAATCGACTCTCTTCAGGCGCGCCATGGACCTTTCTGATGCCCAACATCTAAACGGCGCAATCCAACGGGTTGCGCCGGGTACCGGAGGCGGATGCGAGCTCTGATACTGAACTGCACGCTCAAGGCGTCTCCCGAGACCTCGAACACCGAGGCCTTGGCGCGTGTCGTGATGGACGCCCTCTCGGAGCACGAGGTGGACACGGAGATGGTTCGCGTGGTCGACCACGACGTGCATCCGGGGGTGACCAGCGACGAGGGCGACGGCGACGAGTGGCCCGCGATCCACGAGAAGCTGCTGACCGCGGACATTCTGGTGGTGGCCACCCCGACCTGGCTGGGCCGGCCCAGTTCGATCGCCCAGCGGGTGCTCGAGCGGATGGACGCGATGCTGTCCGAAGAGGACGACGACGGCCGCCCGGTGGCCTACAACCGCGTGGCCGGCGTGGTGGTCACGGGCAACGAGGACGGTGCCCATCACGTGATCTCGGAGATCAGCGGCGGCCTGGTCGACGTCGGCTACACGATCCCTGGGCAGGCCTGGACCTACTGGAACCGTGGCCCCGGCCCGGGCGACGACTACCTCAACTCCGACGCGGGCAAGGACTGGTCCCACTCCACGGGCCGCGCGGCGGCGGGGAACCTCGTGGGGGTGGCCCGGGCGCTGGCGGAGACGCCGCTGGGGCCCCCGGCGAGCTAGGGCCGGAGACAGTCCCCAGGGCGCCCATCTCCGTGGGCCGTCCTGACTTGACCCCCCAGGAGGGGGTGAACCCAGGACAGCGGGCAAGATTGAGCTCGCCGCCTAGAAAACCCCCACCAGCCGCTCCACGGTCGCGGCGTCCCGGGCCGCCGCCACGCGCGAGCGCATCGCGAGGTCGAGGCTGTCCCCGCCCGGGAAGGCCACCGCGCCGCCGCACTCGGTGACCAATAGCTGGGCGGCGGCGACGTCGACCGAGCGCACCGGCCGCAGCGAGATCATCCCGTCCAGGTGTCCCGCGGCTACGTGGCAGAGGGTCAGCGCCACCGAGCCCAGCGCCCTGATGCGGCGGGCCTCCAGGTCCACCAGCGCCGGCGCCACCTGGGCCAGGAGCTTGGGTCGCGCGGTCTCGAGGCCGAGGATCTCGAGGGGACCGGGTTGGAGCTGCGGGAGCGGCTCGCCGGCCAGGCAGGCGCCCTCGCCGCGCACCGCCCACCAGTCGCGGGCGGCGCCCGCCGCTCCGCCATCAGGGCCGGCGGGGGCCAGCTCGGCCACCCAGCCCACCTCGACGTCGTCCATGCGCGGGCCCGAGGCCACGGCCACCGAGACGGCCGAGAAGGGCACGCCGCGCTTGGCGTTCAGCGAGCCGTCCACCGGGTCGATCACCACCCGGACCGTTCCGCCTCCGCCGATCGGCACCTCGCCCCTCTCTTCCGAGACCGCGGTGAGCGGGATCCCGAGCGCCTCGAGCTCGGCGAAGATCGCGTCCTCGGCGGCGCGATCGATCACGTAGGCCATGTCGCCGCCCTCGCCCACGCCCGTCTCCACCGAGCGCTCGGCGCGCGTCGAATAGGACGCCACCGCCTCGCGCGCGGCCGTACCCGCGCGGCGACAGAATCCCAGCCAGTCGGCGTCGGGCAGCCCCATACGCGGCGTATCCTAGGCCGGGATGCCCGCAGTCCTCGACGGCCTCAACCGCTCGCAGGAGCAGGCCGTGACCTACGAGGGCGGCCCGCTCGTGGTGGTGGCCCCTGCCGGAACGGGGAAGACGCGCACCCTCACCGCCCGCTTCGCCTGGCTCGTCGAGCAGGGGCTCCGGGCCGACTCCATCCTCGCGCTCACCTTCTCCGCCCCCGCGGCGGCCGAGATGCGGGAGCGCCTCGAGCTGTCGATCGAGTCGCCCTACGAGGAGCTCCACGTGGCCACCTTCCACTCGTTCTGCACCCGCCTGTTGCAGGACGAGGCCCTCGAGGCCTGCCTCGATCCGTTTCTCACGCCGGTGACCCCCGCGGACCGGCTCGCCCTACTGCTCGAGCGCATCGACGAGCTGTCCCTGCGCCAACACGAGATCCGCGGCAATCCGGCGCCGTCTGCTGGCGAGCTTCGTGTCGCGCATCGATCGCCTCAAGGACGAGATGATCTCGGCCGAGGACTACCGCGCCTACGCGGAGCGCCTGGCGGACGGCGCTGACGGCGACGCGGCGCGGGCCCGAGCGGCCCGCGAGCTCGAGTTCGCCCGCCTATACGCCGACCACGACCGGCTGCTCACGCAGCGCGGGGCGCTCGACTTCGGCGACCTGATCCTGCGCTCGTTTCGTCTTCTGCACGAGCGCCCGCATGTGCGCGAGCGGGTGGCCCGGCGCTTCGCCCATGTGCTGGTGGACGAGTATCAGGACACGAACTTCGCCCAGGGCATGCTGCTGCGGCTGCTCGTGGAAGAGCACCGGGCGGTCACGGTCGCGGGGGACGACGACCAGGCGATCTACCGCTTCCGGGGCGCCTCGCAGAAGAACCTCCTCGACTTCCAGCGCGACTTCCCCGAGGCCGAGGTCATACGACTCGAGCGCAACTACCGCTCCGGCCGGCGCATCCTCGACGCCGCGAGCGCCGTGGTGGCTCCGGTGCCGGACCGGATCGAGAAGAAGCTCAAGGGTGCGAGCGGCGGACGGGTGCGTTTCTGGCGCTGCAGCTCGGAGCGCGCGCAGGCCCAGGCGGTGGCCGCCGAGGCGGAGCGCCTGATCGCGGCGGGCACGTCTCCCGACGCCATCGCCGTGCTGATGCGCTCGACCAAGAGCGAGGGCGCGGTCATCGCCTCCGCGCTCGAGGAGCGGGCCGTACCCGCCCGAACCGTCGGCGCGGCTGCCTACTTCCAGCGCGCCGAGGTACGCGACGTGCTCGCCTGGTTGCGCGCGCTCGCCGATCCGAACGACTCGGGCGCCGTGGTGCGCGCGTTGTCTCGCCCGCCGGTCGAGCTGCGCTCGGTGGACGTGGCGCGGCTCACCCAGCTGGCGCGCCGGCGCAAGCTCGACATGCCGAGCGCGGTGGCCGCCGCCCTGGAGGGACCGCAGCTGTCCGAGGAGGGCCGCGACCGCGGCCGCGCGTTCCTGCGCCTGTACCGCTCGGCCTCCGGCGCCTTCGAGGACCGGCGCCCGGACGCGTTCGTCCTGCGGCTGATCGAGCGCATCGGACTGCGCCGGCAGCAGGTGTTCGCCACCCAGGCCGACACCGTCGAGCGGCTGCGCAACATCGCCAAGCTGTCCGAGCTCGCCTCCGCATACATGCGGCGCGAACCTCAGGCGACGGCCCGCGACTTCACCCGCTACCTCACCGCCGTCGCCGAGTCCGGCCTCCGCGAGGACGAGGTCACGGGGGCGCCGTCGGCGCCCGCCGTGCAGGTGATGACCATGCACGCGGCCAAGGGCCTCGAGTTCGACCACGTGTTCGTGCTCGGCCTGTCGGCGGCGCGCATGCCCGGCCCCTTCCGCCCCCAGGCCGACGGCGTGCCCGACGAGCTCCTGCGCGAGCGCCTGCCCTCCGGCAGCGAGCGCGCGGCCCACGACGCGGAGATGCGCCGGCTGCTGCACGTGGCCATGACCCGCCCGCGCAAGGGCCTCGTGCTGGCCTGGTCGGAGACCGCGCAGCCCGGCGCCACGCCCCGGCCCTCACCGTTCTACGAGGAGGCCATCGCCGCCACCGGCGTCGAGGAGGAGGCCTTCGAGGAGGAGCTGTTCGGTCCCGCGGAGGGCCTGCACTCGACCTTCCGGATCATGCGCGACGAGCTGCTCGACACCGTGGCTCGGGTGGGAGGGCGACTGGGAGAGATGCGTCTCGACACGTACCTCGACGTCGATCAGTCCGTGTCGCGGTACCTCGAGCTGATCAAGGTCGCCGCGCTGATCGAGCGGGCCAAGGAGGGGCAGTCCCTCGAGGCGGCCCTGTCAGAGGTCAACGAGATCCTCGTGCAGTGCGCGACCCCGGAACAGCGGGAGATCCTCGACTCCTCGGCCCTCGATGGCTGGCTGCGCGACAGCGAACGCGATCCCGCCACCCGTCCGGCCGCCGACGGCAACGGCTCGGAGCCGTCGCTCGATCCCTTCATCCCTCGCCGCGGACGCGGGCTGATGCTGTCCGCCTCGGACATCGACACCTATCGCATCTGTCCGCTCAAGTACAAGTTCGCCCGCGTCTTTCGCATCCCGCAGGAGCCGACGATCCACCAGCGCTTCGGGATCGTCGTGCACCAGGTGCTGGAGCGCTTCCACTCCCAGCCCGGCGGCTCCCTGGAGCACCTGATGGAGTTGTTCGACGCCTCCTGGCGCCGCTCCGGCTTCGGCGACACCGACGACGAGCTGCAGTTCCGCGAGCGGGCGGTGGCCGCGCTCGAGCGCTACTGGGTCGAGGACCGCCGTTCGGAGGCCGAGCCCGTCTGGTTCGAGCGCTCCTTCGCCTTCCGGCTGGGGCCCCACCTCCTGCGCGGCCGGGTGGACCGGGTGGACCGCCATCCCGACGGCACCTACGAGCTGATCGACTACAAGACCGGCAAGGCGAAGAGCGAGAAGGACCTGCGCGAGGACGTGCAGCTGTCGCTCTACCAGATGGGCGCGCGCGAGTCCTGGCGCCTCGAGACCTCGGCCCAGAGCTACTTCTACGTGCTCACCGGGGACAAGGTGCCGGTGGAGCACTCCGACGAGGAGCTCGACCGCGTGCGCGGGACGGTCTCCGAGATTGCGAGCGGGATCCTCAAGCAGCGCTTCGAGCCCACCCCTTCGGCGGAGATCTGCAGCTTCTGCGACTACCGGATCATCTGCCCGGCGGCCGAGAAGTAGCCGGCCGAGAAGCAGCCGTCAGGAACCGCGGCCCGGCTCCTCGGGACCGCGCTGGCGCAGGAAACGCTGGAAGTCCCGGGCGATCGTGTCCGCCGAGGGCAGGCTCTCCTCGTCGGGGGGATTCTCCGCCTCCACCTCGTCGGCTTGGGTCTCGAGGCGCTCGACGAACGCCTTGACCTCGGGATCGCTGGCCACGGCCGCGCTGACCTGGCGCTCGTAGTCCTCGGCGGCCGACTCGAGCTCGGCCGCGTCGACGGCCACGCCGGCGATGCCCTCGAAGCCGCGCACCAGGGCGAGCGCGACCTTCGGGTTGGGCGAGGCGGCCACGTAATGAGGCACCGACGCCCACAGGCTCACGGAGTCCACGCCCTCCTCGGCAAACGCGTTCTGCAGCACGCCCACGATCCCGGTGGGCCCCTCGTAGCTGGGGGGCTCGAAGCCGAGCCGCTCCACCAGCGAGGCACTCGACCCGATGCCGGTGATCGACACTGGCCGGCTGTGGGGCACGTCGGCGAGCAGGGCGCCCAGGGTGATGATCATGCTCACGTCGAGCTCCCGGGCGGCGGCGATCACGTTCTCCGTGAAGCGCCGCCAGCGCAGCGACGGCTCCACGCCCTCGATCATGATCAGGTCCCGGTCCGCGCCCTGGACCTCGGCCGCCGCGAACGAGTTGTCGGGCCAGTCCATCTCGCGCTGGCGTCCGTCGGTGAGCTTCACTGTCGGGCGCACCGCGGTGAAGTCGTAGTACTCCTCGGGATCGATCTGGGCCACGTCATTGGCGTCGAACGAGCCGCGGATGAACGAGAGCGCCGCCGAGGCCGCCTCGCCGGCGTCGTTCCAGCCCTTGAAGGCGCAGACCAGGATCGGCTTTCGCAGCCGCGGTCGCTCGTTCCAGATGACGTCACTCATCCCGGTTCACGGTACCCGACGTCCGAGCCCGACATCACAGTTGACCTCGATGACGGTCGCCGAGCTGAGAGCCGGGGGCGAGGTCGACGGCGTGTACGCCTGCACGCGCAAGGACCGGCTCACGGCGCGTAACGGGAGCCCCTACCTGGCGGTGGAGCTGCGCGACCGCACGGGGGCGATTCCCGGGCGGGCCTTCCGCGATGCGGACTTCCTCGCCGGCCAGTTCGAGCGCGGCGACCTGGTGGCCGTGGAGGGCCGGGTGGAGCGCTTTCGCGACCAGCTCCAGGTGGACCTGAAGGCGATACGGCGCGCGGAGGGAAGCGGCGCGGACCCGGCCGAGTTCCTGCCCGTGGCCTACCGGGACATGAACGAGCTCGAGGGCTTTCTGGAGCATCTCGCGCGCGAGGTGTACGACCCGCATCTGCGCGCGCTGCTCGAGAGCTTCATGGGCGACGAGGCCTTTCGCGCGGCATTTCGCCGCGCGCCCTGCACCCGCTCCGGCCACCACGCATACCTGGGAGGGCTGATCGAGCACACCGTGGCGGTGGCCACCCTCGCGGTCGAGACCTGCATCCTCCATCCCCGGCTCGACAGCGATCTGCTCACCTGCGCGGCGATCCTGCACGACGCCGGCAAGATCCTCGAGTTCGAGCTCGGGGCGGAGATCGCGCAGAGCGAGGCCGGGGCACTGGTGGGTCATCTCGTGCTCGGCCAGCAGCTGGTCACCGAACGGGCGGGCCGCCTGGACGCGTTTCCGCGAGACCGGCTCAACGCCGTCGCCCACTGCATCCTCGGTCACCACGGCGCCGACTCGCTGCCCGGCCGCCGCTTCCGCTCGGCCGAGGCGCTCGCGCTCTACCGCCTCAACGCCCTGGACGCCGGAGTCAAGGGCGCGCTGGAACACGGTCTCGACTGAGCCGGGCTCGCGTTAGTCTCACCGGCCGTGATCTCCGACGACGGCATTCTGCCCTGGCTCGATCGCCTGCGCTCCGAGGTCGAGGGGCTGTCGCTCGTCGATGCCCACACCCACCTCGGCTCCAACGACCCGGACGGCTACCGCTGTTCGCGCGAGGAGCTGGTGGAGGCGCTCGAGCACATCGACGGCCGGGCGCTCGTGTTTCCCATGCAGGAGCCGGACGGCTACCCGGCGGCCAACGACATGGTGCTCAGGGAGGCGGAGGCGTCGGACGGGCGGCTGGTGCCCTTCTGCCGCCTCGACCCGCACGACGATGCGCTGGCCGAGGCCGAGCGCGCCCTCGACGCCGGTGCCCGCGGGATCAAGCTGCACCCCCGCGCGGAGCACTTCGGCCTCGACCACCCCGGGCTGGCGCCCGTGTACGCCCTCGCCGGCGAGCGTCATCTGCCCGTCCTGTGCCATGCCGGTCGCGGCATCCCGGCACTGGGCCGGCACGCCGTGGAGGCCTGCACCGAGCACCCGGGGATGAGGCTGATCCTCGCGCACGCCGGGATCTCCGACCTGGCCTGGATCTGGCGCGACGCCCGCGAGCTCCCCAACCTGTTCTTCGACACGGCCTGGTGGTCGGCGTCCGACATCCAGGCGCTGCTGGCGCTGGTGCCGCCCGGCCAGGTGCTGATGGCCAGCGACGCTCCCTACAGCTCCCCGGCCTGGGGCGCCACCGCCACGCTGCGCCACGCCCTTCAGGTGGGCCTCGACGCCGATCAGCTCCACGGCGTGCTCGGCGGCCAGGCCATGCGGCTGGTGGAGGGTGAGGAGCCTCTGGATCTGGGGCCGGCTCCCGGTATCGACCGGCTCTCGCGCGATCCCCTGCTCGAGCGCGTCTACGCCTTTCTCATGAGCGGCCTCGGGCAGATGTTCCAGGGCGTCGAGCCGACGGAGGTCCTGGCGCTCGCCCGCCTGGCCTGCGGCGTGGGCGACGACGCCCCGCAGGCTCCGGTGTGCGAGTCGATCCTCGTTCTGCTCGACGAGCGCGAGGCCTACTCCCCGGCCGAGCACGAGCGCCCGGCCCGCTTCGCGCCGGGCATCCAGTTCATCGTGGCCGCCGCGGTGCTGGCCCGCACGCCCGACGTGCCCGTGCCTCAGGCCACGTGACGAAGGGCTTCCAGCTCGCGCCGGAGCGCCAGCCGCTTCAGCGCCTTCGACTCCAGCTGCCGCACGCGCTCGGCCGATAGCCCGAGGCGGCGACCGGTCTCGCGCAGCGGCTTGGGGTCCTCTCCGTCGATGCCGTAGCGCAGGCGGATCACCTGCTGCTCGTTGTCGGGCAGCTCTTCGATGGTCTGCCGCAGGAGCTCCTCGCTGAGGCTCAGCTCCACCTCCTGGTCGGGAGGCGGGGTGTCGCCCTCGAGCAGGTCGCCCAGGCGGGTGTCGCCCTCCTCGCCCACCGGGCGATCGAGGCTCGTGACCGTGCGAGCCGCCTCGCGCACCTCCTCGACCTGCGTGAGCGGCAGCTCGGCCGCCGTGGCGATCTCTTCGTCCGAGGGCTCGCGTCCCAGCCGGGCCTGCAGCTCGCGCTCGGTGCGCACGATCTTGCGCTCGCGCTGGCCGATGTGGACGGGGATGCGGATCGTCCGTGCCTTGTTGGCGAGCCCGCGCTGGATGGCCTGGCGGATCCAGAAGGTGGCGTAGGTGGAGAACTTGTAGCCCTTCCGCCAGTCGAACTTCTCGGCGGCCCTGATCAGTCCGAAGATGCCCTCCTGGATCAGATCGAGCAGCGACAGCTCCTGGCCCTGGTACTTCTTGGCGATCGAGACCACGAGGCGGAGGTTCGAGTTGATCATGCGCTCCTTGGCCGCCAGGTCCCCCTGCTCGATGCGCTTCGCCAGCTCGATCTCCTCATCCGCCGTGAGCAGCGGATAGCGCCGGATCTCGTTCAGGAACAGCTGCAGGGCGTCCGTGGTGGCCGCCGCCAGCTCGCCGTTGCGAAAGCTCGTGGGCTCCACCGCGGGCCGGCCGCAGTCGTCGGAGAGATCGATGCCCTTGGCCTCGAGCAGATCCTCCAGCGCCTCGATGTCGTCGTCCAGCAGCTCGAGCGCCTGCGCGAGCTCGTCCAGCTCGGAGAGATTGACGCAGCCGCTCTCCTCACCGCGACCGACCAGCGACGCGACCTCTGGACGGGCGCTCAGCTCCGCGACGCTCATGACGGAGACTCTGCCTCGCCCACGGCGCCGCCCCTAAGCCACGCTGGAACCGTCGTCGACCATCTCCAGGCGCTCCTCGAGGCGCGTGATCGAGAACACCCGCTGGACCGCGCCGGGGCCCTTGACTACCACGAACCGCCGGCCCTGTTCGCGCGCCCGCTCATCGGCGGTGATGACCGCCCGCAGGCCGGTCGAGTCGAGGAAGGTCAGACCGGAAAGGTCGAGCACCACGACCGAGGCCTCGATGGCCTCCACACGGCGCAGTTCCTCCTCGACCTTGCCCACGGTGGACAGGTCCAGCTCCCCCTTCAGGGAGATGGTCACCTGCTCGTCCGCGCCATCGCTGACGACCTCGAGAATCTCCACTGAACGCAACCTAGCGCAGTCCCGCCTTCCCCGCGAGTTGCCACGCCACCAGCAGCTGCAGGGCAGCGAACGACAGCTCGAGCGCCCGCTCGGGAACGGCATTGGCCAGGACCACCCCCACCAGCACGCCGATCGGAGAGAGCACGCCGATGACCAGGCCGTCGCGCAGGCGGACGTTGCCGTACCCGTGCTGGCGCCAGGTGCCCACGACGGCCACCAGGACCACGGCCACCAGCGACGTGGCCACGGCCTCGATCTGGGTGAGTCCCGCGAACACCACCAGCGCGGGCACGAAGAGGATCCCGCCACCCACACCGAGGAGACCACCGGCCACGCCGGCGGCAAAGCCGAGCGCCAGCAGACCGGTGAGCTCGACCGCATCCATCAGAAGATGAGCACCGCGGCCGAGGCCAGCAGCAGGGCCACGAACGCGGCGGCCACCGCGCGCTCGGAGAGACGCTGTTGCAGCGCCGTGCCGGCCGTGACCCCGGCGATGGCGGGCAGGGAAACGAGGAGCCCCAGCCAGAGGTCGACGTTGCCGTAGAGGGCCTGGGCGGCCGCGGCCAGCAGCCCGATCACGATGATCGCCGCCAGCGACGTGCCGGTGGCCTCCTTCTGGCCATAGCCGAGCCACAGCACGAGCAGGGGCACGATGATGGTTCCCCCGCCCACCCCGAAGAGGCCGGAGAAGGCGCCCGCCGCGGTGGCGATGGCGGCGAGGCGAAGCGGCCTGGACGACATCGCGGGGCATACTACGGCGCGTGCCCGCTCCTCCCGGCGACACTCTGGCCGAGGCCGTCAAGCCTCTCACCGACGATCCCCCGGCCGCTGCCGTGTTCTCGGACGTGGACGGTGTGCTCGCGCCGATCGTCGGCCGCGCCGAGGACGCCCACGTGCGCGAGGAGACCTCCGTGCTGCTCGGTCGCCTGGCCCGCCGCTACGGCTGCGTGGCCTGTATCTCCGGCCGGGCGGTGGCCGACGTCCGCCGGCTGGTGGGAGTGGGCGGGATCGCGTACGCCGGCTCGCACGGCGCGGAGCTGCTCGAGCCCGGCTCGTCCACACCGCGCGTCGTGCCGGCCTTCAAGAGCTGGGAGAAACGGGTGCGGCGCTTCGCGTCCGAGCGCGACACGCGCGAGCTGCGCGCGCTGCGGGTGCGAATCGAGGACAAGGGCCCGATCGCAGCCTTTCACTGGCGCGGGGCACCCGACGAGGACCGCGCCCGCACGCAACTCGAGGGGCTCGCCCATGAGGCCGAGGCGGCGGGCTTCTCGGTCCACTGGGGACGCAAGGTCCTGGAGGTGAGACCGCCCGTCCGGATCGACAAGGGCCAGGCGGTGAGAGATCTCGTGACGCGGTCGGGAGTGCGGTCGGCCATCTACGGCGGCGACGACGCCACCGATCTCGACGCCTTCGACGCGCTCGATGCCCTGGTGGCCGAGGGCAAGCTCGACCACGCGGTGCGGGTGGGCGTGCGCTCGGACGAGGGGCCCGCGGCGATCGTCGAGCGTGCGGACGTGGTGGTGGACGGCGTGGACGGCTTCGCCAAGGTGCTCGTCGCGCTCGCCGAGCAGTGAGGTTCCGAGACTTCCTGCGCGTGGCCGTGATCCTGTTCGGCGGCGCCGCCACCGCTCTCGCCGTGGTGTCGGTGGCCGGGGCGGCCGGCGAGGACACCAACACGCTGGCCTACGTGGCCGCGATCTGGTGGTGCCTGGCCACCCTGGCCGGTCTCTGGATGGGCCGGCGCCCGATGGCCACGCCGGGTATCGCCGACATGCTGGCCGGGGCACGCAAGACCAACTCGCTGCCCGAGCTCGAGCCCGGCACCGTGCTGTTCAACCGCCTCTGGCCGCTGATCGTGCTGACGATCGCCTCCCTCGTGATCGGCTTCTTCTTCCCCCAGGTTCCGGCGATCGCCACCGGCTACTGCCTGCTGGTGGCGCTGACCTGGCGAAAGCAGTCCTCCGCAGTCGCCGCGGTGGAGGGCCGCGACGGAGTCGAGTTCTGGTTCGACCGCACCTCGCCACTGGCACGTCCGCAGCTGCTGCGGCTGCCGGGGCTGCGCAAGGTGGAGCCGGTGGAGGTGTGAGGCGGGTTGGGCTGGGGGGTCTGACGACTTGTTCGCCCTATAGACGAACAGCGCGTCAAAACCCCCCTTGGTGGGACCCCTTCCCCAGCAAACGTGGGCACTCCGAAGCGCCGCGCAACGCCGGAACGGAGCGCAGCCCGAGCGGACCGCCCTACTTCCCCCGCTTGCGCAGCTTCCGCAGCTCGTCCCACGGGCGCGTGTTGCCCACGTTGGCCGCGGTCAGCCAGGCCCGGCGGGCGGTCGACACCCCGTAGCGGATGTTCGCCAGCGTCTCCACGCCGTGTGAGTCGGAGTTGATCATGATCGTCACGCCGGCCTCCGCCGCGGCGCGTGCGTAGACGTCGTTCAGGTCGCGGCGGTCGGGGTTGCTGTTGATCTCGAGGAACGTGCCGGTCTCCACCGCCTTCGCGATCACGCGGTCGAGGTCGATGGCGTAGGGCTCGCGACGCCCGATCAGCCGGCCGGTGGGGTGGCCGATCACGTCCACCAGCGGGTTCTCCATGGCTCGCATCATGCGCTCGGTCTGGTCGTTCTCGGACAGGCGAAAGGAGGTGTGGAGGCTGGCCACGACCCAGTCGAGCTCGGCCAGCACGTCGTCGGCGTAGTCCACGCTGCCGTCGGGCAGGACGTTGGTCTCCGTGCCGGCCAGCACCACGATCCCCGGGTCCTCGAGGCCGCGGATCTCCTCGATCCGGGCACGCAGGGCGTCGGGCGGGACGTCGTCGCCGAAGCCGTGC
Organism: uncultured Thermoleophilaceae bacterium; assembly: GCA_963751105.1. GTDB lineage: Bacteria > Actinomycetota > Thermoleophilia > Solirubrobacterales > Thermoleophilaceae > JACVRW01. The sequence goes on along the minus strand of CAVVTG010000001.1, from coordinate 567,012 downwards.
GTGGCCGAGTGGTCGGTGATGGCCAGATAGTCGTAGCCGCGCTCGCGCGCCCCCTCGACCATCTCCTCGAGGCTGTTGCGTCCGTCCGAGAGCGTCGTGTGCATGTGCAGGTCGCCGCGCAGGTCGTCGAGCTCGATCAGGTCGGGCAGCTCACCGCGGCGGGCGGCCTCCAGCTCGCCCCTGTTCTCGCGCAGCTCGGGCACGACGTAGGCCATGCCCAGGCGCTCGTACACCTCCTCCTCGGTGGTGAACGCCTCGGTCTGACCGCTGTCGTCGTCGGAGACGCCGTACTCGCTCACGTGCAGCCCGCGCCTCACCGCCTCGGTGCGCAGCGCCTCGTTGTGCTTGCCCGATCCGGTGAAGTGCTGCAGCAGGTTGCCGAAGGCCTCAGAGGGAACGATGCGCAGGTCCACCGCCAGGCCGGAATGGGTGACCGCCTTGGCGCCTGCCTCGCCTGAGCTGCCCACCACGTCGATGGCCTCGAGCTCGGTGAAGGCCTTCGACAGGGCGGCGGGATCGCTCGACGCCGCCACGATGTCCAGGTCCTTGACGGTGTCGGCGCGGCGGCGGGCGCTGCCGGCTAGCTCCACGCGGAGCGCGGCCGGGTGCTCGCGCAGGGCCGCCACCATCTCCTCACCCGCCACCAGAGCTTTGGAGAGCACCATGCGCTCCTTCGGCCGGCCGTCGGCGCCGGCCGCCAACGTGGCCATGACGTTCTCTTCGGCCTTCTCGCCGAAACCGGGCACGTCCTTGAGCCGCCCGTCCTCGGCTGCCCTGCGCAGGTCGTCGAGCGAGCTCACGCCGAGGCTGTCGTGGAGCAGCTTGACCCGCTTGGGCCCGAGACCCGGGATGCGGGTGATCTCCACCAGGCCCGCGGGAATCTTCGCCTTGAGCTTGTCGGCGGAAGGGATCGAGCCGGTCTCGAGCAGCGCGTCGATCTTCTCGGCGATGGTCTTGCCCACGCCCGAAAGCTCCTCGACCCGTCCCGAACGAGCCATCTCCTCCACCGACACGCCCGACTCGCGGATCGCCTTCGCGGCGTTGCGGTAGGCCACCACGCGGTAGACCACCGCGCCGTCCAGCTCGTACAGGCTGGCCAGCTCCTCGAAGGCCTCCGCTATCTCGGCGTTGCGCATTCCGTGGCTAGGGTACGCGGCTTGCCCGGAGCCTGGTTGATCCTCCCGACCTACAACGAGGCCGAGAACATCGAGCCCTTCGCGCGGGCCGTCACCGGGCAGCTGGAGACCGTGGGAATGCCCTTCACGGTGCTGATCGTGGACGACGGCTCGCCGGACGGGACGGGGCGGATCGCCGACCGGCTGGCGGATGAGCTGCCCCGGTTGCGGGTGCTCCACCGCCCCCACAAGGCCGGCCTCGGCCGGGCCTATCTCGCGGGCTTCGCGATGGCGCTCGAGGCCGGCGCCGAGCTGGTGCTCGAGATGGACTCCGACTTCTCACACGACCCCGCGGACCTCCCCCGCCTGATCGCCGCGTCGCGCGCGGCCGATCTGGTGCTCGGCTCCCGCTACGTGCCCGGCGGCGGGGTGACCGACTGGGGTCTGCTGCGCCGGCTGGTCTCGCGCGGCGGGTCCGCCTACGCCCGGCTCGTGCTCGGGGTGCCCGTGCGCGACCTCACCGGCGGCTTCAAGTGCTTCAACCGGCGGGTGCTCGAGGGCATCGAGCTCGCCGAGGTCCAGGCCAACGGCTACCAGTTCCAGATCGAGCTGACGTACCGCGCGGCGCGGGCCGGATTCACGGTCACCGAGGTGCCCATACTCTTCCGCGAACGTCGCGTCGGCACGTCCAAGATGACCCCGCGGATCGCTCTGGAGGCAGTCTGGCGGGTGCCCGCACTGCGCTTCCGGAAGTGACGCTATATTTTGTATAGCGTCTCACTCCGAGACAACGGTCAAGACAAGGAGCAACCGTGGCAGGCTCGATCATCGAGGTCACCGACAACAACTTCCAGGCTGAGGTCCTCGAGGCCGACAAGCCCGTGCTGGTGGACTTCTGGGCTCCGTGGTGCGGTCCCTGCCGGATCATCGCCCCCCATCTCGAAGAGCTTCAGGGCGAGCGCGAGGACCTACAGATCGCGAAGCTGAACGTGGACGACAACCCGCAGACGGCGGCGCAGTACAACGTGATGTCGATCCCCATGCTGCTCCTGTTCAAGGGCGGCCAGCCCGTGCACCAGATCATCGGCGCGCTGCCCAAGAGCCGGCTCGTGCAGGAGATCGAGCCGGCGCTGGCCGCTTAGCGGGGCGGCGCCGTGACCGGGTCGCGGCGCTCGACCCTCAGCCGGTACCAGCCGCCGATGGCACCGAGGATGCCTCCGATGAGGGTGGTGGCGAACACGAGCCCCACCTGGGGCTCACCCAGGTAGGCCTTGGCCTCGGTGTTGACGATCTCGAAGCCGATCAGCGTGAAGCTGCCGTAGACGAGCCCGCTGATCAGCCCGCGTACGAAGCCGTCGTCCCCTCCGCGGTGGTCCATGCCGCCCAGGAAACCGCCGATGATCGCCAGCGGACCGACGAGGATCCAGTAGACGATCCCGTTCCAGCCGAGCGCCAGGCCCGTCACGATTCCGAACACCATCGGTACCACGATGGCCGCGATCAGCTGCTCGGGAAAGGAACGCTCCTCGAAGGGCGGCAGCAGCTTCATCGCGACGCGAGCCTACCTCCATCGTGCGCAGCCGGCCGCGCCGGCTGCTTCGCCTATCGACGCTCGACGGCGATCAGCAAGCGGCGGCCCTCGATCTCGGCGGGCGCACCGCCTGTGCCCGCGAGGGTGCCGTCGTGACCGTCGATCACCAGCGAGGTGGCCAGCGTCTCGCGTGAGACGTACTCCTCGTGTGCGCGCGCGGCTTCCAGCAGCTCGCCGTCGCCGCCGAGCGTGAGCGCGATGCGGTCCTCCACGTTCAGCCCCGCGTCCTTGCGCGCCGCCTGGACTGCGTGCACGACCTCGCGGGCGAGTCCCTCGCGCCGCAGCTCGTCGTCCAGCTCCAGGTTGAGCGCCACTGCGTGCGTGCCCGAGCGCTCGACCTGATACCCGTCGAGGGGCTGGAGGGCCATCGTCACGTCGTCCGGGCCGATCGGGTGCTCGTGGCCGTCGATGTTGATGCCCACCCGCTCGCCCGCGCGCAGCCGCGCCGGGTCGAGCGCGGCCACCGCCGCCGCCACCTGAGGCATCTGCTTCCCGAAGCGAGGGCCCAGGGCCCGGTAATTGGGCTTCAGCTCGAAGCGGCCGAGCTCGTCGGCCTCGGTCACGTAGCGCACCGCCTTCACGTTGAGCTCGTCGGTGAGCAGGCGCTCGAGCGCCTCGATGGCCTCGCGCTCGCGGTCGGCCGCCACCACCACGGCCTCGCCCAGCGGCTGGCGCACCTTGAGTCGCGCGTGGGCCCGCGCCGCCCGGCCCAGCTCCACCGCGTCGCGCACCACCCGCATGCGCCACTCGAGCTCCTCGTCCCTCGCGCCCGGCTCCGGGAAGTCGCACAGGTGCACGGACGGCTCCGAGCCGTCGAGGTTCTCGTAGATCGCGTCGCTGACGAACGGGGTGAGCGGGGCCACCAGCTTGGCCACCGTCACCAGACAGCGGTGCAGGGTCTCGAAGGCCACGGCGTCGCCGTCCCAGAAACGCCGGCGCGACAGGCGCACGTACCAGTTGGACAGATCGTCGACGAAGTCGGCCACCGCACGGCCGGCGAAGGTGGTGTCGTAGTCCTCCATGCGCTCCGTCACCCGCTCGACAGTCGCCTCGAGCCTGGACCCGATCCAACGGTCGAGCTCGGTCTCGGTGCCCTCGCTCAGGGGGTCGTTGACGTTCGCGTAGAGCACGTAGAACGCGTACGTGTTCCACAGCGGCTTGAGGAACTGCCGCACCGACTCCCCCACCGTGTCGAGCGAGAAGCGGTAGCCGTCCCAGGGCTGCTTGGAGGTGAAGTAGTACCAGCGAAAGGCGTCCGCGCCGTGGGTGTCTATGACGTCCCACGGGACCACCACGTTGCCCTTCGACTTCGACATCTTCTGCCCCTCGGCGTCGAGGATCAGGCCGAGGCACAGCACCGTCTCGAACGAGGCACGGCCGAACAGCAGCGTGGAGACGGCCAGCAGCGAGTAGAACCAGCCGCGGGTCTGGTCCAGCGCCTCGCAGATGTAGTCCGCCGGGAAGCGCTGCTCGAAGACCTGCTCGTTGTCGAACGGGGCGTGGAACTGGGCGAAGGGCATGCAGCCCGAGTCCCACCACACGTCGATCAGGTCCGGAACGCGGCGGAACGTCTTGCCGTCACGCTCGAAGGTCACGTCGTCGATGTAGGGCCGGTGCAGGTCATCCGGGATCTCGGCGCCGAGCTCGCGCAACTCGGCCGTCGAGCCGATGCAGACCACCTCGCCGTCGTCCGCGCGCCAGATCGGCAGTGGCGTGCCCCAGTAGCGCTCGCGCGACAGCGCCCAGTCCACGTTGTTCTCGAGCCACTTGCCGAAGCGCCCGTGCTTGATGTGCTCCGGGTACCAGGTCACGGCCTCGTTGGCCGCCAGCAGCTCCTCGCGGCGCTCGGTGGTGCGGACGTACCAGGTGCGCTTGGCGTAGTAGATCAGCGGGGTGCCGCAGCGCCAGCAGTGCGGGTACGAGTGCTCGTACTCGCCTGCGCGAAACAGCCGGCCCGACTCGCGCAGCGCCTCGACGATCGGGGCGTCGGCGTCGCGCACGTACATCCCGGCGAACGGCCCGGTTCGCTCGTCGAACGTGCCGTCGGGACGCACCGGGTTGTGGATCGTCAGGCCGTTGTCCGTGGCCAGGCGGAAGTCGTCCTCGCCGAAGGCCGCGCCGGTGTGCACCACCCCGGTGCCGTCCTCGGTGGAGACGAAGTCGCCGGCCAACACCGAGTGGCCGCGCTCTCCGTAGTCGCTGATGTAGGGGAAGGGCGGCTCGTAACGCAGGCCGAGCAGCTCCGAGCCCGGCATGCGCTCCTCGATCTCGGCCTCCTCGCCCAGCACCCGCTCGACCAGCGACTCGGCCAGGATCAGGCGGTCCTCGCCCAGCCGCGCGCGCGCGTACGCGACGTCCGGATCGACGGCGATCGCCGCGTGCGGCACCAGCGTCCACGGCATCGTCGTCCAGGCGAGCAGGGAGACGCTCGGGTCGTCCAGCAGCGGGAAACGCACGTAGACCGACGGGTCGAGCACGTCGCGATAGCCCAGGGCCACCTCGTGGCTCGACAGCGCCGTGCCGCAGCGCGTGCAGTAGGGCACGACCTTGTGACCCTCGGTGAGAAGCCCCTTGTCGTAGACCTGCTTGAGCGACCACCAGACCGACTCGATGTAGTCGTCGTCGAGGGTGACGTAGGCGTCGTCGGTGTCGATCCAGTGACCGATGCGCTCGGTCAGCCGGTTCCAGTCGTCGATGTAGCGCAGCACCGACTCGCGGCAGCGGGCGTTGAACTCGGCCACGCCGTAGCGCTCGATGTCCTCCTTGGACTTGATCCCGAGCTCCGCCTCCACCGCGAGCTCCACCGGCAGGCCGTGGCAGTCCCAGCCGCCCTTGCGGTGCACCTGGTGGCCGCGCATCGTCTTGAAGCGCGGGAAGACGTCCTTGAAGACTCGCGCGAGCACGTGGTGGGAGCCGGGCGGGCCGTTGGCGGTGGCGGGGCCGTCGTAGAAGTCGTAGCGAGGGGCCCCCTCGCGCCGGCGGATGGACTCGCGGAAGACGTCGCGCTCGCGCCAGCGCTCGAGCACGTCCTGCTCGAGCTCGGGGAAGGACTGCGCGCTGTCGACGGGTCGGTAACGGGCCACGGGCCGTCGATTCTAGGTGTCGACTACTTGTCATCCGGCGCGGGGCCTACGATCGCCAGCCGATGTCCTTGCTCGAGCTCGGCGACCCGCTCGCGCACCGCGCACTCCAGGCCTTGCTGCGCGCAGAGTCCGCCGTGCGCCGCCGTCTCGCGGCTCAGCTCGAGCGCGAGGGCGTGTCGGCAGCGGGCTTCTCGGTCCTCGTGGTGCTTACCACCGCCGGCGGCTCGCTGGAGCTGAAGACGCTACGGCGCCGGCTGGGGTGGAGCAAGGCCAACGCCACGGAGGTCACGTTGACTCTCGCCGAGCGCGGGCTCGTGTCGCGGCGGCGGGCCCCGGCGGACCGGCGCACCGTTCTCGTGGATCTGAGGCCGGAGGGATGGGACATGGTCGAGCGCCTCTTTCCGGACCATGCCGACCGCGTGTCCCAGGCCTTCGGGGCGCTCGACGAGGGCGAGAAGCGCTCGCTCGCCGAGATCTGCCGCAAGCTCGCCGCCTGAGCGTCAGACCGTGGTGCGTGCGGCGAGCTTGATGCGAGCCGCGGGCTCGGCCGGCGGCTCGGGCACGACCACCACCTGCTCGAGGCGCCCACTGTCCACATAGCCCTTGAGCCGCTCCACCGCCTCCACCGGGAGTGAGCCGAGCGACGGGATGCCGTGATCGCCCGTGACCGGCATGGCCTCGCGGTACTCGAAGACGGGAGCCGCCGAGCCCACCTGGCGGACGGTGTAGACCAGCCGGCCCACCACGTCGAGCGTGGCCTCTCCGCCGCAGAAGACGAACGCCGTGGGATCGAGCGCGCGAATGGCCCGCACCACCCGCTCCGGCGGCAGGTCGAAGGCCAGGAGAAGCGTGCGAAAGCCGGCCCGGCGCAGGCCCAGCTCGAGCGCCTGCACCTGCAGCGACTCCAGGTCCAGCCGCGGGCTCGAGTCGAACAGCAGCACTCCCTGCGGCCGGCTGGCCGTGGGCGTCACGCGACGAGCGGAGTACAGCCAACCGGTGGCCCACCGCAGGGCCAGCTCACGCTCGGCCTCGCGGCCGTCGCGGTCCTCCACGAGCTCCAGGGCCGGGAGCAGCACCTCTTCGACCGTCCGCTCGACCGACCGGACGGAGAGGCTCTCCTCCACGACGCGGTCGGCGGACAGCTCGTCGAAGTGATCGAACGCGTCGAGCAGCCGGGCGGGGGAGCTGGGGCCCTCGCCGCGCTGGCGGGCCAACTCGATGGCCGAGGAGATGTTGTGGGTCTCGAGCAGCGCTCGCCGCAGCGATTCGAGCTCGGCCAGGTCGTACTGCCTGTGCCCGCCCTGGGTGCGGCGCGGCTTGGGGTACCCGAAGCGCCGCTCCCAACTGCGGAGGGTGTTGGGACTGACCCCGAGGAGTTCGGCGGCCGCGTTCGTCCTGATACCGCTCAATCGGTCTCCATCCCGAGAGGTCCGCGAGGGACCCGATGTGCACTTGCAGAGATTATCGGTGGAAGCCCGTATTCCTCCTTGGAGGTTTGTGTCCCCTAGACGGATGTTGCGCAAGTCGCGCAGGCGTTCTTGCAGCCCGAGGCGCGGGCCAGGGGTGCGTCAGCCGCGGCCGAACTCGCTCGGTTCGACCGTGAGCAGCGCCGCTCGCGGGGGGCCGCAGGTGGCGATGCGCGCGGCCATCGTCCCCACCTCGGACGAGCGCTGAGCCACCAGACGGACCGGCATGACGAGCGGATCGCAGGGTCGCTGAGCCGCCAGCCCGGCGTTGCGGGCGAGGTGAGCGTCCCCCAGCGGGCTGGTGAGCAGGTCGAGCAGGTGCAGGCCGATCAGCTCGCCCTCCTCGCCGAAGTAGCGCTCTCCACCCTCGCTCACCGCGCTCACGGTCAACTCGTAGTCGAGGATCAGGAACGCCGCGGCCTCGCCGGGCAGGGCATCGCGGGGGCAGGTCAAGATCATCCCCATCCCGCAGCGCTCGCACACGCGCCGGTTCAGCTCGGGGCGGCCCGGCGGGTCCTCGCTGGGATGGCCACAACGAGAGCAGAAGCGGATAGGCCGGGGCCTTCCGTCGCCGGCCGTGGTCCACGACCGGTCGATGCGGATCAATGCCGTCACGCCTGGCGATCACAACACGGAACCAGCGCGCTCGCCCCCGCTGCATGGGGAATGCATCGGTTCGCTCCCGAACCCGGTGCAGACCCGATGTGAGAAGGGGGCTTGGATAGCCTGCGGTACGAGAAAAAGACGAAGGAGAACGATGGCGGTGAACGACACGACCGGGCAGCAGCTGTGGGGTGCCGAAACCACGAAGGCGATCGAGAACTTCCCGGTGTCGGGCGAGCGCGTTCCCGCCCCCGTGGTGCGCTGGCTGGGACGGATCAAGGCCGAGGCGGCGCGGGTCAACGCCGAGCTGGGCCTGCTCGATCCGGAGCTCGCGGAGGCCATCGCCCGCGCGGGTGACGAGGTCGCGGCGGGCCGGCACGACGACCAGTTCCCCATCGACGTCTTCCAGACGGGCTCCGGGACCTCGACCAACACGAACGCCAACGAGGTGATCGCCAACCTCGCCGGCGACGACGCCCACGCCAACGACCACGTGAACATGGGCCAGTCGTCCAACGACGTGTTCCCCTCGGCCGTGCACCTGGCCGCCGTCGACAGCGTGCAGACGGACCTGCTGCCGGCCCTCGAGCGCCTGGCGGGCTCCTTCCAGCGCCGCGCCGACGAGTTCACCGATCTGGTCAAGTCGGGCCGCACCCACATGATGGACGCCGTGCCGGTGACCCTCGGGCAGGAGTTCGGCGGCTACGCGGCCCAGATCACCCTCGGCCGCGACCGCGTCCGGGACTCCCTCGGCCGAGCCTGCCAGATCCCCCTCGGGGGCACCGCCACCGGCACGGGACTGAACACCCACCCCGAGTTCGCCGAGCGGGTGCGCGAACGGCTCGGCCTCGGCTCCGCCCCGCGAGACCGCTTCGAGGCTCAGGGCAACCGGGACGGCCTGGTCGAGCTCCACGCGGCGCTCAAGGGCGTGGCCGTCTCGCTCACCAAGATCGCCAACGACCTCGTGCTGATGGGCTCGGGGCCGCGCACCGGCCTGATGGAGCTGCAGCTGCCCGAGCTGCAGAAGGGCTCGTCGATCATGCCCGGCAAGGTCAACCCGGTGATCCCGGAGGTGGTCCTGCAGGTGGCCGCGCAGGTGATCGGGAACGACACCGCGGTGACCGTGGCCGGGACCCAGGGCGCCTTCGAGCTGAACGTGCGCGTGCCGATGATGGCCCGCAACGTGTTCGAGTCGATCCGCATCCTCACGGCCGCCTCGCACATGCTGGCCGAGAAGTGCGTGGACGGGCTCGAGGCCAACGAGGCCAACCTTCGCCGCTACGCGGAGTCCACTCCTGCCATCGCCACCGCCCTCAACCCGCACATCGGCTACGACCGCGGCACCGAGATCGTCAAGGAGGCGATGGCCTCCGAGCGCACGATCCGCGAGGTGGCCCTGGAGAAGGGCGTCGACGAGGCGACGCTCGACGAGGCCCTCGACCTGAGGGCGATGGCGCGCGGCACGAAGACCTAGCGGCGCGGCTAGCGTCGCTCGCCCAGCACGAGCAGATACTCGCGCGTGTGCTGGATCTCGCCGCCGCGCCGGAACTCGGTCTCGAAGAACTCCACCCAGGCCTGGTGCAGCTCCTCGCGGCGATCGCCGAGCGAATCGGCCAGCACCTTGGTGGGGCCGTAGCTGGTCGAGAAGAGCTCCCAGTACGCCTCGCCCGAGGGCATCTTGAGCGTCGAGACGTGCTCTTCGATCTCGAGGTCGAAGGCGTCGCCGAGCAGCTCGCGCACGCGGCGCTCGTCGCCCCAGTCGAACGGGTTGGCCGGCGGCGGCGCGGGCATGAACGGGGCCATGACCTTGAACATGCGGGCCAGCCCGCCTGTCGGAGTCCAGTTGGCCAGCGCGATCCGGCCGCCTGGCCGGGTCACCCGCGCCAGCTCGCGCGCACTCGCCTCGTGGTTGGGCGAGAACATCACCCCGCAGGTGGACGAGACCGCGTCGAAGCTCCCGTCCTCGAACTCGAGCTGCTCGCAGTCGCCGACCCGGTAGTCGATCGCGAGGCCGCGATCGGCGGCGCGCTCGATCGCGGTGTCGATGAGCACGGGGGCGAGGTCGACGCCGGTGACGGTCGCCCCTCCCGCCGCCGCGCGCTCGGCCACTGCCCCCGTGCCGCACGCCAGGTCAAGCCAGCGCACGCCGGCGCCCGGAGCCAGCTCCCCGACCACGCGGTCGTGGATGTCGGTGAGCGTCTCGGTGACGCGCTGGTAGGGCCCGGTGCCCCACATGACGCTCTGGCGCTGCTTGAGCTCCTGGTGGGCCGGTCGAACGGGTGAAGTCATCTGGTCTCCTTCATCTGGGTGCGGCGAGGGCGGGTCAGCGGATCCTGATCGTGCGCGTCCGTGATGATCGCGCTTGCAGGCGTGAACTGCCGGCAAAGCGCGCCTTCACCTTCAACCGACGCGTCCGCCTGCCGATCTTCCTGCGGTTCGCGAAGCGGAAGTTCGCGCGATAGCGGCACTGGCCCGCCCGCCGGCGTAGCCGGATGCTCTTGGCTGCCACCGGGCTGCCGGCGCGCAGGAAGCGCACCCTGACCGTGCCGCCGCACACGTTCAGCCCTGCCGGCGGACTCAACCTGCCCCGGGCCGTGAACCGAAGCGGCAGGGTGGCATCCCGCCGCGGGCTCACCTCGAGCGTCAGTGCGCGCGGCCTTGCTCTGCCCGCGGAGGGCTGGGAAGCGGCCGTGCCTGTGACGGTGACGCTGGCCTGATCGTCCTCTCCCGGGACGCCGTTGCCGGGCGTGGAATCGAGGTCCTTGGCCGCGGAGGCGCTCACCTGCGCTGTGCTGGTCAACGGGCGGGCGGCGGCGGCCCGGGCCAGCACCGTGAGCGTGGCCCGCGCCCCTGAGGCAAGCGTTCCGACGCTCCAGCTGCCGAGCGCCGCGTCGTAGGCTCCCTGGCTGGCAGTCGTGCTCACCGTCTCGAGGCCCGCAGGCAGCCGTGCCGCCACGGTCACGCCGCCGGCCGGGTCGAGACCGGAGGCCTCAACGGTAAGCGTGAGCGTCACCCGGCCACCCACCGGGACCTGGACGGCGTCGGCCGACAGACGAAGTGACAGATCGGACACGGCGCCGAAAAGCAGCCCGCCCAGACTGACCGGTCCCACTGAACCCGGCGTTTCGTTGTCGCCGATGTCGGCGGCATTGCCGTAGCCCAGCTGACCGTTTCCGGCGGCGCCCCAGCAGCGCACGGAACCGTTGTCCAGCAACGCGCAAGTGTGATTGAAGCCGGCCGAGATCGCGCGTGCGGTCCTGCCCGGGCCCAGGTCCATCGGGAAGACGCTGCCCGGGGTCTCGTCATCGCCGATCGTGGCCGTGTTGCCGTAGCCGAGCTGACCCGAGGCACCCCAACCCCAGCAGCGCACCGTGCCGTCGTCGAGGATCGCGCACGTGTGCAGCTCGCCCGCGCTGATGGCGACCGCGGTCCTGCCGGCGCCGAGGTTGACCGGCCCGAGCGAGCCGGGGTCCTCGTCGTCGCCGATCGAGTCGAGGTTGCCGCGTCCCAGTTGGCCGAAGGCCCCCGAGCCCCAGCAGCGCACCGTGCCGTCATCGAGAATCGCGCAGGTGTGCGCTCCGCCGGCGGCCACGGCGCGAGCGGTCCTTCCCAGCCCCAGGTTGACCGGCCCGTCGTCCCTCGGGTCCTCGTCGTCGCCGATGCTGTTGACGTTGCCGTTGCCGAGACGGCCGTTGTCGCCGCGGCCCCAGCACCGCACCGCAGCGGTTTCGAGGATGGCGCACGCGTGGTTGCGGCCGACCGTCAGCGCCGTGGCCCTCGCCGCGAGATTCAGCGGCGGTTGGCTGCCGGGAGTCTCGTTGTCGCCGACGACGTTCACTGGGGCGCCGTAGCCCAACTGCCCGGAGAAGTCGGACCCCCAGCAGCGCACCGAGCCGTCGTCGAGCAGAGCACAGGAGTACTCGCCGGCCGACACCGCCCGTGCCGTCCTCCCGGTCCCGAGGTCGACCGGGCCGGCACTGCCCGGCGGCTCGTTGTCACCGATCGCGGCCGTGTTGCCGTAGCCCAGCTGCCCGAATCCGTTCGCGCCCCAGCAGCGCAGCGCGCCGCTGTCGAGGACGGCGCAGGTGTGTTCCGCGCCGCCGGCTACCGAGACGGCGTTCCGGCCAGCGCCGACATCGACCGGTCCGGCCGAGGCCGGCAGCTCGTCGTCACCGATGTTCGCGAGATTGCCGTACCCGAGCCGCCCCCCAGTTGCGTAGCCCCAGCAGCGCAGCGCGGCGGACTGAAGGACGGCGCAACTATGGGAGTCGCCCACATCGAGCAGGCCCGCTTGGAAGCTCCGCACCGAGGAGCCCGCCGGCTCGGCGTACGCGCCGCCGGTAGGCCCCACGACGATCGCGCCGGTCAGCGCGACGAGCAGGGCGAGCCCAGCCCATGGTCCAAGGCGAGCGCCGCGACCCGAGGTCATCGCTTCCGCGCCTCGAAATAGAGCCGGCAGCTCTCGCCCACCAGCACGAGTAGCAACGGCAGCGCAGCGAACTTCATCCGGGCGATCATCCGCCCAGGCTCCACCGCTCCGGCCGCGTGCGCCAGTGGGGAGCCTCCCTACCTTTTGGGCCGGAGTTGCGTGCGGCGCTGGTAGGTTGCGCCGGTGCGGCCCGAGGGTCTGCTCGAACGCGAGGACGAGATGGCCCAGGCTTTGCGGCTGATCCAGTCGGTCGCCGGCGGACAGGGACAGCTCCTGTTGGTGGAGGGGTCGCCCGGCATCGGCAAGACCCGCGTGATGAGGGCGATACGCGAGCTGGCGCGAGAGCGTGGCGCGCAGACGCTGTGGGTCCGGGGCTCAGAGCTCGAGCAGCAGTCGCCGTTCAACGTCGTGCGCAGCCTCCTCGAGCCGGCAGTGGCGCGAGCCGATCCCGCCGAACGCGAGACGTTGCTGGCCGGCGCGGCCGGCGCGGCTCGAATGCTGCTCGACCCGGGGGGCGATCGTCCCGCCGACACCGAGGATGCCTTCGATCTCCTGCACAGCCTCAGCTGGCTGGCCATCAACATCGCTCAGCGCGGGCCGCTGGTCCTCCTGGTGGACGATGCCCATTGCCTCGACTCTCCCTCCGCCCGCTACCTCGCCTACCTGGCCGACCGGCTCGAGGATGCGCCGATCCTTCTCGTGGCCGCGTTTCGCCCGAAGGAGCCGGGAGCCCCTCGGGCGCTGACGCGGCTCGCTCTGCACCCGGAGGCGACGATCCTGCGTCCGGCGCCGCTCAGCGAGGCCGCCGTCACCATCCTCGCCGAGGAAGCCCTGCCGGCCACCCCGAGCGCCGCCTTTGCCGCCGCCTGTCACTCCACCACCGGAGGCAACCCGTTCGCCCTGCGCTCTCTGCTGGTGGACCTGGCCGCCGACCGGATTCGCCCGGACGACGCTGCCGCCGCGCATCTGGACGAGCGCGTGCCCGCCGATATCGGCCGTGCGCTGCGGCTACGACTCGACGGCCTGCCGGAGAGCGCCGTGCGGCTGGCGAGAGCGGTCGCGGTGCTGGGCGATGGCTGTTCCCTGTATATGGCTGCTCGCCTGGCCCAGCTCGACCGCGGGGAAGCGGCCGAGATGGGCGACCTGCTTGCCCGGGTCGATCTTCTGGTCCCAGGACAATCGCTGGAGTTCGTGCACCCGCTCGCGCGGACGGCGGTCTATCAGGCGATGCCGACCGGCCTGCGGTCGCAGCTGCACGGCGCCGCTGCGGGGATGCTCTTGGGCGCCGCGGCGCCCGAGCGCGTGGCGGTACATCTGCTCGGGGTCGAGCCTGCTGGTGATCGCTCCGTGGTCGCCACCCTGAGGACGGCCGCTCGCGGTGCCCGGTCGCTCGGGGGCCGGGGGGCGGCAATCGCGTTCCTGAGACGGGCGCTGGCCGAGCCGCCGGCACCGGACCAACGCTTCGGCACGCTCGTCGCGCTCGGCACGGCCGAGGTCCAGGCCTGGGACAACAACGAAGGGATCGTGCACCTCAAGGAGGCGCTCGAGCTGGCTCCGGATCCAGTCAGACGCGGAGAGATCGCCATGGTGCTCGCCGGCGCTCAACGGGGGCTGTCCGACTTCGCCGGTGCCGTCGATCTCCTCGAGGCCGAGCTCGCCAGGCTGGGGGACGCCGACCCCGATGCCGCGCTGATTCTCGAGTCGGAGCTCATGCACAGCGCGGTGCAGGGAAGTGCCGCTCGCGCCGACCGGCGGCGCCGCACACGCTCGGCGACCGACCACCTGGCCGGAGACACACGCGGGGAGCGGCGCCTGCTGATGTTGTTCGCGTTCGAGGCACTCACCAGCGGGGAACCGCGTGAGCGCGGACTCGAGCTCGCTCGCCGCGCCCTTGCGGATGCCCCGCCCGTCCGAGACGAACCGGCGGGCAGCACGATCGTCATATTCCCGATCGCCGGCATGATCGAGGCGGGGGCTGCTGAGGAGTGCAGTGCCCTGCTCGACTGGATGGTCGATGAGGCTCGCCGGCAGGGATCGCTCGTCGGTTACGGAGCGGCCGGCGGGTACCGCGCCCACGCTCGCTGGCTGTCGGGTGACCTCGACGGCGCGGAGGCGGACGCGCTGTCGTGCTGGTCGTTGCTGCGCGACACCCCGGCGCTCGTCAACTCCACCGAGGCACTGGGAGTGTTCGATCGACGTGCTGGTCGCACGCGGAGACCTCGACGGCGCCGAGGCCGAGCTAAACGACAGCGGCCTGGCCGACGCCCCCCCAAGCCACATGAACCTCCTGATCCTCGCGGCCGCTCGCGTGCGCCTTCGCCTGGCGCAGCGCCGCTGGGACGACGCGCTGAGCGAATCCGACCGCCTCGAAGCGGGCTGCGCGGCGCTCGGAGTGGGAATCTCGGGAACGATGGAGCGCGGGCCCAATCGCGCGCTGGCTCTGCTCGGGCTGGGTCGCGGCGACGAGGCGCTGGAGACAGCGGCCGCGGCGGTGGTGGCGGCCGAGCGCTACGGCGCCGCATACGCGATCTCGGCCGCGCTCCGGGCGCACGGACTCGCCCTCGGCGGCTTGGAGGGCATCGGTCGGCTCGGCGAGGCCGTGCGGGCCGCGGAGGCGGAGGGTGCGTGGCTCCACCTCGCGTCTGCACTGCTCGACCTGGGCGCCGCCCTGCGCCGCGAGGGACACCAGCGCGACGCTCGGGACCCTCTGCGGCGGGCGGTCGAGTTGGCCAGCCGCAGCGGCGCTCACCTGATCGCCGACACCGCCAGAGCCGAGCTCCTGGCCAGCGGGGCCCGGCCACGCAGGGTCGCGCTGAGCGGAGCGGCCTCCCTCACGGCTCGCGAGCGCAGGGTGGCCCACCTGGCGGCGGAGGGTCTCAGCAACCCGGAGATCGCCCAGGCCCTGTTCATCACCCGCAAGACGGTCGAGAAGCACGTGGGCGAGGTGCTGCGCAAGCTCGAGTTGCCGTCACGGACGGAGATCGCCGGCGCGCTCCCTACCGTTTCGCCCCGCAGTCGTCGATCCGCTCACGGCGGTAGTTGACCACGAGCGCCCCGCCGAAGCAGGTCGAAGAGCCGCCGGCGCGGCGCGAGGCCACGGCGGCCAGCAGGTAGGGCATCGGGTCGATCGGCGTGCCCCAGCGACGCACCTCGAAATGCAGGTGCGGCCCGGTGGAGTTGCCCGTCGTACCGACGAGGCCGATCCGCGTGCCGCCGTTGACGGTCTGACCGGCATAGGTGGTGATGGCCGACAGGTGCGCGTACCAGCTGGTGAAGCCGAGGCGGTGGCGGATCACCACGAGATTGCCGTAGCCCCCCTGGTTGCGGCCCACGAACTCGGTCACGCCCACTCCGGCGGCCCCGACGGGCGTGCCGGTCCAGGCCTTGAAGTCGATGCCGGAGTGGCGGCGACGGCCACGGTCCCGTTTCTCGCCGAACACGCTGTTGATGGGCGCCGCCACGGGACGCAGGAAGCGCACGGGGCCCTGGGGCGACGGTGACGGCGAGGGCGAGGTCGACCCGCTGCGGAGGGAGGCCAGCGTGACCGGGCCGACGAGACCGTCGGTGCCCAGGCCCAGCGCCCGCTGGTAGTTGCGCACCGCCAGACCCGTGATGGGCCCGAAGACCCCGTCGATCGCGCCCGGCGGGTAGCCGCGGCGCGCGAGGAGGTACTGGAGCGCGGCCACGTCCCAGCCGCGCTGGCCGCTGCGGATCATGCGGCTTCCCAGCGTGGGTCGGCCACGGCGCCCGAGGGCGGATCGCGTCTGGGGGCCGGCCACGCCGTCGACCGCGATCCGGCGGCGGCGCTGGAAGCTGACCACGCCCGAGCGGGTGAGCGGACCGCGGACACCGTCCACGGAACCGGAGTACAGACCCTTGGCCTTCAGTGCCACCTGCAGCGCGGCCACGTTGGCGCTCGCCGCGACCGCCGTCTGCGGCAAGCACATTGTCGGCATCCATGCCAGGAGAGCCACGCCGGCGAGAAGCCGGAGTAGGCGCATGGCCCAAAGGGTGCGCATGTCACTCGCCAGGGGCAAGGCGGTGCAGGCGATCTTGCATGCTGTCCGGCGTCAGGATCCCGGCAGCGGGAACAACGTGAGCAGCCGCCTGGCCGCCGCCCGGCTGCCGCTGATCTTCAGTTGCTGCGCCTGCTCGGCCTCTGACTGCGGGCGGCCGTGCCAGAGGACCTCGGCGAGAGTTCCGGGGTCGGTGGCGACGGTCGCATCTGGCGCGTCGGCACTGCCCCGGGCCAGCTCCATCTCGCCGTCCGCCACCCGGATGCGGAAGCTGTCGGCCCCGAGTCGCAGCTCGTAGCCGGCGTCGAGGTCACCGGCAGCCGCCCCGTCGAACAGCGTCTTCAGTGCCAGGGCGGTCGCGTCCGCCCCGAGAGCGGCCTCCGCCTCCGGGAACGGGGCCGTGCTGCCCCAGCGGCCGAGCGCGAGGACGACCGGCTCGAGCTCGCGGCCCCTCGACGTGAGCTCGTAGACCCGTGAAGCCGCCGGCGGGGCCAGCGTCCGCCGCAGCACCACGCCGGACGCCTCCAGCTCCCGGAGGCGCTGGGCGAGTACATCGGGGCTCACGTGGGGGAGCCCGGCCCGAAGGTCGGTGAAGCGCTTGGGGCCGAGCAGCAGCTCGCGGACGACCAGCAGCGCCCAGCGCTCCCCGACGACGTCCAGCGCCCGGGCGATGCCGCAGACATCGCGGTAGCTGCGCCTGGCGGCCATCGGCCGAGTCTACCGCCGCGGTCCTGTTCTCCGTTCAGTTAGTTGGAAATTCCTACTCTATGCTACGGTGCCCCGATGAGCGAGCGAGACCGGTACGAACCGGGTGTCCCCTGCTGGGTCGACACGCAGCAACCGGACCCACAGGCCGCGATGAGCTTCTACGGGGAGCTGTTCGGCTGGGAGTTCATCGGGCCCGGTCCCGGTGACTACCTCGTGGCCCGCCTCCGCGACCGCGACGTGGCGGGAATCCAGCCGCAGCCCGTCGACGGCGCAACGGCGGCATGGACCACGTACGTCGCCGTCGAGGACGCCGACGATGCCGCTGCGCGCGGCGCGGACCAGGGAGGCGAGATCCTGGTGGGCCCATTCGACGTGCTCCCCGCCGGTCGCATGGCCGTGCTGGCCGACCCGGACGGTGCTGCCTTCTGTGTATGGGAGGCGCACGAGCGCCAGGGCGCGCAACTGGTGAACGAGCCGAGCGCCTGGAGCATGAGCGCGCTGAACGCCCGCGACCCCGAGCGCGCCACGGCCTTCTACGGTGCCCTGTTCGGCTGGACGACCGAGAGCTTCGGCGACATCACGATGTTCCGGCTGCCGGGATACCTGGGCGGCGAGCCCGAGCAGCCCGTGTCACGCGAGGTCGTGGCCACGATGCTGCCGGCGCAAGGCGACACGCCACCGCATTGGAGCGCCGACTTCTGGATCGCTGACATCGAGGGCGCCGCGGCGGTGATGCAGGAGCTGGGCGGACAGGTCGTCCAGCCGCCCTACGACGTTCCGGGCACGCCGCTTCGGCAGGCGGTGCTGGCCGATCCTGCCGGCGCGGTGTTCTCGGCCACCCAGGTAACGCCAGAATCGTGACCGTCGCGGGCCGAGTCGTCGCCATCGAGAACCTGACCCTCGACGGGGTGATGCAGGCGCCCGGCCGCGCCGACGAGGACACCCGCGACGGCTTCGTGCACGGTGGCTGGGCGGCGCCGTACGAGGCCATGGGCAGCCTGATGGGCAAGCGCACGGGGCAGACCCGGGGCATGCTGTTCGGAAGGCGCACCTACGAGGACTTCGCGGGCTTCTGGCCTCGCCAGACCGACAACCCGTACACCGAGGTTCTCGACCGGGCCGAGAAGTACGTCGCCTCCACCACCCTCGAGGAGCCGCTTTCCTGGGTCAACTCGACGCTGCTCCCGGGCGACGCGGCGACGGCCGTGGCGGAGCTCAAGGCAGAGGAGACCGGCGACCTCGTGGTGCTCGGCAGCGGCGAGCTGGTCCGCTCCCTGATGCCACACGGCCTGGTGGACGAGCTGGCGCTGCTCATCCACCCGCTGGTACTCGGATCGGGACGGCGGTTGTTCACGGGGGACGGCGAGCTCGCCTCCTTTCGGCTGACCTCGTCCGAGACCACCGATACCGGAGTGGTGATCGCGATCTACCAGCCGAGCGATCAGCCCGACCGATGAGATGTCGGTGATCCGCGGGTCTTAGCCGGGGTGATCATCATCGCCGGACATCTCCAGGTAGATCCCGCCGAACGTGAGGCCTACGTGGCCGGCTGCGAGGGCATCGTCGAGCAGGCACGCAGCGCGGCCGGGTGTCTCGACTTTGCCCTGTCGGCCGACACCGTGGAGCCCGATCGGGTCAACGTGTTCGAGCGCTGGGAGTCGGACGCCACGCTCATGGCGTTTCGCGAGGGCGGGCCGAGTCCCGACCTGCCCGAGCTGCGCCAGGCGCAGGTGGCCAAGTACCGCATCTCCTCCGAGGAAGCGCCCTAGCCGGACGCCGGCGGCGGCCGCACCCGCACCGACAGGCAGGTCACGCATCCCTCGAGCTTCTCGAACTCGCCGATGTCGACGGTCACCGGCCGGTAGCCGTTCTCTCTGAGCAGCGCCTCGGTGCGCGGGGCACCGCGGGCCATCAGCAGCACGCCGTCGCCCAGGCGGACGACGTGGGCTCCGGCCTCCTCGGGCGCGGCCAGGAAACGGGGGAACACGCCGGGATCGTCCAACGCCGGGGGATGGCCGATCACGGTCTCGTCGGGCAGCACGGTGGCCGCGGACTTGAGGTGCAGCACGCGGCTGAGCGGCACGGTGACCACGGTCATCCCGGCGGGAGCCAGCGCCGCGCTCAGCTGACGGGCGCCCTCCTCGTCGGTCCGCCCCCCGAGGCCCACGTAGACCGTGTCGCCGGCGCTCATCACGTCCCCGCCGTCGAGCCGGCCCGGCGACTCGATGCGCATCGGCTCGAGCCCGAGCTCGCCAAGCGTCGCGGCGAGCGAGGCAACCTCGGCCCTGCGCTCCGGCGCGCCGGGCCTCGTGAGCACGGCCACGCCGCGCAGTACCACGGCCGCGTCCTCGATGAACACGCCGTCGGGACAGTCGTCCGCGGCGGGCGCCTCCACGATGCGCCAGCCGTGGTCGCGCATGACGTCCACGTAGCCCTCCCACTGCTCGACCGCCCGCCGGACGTCCACCGCCCGGCGCTCGACGTGGGTGACGATGCCGTCGGCCATCCGTGGGCTCGGGCGCCGGACGATCGCCGTGCCGGGTGTCACCTCGGTGCTAGAGGTTGACGGCCACGTACTTGGTCTCGAGGAACTCCTCGAGCCCCTCGTGGCCCCCCTCGCGGCCGATTCCCGACTGCTTGACCCCGCCGAACGGCGCCCCGGCGTTGGAGACCATTCCTTGGTTGAGTCCGACCATGCCGGTGTCGAGGCCCTCGCAGACGCGAATCGCGCGCTTGATGTCGCGCGTGAACACGTAGGCCACGAGGCCGTACTCGGTGTCGTTGGCCCGGGCGATCGCGTCCTCCTCGGACTCGAACGTCGTGACCGGGGCCACCGGACCGAAGATCTCCTCGGTCAGCACGCGCGCGTCGCCGGGCACCGAGCCGAGCACGGTCGGCGGGTAGAAGTAGCCCCGGCCGTCCGGGATCTCCCCACCCACCACGCAGGTGGCGCCCTTGTCGAGCGCGTCCTGCACCAGCTCGGCCACCTTCTCGCGCGACGGCTGGTCGATCAGCGGCCCGACCTTCACGTCCTCCTCGGTGCCGCGGCCGAGCTTCAGGCCGCCCATCTTCTCGGCCAGCCGCTGCTCGAACTGCTCGCGCACCGGCTCCGCCACGTGGAAGCGGTTGGCCGAGGTGCACGCCTCCCCGATGTTGCGCATCTTGGCCAGCAGCGCGCCGTCCACCGCCGCGTCGAGATCAGCGTCGTCGAACACCAGGAAGGGCGCGTTGCCGCCGAGCTCCATCGATGTCTTGAGGACGTTCGCGGCCGAGGCCTCGATCAGCTTGCGGCCCACCTCGGTCGACCCGGTGAAGGACAGCTTGCGCAGCCGGCCGTCCTCGATCAGCGGGCCAGTGGTGCTCCCCGACGACGAGGTGGTGAGGATGTTCAGCACGCCACCGGGCAGCCCCGCCTCCTCGAGCAGCTTGGCCATCGCCAGCATGCACAGCGGCGTCTGCTGGGCCGGCTTTATGACCGCCGTGCAGCCCGCGGCCAGCGCCGGACCGGCCTTGCGGGTGCCCATCGCCATGGGGAAGTTCCAGGGCGTGATCATCAGCGACGGTCCCACCGGCTGCTTCATCACCAGCACCCGGCTCGTGCCGTTGGCGAACTGCTTGTAGCTGCCCTCGATCCTCAGCGCCTCGCCCGAGTACCAGCGGAAGAAGTCGGCCGCGTAGAGGATCTCCGCCTTCGACTCGGCCACCGGCTTGCCCATCTCGAGCGTCATCAGCGTGGCCAGCTCGTCGGCCCGCTCGGTCATCAGCTCGAACGCCTTCCACAGGATCCCCGCGCGGTCGTTGGGCGCGCTGGCGGCCCACTCCTTCTGCGCGCCCACGGCGGCGTCGAGAGCCGCCATCGCGTCCTCGGGAGTGCCGTCGGCGACCTCGGCCACCGGCTCCTCGGTGGACGGGTCGATCACCTCGAGCTTTCCTCCGCCGCCCGCGTCGCGCCACTCACCTCCTATGTAGAGCTGCTTGGGGACGCCGTCGACAACCGTCTGCTCCTGGGTGGCGATGCTCATGTGGCAACCGTCTCCGTTCCTAGCTCTTCCGAAATGGCCACGTCGATTGAATAGTCGATCGGCAACACGATCAGCGAGGGTACGTCGAGGGTGAGCGCGTGCCGAAGGCGCTCACCGAATTCGTCGGCCGACTCGCAGCGCCAGCCGGGGATCCCGAAGCTCTCGGCCAGCTTGACGAAATCGGGGTTGGTGAAGTCGGTGCCGAAGTGCGAGCCGAACTTCTTGTCCTGCTTCCAGACGATCGAGCCGTACTGGTGGTTCTCCCAGATCACGTTGACGAACGGGGTCTTGAGCCGGACGGCGGTCTCGAGCTCCTGCGCGTTCATCAGGAAGCCGCCGTCGCCGTTGACGGTCACCACCGAGCGCTGCGGATGCACGAGCTTGGCCGCCACCGCGGCGGGCACCGCGAAGCCCATACCGGCCAGCCCGTTGGCGATGAGGACGGTGTTGGGCTCATAGGCGGGGAACATCCGCCCGATCCAGAGCTTGTGGAGACCCACGTCCGAGATCAGGATGTCCTCGCGCCCGAGGGCCTGGCGGATCTCCCACAGGGCCCGCGGGGGCTGAACGGGGAAGGCGTCGTCGTCCTTGGCCTGCTCGAAGCGCCCGAGCACCACCTCGCGCAGCTTGGTCGATCCGCCCTGATGAGGCACGTGGCGGCACTCCTCGCCGAGGCGGGCGAGCACGTGGTAGATGTCCCCCACGAGCTCGACCTCGGGCACGAAGAAGGCGTCAATCTCGGCCGGCATCGAGTCGATGCAGATGATCTTCTTGTCGCGCCGGGGGTTCCAGTGCTCCGGAGAGTGCTCCACCAGGTCGTAGCCGATGGCCAGCACCACGTCGGCGTCGTCGAAGCCGGCCATGTCGTAGTCGCCCGACTGGAGGCCCACCGAGCCGAGCGCCTTCGAGCTCTCCGGCGGCAGCAGGCCCTTGCCCATGAAGGTCTCGGCCACCGGGATGCCGGTGGCGCGGACGAACTCACGGAGAGCCGGCGCCGCGCCGGCGCGGACCACGCCGTTGCCGGCCAGGGCCACCGGGCGCACCGCGCCGCGGATGAGATCGGATGCCTTGAGGAGCTCGCGCGCCGCAGGCTCCGGGCGCACCAGCCGGCGGCGCGGAAGCGGATCGGCGTCGATCTCCGTGGCCATCACGTCCTCCGGCAGCTCGATGTGAGTGGCGCCGGGCTTCTCTCCTTCGGCCACCTTGAACGCCTTGCGCACGACCTCGGGGATGATCGCCGCGTCCGAGAGGCGGGCGTTCCACTTGGTGATCGGCCGCATGACACGAACGAGGTCGATGTACTGGTGCGACTCCTTGTGCATGCGCTCGAGGTCGCCCTGGCCGGTGAGCGCCACGAGCGGCGCACGGTCGAGATAGGCGTCGGCAACCGCGGTGACCAGGTTGAGGGCGCCGGGCCCCAGAGTGCCCAGGCAGACTCCGGCGTGCCCCGTGAGCCGGCCGTGGACGTCGGCCATGTAGGCCCCGCCCTGCTCGTGGCGCACCGGGATGAACTGAATCGAGGAGCGCGACAGCGACTCGTTGAGGTCGAGGGTCTCCTCGCCCGGGATGCCGAACACCTGCTTGACGCCCTCGGCCTCCAGGCACTCCACGAAGACGTCTGAGGCTTTCCGCTCGGCCACGAGCCTGAGCCTACCCGTCGCCAGTAACGTCACTCCCGTGGCTCCCGTGGCGCGCTACGCCAAGAGCGGCGACCTCAACATCGCCTACATCGTCGAGGGCGAAGGCCCCCTCGATCTCCTCTGGATCCCGCCCTGGATCTCACAGGTCGAGTATCTGTGGTCGGAGCCCTCTCTGGCGCGTGTGATGAGCCGGATCACGCAATTCGCCCGCCTGATCACGTTCGACCGGCGCGGCTCGGGACTGTCCGACCCGTTCTGGGGAGCGCCCACGCTCGAGGAGCAGATGGACGACGTGTGTGCGGTGATGGACGCGGCCGGCGCCGAGCGCGTGGCGATCGCCGGGACGCTCGAGGGTGGGCCGATGGCAGCACTCTTCGCCGCCACCTATCCCGAGCGCGTGAGCGCGCTGCTGCTCTACGCCACCTTCGCCCGTGCCACCTGGGCGCCCGGGTACGAGTGGGCCTGGTCGGCCGAGGACCGTGATCGCAAGATGGACGAGCTGGTGGCGGCCTGGGGCCAGGGCACGGTGGCCGCCGCGGTGGCCCCGAGCGAGGCCGGCGACCCGGCGTTCATGGAGTGGGCGGGCCGGCTCGAGCGGCTGGCCGCCAGCCCGGCCACGATTCGCCGGATCATCGACCTGATCGGGGAGTTCGACGTGCGCGACGTGTTGCCCTCGATCCGCGTGCCCACGCTCGTCATGCACCGGACAGGCGACTCCTTCATCAAGATCGAGCACTCTCGCTACATCGCCTCGCGCATCCCCGACGCCCGCTACGTGGAGCTCGAGGGCACCGACAACATGTTCTCGCTGGGCGACTCCGAGGCCCTGATCGGGGAGATCGAGGAGCACCTCACCGGAGCGCGGCACGACGCCGAGCCGGACCGGATGCTGGCCACGGTGATGTTCACCGACATCGTCGACTCCACCCAACGCGCTGCCGAGATGGGCGATCGCGGCTGGCGTTTCTTGCTCGAGCGCCACGACGCGCTGTTCCGTCAGGCCCTGGAGCGTCATCGCGGCCGCGAGGTCAAGCGCACCGGGGACGGCTTCCTGGCCACCTTCGACGGGCCGGCGCGCGCGATCCGTTGCGCGGCTTCGGTGGCCGACGCCATGGGCTCCCTCGGGCTGGAGGTCCGGGCGGGCCTGCACACCGGCGAGCTCGAGGTGATGGACGGCGATCTGGGCGGGCTGGCGGTGCACATCGCGGCGCGGGTGATGGACCGTGCCGCCCCCTGCGAGGTGCTCGTGTCGGGCACCGTGAAGGATCTCGTGGTCGGATCGGGAATCGGGTTTGCGGACCGCGGCGAGCACGAGTTGCGGGGCGTGCCGGGCGAGTGGCGCCTGTACGCCGTTTCCTGAGAACCGAGGCTCGCACCCCGCTACCTTGAGCGGTTTGGAGCGTTTGTAGTCCCGTGCGAACCCGTGCCCTTCTCACAACCCTGGCCCTTCTGCTGCTCGTGCCGGCGACCGCCGACGCGGCGGTCCGCCATGTCATAAAGGGCGCCGGCTTCGGCCACGGGATCGGCATGAGCCAGTACGGGGCCTACGGCTATTCCCTGGAGGGAGGCCGCTTCAAGGGGATCCTGGCCCACTACTACAAGGGCACGGAGCTCGAATCGGCGCCAGGGCGGCCGGTGCGTGTCCTGCTTCAGCCCAACGATCCCTACATCCGCTTCCGCGGTGCCACCAGCGCGAACGGCCGTGCTCTGCGCCGCAGCTCCACCTACGTCGCGCGGCGGTCGGGCAGCGGCGTCCGGCTGACCACGTCGTCGGGGCGGCGCGTGGCGCGGTTCAGCTCGCCGCTGCGCGTCGGCGCCGGTGGTGACGACCCCGTCCGGTTGCTCGGGCCCGCGCTCAACTACATCAGCGACGGCCTCTACCGCGGCGGGATCGAGATCCGGCCGGACGGCGGCGGCCTCACGGCGATCAACGTGATCGCCCTCGACCCCTACGTGAAGGGCGTGGTGGCCGGGGAGATGCCGAGCTCGTGGCCGCTCGAGGCGCTCAAGGTCCAGGCGGTGGCCGCGCGCACCTACGCGCTGGCCACACGCAAGACCACCGGCTGGTTCGATCAGTACCCGGACACGCGCTCTCAGGTGTACAAGGGCGTGACGGGCGAGAGCCCCAGCTCCAACGCCGCCGTCGACCAGACCGATGGCCTGATCCTCACCCACAACGGCGTGCCGGCCGTGACCTACTACTTCTCCACCTCGGGCGGGCATACCGAGAACGTGGAGTACTCCTTCATCGGAGCACTCTCCAAGCCGTGGCTGGTGGGCGTACCGGATCCCTACGACACCCGCTCGCCCTATCACCGCTGGAAGGCGACGTTCTCCACCGGCACGCTCACCCGGGCGCTCGGCGCACCGGGCACCTTCAAGCGCCTCGACGTGCTCAAGCGAGGCGTGTCGCCGAGGGTCGTGCGAGCGCGGGTGGTGGGCAGCCGCGGTGCGCGCGTGATCACCGGGCCGCAGATCCGCGCCGCGCTCGGCCTGCGCGACACCTGGCTCACGCACGTGCGGGTGTCGAGCTCGCGCCGCAGCGCTCGCTCGGCGCGGCCGTCCTCGTGGGGCCCGGCCCCGGTCCGTCAGGCGCTCGCCGGCGAGTTCCGGCCCGCGCCACGCGGCCGCCGCCTCGCCATACAGCGCCGTGCTGCGGGCCGGTGGCGTACGATCGCGCGGGTGACGACGTCGCGACTCGGCCGCTATCGCTTCGAGCCGGAGGCGCCCGGGCTCTACCGGGTCCGGGCCGGTGTGGTGGCAGGACCGGGCGTGCGCATGCGGTGAGGTCCCGGCGGCGCCTTCTGCCGTTGGTCGTGCTGCCGGTGATCGCCCTCGGCTGTGGTGGCGCCGAGCAGGAGCCCGAGCTGTTCACGCAGGCCGGCCAGGTCACTGGCGCCGCGCCGTTCACCCTCAGCGCGGACGCCAGGGATACCGGCTACATCCGCCTGCGCCTCACGGCGGCGGCCGGAGTGAGGGTGGACATCGAGGACACCGGACGCCCTCTCACCACCATCACGCCCACAGCCGCTCAGACCCAGCTGCGCCGGGCGGCGCCCTGGCGTTGCGACGTGCGCAACCGGACCTTCACCGCGCGCACCGCCGACGGGCGCAGCGCCACCGCCCGGGTGCGTACCCCCGGCTGCGGAAAACGGCTCGCGCTGTCCGCGCCGCGCCGCACGCGCGCCGGCCGTGCGGTGCCGCTCGCGCTGGTGGACCGCTGGCGGCTCGGCGGCTTCCGGGCCCGGCTCTGCGTGTCACCTCCGGGCGGCGACGAGCGCTGTCGCTCCGAGCTGATCCGGTCGGGCCGGGGCAGAGCGCAGACGAGCTTCCGCGCCCTGCGCCCCGGCGGCTGGCGGGTCCGCCTGGTCACCCCCTGGGCCGCCGAGCGCCGGGCTGTGCGGGCCGCGCCGCGCGGAGGCCGGCTGCGCCTGCTCGCCACCGGCGACTCCATGATCCAGATCATCGACAGCTACCTCAAGCAGCGGCTCGAGCCGCGCGGCGTGCGGGTGCGCAGCGACGCGCACATAAGCACGGGCATCTCCAAGCCCTCGCTGCTCGACTGGCAGCGCCAGGCCCGGCGCCACGCCGGCGGCGCCCCGGACGTGGTGGTGATGTTCCTGGGCGCCAACGACGGGTTCGCAATGGGGTCCGCGGACTGCTGCGGCGCCGCCTGGGTGGCCGAGTACGGGCGCCGGGCGCGGCGGATGATGCAGACCTACGGGCGGGGCGGACGCACCCGGATCTACTGGCTGCTTCTGCCCACCCCGCGCCGCGGCTTCTTCAGGGAGTCCTTCCCGGCCGTCAACCAGGGCATCCTGCGCGCCGCGCGGGGTCTCGGGCGCGACGTGAGGGTCATCGACCTGGTGGAGATCTTCACTCCGGGCGGGCGCTACCGCGACTCGATGCGGATCGGCAACCGCGTGGTGCGAGTGCGCCAGGGTGACGGCGTGCACCTCAACACCGCAGGGGCGTCGCTGGCCGCCTCGGTGATCATCTCGACGCTACGCCGCGAGCGGATCCTGCGCTGAAGCCGGCGGGGCGCGGCGCCGGCGCGTCGTAGTCCGGCGCGGGCCACCTAAGGGCGGGCGCCATGAGGCGGGTGAGCGCTCGCGCTCCGCGTGGCTGGAGGTGGAGGCCGTCGCTCCAGAACCAGTTCGAATGCCCGCTGCTGTGGCGCACCCAGTCGAGCACCTTCACCCGCCTGCGCCAGCGCTCGCCGGCTGCCCGCATCACCGTCTGATCCGAGCTGGTCGCGCCGCCCACCTCCCGGGGCGTGACCAGGCCGAGCACCCGCTCGCGTCCGAGGATGATGAGGGCCCGGCGCACCTGCCGGCGCTCCACGGTCCAGTTGGTGCCGAGCGCCATCACCACCACCCCGGGAAGGGATCCGGCCCGCGCCCTTGCGGCCAGCACGGCGAGACCCTCGGAGAACTGGCGGCAACCGCGGACGTCGACCTCGAAGCCCCTGCTGCTGAGCTGATCGACCGCGCCGAGCATGATCGAGTCGCCGATGGCCAGCGCCGTGCGCTCCCCCGTGCGGGGCGCCTCCGCCCGGTAGCGCTCCACCCCGCCGCAGGCGGCTGCGGCGGGCGCGGCCACGCCGACGGCCACGACCGCGGCCAGCGCACCTAGTATCGCGCTCGCGCGCCGTGGTATTCCCGTCCTTCGAATTCGCATTCTTCTTTCCGGTGGTCCTCGGCCTGTCGTGGCTGCTGATGCCTCGCCCGCACCTCTGGAAGCCCTTCGTGCTGGCCGCCAGCTACGTCTTCTACGCCGCCGCCAGCCCGCGCTACGCGCTCCTCCTGGCCGGGGTCACCCTGGCCAACCAGGCCGGCGCGGTGCTGGTGGCGCGCGCCTCGGACGACCGGAGGCGTACGCACATCATGGCGGCCACGGTGGTCGTCGACCTCGCGGCGCTGGGTGTGTTCAAGTACTACGGCTTCTTCGCGGGCGAGATCGGCAGCTTCCTCGATTCGCTCGGGCTCGGCATGCCGCTGCCGCTGCTGACGCTGGCGCTGCCGATCGGGTTGTCGTTCATCACCTTCCAGGCGATCTCCTACGTGGTCGACGTCAAGCGCGGGCTGCTGCGGCCCGCGTCCACGATCGACTTCGCCCTCTATCTCTCGTTCTTCCCGCACGTGGTGGCCGGGCCGATCGTGCGCGCCCGCGAGTTCATCCCTCAGCTGGCGAGCCCGCGCGACCCGCGCAGCGTGGCGGTGGGCGCCGGCGTGGTGCTGATAGCGATCGGCCTGGTGAAGAAGGTCGCGCTGGCGGACTACCTGGCCCGCGAGGTCGTGGACCCGGTGTTCGGTGTTCCCGAGGCCTACGCGGCACCGGACGTGGCCCTCGCCGCCTACGCCTACGCCGCCCAGATCTACTGCGACTTCTCGGGCTACACGGACATCGCCATCGGGGTCGCCCTGCTGATGGGCTTCATCTTCCCCCAGAACTTCAACAGCCCGTACCGCGCTCTGAGCTTCCGCGACTTCTGGCAGCGCTGGCACATGACGCTGTCGCGGTTCCTGCGCGACTTCCTCTACATCCCGCTGGGCGGCAACCGCGGCGGCAGGCTCAAGACCGCGCGCAACCTGATGATCACCATGGTCC
This sequence comes from uncultured Thermoleophilaceae bacterium, assembly GCA_963751105.1. Classification (GTDB taxonomy): domain Bacteria; phylum Actinomycetota; class Thermoleophilia; order Solirubrobacterales; family Thermoleophilaceae; genus JACVRW01. Next base: position 538,729 of record CAVVTG010000001.1, on the reverse strand, counting down.
TGGGCGGGCTGTGGCACGGAGCCGCCTGGGGCTTCGTGCTGTGGGGAGCGCTGCACGGCACGGCACTGGTGGTCGAGCACGCGCTGCGCGACCGGGGCGTCAAGGCACCTCCGGCGTGGCTGGCGTGGCTGATCGTGTTCAACGTCGTGGTGTTCGGCTGGATCCTGTTCCGAGCCGAGAGCCTCGAGCTGGCCGGCACCTTCATCGGCCAGCTCTTCGATCCCGGCCCGGCCACCCTGTGGTCGCCGGTCACCGTGGGCGCGGTGCTGGTGGTGATCGGCTTCCAGCTGCTGCCGCCCGATCCGCTCGAACGGCTGAGAGTGCGCCTCGCCGCCCTGCCCGCCCCGGCGCTCGGGCTGAGCCTCGCCCTTGTGGTGGCGCTCGTGGGCGCTACCGTGCCCAGCGAGGGGGTTCCGCCCTTCATCTACTTCCAGTTCTGAGCCGTGGCCGAGAAGCCCTACTACCCGACGAGCCCCGAGCCGCCCGTGCCTCCGGCGCCGAAGGGCCGCAGGCTGAGCGCCCGGCAGGCCGTGATGGTGGTGTTCGTGGCGGCTCTGCTGCTCGCCCTCTTCGAGGGCTCGTCCATACGCTCGGCCGGCGAGGAGATGGACCCGGGGGTCGGGCGCGAGCTCACGCTCGCGGTGGGCGCACCCACCGGCTGGATCGCCGACCGCCTGCCCTTCGACGAGTGGACCGACGACGCCCTGGCCTTCCTGGAGGACGACGGCGTGGGCGAGGCCGGCGGCTTCGAAGAATCGGCCCCCGCGGCCGGTGGCGTGCGTGGTGTGCCCGCCGTCCCGCCGACCTCGTTCGACCCGGCTGAGCTCGGCACGGAGACGGCACCCGGAGAGCTCGGCACGGTGCTCGTGACCGGTGACTCACTGGCCATGCCGCTCGACGTGGAGCTGGCCCGCCGCTACGCCGAGGCGGGCGGCGACGTGGAGGTCGAGCGCGATCCGCACGTGGGCACCGGCATCTCGAAGACCGGCCTGGTGGACTGGGGCAAGCTCTCCACCGAGCAGGTGGCCGATCTGAGCCCCGACGCCGTGGTGGTCTTCATCGGCGCAAACGAGGGCTTCGACCTACCCGGCCCAGGAGGCGAGGTGGTGAAGTGCTGCGACGCCGAGTGGGCCGCGGAGTTCGCCTACCGCGTGCGCCGCATGATGAACACCTACCGTCGCGCGGGCCGAGCGCGGGTCTACTGGCTCACTCTGCCCGCGCCGCGTGAGAAGGACCGTCAGGAGATCGCCCGTGCCGTGAACGCCGCGATCGAGGTGGCGGCGCAGCCCTACCGCGCGCAGGTGCGCGTCCTCGACATGGAGGAGCTCTTCACGCCGGACGGCACCTACCGGGACGCGATGGAGGTGGACGGGCGGCGGCAGATCGTGCGCGAGCCGGACGGCATCCATCTGAACGGCCGCGGCGCGGAGTTGGCCGCGGACGCGGTGATCGAGGCCGTCCGCCGGGACTTCGCCGACTAGAGGAACTGCGTGTAGGTGTGCTTGACGGTGCGGCCGCCCTTGCGGCAGCTGACCCTCGAGTCGTATGACTGGCTCTGGCTGTTGAAGCGGTTCTCGCTGCAGCGGTAGCCCGCCACCCGTGGGCACCTCCCGCGCTTGCCGGGCCGGCAGCCGTGGAAGGTCTTAATGAGCTGCTTCGCTCCGCTGCAGGTCGGGCCTCCGCTCACGCTGATCCTGAGCACGTAGGTCGTGCCGTAGCCGCGCGTGTTGCCCGGATCGCAGGTCTTGGAGGCCTGGGCCGACACGCCCGCGGAGGCGGGCGGGCAGACCACGGCGCAGAACGCGAGCACGGCGAGCGGCAGAAACGAGCGGCGAAGCAGGCGAGTCATGACGTGAGGCCCTCCAGGGTCTGACTGTGGTGGCCGCCGAAAGGTACCGCCCGCACCCGTTTGGGGCAATCAACCGCTCTGGGCGGCGACCACGTCTCGCACCAGCTCCACGATCTCGGGCGGGGCCTTCTCCACCGAGCCGGCATCGAAGGGCGGCTGCGGGTCGTACTCGATGCCGAGCTGAATGGCCTGCGCCACCGCCGGCCCCTGGATCCGGGCCACCAGCGTGAGGGCCATGTCGATGCCCGACGACACCCCGGCCGCGGTGATCACGTTGCCCTGTTCCACGACGCGCTCGCGCACCGGGCGCGCGCCGAAGCGCTCGAGCTTGTGAAGGTCGAGCCAGTGGCTGGTGGCGTCGAGGCCGTCGAGCACCCCGGCCGCGCCGAGGAGCAGGGATCCCGTGCACACCGAGGTGCTCCACTGCGAGCTCTCGTGGGCCCGACGGATCCAGGCCAAGAGACGCTCGTCGTCCAGGTGATCGTCGGTGGTGCCGCCGCCGGGCACCATCACGATCTCGGGTGCGGGCTCGTCCTCGTAGGCGGCGTCGGCGACGAGGCTCAGCATGCCGTTGTCGGTGCGCACGGGCCCGGGCTCGGTGGCCAGCCAGGTGACGGAGGCGCCGGGGAGGCGAGACAGCACCTCGTAGGGACCCACCGCGTCGAGCGCGGTGAAGCCTTCATACAGGGGGATGGCGATCTTCATTGGGGTTCTCCCGTCGGGGTCAGGCCGTAGCGGTGGGGCGGAAGTGGCTGCGGTAGTCGGCCGGGCTCACGCCGACTCGTCGGCGAAAGGCCCGGCGAAGCGTCTCCGCGGTGCCGAAGCCGACATCGCGGGCCAGCGCATCCACGGACCGAGCTCCGCCCTCGAGCGCGATCCGGGCGCGCTCCACGCGGGCAGCCTCGACGTACGCGGCGGGCGTGACGCCGGTCTCGCGCCGGAACGCGCGGGCGAAGTTGCGCTCGCTCATGGAGACCCGGCCGGCCAGGGCGGACACACTGAGGTCCTCGCCGAGGTGATCCGGGATCCAGCCCTGGAGCTCGCGCAGTGGGGCGCGCTCCGCGGTCTGCGAAGCCAGCTGGGCGCTGAACTGGGCCTGGCCGCCGGGGCGCCTCAGGAACAGCACGAGCCAGCGCGCCACCCCAAGGGCCACCTCGGCCCCGAGATCCTCCTCGACCAGCGCGAGCGCCAGGTCCATGCCGGCGGTCACACCGGCCGAGGTGGCCACGTTGCCGTCGCGCACGAAGATCGGCTCCGGCTCCACCCTCACCGCCGGGTGCTCCTCGGCGAGGTGATCGCACCAGGCCCAATGCGTGGTGGCGCGACGCCCGTCGAGCAGGCCGGCGCGAGCGAGCAGCAGCGCTCCGGTGCAGACCGACGTCACGCGCCGCGAGCGTCCGGCGGCGCCACGCAACCAGCGGATCAGGCGCTCATCGTCGCGCGCAGCGCGCGAACCTCTGCCACCGGCCACGAGCAGCGTGTCGATCGGGCCACGACACGCCGCGATCGACCGATCCGCGCAGATCGAGACCGAAGACGTGGGGAGCGGCCCGCGCTCAGGCGCCACCACCTCGACGTCGTAGCCTTCGCGCGCGATCTGGGTGGCGGTGCGAAACACCTCCGCCGGTCCTGTGACGTCGAGCGTCTGGACTCCGGGATAGACAAGAATGACCACGCGCCGCATGGGCCGATTGTCGCGGCCCGGCCGCCTGGCCGCAATGACAACGACCGGACAATTTCGGCCAGTCGGTGCGGTTTGTGTTCACTTGACCCCCTCCTGCCGGGTCAACCGAGCACGAACGGACGGTGGCCGCCCCTTCCCCAGCCAATCGTGGGCGTTCAGCCCGCCGCGCACGTCCGAGCGGAGCTCCGCGCTACGCCGGCGTGAACCGAAACGTCGCCACGTCACCGTCCTGCATGACGTAGTCGCGCCCCTCCACTCGCTGGAGCGCCCGCTCGCGGGCGCGGGCGTAGCCGCCGGCCTCCACCAGCGCCTCCCACGGGGTGATCTCCGCGGCCACGAAGCCTCGCTCCATGTCGGTGTGGATGGAGCCGGCGGCCCGGCGCGCGCCCGTGCCGCGGGGGATCGCCCAGGCTCGCGCCTCCTTGTCCTGGCCCGCCGTGAAGAACTGGATCAGGTCGAGCAGCGCGAAGGCCTCGCGAATCACGATCTCGAGCCCCGACTCCTCCACGCCCAGCTCCTCTCGCATCGCGGCGGCCTCGTCGTCGTCGAGCTCCGACAGCTCCGAGTCGAGCCGGGCGCTCACCGCTGCCGCGCGGGCGCCGCGCTCGACGGCGTGAGCGGCCAGCGCGGCCGGCGGATCGAGCGGCTCGCCCTCGGCCACGTTGGCCACGTAGAGCACCGGCTTGGAGGTGAGCGCCGCCAGCCGCACCGAGGCGCCGGGGGCGTCGTCGGGCTCGGGCACCGTGCGCACGCCGCGCCCCTCGCGCAGCGCCTCGATCACCCGCGCGAGCCAGCGCTCCTCGGCCACGGCCACCTTGTCGAGCGACTTGGCCTGCTTGCTCACCCGTTCCAGACGCCGCTCGGCCTGCTCGAGGTCGGCGAACAGCAGCTCGGTCTCGATCGTCTCGGTGTCGGCCAGCGGGTCCACGCGGCCCTCGGGATGCACCACCTGCGCGTCGTCGTGGACGCGTACCACGTGGAGGATGGCGTCGGTCTCGCGGATGTTGGCGAGGAAGCGGTTGCCGAGACCCTCCCCTTCGTGGGCGCCCCGCACCAGCCCGGCGATGTCGTGGAACTCGATCGTCTCGTGCACCACGGGGCGCGCGCCGATCGTCTGCGCCACTCGCTCGAGCCGCTCGTCGGGGACGCCCACCACGGCCACGTTGGGCTCCACCGTGGTGAACGGATAGTTGGCCGCCGGCGCTCCGGCGCGGGTCAGGGCGTTGAACAGCGAGGACTTGCCCGCGTTGGGCAGCCCGACGATCCCGACCTTCACGGACTACCTCTAGAAGCCGACCTTCTGCCCCTCGGTGTCGAGACGCACGTAGACGATCTGCGACAGGTCGAGGGCCACCTCGGAATCCTGGGTCTCGAGCTCGTACCAGCGGTCGGCGCTCGAGTCGCCGAGCGCCTTGCGGAGCCCGTCGTACGCCTCCTTGGCGACTCGGCAGGGGAGCACCTGGCCACCCTGGAAGCCGATGTCGATGCGCTGAGCGGGGTCGGTCATTGGTGTGCCTCCAGGGCCTCGACCAGCTCGGTCAGCACGCCGCCGGTCGACTTCGGGTGCAGGAACGCCACGCGGCTGTTGCGAATGCCGGTGCGCGGCTGTTCGTCGATCAGAGCCAATCCGGCCGAGCGAACCGAGTCGAGTGCCCGGTCGATGTCGTCGGTCCCGTAGGCCACGTGGTGCAGGCCGGGGCCGTTCCGTTCCAGGAAGCGGCCCACGGCGGTGTCGGGTCCGAGCGGGCGCAGCAGCTCCACGTGGCTCTCGCCCACGCCGAGCAGCACCGCCTCGACTCCCTGCTCGTCCACGGTCTCCCGGTGCTGGAGCTCCATCCCGAGCCGGTCGCGGTACAGCTCGACGGCACCGTCGAGATCCTCGACCGCCACGCCGATGTGGTCTATCCGCCCGAACACGGCCGCTGAGGGTACAACCCGGGCATGGTCAACATCGAAGAGCCGGACTACGACGAGCCGCGCAGCGGAGAGGGCTTCACCTGCCGGCGCGCCAGGATCAGCCGCCAGGTGGGCGCCGAACGGCTCGGGCTGAGCCTCTGGGACCTGCCCCCGGGCCAGGCCGCCTACCCCTACCACGCGCATCTCACGGAGGAGGAGCTCCTGATCGTGCTCGAGGGCGCGCCGAGCATGCGCACGCCCGAGGGCTGGCGCGAGCTCGATCGGGGCGAGGTGGTCTCCTTTCTGCGTGGTGAGGCCGGAGCCCATCAGGTCGTCAACCGCACGGAGGCTCCCGTGCGTTTCCTGGCGTTCTCCACCAACGGCGAGACCGACGTGGTGCTCCAGCCCGACTCGGACAAGATCGGCGCCTTCGAGCGACGCCCCGACGGCGGTGGCCTGCGCGTGTGGTTCCGGGCCGGCGACGCCCGCGAGTATCTCGACGGCGAGCAGCCTCCGGGCTAACCCACCACGAGCTCGAACGCGGCGGGCTCGACCCGCAGCCGGGCGGGACCCAGGTCGAGCACCTCTCCGTCGACGTTGAAGCCCGTGCCCACCGGCACGAGCAGATCGATCACCTCGCCGCGGATGTGGCGCACGTCCGACCGGCGCGTGAGCCGGCCCGCCCGCAACCCGTAGGCGTGCGCCACGAGCCGTAGCCGTGAACCCGCCTTCATGATCGCCAGGTCGAGCAGCCCGTCGTCGGCCTCCGCCGTCTCGAGCCGGGAGCCGGCGCCGAAGTAGCCGGTGCCGGCCACGGTCAGCTGCCAGGCGCCGCCCTCGAAGAAGTGCTCGCCGTCCACCAGCACCTGGGTCTGCAGCGGGCGCTCGCGCAGGCCGGCACGAACGGCGCCTAGAGCGTAGGCCAGCGGTCCCAGCAGCTTCTTCAGGCCGGTCGCGGCCCGCGTAGCCGACGCGGCCAGCCCGGCGCTGGCGGCGTTGACGAAGGGGCGGGTGCCCACCCGGCCGAGGTCGAGCGGCCGCAGCGAGCGACCCTCCGCCGCGAGCTGCGCGGCGGCCCTCGGCTGGAGTGGCAGTCCGAGCCCGCGCGCGAAATCGTTGGCCGTGCCCACCGGGATCACCGCCAGCGGCAGGCCGGCCGCGCCGGCAGCCGCCGCCGCTGGGGCGATGCTGCCGTCCCCTCCCGCCACCACCACCCGCCCGGCTCCCGAGACGGCCGCGCGCTCGGCCTCCGCCAGCTCGAACAGCTCGACCGCCACGCCGTACCCGCGCAGCTCGCCGGCGAGGGCCTCCGGATCGGTGCCAGCGCCGGAGCTGGGGTTGACGATCAGCGCGATCGACGCGACGGCGGGCGGCACACGGCGGACTTATACGGCGGGCGGCGGGGACTCGTCGACTCGCCGGGCTGCGGCCACGTCAATGGGGCCGGGCTGGAGATCCTTGATCAGTGGACGGCCGTTGCTCGTGGGCTCGCCCCGATAGGAGCTCACCAGCCGCTCGATGTCCTCCCGCTCGAGCACCTCGTTCTCGAGCAGCGTGAACGCGAACGCCTCGAGCAGGGTGCGGTTCTCGGCCACCACCTTCATCGCCCGGCGGTGGGCCAGGTCGGTGAGGTACTGCTGCTCCTCATCCACCGTCCGCCTGGTGTGGTCGGACAGTGAGTAGTCGTCGGTCGGCACCTGCTTCGAGTTCAGTTCGGTCCCCATGCCGTACTGGGTGATCATGGAGCGGCTGATCTCGTGCACCTTGCGAAGGTCGTCGGATGCGCCTGTCGTGACCGTGCCGAACACGATGTGCTCGGTCACATGGCCTCCCAGCAGCACCACCAGGTAGTCGAGCAGCTCATCGCGCGTCTTCAGGTAGCGGTCCTCCTCGGGGAGGTTGAGCGTGTAGCCCAGCGCCTGCCCGCGAGGGATGATCGAGATTCGGTGGACCTTCTCCACGGAGGGCAGAAGCTCCGAGCAGAGCGCGTGTCCAGCCTCGTGGTAGGCCACCACCCGCTTCTCGTGCTCGGTGATCACCCGGCGCGACTGCATCCCGGCGATCACCCGCTCGAGCGCGGCCTGGAAGTCGCGCGTGCCGATCGAGTCGCGATGGTCGCGGCCGGCGAAGATGGCGGCCTCGTTGCAGAGGTTGGCCAGGTCGGCACCGGTGAGGTTGCTCGTCTGGCGGGCGATCAGCTCCAGGTCCACCCCCGGCTCGAGCGGCTTGCCCCGGGTGTGCACGTCGAGGATCGCGCGGCGTCCCTTGAGGTCGGGAGCCGAGACCAGGATCTGGCGGTCGAAGCGCCCCGGTCGCAGTAGGGCCGGGTCGAGCTTGTCGAGCAGGTTGGACGCGGCGATGACCACGACGTTGTCGGCGGAGCCGAACCCGTCGAGCTCCACCAGCAGCTGGTTCAGCGTCTGGTCCTTCTCGCCCGAGATGTCCTTGCCGCGGGTGGCGCCCACGGCGTCAAGCTCGTCGATGAAGACGATGGCCGGGGCCTCCTTGCGGGCCCGGCGAAACAGCCGGCGGATGCGCGCCGCACCGAGGCCGGCGAACATCTCCACGAAGGACGAGGCCGACTGGGCGAAGAACCTCGCCTCGGCCTCGTTGGCCACGGCCTTGGCCAGCAGTGTCTTGCCGGTGCCAGGCGGTCCGTGCAGCAGGATGCCCTTGGGCACCTTGGCCCCGAGCGCGCCGAAACGCTTGGGCTCGCGCAGGAACTCCACCACCTCGCGCAGCTCGTCCTTGGCCTCGTCGACGCCGGCCACGTCCTGCCAGCGCACAGAGCTCGACGACTGCGGCTTGATCTCCTGTGGCTTCGTGCGCGGCATGTAGCGCAGGGTCATCACCAGCACGACGGCGATCAGGCCCATGAAGATGATCGGCAGCCAGGTGATCAGCCAGTTCTGGACCGAGTCCCAGGAGAAGCCGCCGCCCTCCGGGGTGGTGGTGTCGATGTCGATGGTGAAACCGCGCGTGCCGTCCGAGCGCTCGAAGCTGCGGGTTCCGGCGTCGACCTCCCAGCCCTCGGGCAGCTCGCTGCCCGGCGAGCGCAGGATCGAGCGGAACTCCTCGACGGCCTCGTCGCAGCTGAGCTCCGAGCTGTCGCGGATCGTGAGCGTGTAACGGCCGGGGTCGACCGCCAGGCCCTTGAGCTGCTGCGCCTGGTTCACGGTCACCGGGACCGCACAGGTGGCCGAACCACCGTCGGCCACCGCCCCAGGGGCGAGCGAGCCCAGCGCGGCGACGGCGCAGAGAAGCGAAAGCCGGAGGATCCTCATCCATTTCTCGTATTCGGCCAGGCGGGCCGGGAAACCATGAGCGGCCGAGCGGAAGTGGGCGCTTACGGAAGCAGTGACGGAAGCAGTGAGGGAGTAAGGGCCAACCGAGGGGCGTTCGACGAGTTATGCACCTATAGGGGTGCGTTTCGCGTCAGACGCCCCCCGAGACTCACGCGGGCCCGGGGGGTGGGCCCTTTCGATACCGATATACGGGAACAGAAGGGCCCACCCCCTTCCCCAGCCAATCGTGGGCGCTGCGACGCGGCGCGCAGCGTCCGAGCGGAGCGCCGCCTAGGCCGCCGCGGCCTGCTCCACGCGCAGGATCTCGGCCAGCGCCGCCTCGCCCACCTCGAGCTGCTCCGCGGTGGGCTCGCGCGTGCCCACGGCCCGCTGGATCTCGTGTCCCGGGCGGCGCAGCAGGTGGGTGACGCGTGAGTCCGGATGGCGCTCGCCCCAGGCGAAGACCTCGACGGCCACGGCGGCGCTGCCCAGGCCCACGACGGCCTCGGCGGCCGGGCCACGCAGGCCCGCTCGGCGGGCCGCCACGTTGCCCACGGCCGCGGCAGCGAGCATCGGCGCCACCAGATGCGAGCCGCAGCGGTCGTGCTCCTTGCTCGCCTCCACGGCGGCCTCGTCGTCCTCGTAACCGGCGATCGACTTGTGCTCCACGCCGTGGTAGGCGGCCAGATCGCCACTGCGCAGCGCCAGCATCGCCGGGGCGAGACTCACCAGCGCCACCGCCGCCTCGCGGCCCATGCCGCTCGCGCGGGAGGGGGTGCCCTCCCGGGCGGCCCGCCGCCCGCCGGCGCGAATTGCCTGGCCGCCGAGCGCCGCGGCGCCCATGGCGCCGAGCGTCCGCAGGTCCTGCATCGGCAGGCGGGCCTCGGGAAGCGCGCGCTTGACCAGGGGTATGACCGCCATCGCCTCGGCGAGCTTGAGCACGCCGCGCACCCCGGGCACGCCGTCGGCGGCCTTGCCGCCCAGATCGGGCTTGGGGCCGGACGCCACCCGGATCGCTCCGGTGTCGTCACGAATCGCGGCGGCCCAGTGCGTGGGTCCGTGCACCAGCAGCCCGTTGCGCAGAGCCATGCCGCCCAGGCGCAGCTTGTCCTCGGGCACGGGCGTGGTCACTGGAGCATCTCCGCCATGAGGTCAGCGTAGAAGGTGGCCGCTAGTCCGAGATCGGCCACCGGGATCCGCTCATCGATCCCGTGCATCAGCGGATAGGCCTCCACCATGTCCATCGCGTTCTGCGGAAAGAAGCCGTAGGCGGTGCAGTCGGGGAACGCGCGGCGCCACCAGTGCGAGTCCGAGAAGCCGGTCATCACCAGTGGCGCCACCCGAGCCCCAGGATCCTCTCGCTTCACGAACCGCCGGATCGATTCCATCAGCGGCGTGTCCGGTGAAGAGCGGTTGCCCATCACCTCGCCGTGGAAGGCCAGCCGGTAGCCGTCCTCTCCGATCGCCGCCACGACCGCCGCCCGAGCGGCCTCCTCGCCGAGCTCCGGCGGCACGCGGCAGTCCACGTCGAGGCGGGCGTGAGAGGGCACCACGTTGACCTTCTGGGAGGCCGAGATCATCGTCGGGGTGAGCGTCACGCCGAGCATCGGCTCGAGCAGCACCGCCACCGCGGGCGCATCGGCCTCGAGCTCGGCCACGGCGTCGCCGAGGTCGGCGGTGTCGAGGCCGAGCGCGCCGAACAGCTCGTCCAGCTCCGGCTGGCGGATCGGCTCGGGCCGCGCGGCAGCCAGAGCGGTGAGGTGCGGCGCGAGCTTGACCAGCGCGTTGTCGCCGATGCGGGGCACCGAGGCGTGGCCGCTGCGCCCGCTGGTGTCGAGCGTGAAGCGGAACACGCCCTTCTCGGCCACGCACACCCCGTACACGCGGCGCTCGCCGCGACGGATCAGCTCGCCGGCGCCCTCGTTGACCACGTAGTCGGCTCGGACCAGCTCGGGGTGCTCCCTCGTCAGCCAGGCCGCGCCGTTGACGCCTCCGGCCTCCTCGTCACAGGTGAACACGAGCTTGAGCTCGCCGGCCTCTGGGCGCCAGCCCTCCTCGAGCAGCGTGAGCGCGGCGGCTGCCTCGGCCGCCACCTGGCTCTTCATGTCCTTGGCGCCGCGCCCCCAGACGCAGCCGTCGCGCAGCTCGCCGCCCCACGGATCGACCTGCCAGTCCTCGGCGTCGGCGAGGACCGTGTCCACGTGAGCGAGCAGGCACAGCGTGGGCCCGTCGGAGCGGCCGGGCAGCCGGGCCACCAGGTTCGGCCTTCCGGCCACGGCGGCAAGCAGGTCGCACTGGAAGCCGGCCTGCTCGAGCAGCTCGCACAGCCAGCGCTGCACCGGCTCCTCGTTTCCAGGCGGGTTGACCGTGTTGAACCGGATCAGCCGCTGGAGAAGCTCGGTCGTGCGACGCTCGAGGGCGGCTCGATCGGGCACCGGCCGAGTATATGCTCGCCCCGTGGCCGGGCTGGCACACCGGGAGGCGGGCCCGCCGGACGGCAGGGTGGCCCTGCTGGTGCACGGCTATCCCGAGTCGTCGTACATGTGGCGCCACCTGATGCCGGTGCTCGCCGGCGCGGGCTGGAGGGCGATCGCGCCCGACCTCGCCGGGATGGGAGACTCAGAGCCCGACCCGCCCGGAACCTGGGAGCGCCAGATCGAGGCGCTCGAGCGCTTTCGCAGCGACCAGGGCATCGAGCGCTGCGTCCCGATCCTCCACGACTGGGGCGGGCTGATCGGACTGGCCTGGGCCTGTGACCACCCCGAGGCCGTCGACGCGCTGGTGATCAGCTCCACCGGGTTCTTCTCCGACGGCAAGTGGCACGGGATGGCCCAGGCAATGCGCACGCCCGGGACCGGAGAGCAGCTGATCGACGGTCTGGAGCGCGACGCCCTCGGCGCCATGCTCGGTCAGGTCAGCTCGGGCATCGAGGACGAGGCGCTCACCGAGTACTGGAAGGCCTTCGCCGACGACACGCGCCGGCGCGGCCAGCTCGACTTCTACCGCTCGATGGACTTCGAGAAGCTCGCGCCGTACGAGGGCCGGCTCGCGGAGCTGGACGTGCCCGTGCTGCTGGTCTGGGGGGAGGAGGACCCGTTCGCGCCGGTTACGGGCGCCCGCCGCTTCGAGCGCGAGCTGCCCGGCGCCGAGCTCGTGGTGCTCGAGGGAGCCGGGCACTTCGTCTGGGAGGACGAGCCCGCGGGCGCGGCCGAGGCGGTCAGCGCCTTCCTCGCACGGCTCGGCTAGCAGCTCACGCGCTGCGAGAATCCAGGTATGGAGCGCCTGTTCGACCTCGAGGATCCCTCCCGGAAGGGACGCGCGGTCGACGACGCGGAGCTGCCGCTGGCCGCCCGCATGCGCCCCGAGTCCCTCGGCGAGTTCGTGGGCCAGGAGCACCTGCTGGGCCGCGGCTCGGCGCTGCGGACCGCGATCGAGGATGGGCGACCGCACTCGATGATCCTGTACGGCCCGCCGGGCACCGGCAAGACGACCTTGGCACGGATGCTGGCCGTGAACGCGCGTGCGGCGTTCGAAGAAGAGTCCGCCGTTCGCGCGGGGCGCGCAGAGGTGCGCGAGGTGCTCGAGCGCGCGGCCCACCGGCGTCAGAACAGCAGCGAGCGCACGATCTTCTTCCTGGACGAGATCCACCGCTTCAACAAGGCCCAGCAGGACACGCTCCTGCCGGCGGTGGAGGAGGGCCTCGTGGTGCTGGTGGGCGCCACCACCGAGAACCCGTACTTCGAGGTCAACTCCGCTCTGCTCTCCCGTTGCCGGGTGTACGAGCTGCGCGCTCTCGAGGAGGGGCACGTGCTCGAGTTGCTGCGGCGGGCCCTGGGGCACGACCGCGGCCTGGCCGATCCGCCGGCGGTCAAGGACGAAGCGCTCGAGTTCCTGGCCCGCCGGTCGGGCGGCGACGCACGCAGCGCACTTTCCGCGCTAGCGCTCGCCGCCGAGACCGTGGGCTCCGACGGCACCGTGACGCTCCAGGTGGCGGAGGACTCGCTCCAGCGCAGCGCGATCCTCTACGACAAGGAGGGCGACAAGCACTACGACCTGATCTCCGCCTGGATCAAGTCCACGCGCGGCTCGGATCCCGACGCCTCCCTGCTCTACCTCGCCGCGATGCTCGAGGGCGGAGAGGACCCGCGCTTCATCGCCCGGCGCATGGTCGTGCTGGCCAGCGAGGACATCGGCAACGCCGACCCGCAGGCCCTCCAGGTCGCCGTGGCCGCCGCCCAGGCGGTCGAGCACGTGGGGATGCCGGAGTGCGCGCTCAACCTGGCCCAGGCCGCGGTCTACCTGTCGCTCGCGCCCAAGTCGAACGCCTCCTACGAAGCGATCGGGCGGGCGCGCCAGTGGGTGCGCGAGCGCGGCACGCCGCTGCCGCCCGCGCCGCTCCAGAGCGCTGCCTACCCCGGCGCGAAGAAGCTCGACCGTGGAGTGGACTACGACTCCCCCCACACCCACGCAGAGGGCGTGTCGGAGCAGGAGCTGATGCCCGACGAGGCGATCGGAGAGCGCTTCCTCGAGCTGTCCGAGCACGGCGACGAGCGTGAGCTGAGCGAGCGGCTCGAGCGCATCCGCAAGGCGCGCGGACGTTAGGCATGGAGGCAGCAGCCACACCCCTGGAGCAGCGCCCGGCCGAGCTCGAGTCGTTCAGCCCCTTCGACGGAGCGAGGCTCGGGGCCGTGCCCACGCTCGAGCCCACCGAGGTGCAGGGCGTGGTCGACGACGTGGCCGGCGTCCAGCCCTTCTGGGCCCAGCTGCCGCTGGGCGACCGGGCCCGCTACATGAGGCGGGCGGCGCAGGCCATCATCGACCAGCTCGACGAGCTGGCCGAGCTCCTCAGCCGCGAGCAGGGCAAGCCGCGCAACGAGTCCTACACGATGGAGCTGTTGCCCACGATCGACTCGCTGCGCTGGCTGGCCGACGCCGGGCCGGGCATCCTCGAGGACGAGCGCGTCCCGCTGCCGATCTTCCTCAAGCAGAAGCGCGCGCGCTTCACCTACGAGCCGCTCGGCGTGGTCGGCGTGATCGCGCCGTGGAACTACCCCTGGTCGATCCCCTTCGGCGAGGTCGCCATCGCGCTCATGGCCGGCAACGGCGTGGTGCTCAAGCCCGCCTCGCTCACCCCGCTGATCGGCCAGCGCATCCAGGAGGTCTTCGAGCGGGCGGGCCTGCCGGAGGGCCTGGTGCGTGTGGTTCACGGCGGCGGAGCCGTGGGCCAGGCGCTGGTGGAGTCGAGCGTGGCCAAGATCTTCTTCACCGGGTCGGTGGACGTCGGGCGCCGGGTGGGCGAGCAGTGCGCGGGCCGTCTGAAGGGCTCGGTGCTCGAGCTGGGCGGCAAGGACCCGATGATCGTCTGCGCCGACGCCAACCTTCCCAACGCGATCTCGGGCTGCCTGTGGGGCGGCTTTGCCAACGCCGGGCAGACGTGCAGCGGCATCGAGCGGGTGTACGTGCTGCGCGAGGTGGCCGACCGCTTCGTCGAGGGCGTGATCGAGGGCGCGGAGCGCCTGCGGGTGGGCGACCCGCTCGAGTGGGACACCGAGGTGGGCCCGATGGTGTCGACCGAGCAGCTGGAGCTGGTCAGGGAGCTGGTGGACGACGCGGTGGCGGCCGGCGCGACCCTTCACGGTGGCGGCGGCGAGCCTCCCTTCCTGAGGCCCGCCGTGCTCACCGGGCGTGACCCACGACATGCGCCTGATGCGAGAGGAGATCTTCGGCCCCGTGGTGCCCGATCGTGACCGTGGACTCCGAGGACGAGGCGATCGCGCTGGCCAACGACTCCGACTTCGGGCTCGGCGCATCCGTGTGGACGATGAACCGGGCCAAGGGCGAGCGCATGGCCCGCCGACTCGAATCGGGGATGGTCTGGATCAACGATCACATGTTCAGCCACGGCGCCTGCTCCTGCTCATGGGGCGGGGAGAAGCAGTCGGGACTGGGCCGCTCGCACTCGAAGTTCGGCCTGTACGAGTGCGTGAACATCAAGCTCGTGACCTGGGAGCCGTCGCGCACCCGCAACTTCTGGTGGCACCCCTACGACGAGGCGCTGGGCCGCGCGATGCGGGCCTCGGCCAAGCTGCTCTACGGTCGCGACGCCGACAAGCCGAGCGCGCTGCGGAACGGCCTCGTGCCGCTCACCCGGGTGGGGCGAAAGACCGTGCGCGACGTGTTCCGCCGCTAAGGCCCAACCGAGGGCGAATTGCCGATGTAAGGCCCCACCCCTTAGTCGTAGTTTGGCGCGCATGACCGGAGCACTGACACACGCCGCCTCGGAGACGCGACA
This sequence comes from uncultured Thermoleophilaceae bacterium, assembly GCA_963751105.1. GTDB lineage: Bacteria > Actinomycetota > Thermoleophilia > Solirubrobacterales > Thermoleophilaceae > JACVRW01. The sequence goes on along the minus strand of CAVVTG010000001.1, from coordinate 523,724 downwards.
GAGCGAACTGCAGAGGACCGCGAACGAGCGCCGCCGGAACGGGCAGAAGAAGCGCCCGCGCCGGTGGCGGCCCCTGCTTCCCAGGCTGCACCGCCCGCGTCACGCGCTCGTGGCCTGAGACCCGCCCCGCCGCACGGGCCCTTCCCTCCCCGTGCGGCGGGAGGGCAGGCCCGACGAGGGCTCGTGCCTAGACTCCCAGGTGATGCCCGCACAGGCCTACGCCGGCAAGGAATGCGTCTGCCAGCTCCGCAGGGGGATCTGCGACCAGAGCTGCGTTCAGGGGATGCTCGACATCCCCTTCTACATCGCCTGCCTCAAGCTCAGCAGCCGGCGCTGCGTGGTCGTGGGCGGAGGCGACATCGGCCTCGAGAAGGTCGAGGGCCTGCTGGCCTGCGACGCCGAGGTCACGCTGATCGCACCCGAGGCGATCGCGCCGCTGGAGGAGCTCGCGGCCGAGGGATCGATCCACTGGGAGCGGCGCGAGTACGCCGGCTCCGCGGACCTCGAGCGGGTGTTCATGGTCATCGCCGCCACCAACGACACCGACGTGAACATCGCCGTCTACGACGACGCCGAACACCGCGCGATGCTGGTCAACGTCGTCGACGTCCCGCCGCTCTGCAACTTCATCCTGCCCGCCATCGTGCGCTCGGGGCCGCTGGCCATCGCCATCTCCACCGCGGGCGCCTCGCCGGCGCTGGCCAAGCGCATCAAGCGCGAGATCGCCGACGAGTACGGCGAGCCCTACGCCCAGCTCGCGGTGATCCTCAACGAGGTACGCGGATGGGCCAAGGGAACACTGCCCACCTACCAGGACCGCAAGTCCTTCTTCGAGTCGATCGTCAACGGCGATCCCGACCCGGTCGAGCTGCTCCGCCGCGGCGACGAGCCCGCGGTACGCGATCTGATCGCGGCGGCGCAGCGCACCCACGCGCCTGCCTGACGAGCTCACACACACCGACGAGGCCGGGCGGGCCCGGATGGTCGACGTGGGCGCCAAGGAGAGCACCGACCGCCGCGCGCTCGCGCGAGCCACGGTGGTCATGTCGCCCGAGACGGCGGCCGCGGTGGCGCGCGGCGACGCGCCCAAGGGCGACGTGGTGGCCACCGCCCGCATCGCCGGTATCCAGGCGGCCAAGCGCACCGCCGAGCTGATTCCGCTCTGTCACCCGCTGGCGCTGTCCTTCGTGGACGTGCGCATCGCCATCGGCGAGGACCGCGTGGAGATCGAGAGCGAGGCGCGCACGAGCGGGCCCACAGGAGTCGAGATGGAGGCGATGACCGCCGCCTCGGTGGCCGCGCTCACCGTCTACGACATGGTCAAGGGCCTCGAGCGCGGGGTGGAGATCGCCGAGATCGTTCTGCTCGAGAAGACCGGCGGGCGCCACGACTGGCGGAGATGACGTCCTCGTGAAGGCCGCCGTGCTCACCGTGTCGAGCTCACTCGCCCGCGGCGAGGGCGAGGACGTGTCGGGACCGGCGCTGGTGGAGCTGTGCGAGGAGGCCGGGCTCGAGGTCACCCACGAAACGGTCTCCGACGACCGCGAGGCGATCGCGGCCACTCTGAAGCGGCTGGTCGACCAGCAGGCGGTGCGGTTCGTGTTCACCACCGGCGGCACCGGCCTCACGATCGACGACGTGACCCCCGAGGCCACCCGCGACGTGATCGACCGCGACGCGCCCGGCTACGCCGAATCGATTCGCGCCGACTCGCGCGATCACACCCCGCTGGGGATCCTCACCCGGGGGATCTCCGGCATCCGCGGCCGCACGCTCATCATCAACTTCCCCGGCAACCCCAAGGCCATCGCCCAGTCGTGGCCGGTGGTGGGGCCGACGCTCGAGCACGCCGCGGCGACGCTCGAGCGGGGATCTACGTCCTGACCGTCACCACAGCCGCCGCAGCCACCGGTCCGTGGTCTCGATGATCTCCGTGATCCTGGAGTAGGCCACGTAGTGGTCGCCGCCGGGGAAGGCCACCAGACGACAGGGCAGGCGCACCGTTCCGGGCCGACTCGCACACGCGGGTGGACGCCGCGAAGGGCACCGTGTCGATCGGCGTCCCCGTGGAAGAGCAGCATCGGCGCGTCGCGCCGGTCGATCTGCGTGTGGTCGAAGATCAGGCCGGCGATCGCGATGGCACCTCCCACACGCGACGAGTAGCCCGGGTTGCCGCTCTGCCCCGGATCGCGGCGGCTGACGCCGACCTCCAGCGCGGTGATCGCGCCGGCGGAATGGCCGCCGATGTAGATACGGCGCGGATCGACGTTGAGGCGCTCGGCGTTCCGGCGCAGCCAGCGGACCGCGGCCTGGGCGTCGTGCTGGGCCGCCTCGACGGCGCGCGCGTAGCCCACCTGGGCCAGCTCGCCGTTGTCGGCCAGCCGGTAGGTGATGGTCGCGCTCACGTAGCCGCGCTCGGCCATGAGCTTGGCGTGGGGCGTCATGAAGGTGCGCGAGCCGAAGGTGAAGCCGCCGCCGTGCACCCAGACGATCGCGGGCCGCGGGCGCTTGCGGGGCTCGGGGCGGTACAGGTCGAGAGCCAGCCGCTGGCGCTCGCCGTCGAAGTCCACGGCATTGCCGTAGCCCACGTCGAGCTCCTCGGTCACGGCGGCCGGCGCGGCCGCGGGGAGCGCGAGCGCCGTCACGAGCAGGGCGGACAGGACCAGCGGGCGGGCGAGGCGAATCACGGCCGGGCAGCATAGTGAGTGGCGGCTAGGCGAGGCCCTTGTCGCGAAGTTCGGCCAGCGCCTCCGGTGACTTCGCGAGATCGGCCAGGCCCATCCCGCGCAGCACCGCTTCGGTCTTCGAGAACTGGATGTCGCCGTACTCCACCACCTGCACGTGGTTGCCCCAGGGGTCGCGGAAGTCGAGCCCGCGGCCGGGCAGGATCTCCGCCTCGGCGGCCTCCAGCCTGCGCCTCACCTCCTCGAGGTCGTCGACGACGAGCCCGAAGTGCCGGGCCTCGTCCGGGCCGTCGGGCGCGTCCACCTGGGCGAGCACGAGGAACTGGTCGCCCATGTCGACGAAGGCCATGTGTGGGACCCGGCCACGCAGCTCGATCTCGAAGACGCGGCCGTAGAAGCCGAGAGCCTCATCCAGGTCGGCGACCTCCAGCACCACGTGGTTGATTCCCACCAGGCGGGCCACGGGCGCAGCATAGGCTTCGCCGCCATGGAACCGGCGATCGAGCTCGACGGTCTCGAGCGCCGCTACGGCGAGCGGGTGGCCCTGTCGGGAGTGAGCGTGACCGTCCCTGCCGGCGCCACGCTGGCCCTGCTCGGCGGCAACGGAGCCGGCAAGACGACCCTGCTTCGCGTGCTGGCCGGGCTGCTGCGTCCTCACGGCGGGCGCGCCCGCGTGCTCGGGGCCGAGTTGCCGGCCGAGCGTTGGCATCTGCCCGGCAAGGTGGGCTACCTCGGTCACGAGCCGCTGCTGTACCGCGAGCTCAGCGGGCGCGAGAACCTCGCTTACCAGGCGTCCCTGCACGGAGTTCCGGGCGCACGGATCGAGGAGCTGCTCGCCGCCGTGGGCATGCGCGACCGAGCCGACGAGCCCCTGCGCGAGCTGTCGAAGGGCATGGTCCAGCGTCTGGCCGTGGCCCGCACCGTCCTGCACGATCCCGAGCTGCTGCTGCTCGACGAGCCCAGGGCCAACCTCGACCCTGCCGCGGCCGAGCAGCTCGAGCCGCTGATCGGGCGGGCCTCGGGCCGCACGCGCGTCCTGGTGAGCCACGACGTGGAGGGCGCCCTGGCCGAGTCGGACCTGGCACTCGGCCTGAGAGCAGGCCGTCCCGCCGCCGCCGATCGGGAGCTGTACCGGTGATCGGCGCCGCCCGGGCGATCCTGCGCAAGGACCTGCGCGTGGAATGGCGCACCAAGGAGTCCGTGCCCGCCATGACCCTGTTCACCATCACCGTCTACGTGCTGTTCCACTTCGGGCTCGACCGCGACAGCCTCGACGGCGAGCTGGCCTCGGGCGTGCTCTGGGTGACGCTGCTGCTGGCCTCGGTGATCGGCGTGTCGCGCCTGTTCGCCTCCGAGCGCGAGCAGGGCGGCATCGACGCGCTGCTGCTCGCACCCGTGGACCGCACTTCGTTGTTCATCGCCAAGGCGAGCGCCCTGTTTCTCTTCCTCTGCGCGGTGGAGCTGGTGGCCGTGCCGGCGTTCGCGCTGCTGCTGCTCGGGCCGGGGCTCGGCGCCGCGCTGCCGGAGCTGTTCGCCATCCTCGCGCTGGGCAACCTCGGCCTCGCCGCGGTGGGGGCGCTGGTGGCGGCGCTGGCGTCCGAGACGCGGGCCCGCGAGCTGATCGTGCCCCTTCTGCTGCTCCCGCTGGTGGTGCCGCTGCTGATCGCCTGCGCCCAGGCCACGGAACCGCTGCTGCGCCAGGATGGCGGCCCGGACGAGCTCTGGCGCTGGCTGGGGCTTCTCACTCTTTACGATGTTGTATTCGTGCTTCTATCCGTCGCCGTCTTCGACTTCCTGCTCGAGGACTGATGTATTCGAAAGGTCTCACTCCTCTGGCCTGGGCCAGCGCCGTGACCATCACGGCGGCGTTCGCGCTCGTCTTCTTCTACGCGCCGCTCGACGCCGACCAGGGCTTCGTCCAGAAGATCTTCTACGTGCACGTGCCGATGGCCATCGTGGCCCTCGGAGGCTTCGTGGCCGGCGGCGTGATGGGGATCAAGCACCTGCGCAGCGGGGACCGCTCATGGGACATGCGCTCCTACGTGGCCATCCACCTGTCGATCATCCTCGGCGCGGGCGTGCTCATCACCGGCGCCATCTGGGCCAAGGCGTCCTGGGGCCACTGGTGGGTGTGGGACGAGCCGGTGCTCGTGTCCTTCCTCGTGGTCTTCCTCCTGTACTGCGTCTACTACCCGCTGCGCTTCTCGATCGAGGATCCGGACCGCCAGGCGCGCTACTCGTCGGTGTTCGCCATCGCCGCCGGGGCGTTCGTGCCGCTGAACTTCATCGCCGTGCGGGCAGCCGAGGCCTACACCCACCCGCGCGTGTTGTCACAGACGGGCGGGAGCCTTCCCGGCGAGATGCGTCTCACCTTCCTGGTGGCGCTGGTGGGCATGACGCTCCTGTTCGTGACCCTGTGGAAGCTCGAGCTCACGGCCAAGCAGGCCTCCGCGCAACTCAAGAGACTGAGAAACCGTGCCCGCGTTGCCGCTTGACGAAGCCGGCAAGTACGTGGCGGGCGCCTACGTGGTGTTCGTGGCCCTGATCCTCATCTACGTGGCCATCATCGGCGCGAAGATCGGGCGCATCGGGCGCGAGATCAACGAGCTGTCGGCCGAATCGGGCGAGGACGAGCGGTGAACGGCGAGCTGCTGGCGCTGGGCGCCAACCACAAGACGGCGCCGTTGCCGCTGCGCGAGCGTCTGGCCCTCCCCGAGGGACGCGCCTCGCGCGTCCTGGCCGAGCTCGTGGACCACACCGCGGTGCACGAGGCGGTGGCCATCTCCACCTGCAACCGCACCGAGCTGTATCTGGTGACCGCCGACGCCGTGGAGGCCGAGAACGCCGCCCTCACCGTGCTGTCGCGCCAGGCCGGCCTGCGGCCCACCGAGCTGCTGGGAGCGATCTACTCCCTGCGCGGCTCCGAGGCGGTGGAGCACCTGTTCTCGGTCACCGGCGGGCTCGACTCGATGATCGTCGGGGAAGCCGAGGTGCAGGGCCAGGTCAAGCGCTCCTACGAGGCCGCGCTGGTTGAGGGCGTGACTGGCCCGGTGTCCAACCGCCTCTTCCGAGACGCGCTGGCCACCGGCAAGCGCGTGCGCAGCGAGACCTCGGTCTCCCGCTCCAACGTCTCGGTGTCGTCGGTGGCCGTGACGCTGGCGGCCGACTTCCTGGGTGACCTGCAGGGCAAGCGCGTGCTGGTGGTGGGCGCGGGCGAGAACGCCGAGCTGACCGCGCGCGCCCTCAACGACCGCGGCGTGAGCGCCCTCTTCGTGGCCAACCGCCGCTACGACCGCGCGCTCGGCCTGGCCCAGCGCTTCGGAGGCCGCGCCGTGTCCTTCGACGACATGCCGCGCGAGCTCGAGCAGGCCGACATCGTGGTCAGCGCCACCGGGGCGCCGCACCAGATCGTCGGACGGGACGAGCTCGAGTACGTGGCGGCCTCGCGCATGGGCCGGCCGCTCGTGCTGCTCGACCTCGCCGTGCCGCGCGACATCGATCCCGACGTGCGCAGCTGTCCCGGCATCGCCCTCTACGACATGGACGACCTGCAGCAGGCCGTGACCCGCAACCTGAGTGTCCGCGAGGCCGAGGCCGACGAGGCCCGCGCGCTCGTGCGGGAGGAGGTCGAGCGCTTCGAGGTGTGGCTCGCCTCCCTCGACGTGGTGCCCACGATCTCCGCGCTGCGGCGCCGCGGCGACGAGATCGTCGAACAGGTCCTGCGCGAGAACGAGTCCGGCTGGGAGTCGCTCTCGGAAGCGGACCGAGACCGCCTCGGAGTGATGGCGCGGGCGGTGGTCAGCCGGCTGCTGCACGAGCCCACGCTGCGGCTGAAGGGCGCAGCCGGCGAGGGCGCGTCCTACCGCTACGTGAACGCGCTCCACGAGCTGTTCGGCCTCGAGGCCGCGCTGGCGCCCCAGGAGGACACGCCCGCGTCGGTCACGCCGCTGGCCGAGCGCCGCCTCAGCCGCAGCCGGTGACGATCCGGCTGGGGACGCGCGGCAGCCGGCTCGCGCTGACCCAGGCCCGTTGGGTGGCCGAGCGGCTCGACGGCGAGGTGGAGATCGTGCGCGTGCGGACCTCGGGGGACGAGGAGCGGCGGCCGCCCGGCGAGGTGTCCGCTTCGCACGTCACCGATAAAGCGCGCTTCGTGAAAGAGCTCGAGGAGGCCCTCTTGGCCGAGACGATCGACCTGGCCGTCCATTCCGCCAAGGACGTGCCCGGCGAGCTGCCCGAGGGACTGGCCATCGTCGGCGTGCCCGCGCGGGGCGATCCGCACGATGCCCTCTGCGGGGCCGCCTCGCTCGCCGAGCTCCCGGACGGCGCCGTGGTCGGCACCGCCAGCCTGCGCCGCGAGGCCGAGCTGCTCGCCATGCGGCCCGACCTTCGGATCGACGAGCTGCGCGGCAACGTGGACACCCGCCTGCGCCGCCTCGACGAGGGCGGCTACGACGCGATCGTGCTGGCCATGGCCGGGCTCGAGCGCCTCGGGGTGGCCGCGCGGGGCTCGCGGCTGCCCGAGTTGGTGCCGGCCGCCGGCCAGGGTTGCCTGGCGCTCGAAGCGCGGCAGGGAGACGAGCCGGTGGCCAGCGCCGCCGCCGCGGTCACCGACACAGGCGCCCTCACCCGCCTGACCGCCGAGCGCGCGCTCGTCACCGCCCTGGGCGCCACCTGTCACACGCCGGTGGGAGCGCACGCCGAGCTCGGCCTGGAGGGCCCGGCGTTACTGCGGATGACCGCGTTCGTGGGCCTGCCGGACGGATCGCATTGGATCCGCGACGAGCTCGACGGTGACCCGACCGAACCGGCCGCGCTCGGCGTCGCCGTGGCCGACCGCCTGCGGGCGGCGGGGGCGGCCGAGCTCCTGACCGAGGCGGAGCTCGTATCGCAGGCCGCCGGCCAGGGGTAGCGTTCCCCGCGTGGCGGAGGGAAAGGTCTATCTGGTGGGCGCGGGCCCGGGCGACCCGGGGCTGATGACGAGGCGCTCGCTCGAGCTGATCGCGAACGCCGACGTGGTGCTCTACGACCGCCTGATCCCTGCGACCGCGCTCGACGGCGCGCGCGACGACGCCGAGCTGCGCTACGTGGGCAAGCAGCCGGGCGCGGCCGCCATCGCGCAGGAGGACCTGAACGCGCTGCTGGCCGAGCTGGGCGCGGCCGGCAAGCAGGTGGTCCGGCTCAAGGGCGGCGACCCGTTCGTCTTCGGCCGCGGCGGTGAGGAGGCCGAGACGCTGGCCGCCGCAGGCGTTCCCTTCGAAGTGGTGCCCGGCATCACCGCGGGAGTGGCCGCCCCGGCCTACGCGGGCATACCGGTGACCCACCGCGACGCCGCCTCTGCCGTGGCCTTCGTCACCGGCCACGAGGACCCGGAAAAGCCCGAGTCCGCGCTCGACTGGGACGCCCTCGCCCGCTTCCCTGGCACCCTCGTGCTCTACATGGGCGTGAAGAACCTGCCGCTGATCGCCGAGCGCCTGATCGCCGCCGGGCGGGCCCCCGGCGAGCCCGCGGCCGTGGTGGAGCGGGGCACCTTCCCCGATCAGCGCACCGTTGTCGCCCGCCTCGATCGGATCGCCGAGCGGGTGGACGAGGCCGGCGTGCGGCCACCCTCGATCACGGTGATCGGACCGGTCGCGACCCTGCACGAGACCATCGGCTGGCTCGAGCGCCGCCCGCTCCACGGCCGGGTGGTGGCCGTCACGCGGGCCCGCGCCCAGACCAGCGGGCTGGCCGGCCGCCTGCGGGAGCTCGGCGCCGAGGTGGTGGAGACGCCGGTGATCCGCATCCGGCCCCGGCCCGTGGAGGGCGCCCTGCTCGACGCCGTGTCCCGCATCGGCGAGTACGCGCTGGTGTGTCTGACGAGCCCGAACGGCGTGCGACTGCTGTTCGACGCCCTCGAGGCCAACGCTCTCGATGCGCGAGCCCTGGCGGGCGCCACCGTGGCGGCGATCGGGCCGGGCACGGCCGCCGAGCTGGCCGCGCGCGGGATCCACGCCGACGTCGTCCCGGAGCGCTTCGTCGCGGAGGGGCTGATCGAGGCCCTGGCCGGCGTCACGGTGGACGGCCGGAGGGTGCTGGTGGCCCGCGCCGCGGAGGCCCGCGACGTGCTGCCCGACGCGCTGCGCGAGCGCGGAGCCGAGGTCGACGAGGTGGCCCTGTACGACACGGTCGCGGAGGCGCTCGGCGACGGCGAGCTCGAGGCGCTCACCCGTGCCACCCACGTGACCTTCACCTCGAGCTCCACGGTGCGCTTCTTCCTGGCTGCCGGCGCCCGGGTTCCCGAGAGCGCCCGCGTGGTCTCGATCGGCCCGATCACCAGCGCGACCGCCCGCGAGGAGGGCCTACGCGTGGACGTCGAGGCCGTCCAGCCACGACCTCGCCGGGCTGGTCGACGCCCTCGTCCAGGACGCGTCGTGATTGTCACATTCCTCACCGACTACGGGCGCGACGACGACTTCGTGGGCGTCTGCCACGGGGTCATCCGCAAGATCGGCCCGGAGCTCGAGATCCTCGACATCACCCACGGCATCCGGCGCTACTCCGTGCGCCAGGGCGCGCTGGTGCTGCGCAACACGCTCCCCTACATGCCGGTGGGGGTCCACGTCGCCGTGGTGGACCCTCAGGTGGGCACCGAGCGCCGCGCCGTGGCGCTGCGCACCGGCGACGGCCGGCTGCTGGTGGGTCCCGACAACGGTCTGCTCAGCCTCGCGTGGGAGCGCTGCGGAGGGGTGGATCTGGCGGTGGACGTGACCCGCTCGCCGCACCGGCTCGAACCGGTCTCGGCCACCTTCCACGGGCGCGACATCTTCGCTCCCGTGGCCGCGCACCTGGCCGCTGGCGCCGAGCTGGCCGACGCCGGCGACCCGCTCGATCCGTCGGATCTGGCCGAGGTCGACCTGCCTGAGCCCCGCGTCGAGGGAGCCGAGATCGTGGCCCACGTGCTGGTGATCGACCGCTTCGGCAACGCGGGCCTGAACCTCGGGCACGACGGCCTGGCCGGGACCGGCGTGACCCTCGGCGCAACCGTGGAGATCGAGCTCGCCGGGGAGCGCTACCTGGCCAAGTACGCCCAGACCTTCGCCGACGTCACGGCGGGCGAGCTGCTCGTGTACGAAGACGCCTACCGCTCGCTGGCCGTGGCCATCAACCGTGGTGATGCGGCCGCGACCCTCGGCCTGCGCCCGGACGCCGAGCTGCGGCTGCGCCCCCGCCCGTGACGGCCGGCTTCGGCACGCCGCGCGTACACCTGCGCCGCACGGACTCCACCAACGAGCGTGCCAGGGAGCTGGCCCTGGCCGGCGCCCCACACGGATCGCTCGTGACCGCCGACGAGCAGACGGCGGGCCGCGGCCGGCAGGGCCGGGCGTGGACGGCGCCTCCGCGCGAGGCGGTGCTGATGTCCGTCGTGCTGCGCGAGCTCGAGCCGGTCCTCCCCCTGGCCACGGCGGTGGCGATCTGCGATGCCCTGCCGGTGGACTGCGCGATCAAGTGGCCCAACGACGTCTGGCACGACGGCCGCAAGCTGGCGGGCATCCTCGTGGAGGGGCGTCCCCAGGAGGGCTGGGCCGTCCTCGGGATCGGGCTCAACGTGTCCACCACCGACTTCCCGCCGGAGCTCGCCTCGACCGCGACCTCACTTCGCCTGGCCGGCCTGGAGACCGACACGGAGGCCGTCCTCAACCGTCTGCTCGCCGCTCTCGACCAGTGGCTGACAGCGCCCGGCGAGCGCGTGCTGGCGGAGTGGCGCCGCCGTGACGCTCTGAACGGCGAGCCCGTGCGGTGGGCGGGTGGCGAGGGCACCGCTGCGGGCATAGATTCGGACGGCGGGCTACTGGTGGACACCGCGACCGGCCGCGTCAAGCTGGACGCCGGCGAGGTGCATCTGCGGCCGGCCTAGGCGGCGTCGCGCGCCGGGCGCTCGTCGCCCGACCCGGCGTCATCGGAGTCGGTGGACTCAGCGTCCGTCGAATCGGAGTCGGTCGAGTCGGCGTCGTCGGCCTCGGGGGGCGCCTTGCCATTGGCCCGGACCACCCCCGCCTCGCCGGCCTCCTGCGCTCCCCCTCCGCCTCCGGAGCCCTTGCGCTTGCGCCGCCGGCCGCCGCGCTTGCGCTTGCCCTTCGGGAAGTTGCGCAGCAGCTCGCGGGCCAGCGCGCTCGGTTTGCGGGCCATCCGCATGCGCGCGCCGTCCAGCACCTGCTGGGCCTCCGGCGTGTGGGCCAGGGCCGCCGCCAGCAGAGCCGCCGACAGCCGCCTGTCCTGCTTGCGTGCCGCCTGCACCAGGCGGCGCGCGTTGCGTGCGTGGGCCGCGCCGGCTGAGTTCACCAGTAGTCCCAGCAGCCGCTTGGTCTCGGGCCAGCGCTGCACCGCGTACTCCTCGTGGACCTCGCGCGAGTACTCAGCGAGGTGCCAGAGCCAGCGGGCCGCCTGGTCGCGCCTGCCGATCTGCTTCTCGGTGAGCGACTGGAGCAGCACCTTCACGCCCTCGCGGCGCTCTTCGCGCGACCAGCCGCCCAGGATCTCCACGGCGTCGTCGAACGCTTCGGCGTCGCGCAGGTTGCCCACCTCGGCCAGGGCGCGCAGGCGCAGCTGGGTGTTGCGGTTGCGCCGCAGGCAGGTGACCAGGAAGAGTCGCCGCAGCTCGCCCGTGGCGTCGAAGTGCAGCATCGCCTTCGCGCGGCGCCAGTTGTTGGAGGCCACACGGGCACCGGCCAGCATGGCCCAGGCCTGCTGCTGGCCCCAGGTGAGGTGCTCCACCGCCATGCGCCACAGCTCGCGCTCGAAGACCTGGGCCCGGCGCTCCTCGTCGGCCGTGACCGGCACCACGCGGCGCTCGACCCGAAGGCGCCGGCCGCGGCCGCGCCGCACGGGCCCGACGACGATGGCGCCGCCGCGGTAGACGTCGCGGTCGAGCAGCGAGTGCAGGGTGACCACCGGGTCGTCGTTGGGCGTGGCCGGGTGGACGAAGTCCACGATGATGCCCGCCTCCTTGCCCGGGGTGCGGCGGGTCACGCGGCCCACCCGCTGCTGATAGATACGACGCGACGCCGTGGGGGCCAGGTGCATGCAGACCGTGGCCCGCGGCGAGTTCCAGCCCTCGGCCAGGAGCTGCGCGTTGACCAACACGTCGATCTCGCCGCGCTCGTAGCCGGCCAGGATGCGGGTGAGCTCGCGCTTGGGCGTCTCGCCGGACACAGCCTGGGCCTTCATCCCAGCCTCGCGGAATGCCTTGGCCACATTGTGGGCGTGGCGCACGCCGGCGGAGTAGACCACGCCGGGCAGGTCCTTGAAGCGGGTCTTGTAGAGGTCGGCCACAGCCAGGTTGAAGGGCGTCTGGTCGAGGAGCGCGGCCAGCTCCTCCTGGTCGAAGTCCTGATCGACCTCGCCGCGGCGCAGCGGAACGTTGGCGATCGAGCGCACACCGACACCCGGAGGGATGCGGACGCAGCGCAGCGGCGCGATCACGCCGCGGCGCGCGGCCTGGGCCAGGTCGAAGCGCGACGTCTGCGTGGGGAAGAGGTCGGTTACGTGCCGGGCGATCAGCGCGCCGGTGGCGGTCATGCCCACGAACACCGGGCCCACCCATTGCCGGATGGCCGCGCTCGTCTTCTCGCCGAGCGCGGTGTGCGCCTCGTCGCAGATGACCACCGTGTAGGCGTCGGAGATCTTTCCGGCGTTGCGCACGAACCACTGATACGTCTCCACCGTCACCGGGCCGCCGGCCTTCGGTTCGCCCGCGGTCCGCAACAGCGGCGGTGAGATGCGCTCCTTGTAGCCCCGGTCGCGCAGCTCGCCGAGGAACTGGTCCACGAGGTTGCGGCGATGGGTGAGGATGAGCACGCCGCCCGTGCGCGAAGCCTCGGCGAAGCCGAGCGCTGCCACGGTCTTGCCGGCCCCGGTGGCGTGCTCGAACCAGAAGCGCCGCGCGGCGCCCGGGTCCTCGGTCACCGCCTCGGCCGCCTCCTCTTCCTCCGCCTCCTCGGCCGGGTCCCAGTCGAGCGGCTCCTCGTCGGTCAGCTCGTCGCCCTCGATCTCCACCTCGCCGGTGTGGAGCTCCTCGTTGCCGTTCGCCGAGGAGCGGCCGTTGCGCGATGTCTTGAGCAGCAGCTCGGCGGTGAGGGCGATCAGGGTGCCCGACAGAGCGTCCACCTGGTGGGCCGACAGCTTGGTGCCGTCCACCAGGTGCGGATCGTCCTCGGCGAGCAACCGCTCGAGACCGAGGATGAGCGAGTACTTACGCCGCCAGTCCATCGACGGCTCGTCGCGGCCGGTGTCGATCTCGGCGACGGCGTCGTCGAAGGCCATGCGCCGGGCCCCGCCCGTCGCGAGGGCCACCTCGGGCGACTCGCCTTCGAGCACGAAGGGCTCGCGCGCAAACTCTTCGGCGCGCTTGAGGTCGTCGGCAGAAACCGGCGAGGCCTCGGCCACGGAGGTGATGTCAGCCACGATTGGGCAGTCGTTCTCGATAAGGGGGGCGAGCCGGGCTGTCCCTACGAGGATGCAGCGAGGCCGCCCGTCAATGCCCGCCGCTCTTACCTTCCCGCGAGCGACGGGGTGCCAAGTCCCTGTGGACGGCGGCACGCACCATTACAGCACACGATCGGCGAAATAGGGTCTGCCATCCTTGCCCTGTGCGTCGTCTGGCACCCTTGCTCGTCCTCCTGGCGCTCGCCGGCTGCAGCTCTTCGGACGATTCCAGTCCCCCTCCGCCGCCCGACTCAGCGCAGATTCGTCTTATCGACGGCGGACGCGAGGCCTTCGAAGCACGCTTGGACAAGGAGAAGGGCCGGCCCGTGGTGGTCAACAAGTGGGCCTCCTGGTGCGGGCCCTGCCGCTACGAGTTCCCCTTCTTTCGCAAGCAGGCCGTGAAGCGCTCCGGCGAGGTCACCTTCCTGGGAGTGAACTCCAACGACAACGACGACGGCGCAGAGGACTTCCTGCGTGAGAACCCGGTCCCCTTCCCCCACTTCCGCGACCCGGACCTCGAGGTCGCCGCCTCCTTCAACGGGGTGCAGGCCTTCCCCACCACCGCGTTCTATGACGCGGAGGGCGAGCTGGCCTTCGTTCACCAGGGCGGGTACGCGAGTGAGCAGAAGCTGGCCGAGGACATCGACCGCTACACGCGCTGAGCCGGCCGCGATGGAAGTTCGCCGACCCCGCACCGATCAGGAGCTCGAGGCCGCCCTCGGCCTGCGCGAGCGCGTCTTCTGCGGCGAGCAGGGAGTGTCGGTGCAGGCCGACCGTGACGGCCGCGACTCCGAGGCCACGCACATCGTCGCGGTGGAGAGCGACCGCGTGATCGGCACCTGCCGGCTGCTCCTCAGTGGCCCCGTCGCCCGGCTGGGGCGCCTCGCCGTCGAGCCCGGCCACCGCGGCAACGGCGTGGCCGCCGCGATCCTCGGCGAGGCCGATCGCGCCGCCCTGGACGGCGGAGCCGAGACGATCTCCCTCCACGCGCAGACCTACGCCCTCGAGCTCTACCGGCGTGCCGGCTACACCGAACAGGGGGCCCGGTTCGTGGAGGAGGGAATCGAGCACGTGTCGATGGAGAAGCGTCTTGCCTGAGCTGCGGATCGACCCGCTGTCCGGCCTCAAGGTGATCGTCGCCGGGGAGCGAGGGTCGCGCCCGGGAGCGTTCCTCGACGTCAATCCACGAGCGCAGATCGATCCCGCCACCGATCCCTTCGCCGCCGGGCACGAGGACCGCACGCCGCCCGAGGTCTACGCACTGCGCGACAACGGCAGCTGGCGCGTGCGGGTGGTGCCCAACCTCTATCCCGCGCTTTCGCCGGGCGAGGCCGGCGACACGGGCGATCCGCTCTCGAGCGGCCGGGGCGAGCCCGACCTGTTCGCCAGCCAGCCCGCGCTCGGAGCCCATGAGGTGATCGTCAACGCACCCGATCCGGTGAGCTCGCTCGCCGAGCTCGAGCCCGAGCAGGTGGAGGCGGCGATGTCCGTCTGGCGGAGGCGAATGCGCGAGCATTCGAACGCGGCCTACGTGCACGTGATCGTCAACGAGGGCAAGGAGGCCGGCGCCTCCCTGCCCCACACGCACGCTCAGCTGTACGCCCTGCCGTTCGTGCCGGCAGCCGTGGCGCGCGAGCGCGAGCGCTTCACCGCCTACGCGGACCGGACCCAGGGCCGCAACCTGCTCGAGGACCTGCTCCAGGAGGAGGTCCGCCGCCGCGACCGCATCGTCGCTATCGACGACGAGGCCGTGGCCCTGTGCCCGTTCGGCTCCCGCGTGCCCTTCCACCTCCAGATCGTGCCCCGCCGCCCCACGCCCCGCTTCTCCGACGACGGCCCGCTCGGCGGACGGCTGCTGCACGACACGCTCTCGCGGCTCGGCGCCGTCCTCGGCACGCTGCCCCCGCTGAACATGTGGGTGCGCACCGCACCACGGGACGCCGAGCGGTTCTGCTGGCGGATCGAGATCCTCCCGCGGCTGTCGCAACTCGCCGGTCTCGAGATCGGAACCGGCGTGCACCTGAACGTGCTGGCGCCGGAGGATGCGGCCGAGCGGCTGCGCGGCGCAAGCGTGTAGCGTCCCGCCGCGCTGTGCCCCCAATCGCCCGCCAGATTCCCCTGTTCGCCGCCGAGCCGCCCCAGGAGCCGCTGCCCTACGGGCGCTGGGGCGAGGTGCTGAGCGAGTCCTTCGAGAAGGCGTGCGAGACCGAGATCGGAGAGATCACCTGGTTTCCCGACCGCACCTGGGGCGGGCGCACCTACGTGCCGGCCACCGCGCCCGCCGAGGGGGGCGGCGAGTGGTTCGGCTTCGTCTCCTACACCCGCGAGCACGAGGGAGCGCAGGCGGCCGACTTCGCCGCGGAGGCCGACTTCACCGAGGAGACCGCCGAGGAGAACCCCGACTGGACGCTCGACCTCTCCGACGCCGAGATCGGCCACTGGCGCGGCACCGAGGGCCGCCGCGGAATCATCACGCTCGTGTGGGGGGTCTCGCTCGTCCCCAACGGCGCGGCGGCCAGCACCGAGCTCGGACCCGACACCACCGACCAGTGCACCCTGGTGGACAACCGCTTCACGCTCGTCTCGCTCGACGCCTACACCGGCGACTACGTGGAGGTGCGCCTCTTCGGCGCGCGCGGGGCCGAGCTGGCCCGCGAATCCCTCTACGAGGACGAGTAGCGACCCACTCGTAGGGCTATCGTCTGCCCCGGGCCCCGATAGCTCAGCCGGATAGAGCGACTCCCTCCTAAGGAGTAGGCCGCAGGTTCGAATCCTGCTCGGGGCGCTTCAGAAACGGCGATGACCATGCTAGGCAGACGCGGGCCCGGATGGATATGGTCGCCGCAGTGGGGCTGTTCTTCGATGATCCCCTGTTCGAGGAGTTCACCTCCTGGCTCGCGCTCGGTCTGGCTCCCTACGGCGGTGGAACGCTGGGCGAGGTGCGGGCCACGTGCGCGCTCATCGAGGACGGCAACGACGATTCGTGGTTCGGAGCGTGGCGCGATCAGGCTGACCGCTTGGTTCAGGCCGGCGACGACTCAGCCGCGAGTGGCCACAGGGTCAGCGCCCGCGAGGCCTACCTCCGTGCCTCCGCCTACAACTCGCTTGCTTACCACCCGCTCTTCGGCGCTCCGGTGGATCCGCGCCTGCGCGAGGGGTTCGAGGCCCAGCGCAGCGCGTTCGACAAGGCCGCCGCCCTGCTCGACGTGGCGGGCCAGGCGATCGAGATCCCGTTCGAGGACGCTCGCATGCCCGCCTACCTCTTCCGCGCCGAGGCCGGTGAGCGGCGGCCGCTGCTGATCACAACCAGCGGGTACGACTCGACGATGTACGAATCGTTCTTCGGACAGGTCGTGCCTGGGCTCCGCCGCGGGTATCACTGCTTGGTATTCGACGGCCCGGGCCAGGGCGCCGTGCTGATCGAGCAGAGAATCCCGATCCGCGCCGACTGGGAGTCGGTGCTCCGCCCGGTCGTGGACGCCGCCCTCGACTTCGACGACGTCGATCCGGATCGCGTCGTGCTCACGGGCTGGAGCCTGGCCGGCCACCTGGTGCTCCGAGCCGCCTCCGGTGAGCCGAGGCTCGCCGCGTGCATCGCGGACCCCGCCCTGTACAGCATCGGGGAGGGCTGGATCGGCCGCCTACGGGCCGCCGGGATCGATGAATCCGTGGTCGAGCGCTTTCCGGACATCGACGAGGCGACACTGGCGCCGCTGGCCGAGTCCTTCCACAAGAACCGGGCGATGCGCTGGACCGTCGAGCAGCGCGGCTTCTGGGTGCACGGGGTCGACTCGTTCGGCGAGCTGCTTCGCGCCACCGAGCCGTTCACCTTGGACGGGCGGCTCGACGGCATCCGCTGCCCGGTGTTCTGCGCCGCCGCGGAAGAGGACCCGCTGTCCCGCAGCGCCGAGCGGGTCTACGAGGGCTTGTCCGGTCCGAAGACCCTGGTGCGTTTCACCGCGGCCGAGGGCGCCGGCGACCACTGCGAGATGGGAAACCGCCCGCTGCTCGACCAGCGCGTGTTCGACTGGCTCGACGAAACCCTCTCCAGATAGTTGGGGCGCATCGTGCCGGGACCATCGCTTCACGGCCCCGGAGACTTTACGGTGCCCGTGGCGTGAAGGCGACCGTCTCGTCGGCTCCGGGCTGGACGATCAGCGCCGAGCCGGGCTCGACCTCGCGCCAGATGCCGGGCAGATCGCTGAGCGGCTCGGAGACGATCGCGCGCGCCTCGTCGGACAGCTCCTGGAAGCGCTCGTCCTCCGGGTAGAGCTCGCGCACCGCCCGGGCGTCCTCGGTCACGAACAGCGAATTGACCACCGGTCCGCTGGCGTAGCGGGCCGCGTAGACGCGCTCACCGTCGCTCAGGCCCACGGTCATCTGCAGCGGCTCAGCCACGTCGTGGCGATGCCCCGTCGCCTCCACGAACCCGGCCATCCGCTCGAGAGCACCGAGTGGGTCGTCCTCCAGCCCGAAGGTCAGAGCCAGATGGAACATGAGCTCGGAGTCAGTGGTGCCCTCGATGCCGGGAAAGAGCTCCGGGTCGACCTCGAGCATCAGGTCGCGCCTGACGCGCGCGTAGCCGTCGATGAACCCGTTGTGCACGAACAGCCAGCGTCCGTGGCGGAAGGGGTGGCAGTTGGTCTGCTCGATCGGAGTTCCCGTGGCCGCGCGCACGTGAGCCAGGAACAGCGGCGAAGAGATCTGGCCGGCCAGCTCGCGCAGATTCCTGTCGCCCCACGCCGGCGCCACGCTGCGGTACAGGCCGGGCAGCTCCCGGCCGCCGTACCAGCCCACGCCGAAGCCGTCCGCGTTGGGCAGGTTCCCGGCCAGCCTTCCCTGGCGGCTCTGCTCGACGAGCGAGTGCTTGGTCTCGTAGAGCAGCATCTCGGGCCGGATCTCGTTGCCGTAGTAGGCAAGCCAGCGACACATGCGCCGCAACCTATGGGATCGTCGCGTCATGAGTGAAACCGCGGCGTTATCCGTGTGCATCGCGGGCGCCACCGGCTGGACCGGCCAGGCGCTCGTGGGTGGGGTGGCCGACGCTCCCGACCTCACCCTGACGTCAGCCGTCAGCCGCTCGGCGGCCGGGCAGGACCTGGGCGAGGCGCTGGGGGGCGAGACGCTCGGAGTGCCGGTCTACGCGAGCGTCGGCGAGGCCCTCGAAGGCGTCGACGTCCTGATCGACTACACCTCCGCCACGGCGGTCAAGGAAAACACGCTGACCGCGATCGGCGCCGGGGTGGCCGTGGTGATCGGCAGCTCGGGGCTGACAGCGGCCGACTACGACGAGATCGACTCCGCGGCGCGCGAACGCTCGGTCGGCGTGGTGGCGTCGGGCAACTTCTCGCTGACCGCAGCGATGTGCCAGGCCGCCGCTCTCCTCGCGGCGCGTCATCTGCCGCAGTGGGAGGTCATCGACTACGCGAAGGCCGACAAACCGGACGTCCCGTCGGGCACCGCCCGCGAGCTCGCCGAGCGGCTCGGCGAGGTCCGCCGGCCCGAGCTCGGCCACCCGATCGAGGAACTCCAGGGGCCCCGAGAGGCACGCGGAGCCGGCATCGGCGGCGCCCGGGTGCACTCCGTGCGCCTACCGAGCTTCGTGGTGTCGACCGAGGTGGTATTCGGGCTGCCCGACGAGCGGCTGACCATTCGCCACGACGCCGGCGGGACACCCGAGCCCTACGTTGCGGGCACGCTGATCGCGGCGCGCCGGGCGCCAGGCCTCACCGGGCTCACCCGAGGGCTCGACACCCTCCTGCTCGAAGAGTCGTAGGACCCGGTTGATCTTCAACCGCCGAAATCGTGCACGTAGGTGCCGCCGCTGCCGCCTTGAGGGGTGCTCACGGCCACCCCGACGCCGCTGTCGCGGAGGCCGCCGTTGAGGATGTTCTCGCGGTGACCGGTGGAGTTCATCCAGCCGCTCACGATGCTCCGCGGCGTGCCGAGGGAGCCGCCGCCCCAGGCGATGTTCTCCGCCAGATAGCCACCGGGGTAGCCGAAGGCCCGGATCCTCGTGTCGAAGCTGCGCCCGTTCGCCGAGGTGTGGCTGAAGTAGCGCCGGGCCACCATGTCAACGGCGTGAGCCTGGGCCGCGGCCGCGAGCGGGCGATTGTCGGTGAGCGGACCGAGGCCGGCCCCTGCGCGCTCGGCGTTCACCAGGCAGAGGGTGGCCGAGCGAACCGCCACGAGGTTGCCCGTGGACGGAACCGAATCGGCGGCGGCGCAGTTCGGCGGCGCGGGTGGTGGATAGGACGAGGGCGACGGCGCCGGTGAAGGCGGGCTGGGCACCGAGACCGGCGGAGGAGGGGCCGGCAACGTGGGTGCCTGCGGGCGCGGTGCCGGCGAGCGGCGTTTTCCTCGCGCCCGGCGCCTGGCCCGCCGGCAGCGGGCCCTGAGCTTGCGCTGCTTGGCCGCAGGGCGCCTGTCAGCACCTCGCCGCGCCGCGCGGCAGAGTCTGCGGGCCCTGCGGCGCGCCCTCTCGCGTGCCGACGGCTTGCCCGCCGCAGACGCTCCGTCCGTTACCGGTGCAGCGGCAGCCGACTGCGCCCGGACGGACGCGAAGGCGGACAGAGAGGGTCAGACTCAGGACGCACAGAACCAGCAGCACCACGGCTCCGGCGATCCCTGCCGGGAGACTACGAACGGGGGGCAAGCTGGCAGGGTACCGACGGCCCGGTCGCTCTAAACCCGCTGCATCATCTCGTTCGCCCGAGCCCGGCCAGGCAGCGTCAGCCCCGCCGCGGCGCCGGCCAGCGAGAGGCCCGCGGCCATCAGGATCGCCGCCGTGAAGCCGTCGCTGAACACCTGCGCCGAGGCGTAACCGCCCACCCCGGCGAAGAGGGCGACCGCCAGGGCGACCCCGAACACGCCACCCAGTTCGCGGAGCAGGCCGTTGGCTCCGGCGGCGATGCCCACCTCCTCAGCCCTCACGGCCCCCACCACCGCGTTGGCGGATGTGGGGATGGCCATCGAGCAGCCCACGCCGGTCACGACCAGTGCCGGTAACAGCTCGCGATAGCCCACCTCGGGCCCGGCGATCAGCGCCACCCAGGCCAGGCCGGACGCCTGCAACAGCATCCCGGTGACCACCAGCGGCCGCTCGCCGATGCGGTCGGCCAGCGCTCCGGCTGCGGGGGCCACCACGAACAGAGTCGCCGTCCACGGGACGAGGCGCAGCCCGGCCTCGAGCGGCCCGTAGCCCATCACCGACTGCAGGAACTGCGCGAAGAAGAAGACCGCGGCGAAGAGCGCGGCAAACAGCAGGAAGGTGACCGCGTTGCCCCCCGAAAAGGCTCGAGCGCGGAACAGTCGCATGGCGAGCATCGGCGCCGGAGCGCGCAGCTCCCACGCCACGAAGGCCACCACCAGCAGCACCCCGAGCACCAGCGAGCCGACCACCTCGAGGCTCCCCCAGCCGGCCGAGTTGCCGCGCACCAGCGCCCAGACCACTCCGAAGGCTCCCGCCGTGACGAGCGCGAAGCCGCGCAGGTCGAGAGGACCCCCCGGCCCGCGCGACTCCCCGATGCGGGCAAGCACGAAGGGAAGCGCGAGCGCACCGATGGGGACGTTCACCCAGAAGATCCATTCCCACGACAGCCCCGCGGCGATCGCGCCGCCGATGACCGGGCCGCCGATCGTGGCCAGCCCGGTGACGCCCTCGAGAATCCCGATTGCGGTACCGCGCCGCTCGGCCGAGAAGGCCGCGCTGACGATGGCCAGGGCGAGCGAGATCACGAAGGCCGCGCCCACCCCCTGCACGGCGCGGGCGATGATCAGCGTGTTCACGTCCGGCGCCAGGGCGCAGGCTGCCGAGGTGAGCACGAACGCCGCCAGGCCGGCCGCGAAGAGGCGTCGCCGGCCGAAGCGGTCGCCCAGCGCGGCGGCGGGCAGCAGCGAGACGGCGAGGCTCAGGTTGTAGGCGTTGACCGTCCACTCGAGCTGCTCGATCGAGGCTCCCAGGTCTTCCCTGATGGTGGTCAGCGCCGTGGACACCACGAGCGTGTCGAGGGCCACCATCAGCGAGGCGACCGAGGTGAGGGCGAGCGCCCAGTTGCGTCGAGACCGGTTCATTTCCACTGAGACCGGCGGCCCCTCGTGAACTGACCGGCGGGCTACCGCGCAAGCCGGGCCGGCAGGCCGAAACGAGCGAAGACGTCAGGGTCGACGAACGCCGTGACCGCTCCGATCAGCCTTCCCTCGAGCGTGAGGACGTCGAGCACCGCCGCCGCATACTGCTCCCGCCCGGAATCCCAGCGGTAGCAGGCGACCGCCGGCTGCCCATTGGCCCGAACCGGCAGGTGGCGCCAGCGCTCGCGCATCGGACCGGCCTCGAGGAAGGCCGCGATCGCGTCGTGGCCTCGGAACCAGCTCACGTACGGCGGCATCGACCAGGTGGCGTCCTCGGTCAGCATCGCCACCACCGCCTCGACGTCGCCCTGATCCAGCGCCCGCATGTAGCTCTCGACGGTTTCGCGGAGGCGGGCGTCGCCGAGGGCACCCAGCGTCACCTGCTGGGTCTGGTCGGGCAGCCGCTCGTCGGCGGCGCGCCGCGCCCGGCTGAGCAGGCCGTTGGCCGACTGGACGCTCGTTTCGAGCGTCTCCGCCGTCTCACGTGCGGAGAAGCCGAGCACGTCGCGGAGGATCAGCGCCGCGCGCTGCCGCGCGGGCAGGTGCTGCAGAGCGGCGATGAGGGCCAGCTCCACGCCCTCGCGCTGCTCGAGGCCCAGCTGCTCGTCGGGGTACGGCTCGAGCCAGATGCCCTCCACGGTGGGGTCGTCCCCTCCCTCGTAGTCGATGGGCAGGACCCGCTTGGGACGCCGGGCGATGAGGTCGAGACAGGTGTTCGTGGCGATGCGGTAGAGCCAGGCGCGCAGCGAGCCACGCCCTTCGAACCGCGCAAGGGCACGCCATGCGCGAAGGAGCGTGTCCTGCAGGGCGTCCTCGGCGTCATGGACCGAGCCGAGCATTCGGTAGCAGTGGGCGTGAAGCTCGCCGCGAAAGGGGTCGACCAGCCGCCTGAAGGCGTCCTCGTCGCCCGCTCGCGCGGCAGACAGCAGCTCTCGTTCGTCCACCTCAGATAGGACCGGGCCGCGAGTTCGAACTAATCTCCGCTCACCCGGCGGCGCAGCCTTCGAACACGATCGCCCTCGATCCGCGCCTGCAGGCGCCTGACGAACCCGGAGACGGGCCGGACGCTGCGAGCGAGCAACTCGGCCGGGAAGGCCGGATGGACGGCTCCGGACTCGGCGTAGCGGTACAGCATCACCGTGAGCACGGCGCGAGCCGCGTGGGCAACGAGGAAGCCGACCGCCAGGCAGGACACCCCGAACACGAACAGAGCGCCCCCCAAGAAGATCACGCCGTGGCGGATCAGGAGCACGCCGGCCGCCACGCCGATCGCCCCTGGCAGGCCGAACCAGACCGCGGCCCGCACCCACACGTAGACGAGACCGTAGGCCGCGTCCTGCCACTGGCGACGCACCAGCCCCAGCGAGTGGCGTGCCGCGACCAGCGGGGAAGCTCCGGTCAGCGCAATCGTCGGTATCGCGAAGAAGCTCAAGAGGCTCCAGCCAAAGCCCATCACGAGCGCCACCAGCCAGTTCACGGTCACCGATCCGACATAGCGGCTTGGTACCCCCACGATCAGATCGACGACCGCCCAGCCGAGGATCGGCCGGCGGCGGCGCACGATGAGTCGCCAGCCGGTGCCGAGCGTGACCGGGCGCGAGTCCAGGCTGTCGGCGACCATGCCGGCCATGCCGACCGCCACTGCGGTGGTCATCACACTCAGGCAGTAGTAGGCGCCCAGACCTGCCAGCACGTAGCCGACCGGTCCGGTGTTGTTTCGGACCAGTACGGCCACCGCCGCCACTGCGGCGAAGATGACCAGCACGATGGCCGCGGAGATGAGCAGGAAGCGCTGAAGGACCCGGTTCTCGAGGGCAAACCGGATCGCCGCGCCTCCCAGGCGCCAGCCGTCACTCAGGTGGCGGCGAAGCCGTTGCGCTCCTGACAAGGCACCAGCGTATTGGCCGTTGCGACTAGCCGCCGATGCCCCAGGTGCTGGTGAAGGACGCCCCCGGCTCCAGGGTCACCAGCGCCTCGCCCGACCGGAACGCGTTGGGCGGACAGGTCATCGGTTCGACGGCGAGGCTGCGGCGGCTGACGTCCGGAACCGGGTCGCCGGTGAAGATCATCAGGTAGCGATAGGTCTCGTCCACCCACAGCGCGAGACCGGTGTCGCTGCCCGGATCACGGAGCTCTACCCGAGCCCGGCCGTCGTCACCGCGATCGAGGTCGGTAAAGCAGTGATCGAGCCTGGTGGGGCCGACAGGCCTGGGCTCGACGAAGTCGAACTCCGTGCCCTCGACGGGCCCGGCCCTGACCGGGATCCCGCGCTCGTCGGACTCCAGCACCGTTCGACCCGGCACGGACAGGACCAGCGAGTCGACCGCGGGCGTACCGAGGGTCAGATACGGGTGCGCTCCGGCGCCATACGGGCAGCGGTCCGGCCCGACATTCGTGGCGGTGGTGCGCACGCGAAGGCCCTCATCAGACAGCACGTACTCGATCCGCACCTCCAGCAGGAAGGGATATCCCGGCTGGGGGCGGAGCAGATGCTCCATCACCACGCGGTTCGAATCGCGTTCGGCGACCTTCCAGGCCACCCAGCGGACCAGACCGTGTATGGCGTCCTGCTCAGCTGGATCATCGAGCGCGAGCTGGTGCGTGCGACCGTCGAACTCGTAGCTGCCGTCCTCGATCCGGTTGGGCCATGGGATCAGCACCTGACCCCGCCCCGCGCTGCTCATCCGGTCGATCGGATAGCCGTCGATCAGATCGCGGCCGCCGCGGGCGTACTCCCTCAGGCCGCCTCCCACCTCGACGATCACAGCCCGCTGGTCGCCATGGCCGATCTCGATCTGATCTCCGCTTGGGGCTATCAGCACAGGGACATTCTCGACCAGAACGGATGATTCCGGGGCGGACCTTCAGGTGACTAGTCCAGAACCTCGTCCGCCAGTTCGCGCAGGGCCCGCCTCGTCTGGGTGAGCACGCGGCGCCCCTGAGCGGTGGCTCGGTACTCCCGGCGGGCTCGGCCGTCGACCACCGTCCGGCGTGACCGCAGCAGTCCCTCCTGCTCCATCGCGTGCAGTGTCGGATAGAGGGTGCCCGGGCTGATCCGGTGACCGTGCTCGGCCAGCTCCGCGGCCATCCAGCTGCCGTGGATCTCGCCCTCGGCGGCGTGGTGGAGGATGTGCAGCCGCACCGCACCGCGCATGAACTCCCTCATGTCGACGGCAAGTATCGGATCTCGATATCGTACTCCGATATCCAGATCGAATGGAGTCCCGAATGGCGACGGTCAACGTGCGTTACATCGTCGATGACGTAGGGGCCGCGGCGGCCTTCTACGGTGACCAGCTGGATTTCGAGGTGGAGGCGCAGCCCGGTCCCGGCTTCGCGATCCTCGCCCGTGGCGACCTGAGGCTCCTGCTCTCGCAGCCCGGCGGGCCGGGAGGCGCGGCTCAGCCCATGGAGGATGGCCGCGTGCCCGAGCCGGGGGGCTGGAATCGCATCCAACTCGAGGTGAACGATCTGGAATCCACGGTGGAGCGCCTGCGGGAGGCCGGGGTGCACTTCCGCAACGAGATCGTCGAGGGGCGCGGAGGCAAACAGATCCTGGCCGACGACCCCGCCGGGAATCCGATCGAGTTGTTCGAGCCGAAATAGCGGCGCGGGCGTCCATCGGCCAGGTCCTGCGCGACTGGGGGCGGATCGGCTGCCTCGGCTTCGGAGGCCCTCCGGCTCACATCTCGTTGCTGCGTGAGCTGTGCGTCGAGCGCAGGCGATGGCTCGGCGGGCGGGACTTCGAGGACGCCCTCGCGGCGGTCAACCTCCTGCCCGGGCCGGCCTCGACCCAGCTCGCGATCTTCTGCGCCTGGCGGGTGGCGGGCACGACCGGAGCCGTGGTCGGCGGGCTCGCCTTCATCGTCCCCGGCCTCGTCCTCATCATCGGTCTGGCGGCGCTGTTCCTGGCCGGCTCGCCGCCGGAATGGGTCCGAGGAGCCGGCGCCGGGGCCGGCGCGGCCGTGTCCGCCGTCGCCGTGCAGGCCGGCATGGACCTGCTGCCCGCCAGCATCGAGCGCGCCGGCGGTGCTCGGCTGCGCTGGGCTCTATACCTGTCGGCCGGAGCGGTGTCGGCGGCGACGCTCGGACCCTGGCTGGTGCTCGTGCTGTTGGCCTGTGGCGCGATCGAGACGGTGATCCGGCTCGGCTTGCCCGGCCGCGCTGCCGGGCTGGAGGCGGGGCCGGCCTGGCTCCTGATCGCCGCTTCGTCCGGTGGCCTGGGCGCCCTGGCCTGGACCGCCTTCAAGGTCGGCGCGCTCTCCTACGGCGGCGGCTTCGTGATCATCCCGCTGATGCAGGCCGACGCCGTCGACGCGTACGGCTGGATGACCGATGCGCAGTTCCTCAACGCGGTGGCGCTCGGACAGATAACGCCCGGGCCCGTGGTGCACACCGTGGCGGCCGTGGGCTACGCGGCGGCCGGGGTAGGTGGTGCCCTGCTGGCAGCGGCGGTGGCCTTCGCGCCGTCGTTCTCCTTCATCCTGATCGGCGCCGACCGCTTCGATCGCCTTCGGGCCAGCCCCGTCACCCAGGCCTTCCTCGCCGGTGCAGGACCGGCGGCGGTGGGAGCCATCCTGGGAGCGGCCGTGCCGCTCGCCCTCGCGCTCGAGGAGAGCTGGCAGTTCGTGCTGCTGGCCCTCGCCGCAGTCGCCCTGCTGGCGCTGCGCCGCGGCGTGGTGGTCGTGCTCGTGGGAGCAGGCGCCGCCGGAGCGCTGCTCGCCCTGGCGGGTGCGCCGCTCCCCGGCTGAGCTTCTGGGCCGCGTCAGGACCGCTTCCTGAGCGCGCCCGGCTTGTGGACCGCCGTGCCCCCGGACTTCTCCGACTTGACCAGGTACTGCGGCTCGTCCTTCGACGCCTTCACCTTGCGTCCGCCCGCCTCGGTGTTCGAGGTGATCTTGCGCTCCACGGTTCCCACCCCCTTACCGCCGTGACTGTTCCATTCGACCCTGTCGCCCTTCTTGAATTCCTGAGCCATGCTCAGCTGATACCCGGTCGCGATCGGGCACGCCGCCTGGAGGGCAGTTGGGCGCGTTGGCGCCACGCCGTTGGCGCCGCAGCGGTAGAACTGGGGTGTGATCGTCTTCTCGGGGTCGGGAATCGACCGCGTGCCGCAGGAACGGGCCGACCCGGCCTGGCTCGACGCCCGCCGCAGCGACCCCCGCGCGCGCAGCGTCCAGGTCTCCGAGCGCGGCGTGTGGATGAACGACGGGCACCTGCTGCTGGGCGGCGCCGACGGCTCCGAGATCCTTCTCGGGTTGGGCGACGGCGCGCCGCTGTTCGCCACCGACGTCACGGAGGTGGAGCCCGGCTCGGGGCGTCCGGCGGGACTGCGCGAGGCGGCTGTGGAGCTCCCCGCGCACGAGGCGGCGGTGGCCGCCTATGCCGCGGCGCTCCTCTCGTGGCACCGCCGCCATCGCTTCTGCGCCAACTGCGGAGCCCCCACGGAGGTGGTCGATGCCGGTCACCAGCGCCGCTGCCCGAGCTGTGAGGCGCACCACTTCCCCCGCACCGACCCGGTGGTGATCGTCCGCGTCATCGACGCACCCAACGACCGGCTCCTGCTCGGGCGGTCACCGCACTGGCCGGCCGGCCGCTACTCGGTGCTGGCCGGCTTCGTGGAGCCGGGCGAGACCCTCGAGGACGCCGTTCGGCGCGAGGTGCACGAGGAGTCCGAGGTCGAGTTGGGAGCCGTCTCCTACGTCGCCTCCCAGCCCTGGCCCTTCCCCAGCTCCCTGATGCTCGGCTTCCACGCGCTGGCCGCGGGCGGCGAGCCGCGCGCCGACGGCGAGGAGCTCGAGGACGTGCGCTGGTTCGAGCGCGTGGAGGTGGAGGAAGCGGCCCGCGGCGCCGGTCCGATCATGCTCTCTCCGCCCTACTCGATCTCCCGTCGGCTGATCGACGGCTGGCTGGCCGGCGAGTCCGGCTAGCCGCGATCGGGGCGGTCGGGGTAGACGTCGTCGATGGTGGTCAGCGGCGTGTAGGGGGCGCCCGCCGCCGCCTCGATGGCTTCTGCGCCACCGGCGAGACGGTCCAGCACGCTCACCACTCCCGCGACCTCCAGCCCCTCCTCGCGCACCCGCTCGATGGCCTTCACCGTCGAACCCCCGGTGGTCACCACGTCCTCCACCACCAGGCAGCGCTCACCCTCCACCAGCAGCGGGCCCTCGATCCAGCGCTGGAGCCCGTGCTCCTTCT
This sequence comes from uncultured Thermoleophilaceae bacterium, assembly GCA_963751105.1. Lineage (GTDB taxonomy): Bacteria > Actinomycetota > Thermoleophilia > Solirubrobacterales > Thermoleophilaceae > JACVRW01. Next base: position 496,251 of record CAVVTG010000001.1, on the reverse strand, counting down.
TGTCCTTGCGAACGAAGAACACCTTGACGGGGGCGCCGGCGCCCAGGGCGGCGCAGGCCACGGGATCCGCCCCCATCGTCATGCCCCCCACCGCGGTGGCTCCCACTCGCTCCGCCTCGGCCGCCACCAGCTCGCCCAGCGCCCGGAACGCCTCGGGTAGGAGGATGGCCCGCTTGGCGTCCACGTAGTACTGGGCGGTGAGCCCACTCGTGAGCGTCACCTCGCCGATCACCAGCGCGTGGGCGCGCAGCTCCGCGACCAGCCGCTCGCGCGGGTCAGCCATGCGTGGAGAGTCGGGGGGCGAGAGTCATGGCCGGGCGGGTGGTGCCGATCGTACTTGTCGATGGGATCAGTGATCCGCGTTGTGGCGATCGTCAGCTCGGGAATCGTGCTCCTGGGCTTTGCCCTGTTCGCGATCGACGAGCTCGACCGCGGATCGCAGAACCAGCAGAACGCTCTGGCGGCCGAGCTGGAGGGCGCCACCGAGCGGCCGGCCACGATCGCGCCCAGCCCTGATGAGGAGCGGCTGCGCGAGCAGCGCCACGGCGACCTGAGGGAGGCGATCGACGACGCCAACGACGTGCTGTTGGCCCCGTTCGGCGGCCTCGTGAGCTCCGACAACGTCTGGGTGGCCAACGGCGTGCCCACCGTGCTGGGGCTCCTTCTGTACGGACTTCTGCTCGGGTTGCTGGCGAACGTGCTGCCCAGCGGCCGGCACCACGGAGCCGACTGGCGCACCGCTCAGTGACCTGAGTCGGAAGTTCTGCTTCAGCTTCCCGAGCGGCTGGGCGTGGCTGGCGCCAGACGTGTCCAGACGCCGGGAAGGTGTGCACGAAATGACGACTCAGGTCATCTAGCAGGACTCGGCCACCGCCCGGCGAAAGGGTGCGCTAGTCTCCTCCACCGCAACTTTCCCTGCAAGGAGGGTTGCTTAGGAGAGTCAAGCGCCGAGTCGTGCCGCCCGCCGCCGGGCGAGTGCGAACGGGGGAACCAGAGGTGGCAGGTGCCACCGGGGGCGAATCGCGGTCCCTAGAACCGCATAGCGCATCTTCCAGCGCGAGCCCGTCAGCTAACCCCGTAGGCCCGAAAGGAAGGGGACATGACGGATGAGAACCCACAGGGATCTGGCCCAGCCTGAATTCTGGCTGCGCTCCTCGGAGCGCTCCCATCGCCGCAGACAGCTTCTACCCAAGGCGCGGCGCGAATACGCCCGCAAGCGCAACATGTCGGCGGCACTCGCCGGCGCCATGCTGGCCGGACCCGGGGCCTCCGTGGCCGCGGCCCAGATGTCCTCCAACGTGAAGGCCGCGGTTGCCGGCGAATCTCCCGCCAACCGCGCCATCGAGATCCGGGAGGGCGGCCTGCCCCTCCAGCTCGGCAGCCAGGGTGACCTGGTGGCCCACGTCCAGCGGGCGCTGGGCGTCTCCGCCGACGGGATCTTCGGCGCCCAGACCGACACCGCGGTGCGCCAGTACCAGGCCCGTGCGGGCCTGGAGGTCGACGGAATCGTTGGTCTCGCCACCTGGGGCGCGCTGTTCGAGAGCAGCTCGGGCACGAGCGCCGGCGCGAGCTCGGCCGGTGGCTACAACGTTCCCGAGGCCGTGAAGCAGCGCATCGAGAAGCGCCTCGTCGAGGCGGGCGCGGCCCTCGAGGCCAAGGGCGATCCGGGTGGCTACTCCCTGGACGGCGACGCCCAGAGCGCTCCGGAGACGGACTCTCCGGCCCAGCCCCTGCAGGATGGCGCCGACACGGACGCCGGCACGGGCGACACCGGTGACTCGGGTTCGAGCGACCCCGGCGGCGGCTCGACCGACACGCCCGCACCGCAGACCAACGCCACGCCCTCCCCTGCCCCATCTCCGGGCACGGGCAGCTGTGCGTCGTCCACCATCGCCAACCCGGTCAAGGGGACGCAGACGTCGCCCTTCGGTCCGCGCTGGGGACGCAACCACGACGGCGTCGACCTCGCCGCGCCCACCGGCACCGCCATCCGCGCCGCCGCCTGCGGCTCGGTGAGCTTCGCCGGCCAGCAGAGCGGCTACGGAAACATGGTCTGCATCACCCACACGAGCCAGTTCTCCACGTGTTACGCCCACATGTCGCGCTTCGCCACCTCCCAGGGGGCGCAGGTCAGACAGGGGCAGGTGATCGGCTACGTGGGCTGCACCGGCAGCTGCACCGGGCCGCACCTCCACTTCGAGACCCGCGTGAACGGGCAGGCGCAGGATCCGGCGCGCTACCTCTCGGGTGGCACGATCCCCGGCAAGAGCGCCAGCTCGACGGCCAGCGCGGTTGGCGGCTCGTCCGGCCGGGGAGTGGTGGCCACGGCCACCAAGGGGGGTTCCGGGAAAGCCCGCACCACGATGACCGTCTCGCAGTACGGCGGCGGTGCCGCGGCCGGCTCGAGTCAGGACACCGTCCTCCAGCAGCAGGTCCAGCCGGCCACGACGACCGCTCAGGTCGCGCCCGTCCCGGTGGCGCCCGCGGCGCCGGTCACTCCGGTGGCCCCCGCTCCGGCTCCGGTCGCTCCGGCCGCCCCGGTCGCTCCGGCCGCGCCGGTCGAGGTCGCACCGGCTCCGGTGGCTCCCGCGCCCGTGGAGGCCGTCCAGGTGGCGCCCGCAGCACCGGTCACTCCGGTGGCGCCCGCACCCGCTCCGGTCACCCCGGCGGCTCCGGTCACTCCGGCGGTCCCGGCCGCGCCGGTCGAGGTCGCACCGGCTCCGGTGGCGCCCGCGCCCGTGGAGGCCGCTCCGGTGGCGCCCGCGGCCCCGGTCGCTCCGGTCGAGGCCGCACCCGCTCCCGCGCCCGTGGAGGCCGCTCCGGTCACCCCGGCGGCCCCGGTCGCTCCGGCCGAGGCCGCTCCGGCACCGGCCACCGGCGGCGCCACCGCACCGGAGACCTCCGTCACCACTCCCACAGGCTGAGCCCAGGGGCCGCCCGCCCGGCGGGCCGGCGGCATGGGGGGACCCGCGACGACCCCGTCAGGCGAGAGCCGGCGGGGTCGTTGCGCGTCTGGGCCAGGGCGCGCTGCCGGCGGCGGCTACTTGTACGAGAAGATCGTGTCGCCGATGTCGATCCAGCCGAAGATCGACGCCGCGTTGGGAACCGGCACCCTCAGGCAGCCGTGGCTCGCCGGGTAGTTGGGCACCGATGCGTAGCCGTGGATCGCATAGCCCCGGATGAAGTACGACGAGTGGACCATGCCCTTGGCGTTGGTGCCCGGGGTCTGGAGGTAGAACTTGTACGTGCCGAAGACCGTCGGCGTGGCCGGGGTGCCCGAGGAGGTGTGGTAGGTGCGGACGGGCCGTCCCCTGGCGGCCAGCACGAGCACCTGGCGTGACCAGTCGAACTCCACGTGCTTGCCGGCCTTCGGGTAGCGCAGCTTGTACGCGCCCTGACGCCGGAACACCTTGGCGTAGACGGACTTCATGGCGTAGCCGTCGCGGCCCATGCCGTTGGTCTTGCGGAAGGCATTGACCGCGTTGGCGGTGAGCCAGTCGTAGTAGCCGTTGACCGGGGTGGCGAAGCCCAGTCGCGCGAGACCGCGCTGGAGCATCAGGACCTTGGTCCCCCTGTCGCCCGCGCCGGCCTGCCAGTCGACCACGCTCACGCGCTTGCTGCGCGTGCGGAACGCTTTCTGCGCGGCGCTCACGTCGTGCTTCACGTAGAGGCGAAAGCCGCCCATCTTCTTGAGCTGAACCGGAATCCGGTAGCGGCCCTTGCGTCCCACCGCCACGCGGATCCGCTTCGTCAGCTTGTTGCGGTGCACCACCTGGAGGACCACCGACTCGCCGGCCACGTACGGCTTCACGCGGCCGCTGACCAAGAGCTGCTGGAAGGGCGCCGCGTAGCGCATCTTCTTCGTGGCCAGGCCCTTGGACACCGAGATCGAGGCCTTGCCCGCGGCAGGCACGGGAGCGAGAGCTGGGGGAGGCGCCGGCGCGGGAGGCACCGGCGTGGGCGGGGTCTGGGCAACCGCTCCGGCCGGGGCCGCGACGAGCAGGGCCAGGGACAGGAAGAGCGCGACGCGACCGTTCATGGCGGCCACTATTGCACGCGGAGCGCGGGTTTGGGCCGGTTTGGGCGCAAGGCGCCCCTTCCGGCGAGCGGGCGGTGCCCGCGAGCCTTCGGGTTACAGGGGCGAGGGCGCCGGGCGGCTCAGCCTCGGCAGCGTCATGCAGGCGACGAGCATGAGCGGTCCCAGCACCAGCGACACCGTGGCGTCCTCCACGGCCACTCCGTAGGCGACCGAGTTGTTCAGCGAATGCAGGGCGATCACTGACCACAGTGTGCCCGTCTTCTCGTAGACGAGGCAGAACATCACGCCGAGCAGAGCGAGCGGGGGAAGGATCAGCAGGGCGTCCGCTCCGGAGAAGTCGTAGTGGATGATCCCGAACAGGAGACCGTCGATCAGCGCCGCCACGAGCACGGAGTAGCGGCTTCGGAGCGCCCGGTAGAAGAAGCCGCGGAAGAAGAACTCCTCGGCGAACGGGGCCACGCAGATGACCATGAAGCCGGCGATGATCAGCCCGATCGTGCCCTGGTCGGCACCGAGATCCTGGGCCACGGTCTGCTCGGCGTCGGGTGAGACGATCGCGCTGTAGATCGCCGCGATCACGTAGAAGGACACCATTCCCAGGGCGGCCCAGCCCACGGTCCGCCAGAAGGGCGCACGCCGAAGACCGAAATGCCAGGGCTGCGGCCGGCGCGTGAACGAGGCGAACAGCACGGCCGTGCCGACGAAGATCAGGCTCTGCATCAGCGTGGCCACGATCGTGAAGGTCACGTCGTTCTCGTCCGATGCCGCGCCGGTGGCGGCGGCCACGATGCCGACCGCGATCAGCGTGCCGATGAGGCCCACGAGAAAGGCCACCACCGAGTACCACGCGGGCCAGCGCGGGGCCGCGCTCTCGGGCAGCTCCGGGCGCTCGGGCGGCGGCGGGGAGGAGAGGACGCTCTGTTCCACGGGCATCTCAGAGTAGGGCGGGCAGCTCGCCGAGGGTCGCTATCGAATCCACTCCCGGCGGAATCGGCCCGTCGTGGCGCACCAGCACGCCCCGGATCCCCGCCGCACGCGCTCCCGCGATGTCGTTGCCGATCGAATCGCCCACGTGCACGGTCTGATCGGCACGCGAGTTCGCCAGCTCGAGCGCGTGCTCGAAGATTCGCGGATCCGGCTTGGCGCTGCCCGCCTCCGCCGAGGTGACCACTCCTTCCACCAGCTCGAGCAGCCCGGTGTGGGCGAGCCAGCTGGGCAGCGAGCAGTCCCAGTTGCTCACGATCAACAGGCGGTGGCCGCGCTCGCGCAGCAGCGCCAGCACCTCCAGCGCCTCGGGAAAGGCCTCGAAGCGAAGCGCGCCGAGCATCGCGCCGCGCGCCGCCGCCCGGTCGAGCCCCGGAAGACCCAGCTCTGCGCGCAGGACGTCGGCGCAGCGGTCCCTCAGCCGATCGAGCGAGACCCGGTCCGCTCCCTCGAGGTGGTGCTCGAGGTAGTAGGAGATCTCGGCGGCAAAGGCGCCCGCCGCCTGCTCCTCGCCGACCTCGAAGCCCTGCTCGGCCAGTAGCGCCGCCAGCCTCGGCGCCGGCGGAGAGAGCTCGACCAGGGTGCCGAGCGCATCGAGGAAGACCACCATCAGGAGATCCAGTGCCAGCCGGCGAACTGCGCGGTGAACAGCCCGAGACCCACGGCCGACGCGCCGGCCACCAGGCCCGTGCTGCGGCGCTCGTCGCAGACCACCGCCAGCCACATGAAGATGGGGAACAGCACGGCCACGAAGCGGGGCAGCGACATGAGCGGCTGCGGCGCGACGGGAAATGACAACGGCAGCACCAGCGACGCCGCCACCCAGACGCCGTAGGCGCGCGGCAGCCGCCGGAGGACCCCGACGCAGGCCACGAGCGCGAACACCAGGAAGGCGAACAGCATGATGTTGATGGCCGCGATCCGGTACGGGTCGCCCGCCGCGATCTCGAAGTAGACCGGCGTACGCGAGCCCGAGGCCAGCTGGCGAGCGCCGTCGACAGCCGCGCCCAAGCCGTCCCAGGCGCCGGTGAGCGGGACCACGAGCTCGCGCGACCACGCTCCCTGCACGTCGAGGAAGCGCAGCGCGTCCCCCTCGGTGAGCCCGAGCCAGCCGGCGTAGGCGGTCACGCCCAGGGGCGCGAGCAACAACCAGGCGACGTCCGCCGGGCGCCGTTCTCGCGAGCTCCACCACAACATGGCCAGCGGCGCCAGCAGAAGCAGCCCCGCGCTGCGCGTGGTGGCCGCGCCCAGCGCCGCCGCCCCGGCCCAGGCGAAGCGGCCCGTTCGGGCGGCGTAGAACGCCCCCACCGCGCAGAGCAGGAACACGCTCTCCGAGTAGGGCGCGCCGAAGAACACCGCGGCCGGGAACAGCGCCAGTAGAAGCAGCGTCGGCTGGGCCAGCCGGCGGCCGAGCTCGAGCTCCACCAGCCGGTAGAGGAGCGCGAGCGCGGCGACGAACGCAGCGAGTGCGACCAGGTAGGCGGCCGCGAGCAGCGCCTCCGGCGAGCCGCCGGCCGGCGCGGCCAGTGCCCGGATCAGGAGCGGATAGAGCGGGAAGAACGCGGCCCGCGGCTCGCTGCCCGTGTAGCCCGAATCGGCGATCCGTAGGTACCAGACAGCGTCCCAGCGGGCGAGCGGTGACAGCACCGGCTCGGCCAGCGCGTGGGTGAGCTCCGGGGCGTCGAACTTGAGCTCGTTCTCGCGGGCCAGGCCGCCGCTCGCAGGACCGAGGGTCAGTGCGGCGAAGACCGCAACGAGGAGAACCCCGAGGCGGGTCGTCCAGGCCACGCGCCAAGCGGCCCGCAGCGCCGCGGAGTCGCGGGCGGCCGCAATCTGGCCCGCCGCGGCGGGGGTAGCCTCATACGCCATGCTGGAAGTCGATTTCTACACCGCCGAGTCCTACCTCGCGCGCAACGAGAACTGGATCTTCGCCATCGCGATCGTCGTGGTGGCGTTCATCGCCGCCAAGCTCGTTGACCGCGCGCTCGCGCGTCAGGGCAAGACGGTGAGCCGGCGCATGGCGGGGGGCGACCTCTCACCCGTCACCACCACCCGCCTGCGGCTTGTGCGGCGCCTCGTGTTCGCGCTGATCATCGTGATCGGGCTGGCGGCCGCCCTGTGGCAGTTCGACTCGGTCCAGCACATCGCCACCGGCGTCCTCGCCTCCTCCGCCGTGCTCGGCCTGGTGATCGGCTTCGCCGCGCGCGCGACCCTGGCCAACGCGATCGCGGGAATCCTGCTCGCCATAAGCCAGCCGATCCGCATCGGCGACCTCGTGAAGTTCGAGGACCAGACGGGCGAGGTGGAGGACGTGCGGCTCAGCTACACCTACATCCGCCTCGACAACGGCCATCGCCTGATCGTGCCCAACGAGCGCCTGGCCCAGAGCTCGGTCGAGAACTTCACCATCCACGACCCGCGCGTGCAGGTGGAGGTGTCGGTGTGGCTCCCGCCGGACGCCGACCTCGACCGGGCCATCGAGCTGATCGAGTCCGAGGACGACGGTGTCACTGCCGTCGTGGCGGAGGTCGACAAGGAGGGGGTGCGCCTCAGCGCCACCACCTGGGCGACCGACGCCGGCACCCGCGGACAGGTGGCCGCGGAGCTGCGCCTCCGCTGGCTGCGGGAACTGCGCGAGCACGGTCTATCCTCCGTCGAGGCCTCCTGAGCAGGGGAAGCGCGCGGAATTCGTTTCCATGAACCACCGGCACAGACAGTTGAGGAGGCGCAAGCACTCCGGCGGCGCCAAGGGGAAGGCTGCCCTGGCGCTCGGACTGCTCGCCACCGTCATCGTCATCGGCGTCCTCTCGGTCGCCGGCTACGTGCTGGCCATAGCGTCCACGGCCCCCGACCTGAGCGAGCTGCGGGCGGACGACAAGGGCGAGGTGTCGGTGGTCTTCGCCTCCGACGGCACGCGCCTGGGCTTCGTGCAGTCGGACATCGTCCGCCGCGTGGTGCCCTTCGAGGACATGCCTCCGGTGGTGCGCCAGTCCACGGTGGCCATCGAGGACGAGCGCTTCTACAAGCACCAGGGCGTGGACGTCAACGCCATCATCCGGGCGGGGATAAAGAACCTCGAGTCGGGCAAGACGGTCCAGGGCGGCTCGACCATCACCCAGCAGCTCGTCCGGGCGCTCTACATCCGCGATCCCAAGCGGGACTTCAAGCGCAAGATCCGGGAGGCCAAGCTCGCCTCGGAGCTCGAGGAGCAGCGTTCCAAGCGCTGGATCCTCCACCAGTACCTCAACTCGATTCCCTACGGCACGGTGGGCGGACGCACCGCCATCGGCATCCACGCCGCTGCGGTGACGTTCTTCGACAAGGGGGCCAAGGACCTGACGCTCGCCGAAGCGGCCCTCCTGGCCGGCCTTCCCCAGGCGCCCTCGCAGTACAACCCCTTCCGCAATCCGGCCACCGCGGTGCAGCGGCGCAACGAGGTGCTGAAGGCCATGGCCGACAACGGCTACATCACCGTGGCCGAGCAGCGCGAGGCGGCGCAGGAGAGGCTCAAGCTCAGTCGCGGCACGCGCTACAGCACCCGGCGTGAGCCCTACTTCTTCGACTACGTGCAGGAGCAGCTGATCGAGCGTTACGGGGTGGGCGTCGTGCGGCGAGGCGGGCTGCGGGTGTTCACCACGATCGACCCGAAGATGCAGGAGGACGCCCGCAACGCGATCAACGCCTATTACGGCGACCCCGCGGGGCCGAGCTCCGCAATCGTGGCGGTGAACCCCCGCGACGGCAAGATCCGTGCGATGGCGTCGAGCGGCACCTACGACGACCGCCTGTTCAACATCGCCGCCCAGGGGCATCGCCAGCCCGGGTCGGCGTTCAAGACGATGGTGCTCACGGCGGCGGTGCTCAAGGGCGTCGACCCGGACTCGACCAGCTACACGTCGAAGCCGCTGAACATCAACGACCCGGAATACGGCACCTGGCAGGTGAAGACCTTCGGCGACACCTACGCCGGCACGGTGTCACTCACCCGGGCCACTCTGTCCTCCGACAACTCGGTCTACGCACAGCTCATCCTCGACATCGGCCCCGACGCCGTGTGCGAGACGGCCAAGCGGCTGGGCATCCAGACCAAGCTCGACTGCTATCCCGCCGAGGGCCTGGGTGGCCTGACCCGTGGGGTGACGACGCTCGAGATGGCCGGCGCCTACGCGACGCTGGCCAGCGGCGGCGTGCGCCACCGGCCCACCGGGATCGAGAAGGTCGTGTTCCCCGACGGCAAGAGCGAGAAGCTGGCCAAGCCCAAGGGCACACGAGTGATGACCGACGGGCAGGCCTACGAGGTCACCCAGATCCTCGAGCAGAACGTGCAGTCCGGCACCGGCACCGCGGCCAGCTACGGCTGCCCCGCGGCGGGCAAGACCGGCACGACCGACGAGGCCAAGGATGCCTGGTTCGTGGGCTACACGCCCGAGCTCTCCGCCGCGGTGTGGGTGGGCTACCCGGACGCCGGCGTGGCCATGCCCGGTGCTCAGGGCGGCACCTACGCCGCCCCGGTGTGGAACGCCTTCATGACGCCTGCGCACGGCGAGTTCTGCGGCTCGTTCCCCACCCCGACCGAGCCCTTCGTGTCGTCGCCGTTCTTCGGCAAGTACGCCAGCACGGGCGGGGCCGACACCGGCAGCTACTACGACTACGACGCCGGCAGCGGATACACCGAAGATCCCGACTACAACTCGGATACCGACGACACCGGGGACACCTCCGAGGGCGGTGGCCAGTACGACCCGGATCTCTACGAGTCGGCGCCCCAGCCGCCGCCGGAGGTCCAGACCCCTCCCGAGTCCACTCCCGCCCCGGGAACGGGCGGCACCGGCGGCACCGGCGGCACCGGGTAGTCCTGCCCGAGCTCGAGCTCATCGCCGCCATACAGGCCGCCCTCGGCCGTCGCAGCGAACGGATCGTGCGCTGGACCGGTGACGACGCGGCCGTGGTCCGCGCCCGCCCGCTGGCCGTCACCTCGATCGACACGGTCGTGGAGGGCACTCACTTTCGCCTCGACACGCACTCGCCCGCCGACGTCGGCTGGAAGGCGCTGGCGGCGGCGCTCTCCGACCTCGCCGCGATGGGCGCGGACCCGGGCGAGGCCTACATCTCGCTGGTGCTGCCCGAGCGCTTCGAGGGCGCGCTCGAGCTGGTGGGCGCTATGGAATCGCTGGCAGCCGAGTGCGACACGACGATCGCCGGCGGGGACGTGACGGGGGGACCCGTGCTCGTGGTGACCGTGGCGGTCACGGGCTGGGCCGACCGGGAGGCCGACCTGATCGGGCGCGCGGGCGCCGAGCCCGGAGACCTACTGGGGGTCACCGGCGAGCTGGGCGGCTCCGAGGCGGGACGCAGACTGCTCGAGCGCGGCGAGCGTGAGCCGCGCGAACTCGTGGAACGCCATCTCCGGCCGCGTCCGCGGCTTCGAGAGGGACGCGCGCTCAGCGCGGCCGGCGCGAGAGCGATGATCGACCTCAGCGACGGCCTGGCCACCGACGCCGCGCACCTGGCCGCCGCAGGCGGAGTCCAGCTGCGAGCCGAGCTCGCGCGGCTGCCCCTGGCGACGGGTGTGACGCCGGAGGAGGGAGCCACCGGCGGCGACGACTACGAGCTGCTGGTGGCGATGCCCCCCGGCGGCCGCGAGGCCGCCGAGGCGGCCGGCGTGTCCTGGATCGGAGAGGTCACGGCCGGCGAGGGCCTCGCCCTGGTGGGGGAGGACGGACGACCGGTGGAGGGCCTGAGTGGCTTCGAGCACGCCTGAGCGCCCGCCGGCGCCTCAGCGCTCGAGCGCGCTGCTCGTTCCTCCCAGCGACCCCGGGCCGGCGTAGGCGCCCGGCCCGTACACGGAAGGACCAAGCTCCTCGGGCGTGGGCGGCTCCGGCTCGGGGATTCGCCAGGCCAGCTCGGCCGTGGCGCAGACCACGCCCAGCAGCAGGCAGCCCACCACCGCCAGGCCGAAGCCGAGGCTGTGGCCGGTCACCAGCATGACCAGGTACCAGACTCCCGCCAGGGGGTCGAGGTCGAGCGCGAACAGGTAGTAGAGGCCCACGAGCAGTGGCAGCACCAGGCCGGCGGCCAGCATGGCCATTCGTCCCCGCCGAGGAGGTGGCGGGCGGGTGAGCACCGCGAGCATCCACAGGTGCGCCGCCGGCACCGCCAGCAGCCCGGCGTAGGGGTTGACGGCCCACAGGAGCATGCATCCGAGGCTCAGGGCCAGCGACACCGCCACCGCCGCGCCCGGCTCGCCGGGCTGCTTGAGCGTCGGATCGGGCCGGGCGGCGAGCCAGCGCGCCAGCAGAAAGGCCAGGAGCATGCCCACCGCCAGCCCGCCGAGGACGCCGAGCGCCGGTCCGTCGAGAGGCAGCACCTCGGGTGGCACCGGGGCCGGCGGCGGTGGCGGGGTGGCCCCGGTCAGCGCCAACAACTCGGCCAGGGCCAGAGCCGCCAGGAAGGGCGCCACCCACGCACCCACGAAGCGCAGCCACAACAGCACGTCGATCTGACGGCGCCTGGCCCGCGCCAGCGCGTCCACCGAGGCCACCACCACCGGCAGCAGCAGGGTCCCGGCGAGCAGCGAGATGACCCAGCCGGGCAGCACCTGGCTCACCATCAGCAGATAGGAGTCGGGGCCGTGGGCGGGCCTGCGGCCCTGGTCGAGCGCAGTCACCGTCCGCAGAGTGGCCCGGCCGAGCGCGCCTAGGCGGTCCTCGCTGATCGCCTCCACGGGCCCGTCACCCGGGGGCGGCAGCTCGCCGCTGCCCGAGAGGCGCACCGAGTCGTAGCCACCCGCGACGAGCACACCCTGCGGGCCGATCCCCAACGGGAAGGAGAGCCGTGCCAGCTGCCCCACGAGGCCGGTGCCGCCGCCCGCGCGCTCCAGTTCCTCGCGGATCGAGCCCTCCACCGTTCGCTGAAGTCCGATGCCCGCGCGGCGGGAGTCGGTCGACCAAGCCTGGACGGAGGCGTCCTCGGCCTCGGACCCGAGGCTCGACATGACGATCACGGCGTCGACGAAGCTCGGCGAGCCGATCTCCGAGATGAGACGCTCGCTGCCGACCTCGCCCAGATAGGACCCGTCCACCGACGCCAGCACCAGGGTACGGCGCGAAGGGCGTCCCTCGAAGACTCGCGCCAGCTCGATCAGGGCCGCGGTGTCAGAGGCGCTGCCGGGAGCGTCCGGCACCGCCGCGGCATCCCGGGCGGCTACGACCACGATCTGACGACGGGACGATCCGGCCCGGCGGCCGATCACGTTCTCCAGCCGCTCGCCGGCGTGGGTGAAGCCCTGGCGCTCCACCTGAAAGCCGCTCGTGTCGAGCCGCTGCGCCACCAGATCCGCCGTCGCCGCGTCCCCCGGCCCGCCCGCGCGCCGGTCGGGCCGGTCGGTGGCGATGCGAGCGGCCAGACCCGCCGCCTCGGCCCCGTCGAACAGCACATCGGCGGCCAGGCCCTGCGGCAGGGGGGAGGGGCGCGACTGGAACGAGAACATCGCCAGCACCACCGCCAGCAGCGCCGGGATGAAGGCAGCCCTGTACACCCGCGCCTCGATCACTCCCGCTCAACCTACAATTCCGAAGGTGAGCGCCTCAGCACCCCGCATCCTGCTCGTGGACGACGAGGACGCGGTACAGAAGCTCCTGACCTACCCGCTGCGCAAGGAGGGCTACGACGTCGTGCCCGCGCTCGACGGCCAGGAGGCGCTCGACCGGTTGAGCGAGGACGACTTCGACCTCGTGGTGCTCGACGTGATGATGCCGCGACGAGACGGCTTCGAGGTCTGCCGGGAGATCCGCTCGCGCAGCACCGTGCCCATCATCATGCTCACGGCCAAGGTCGAGGAGACGGACATGGTGCTCGGCCTCGAGCTCGGCGCGGACGACTACATCACCAAGCCGTTCTCGGTGCGCGAGTTCCGCAGCCGGGTGCGGGCGGTGCTGCGGCGCGCCGCGCTGACGGCTCCCGAGGAGCGCTTCGAGGAGCCGATCGAGGCGGGCGACCTGCGCATCGACTTCGAGAAGCGCCTCGTCCAGGTCCGCGCCGAGGCGGTGCGGCTCACCTACGTGGAGTTCGAGATCCTGGCCGCTCTGGCTCGCACTCCCGGGCGGGTGTTCAGCCGCACCATGCTGCTCGAGGGAGTGTGGGGCGACGCCTCGTACCGCGACCCGCGCACCATCGACGTCCACATCAGGCACCTGCGCGAGAAGCTCGAGTCGGAGCCGAAGACCCCCGAGCTCATCCTCACGGTGCGCGGCGTGGGGTACCGCTTTCAGGACGGGTGAGGCGCATCAGGTCGCTCGGCAACAAGGTCGCACTGCTGTTCTTCCTGATCACGGCCGCGGCCTTCGGCGTCATCTACTTCTACGTGGTCACCCAGCCCGAGTCGAGCCTGGAGGAGCGCCGCCTGCGCGACCTGGAGCTGGTGGCCACGGCATCCACGGGCACGCTGCGCCGGCTGCAGGTGGGCGACTCCGACCAGCCGGACCTCGACCGGCAGGTGCGGGCGCTGGCCGAGAGCATCGACGCCCGCCTGACGCTCCTGACCGTCCGTGAGGATCCCGAGGGCCGCCAGCTCGACCGGCGCGGTCTGAGCTTCTTCCCGCGCACCGACTCGGGCGCCCGGCTCGCCTTCCCGCGCGCCTACGACCTCGCGCGAAAGGCGGTGCGCACCGAGGAGCAGCAGAGCGGCTTCAGCATCTTCGCGGGCGACGACATCGGCATCGTCGCCCAGCCTCTGCCGCGGAAGAACCCGGAGTGGGTGGCCGTCTTCTCGCGCGATTTCCGGGAGGTGGCCGAGACCGTCTCCTTCATCCGCGACCGCGTGCTGTGGGCCACCGGCGCAGCGCTGCTGATCGCGCTGATCGGGGGCTGGGTCGTGGCCCGGCGGCTGGCCGGCCGCGTGCGTCGGGTGGAGCGCGCTGCCGCCGACGTGGCCCGCGGCCACTTCCAGGAGCCGCTGCCGGTGGACTCGGAGGACGAGCTCGGGCAGCTCACCCGCACCTTCAACGACATGCAGCGCCAGCTGCGCGAAGTCGACATAGCCCGCAAGGAGTTCATCGCCACCGCCTCGCACGAGCTGCGCACGCCCATCTTCTCGCTTGCGGGCTTCGTGGAGCTGCTGCAGGACGAGGATCTCGACGACGCGACCCGGCGCGAGTTCATCGACACGATGAGCGAGCAGGTGGCCCGCCTGCGAAAGCTGTCCGTGGACCTGCTCGACCTGTCGCGCCTCGACGCCGGCGCCATGGAGCTGCAGACCGAGCCGGTCGACCTGGCCGAGCTCACCCGCTCGGTGGTGGGCGAGTTCCGCCCGGCGCTCTCCCAGCACGGCACGAACGTCCTCATGCAGGTGCCGGAGACCGGGCCGCTGGCGCACTGTGACCGTGAGCGGGTGGCCCAGATCATGCGTATTCTCATGGACAACGCCCTCCGCCACACGCCGGAGGGCACTGACGTCACCGTGAGCGCGCACCGCGACAACGGGGCCGCCGAGCTTACGGTGGCCGATTACGGCCCCGGCCTGCCGGCCGGCTCGCACGAGAAGGCCTTCGAGCGCTTCTACACCGGCGACGCCGCTCGCGGCGCCGGTCTCGGCCTCGCCATCGCGCGCGAGCTGGCCGAGCGCATGGACGGCCGGCTGGTCCTGGACGGCGGCGATCGCAGCACCGCGTTCCGGCTGCGCCTGCCCTCCGACGGGAACCCGCGGTGAGGAGGGCCGGGGCGCTGGCCGGCGCGGCGCTCGCGCTCGCGCTGTTCGGGCTCGGTTGCGCCGACGACAGCGACGGCGACCAGGCTGCTGCCGATACGCGCGAGGTCACCACCACGCGCGTGGAGGTGGTGGAGGGAATCGGCAGTGAGGGCGGCTTCGAGCCGGGCCGCATCTACGAGCAGCTCTCGCCTGGGGTGGTCACGATCCTGTCCCTGTTCGGCTCGGCCACCAACCTGCTCGAGGACGGCGGGGAGGGAGGCCAGGGCTCGGGCTTCGTGCTCGACGGCGAGGGCTACATCGCCACCAACGCGCACGTGGTCACCGCCGAGACCGACGACACCGAGCGCGCGCAGCAGGTGTTCGTCGAGTTCTCCGACGGGAACCGTGTGCCGGCGGAGATCGTCGGCACCGACCCCAACGCCGACGTCGCGCTGCTCAAGGTCGAGCCCAGCGATCTCTCGCTCACTCCGCTCCCCCTGGGCCGCTCCAGCGAGATCGGCGTCGGGCAGCCGGTGGCCGCGATCGGCAGCCCGTTCGGCGAGAAGCAATCGCTGTCCGTGGGCGTGGTCTCCGCCATCGATCGCAACATCCAGTCGCTCACCCGCTTCGGCATCGGCAACGCGATCCAGACCGACGCCGCCATCAACCCGGGCAACTCGGGCGGTCCGCTGCTCGACGCCCGCGGCCGGGTGATCGGGGTCAACGCCCAGATCAAGTCGGCGTCGGGCGGAGGAGAGGGTGTCGGCTTCGCCATACCCGTGGACACGGTTCGCCGCTCCCTGGATGAGCTGCGCGAGGAGGGCAAGGTGAACTACGGCTACCTCGGCGTCTCCACGCTGATCCTCTGGCCGCAGCTGGCCGAGCGGCTCGACATCGGGGCCAAGGAGGGCGCCCTGGTCCAGGAGGTGGAGGCCGGGAGCCCGGCCCGCGACGTGGGGATCGAGGCCGGAGAGGACACCATCAGCTTCCAGGGCCAGACCACCATCGCCGCCGGTGGCGACGTGATCGTGGCGGTCAACGGCGAGCGCCTGACTCGCGAGGACGACCTGTCCGACGTGATCAGCCGTCTGAGCGCCGGTGACGAGGTGGCCCTGACGGTCGTCCGGGACGGCGACGAGCGACGAGTCGAGGTCGAGCTCGAGCGCCGCCCGGCCGGTGCCACGCCCTAGCCGGACGGATAGGTGCAGAATTAGTGCCGGTTCCGGGTAGGGTGCAAAGCGAATTGGAGGCCTCACAAGCAACCGAGAGCCGAGATGTCTCGCTGACCATCCCGGCCCGGCCGGACTACTTGGTCCTGGCTCGTCTCGCCCTTTCGGCGGTATGTCGCCTCACCCCGCTGTCGCCGGAGGAGGTGGCCGATCTCAAGCTGGCGATCACCGAGGCCGCCAACGACTTCGTCGACGAGTCACGGCCGCTCGACGACGAGTCCCGGCTGAGCTTCTCCTTTCGTCTCACCGACGACCGGCTGCTCATGGACCTGGAGGGACCGGCGGGGCCCGTGGCGGCGAGCGAACAGGAGCTCAGCCGCGCGATCATCGACGCCACGGTCGACGATTCGACGTTCTCCTCTGGCCAGACCAGGCTGATCAAGTATCTGAGCGTTCCCGCCGAGTAGTCTGGCCGCGTGCTTCAGCCGATTTCCGTAGGCAGCAAGAGCCTGGCCGACTACACGCACCTGGTCGGAAGGCCGCTCGTCAAGGAGATTCGGGACCTGGCCGAGGAGCTACAGGGCCTGCGGGTCCTGCACGTCTCGGCCACCGCCTTCGGCGGCGGGGTCTCGGAGATCCTCTACACCCTCATCCCGCTGATGAACGACGCCGGCATCTCGGCCGAATGGCAGGTGATGCTCGGGCGCGAGGAGTTCTACAACGCGACCAAGCGTCTCCACAACGCGCTGCAGGGCCATCCGGAGTCGCTCACGGAGGAGGAGTGGGAGGTCTACTTCCGCTACAACGAGATGAACGCCTCGGAGATCGCCGGCGACTGGGACGTGATCATCATCCACGACCCGCAGCCGGCCGGGATCAAGCGTCTCGTGCCGGACAAGGCCAAGACCTGGGTCTGGCGCTGCCACATCGATCTCTCCACGCCCAATCCGGAGGCGATCGAGCGAATCGTCCCGCTGATCCACGACTACGACCACACGGTCTGGCACGTGCCGGCCTACGTGCCCGAGGGGCTGGACGGCGCCTCCGGGGGCGTGGTCATCTGCCCGCCGGCCATCGATCCACTCTCGCCGAAGAACATGGCGCTGTCGCCCGAGGACGCGGCGTTCGTCTGCGACCAGTTCGGGATCGACGTCGATCGCCCGCTGATGTGCCAGGTGTCGCGCTTCGATCCGTGGAAGGACCCGATCGGCGTGATCGACGCGTACCGGCTGGTCAAGCAGGAGATGCCGGAGGTTCAGCTGGCCCTGATCGGCTCGATGGCCACGGACGACCCCGAGGGCTGGGAGTTCTTCAACTCGACGATGGCCCACGCCGACGGCGATCCCGACATCCACATCCTCAACAACTTCAACAACGTGGGCGCGATCGAGGTCAACGCCTTCCAGTCGCAAGCGGACGTGGTGATCCAGAAGTCCACCCGCGAGGGCTTCGGCCTCACGGTCTCCGAGGCGCTGTGGAAGGGACGCCCGTTCATCGGCGGAAACGTCGGCGGGATACCGCTCCAGGTCCAGGACGGCCAGACCGGCTTCCTGGTCAACTCGCCCGAGGAGTGCGCCGACCGCTCGCTGCGGATCCTGCGCGAGCCCGACCTGGGCAAGCAGCTCGGCCGCACCGGCAAGGAGCACGTGCGCGCCCATTTCCTCACCCCACGGCTGCTGCGCGATTGGCTTAGGCTCTTCAGCGAGCGCAAGTGAAGCCCGACATCCCTCTCGTCCTCGTCTCGAATCGTGGCCCCGCCACCTTCGAGAACGGGAACGTGAGCAGGGGTGGGGGTGGCCTGGTCACGGCGCTACAGGGTCTCGTCCATCATCGCGACGCCGTCTGGGTGGCCTCGGCCATGACCGACGGCGACATCGAGGCCTCCGAGCAGCACGACGGCGGCTCGTTCGAGGTCGAGCTCGACGGCGACACCTACCGGATCAAGCTCGTGGCCAGCGACGCGGAAGCCTACGAGGGCTTCTACAACGTCATCGCCAACCCGCTGCTGTGGTTCATCCAGCACTACCTCTGGGACCTCTCGAACGCACCCGACATCCGTCGTCACGAGGTCGACGCCTACGAGAACGGCTACTGCGTCGTCAACGAGGACCTGGCGCGAGCGGTGCTGGACGAGGTCGGCGACGGCGAGGCCGTGGTGATGCTCCACGACTATCACCTTTACCTCACCCCCAAGTTCATCCGCCGTGAGCGGCCGGACCTGTTCCTCCACCACTTCGTCCACATCCCGTGGACGCAGCCGGACGCCTGGCGCGTACTGCCCTCGGACATGCGCGAGGACATCTTCGAGGGCATCCTCGCCAACGACATCATCGCCTTCCACACTCGCTCGTACAGGCGCAACTTCCTGCTCTGCTGCCGCGAGCTGTTCGACCTCGAGGTGGACGAGGAGGCGGGCATCGTCCGCTTCGACGGACGCGATGTCTGGGTCCGCTCGTATCCGCTGCCGATCTCGGCCGAGACCTTCCACAAGACCGCCCAGCGTCCCGCGGTGCACCAGTACGAGCGCGAGATCATCCGGCGCCGGCGCGAGCACCTGATCCTCCGGGTCGACCGCGCCGATCTGTCGAAGAACGTGCTGCGCGGCTTCACCGCCTTCGACCTCTTCCTGGAGCAGCATCCGGAGTTCAAGGAGCAGGTGACCTTCATCGCCCACCTGATCCCGTCGCGTCAGGACGTGCCCGAGTACGCCGAGTATCTCGAGCGCATCGAGGCGCTGGTCGCGGTGGTCAACCACCGCCACGGCACCACCGACTGGATGCCCATCGAGCTGCGGCTGCGCGAGAACCTCGAAGAGGCCATCTCGGCCTATAAGCACTACGACCTCCTGATGGTCAACGCGATGTTCGACGGCATGAACCTGATCGCCAAGGAGGGTCCCCTGGTCAACGAGCGCAACGGCGTGTCGCTGCTCTCGGAGAACACCGGTGCCCACGAGGAGCTGGCCGAGTTCGCCCTCTCGGTCAACCCCTTCGACGTCCAGGACCAGGCGGACGCCATCCATAAGGCGCTGACCATGTCGGCCGAGGAGCGTTCCTGGCGAGCTCAGGGCCTCAAGCGGATCGTCACCGCCCGCGACCCCGGCGACTGGGTCGACGACCAGCTGGCGGACATCGAGGCCAAGCGGCAGGGCCGGGCGCCGGTAGCGGGCTAGGGGCCACTCCGCAGGCCGCTCCGCAGGGATCGGCGCCGTCCTGCTTTGTACCGCCGTGAGCAGTACAGGGCAGGATTGCTAGGGAGAACGTCGCTCCGGCCCGAACTCGCCCGCGGGCGGGGCGGCGAGCGGTGGCGGCAGGGCTGTCGGGAGAGGCAGCGGTGAAGCAGGGACCGGTGACGGTGCCGGGGATGCGGGTAGCTCAGCCGGACCACCTCCGGATACACGCTCCCTCACTGCTGCAGTTCGAGTGCCGCTGCGCTCGGGCCCACTGGCGCGGCCCTGCGGCGGGCCGCGCGACACGCGACGCCGGCGACGAGTATCTCCGCGCTGCGCCGGACGGCCCTCCCTTCGCGACCGCGTCGCGTCCCCGCGCGTCCGCTTCTGGGGCCGCTCATCCCCGGCGTCAACCGGCCCCGGCTCCCGTGGCGCCGGCACCTCCCCCGGCTCCGATCGTCCGGGACCGCCCGTCAGGAACAGCGCACCGGCGGCGAGCAGGGCGATCAGCCACCCCACGTTGCCCCATCGGACCCGGCGCAGCAGCGCCGGGACGCCGCCCGCTCGCCACCGGTACACGTCTCCTTGAAGCGGCTGCGCGGCGGCTCTCGCCCCCGTCCGCGGCCAGAACCCGCTGCTAACCTGCGGCGTCTCCATGGCAGGCCTCTACGACCTCATGCTGCTCATCGACCCGAACGCTCCGGAGGAGCGGCGCACCGCCGCCGTCGCCGAGGCCGAGTCGCTGATGAGCACGGGCGGAACCCTGGTCGGCACGTACGACTGGGGCCAACGGCGCATGGCCTACGAGATCGATCACCGGCCCGAGGCCGAGTACCGCCTCTACCAGTTCGAGGGCGACAACGCCGTCCTCGATCGCCTCAACCAGCGCCTGCGCATCCTGGACGCCGTCCTGCGCTTCCGGATCATCAAGGCAAGGACCGACCAGCCCGTTCCGGCGGCGCCCGACCACCAGTCAGCCCGCCGCCGCGAGGATCGCGAGGCGCAGGACACCAAGGTGGCGGCCCGCGCCGCGGCCGACGCCCCGCCGACCGACGAGTAGGCGTCCCCCGCCTCACCCGATTCTCGGGACCGTTCCGGGTTCCAAGGACGCACGGCATGGCGACCTCTGTAACGGGTCCGCCAATTAAGCCGCACTTTTCAGCAACTTCGGTCAGAACAGGCCCAAGCGCGCCGACCCCATTTGTACTCTCGACCGACAGCCCAATCAGCCGTCCTCAGAACGCAGGGACAGAAGGGAAGTAAGGCTTATGGCCGCAACCAACATCAACAGGGTCGTGATGACGGGGAACCTCACCCGTGACCCGGAGCTGCGCAGCCTGCCCAGCGGCACGTCCGTCTGCAGCCTGCGCATCGCGTGCAACACGCGCCGCAAGGACCAGTCGGGCGAATGGACCGACAAGCCCAACTATTTCGACGTCACCGTGTGGGGAGCGCAGGGCGAGAACTGCGCTCAGTACCTCGCCAAGGGCCGCCCCGTGGCCATCGACGGCCGGCTCGAGTGGCGGGAGTGGCAGGACCAGCAGGGCAACAAGCGGCAGTCGGTAGATATCATTGCCGACTCTGTCCAGTTCCTCGGCTCCCGTGAGGGTGGCGAGAACGGCGGCCGCTTCACGCCTCAGAGCGACGTTCCGGCGGATACCGCCGACTTCGCCCAGGCGCCTGCCGGCTCCGGGGGATCGGACGACGACATTCCGTTCTGACCCCGAAGTAGCGAGTACGTAGGAGCAAACTGGTGGCAAAGCAGCGTGGAGGAGCAAGCACCGCAACCCGCGACAAGCGTCGCGGGCGCGGCAAGGGCGTGCCCGGAGGCGGGCGGCGTAAGTCTTGCCCCTTCTGCAAGGAGAAGGTCGACCGGGTCGACTACCGCGACCTGGCCGCGCTTCGCCGTGCGATCAGCGACAAGGGCAAGATCCGCTCGTCGCGCGTCACCGGCGCCTGCCGCCGCCACCAGTCCCAGCTCGCCACGGCCGTCAAGCGCGCCCGCGAGCTCGGCCTCCTCCCGTACGTCGCGGACCGCTGATGGCTGCGAACCGTCGCCAGCCGGCGTCATCGGGGTTCGGCGTGCTCAGCACGCCTTCCGCGGTCCAGTAAGGACGGAAGCACCATGGCCCAGGCAATCCTGCTGAAGGACCACGATTCGCTCGGCGAGCGCGGTGACGTCATCGACGTCTCGCCGGGTTACCTGCGCAACTTCCTCGTTCCCCGCAAGCTCGCCCAGCCGGCCACCCCGGCGGCGATCGCGGAGACCCAGCGTCGCCGGGAGGCCGCCGAACGGGCGGCCGCCGAGGCGGCCGCGAAGGCCGAGGAGACCGCCGCGCTCCTGAAGAAGACCGTGCTGACCATCTCCCATCAGGCAGGCGACGACGGTCGCCTGTTCGGCTCGGTCACCTCGCAGGAGATCGTGGACGCCATCCGCCAAGCGCGGGGCGTTCGCCTGGACAAGCGCCGCGTGGCGCTCGAGGAGCCCATCAGGACCACGGGCACCCACATGGTCACCGTCGAGGTCTCGGACGGTGTGACGACGGAGATCAAGACCATCGTCACCCCCCAAGCCTGATCAGTGACGCTGCGGGGCATCGCCTGCCCGCGTCATCGGGGTTCGGCGTGCTGAGCACGCCTTCACCCCTGCTTCCTTGGCAGGCGGGCCCCTCGCGCCCTGACCAGGCTTGGACACGTTGTGGCGACCTCGGCTCCGGCTGACGCCGGTCAGAACGGGCTTCCTCCTCACAACGAGGAGGCGGAGGCCTCGGTTCTCGGTGCCATCCTGCTGACCGAGCAGGCGCTCGACGGGGTGTTCCTCGAGGTGGGGCTGCGGCCGGCGGATTTCTACCGGCCTCGACATCAGCTCGTGTTCGGCGCCATGGTGCGCCTCAAGGAGAAGCCGGCGCCGGAGGCCGTGGACGCGCTCACCGTGTCGGAGGAGCTGCGGCGGGCGGGCGAGCTCGAGCGCGCCGGAGGTGAGGCGTACGTTCATTCGCTGCCCACGGTGGTGCCCGCGCTCGGAGCGGTGCTGGACTACGCGCGGATCGTCAAGGAGAACGCGTTGCTCCGTAGCGTGCTCTCCGCCACGCGGGAGATCCAGGACGACGTCCTGGGGCGGCGCGCCGAGGCTCATGAGCTGATCGAGCGCGCGGAGTCCGTGCTGTTCAAGATCGGCCACGACGGCGGCACGGCCGAGATGAGGACGATCGAGCACGTCCTCCATGACGAGATCGACAAGCTCGAGGAGCTGTCGCGCAGCGACGTCGGGCTGACCGGCACGCCCAGCGGCTTCCACGACATCGACGACCTCACGGGCGGCTTCCAGGCGGGCAACCTCATCGTGGTCGCTGCCCGGCCGTCGATGGGAAAGTCCACGCTCGCCACCAACATCGCCGAGAACGCCGCGATCGAGGCCGGCAAGCCGGTGGCCCTGTTCTCGCTCGAGATGTCCGAGACCGAGCTGGCCCACCGCTTCATCGCCTCGCAGGCCAAGGTGTCGAGCGACGAGCTGCGCAAGGGCCGGGTCAAGGCCGACCGCTGGCCGAAGGTGCTCCGGGCGGTCGAGAAGCTCGCGCGGGCCCCCATCTACATCGATGACTCGAGCGACATCGGCGTGCTCGAGATGCGCGCCAAGGCGCGCCGCCTGCACTCCCGCGCCGAGAACGGGCTCGGCCTGCTGATCGTCGACTACCTCCAGCTGATCCGTCCCGACGGGCGGGCGGACAGCCGCGTCGAGCAGGTTGGCCAAATCAGCCGGGGACTGAAGATCCTGGCGCGCGAGCTCGAGATCCCCGTCATCGCCGTGTCGCAGCTCTCGCGTGCGGTGGAGTCGCGCAACCCGCCGATTCCCATGCTGTCCGACCTGCGTGAGAGCGGCCAGGTGGAACAGGACGCCGACGTGGTCATGTTCGTCTACCGGGAGGAGTACTACGACCGCGAGTCGGAGCGCCTGGGCGAGGCCGACATCATCTTCGCCAAGCACCGCAACGGGCCGGTCGGCGAGGTCACCCTCACCTTTCAGCCGCGCTATCCCCGCTTCAGCAGCATGTACCGCGAGCGCAGTGGCGACCCGGCGCCCGACCAGAACGGCAGCGGCTGATGCTGCGCCCGGTGGACACCGAGGATCGGGTCTGCCCGTTCGGGGAGTGCGACGGCTCGACCTGGGTGCTCGACGAGGAAACCAACGAAGCTCGGCCCTGCCGCTGCCGGGAGCAGCGGCGGCGCAAGGCCCTCAGCGGCGGCATCGGGACAGGCATCGGGCGCCGCTTCCTCGAGGTGTCGTTCGACCGCGAGCCGATCGTGTCGCTGGACTCGCTCGTGCTGCGGCCCGTGCGCGCCTTCGTGCGCGCCATCGACGACAACCTCGAGAACGGCCGCGGCCTCTGGTTCGACGGCCCCGTCGGCACCGGCAAGACCTCCCTCGCCATCCTCTTGGCCAAGGCGGCCAAGGACGCCGGGCGCTCCTACGCGGTCTACCCGGTCCCCCGCCTGCTGGCCGAGATCAAGCGCACGTTCGACCGCGACGCGAGCGACAACTACCTTGCCTTCTTTCGCCGCCTCTGCTCCGTGGATCTCCTCGTGCTCGACGACCTCGGCGCCGAGAAGCAGACCGAATGGGTGCTGGAACAGCTCTACTCGATCGTCAACGAGCGCTGGCAGGATCGCCGCTCGATCGTGGTCACCACCAACATCCCCGACGCCGATCCCGAGGCTCCCGGTCGGGTGCTGATCGCGGGCGCGCGGGAGCTGCGCGACACCATCAAGGGCGGGCGATTCGACGGCCGCGACCTCGACGAGCTGCGCAGGATCCTCGACCGGCTCGAGCGGCTCAGCAGCGAGGTGGGCGTGCGCGAGGCCGAGGCCCAGTTCGATCCCATCGCGCGCCTGCGAAGGCAGATCGGTGCACGCACCGTCTCCAGGCTGGTCGAGATCTGCGACGACCCCATACCGATCATGGGCCCTGACCTGCGCATGGCGGCGCAGGGCGCGTGAGCCGGGCCGACCCGCCCTACAGGCGACACTAGACTCGATCACTCGATGCCGGGACTGGTGATAGTCGGCGCCCAATGGGGCGACGAGGGCAAGGGTAAGGTCGTGGACCTGCTCGCCGAGCAGGCCGATCTCGTGATCCGCTTTCAGGGCGGCAACAACGCCGGCCACACCATCGTGCGAGACGGCGAGACCTTCAAGTTCCACCTGATCCCGTCCGGGATCCTCTATCCGGGCAAGCTCTGCGCCATCGGCAACGGAGTGGTGGTGGACCCCAAGGTCCTCACCGCCGAGATCGACGGGCTGAGGCGCCGGCGGATCGACATCAGCGGCC
This sequence comes from uncultured Thermoleophilaceae bacterium, assembly GCA_963751105.1. GTDB lineage: Bacteria > Actinomycetota > Thermoleophilia > Solirubrobacterales > Thermoleophilaceae > JACVRW01. The sequence continues at coordinate 471,879 of CAVVTG010000001.1, read as the reverse complement.
TCCGGATCTCGGCCAACGCCCACCTGATCATGCCCTACCACAAGCTCCTCGACCAAGAGGGCGAGGCCAAGCTCGGCAAGCTCCAGATCGGCACGACGCGGCGCGGCATCGGCCCCTGCTACGCGGACAAGGCGTCGCGCCTGGGCATCCGGGTCCAGGACCTGCTCGACGAGAAGATCCTGCGCAAGAAGATCTACGCGGCGATGGAGCCCAAGCGGCTGATGCTGCGCCCCTACTCCAAGGACCCCGACCTCGACCTACACACGATGACCGAGGAGTACCGCATCCTCGGTCACCGGCTGGAGCCCCACATCGCCGACACCGCCCCGATCGCCTGGCGCGTGCTCGACGACGACGGCCTGGTGGTGTTCGAAGGCGCTCAGGGGACGCTGCTCGACATCGATCACGGCACCTACCCGTTCGTCACGTCGTCCAACGTGGTGGCGGGGGCGGCGTGCGCCGGCGCCGGCGTCGGCCCGCGCTCGATCGACGAGGTGTGGGGCATCGCCAAGGCCTACACCACCCGCGTGGGCGCCGGGCCGTTCCCCACGGAGCTCGACGACCAGCTCGGCGCGAGCATCCGCGACGCGGGGGGCGAGTACGGCACCACTACGGGCCGCGCTCGGCGCACCGGATGGCTCGACCTCGTGGCCCTTCGCTACGCGGTCCGGATCAACGGGCTGACCGGGCTGGTGGTCACCAAGCTGGACGTCCTCACGGGGATCGACCCGCTCAACGTCGCCGTTCGCTACCTCGCACCGGAGGGCGCCACCTTCGACGAGTTCCCCTACCACCAGTCGATCCTCCACAAGGCGCACAGCGATCTCGTGGAGCTGCCTGGCTGGCACGAGGACATCACCGGCGCCCGCTCGGCCGAGGACCTGCCGCCCAACGCGCGGGCCTACCTCGAGTACGTCTCCGAGTTCGTGGGGGTCCCGGTGGTGATGATCGGCGTCGGTCCCGGCCGCGACGAGATGATCTGGACCGACGCGGCCGAGCGGCTCGGTCCGACGGCGGCCTGACCGCGCCTCAGTAGTCGGTCCTGACCACGTGGCTCTTCGCGAGCATGTCGTGGAGCGCTCGGTTCTGGTCGTCCCACAGCGGCCACAGGTAGTTCACGATCGTGGGAATCGAGAAGAAGAAGCCCCCTACGAAGCCGAACAGCAGCTGCTTGATGACGATCTCGCGCAGGAAGCCGTAGCCGAGCCCGATCTCCTCACGCGTGTCGCGCACCACCGTGATGCTCATCGCCTGCTTGCCCCAGGTCTGCCCGTTGCGGGGGCCGGGTCGCTTCATCAGCAGGGGGGCGTAGAAGAGCGCGGCCACCAGGTAGGCCAAGAAGGCGATGATGCCCGTGACGACGGCGCCGGCCTCACTCCCGGAAGCGACGGCGACGATCACGATCGTCAGGACGATGACCGGAATGGTGAGGATCAGCCAGTCGATGAGCTGGGCCGCAACCCGTCGCCACCAGCCGGACAGCGGCCTGCCCCCCAGGGCGCCGGTCCAGCTGACCGGCGGGCCCACCGGCTGCTGCCAGCCTCCCGGCGGCACCGGACCGGAGTACCCGGGAGGGGTCTCCGGGCCCGCCGGGGGAGCGGCGGGCGGCGTGCCCCCGGGCACGGCAGGAGACTCTGCAGGCGCAGGTGCCTGGGGAGACGCGGGCGCCTGAGGGCTCTCGGGGGGATCGCCCGAGCCGGGCTCTCTGGGTTGGTCGGGCGAGGGTGGTCCGCTTTCCATGAGCGAATCAAAGCACCGATGACGGAGGTTCTGGCTTCAGGAGCTCAGTCGAGCACGACCTCTTCGCCGCGGCGCAGCACCCGTAGTCCCAGCGCGAGCGCCCCAAGCAGTGCGATCACCGCGAGCGTGATCTGGATACTGAGCAGGCCCTCGCGCGTCCAGTAAACGTCCTCGAGCTCGAGCAGGAGCGCCGACTCGTCGAGGGTCAACCCCATTCCCACCCCGAAGGGAATGGCCAGCCAGGGCTCCAGGTCCTCGTCGCGGGTGAGTATCGCGGCGGCGCCCGCGGCGAAGGCGATGACTATCCCGGGCACGAAGTGGTGAATGTGGCGCCGGCCGAGGCGCACGTTGCGAAAGGGGCCGACGCTGCGCCGGTCGCGCAACAGGTAGGTCACGCTGCGCACCGCGATGAACGTCGCGGCGAACGAGGTGAGCAGGTTGAACATCGAGTTCTCGCGCGTGGACGCCTCGCGATAGCCGGCACGGGCCACCTCGGCCGTCTCGGCCACGGCCTCCTCGGCGGCGAGCAGGAAATGATCGCCCTCGCTCGGCAGCGGGGCGCGGCCGCGCTTCCATACGCGACCCACCTCTCCCACCACGACCGCCACCACAGTGCCGGTGGCCAGCGTGCCGAGGACGAGCGTGCCCCGCCCCGGGGCGAGCCGCCGGCGCCGGCGGCGCAGCACCATCAGGAGTCCCTGGAGCGTGCCGGAACGCCCATGACCAGCGCTCCGGCCGCCACGTCGCCGGTGACCACCGCGCCCGCGGCAACGAAGGCGTCCTCGCCCACCTCCACCCCCGGCAGCAGCACCGCGCCCGCTCCGATCCGGCAGCCACGTCGAAGCGTCGCGCCGCGCAGCTCAATCCCGGCGCCGCGCCGGCCCGCCGTGGGGTCATTGGTGAGCGTCACGTTCGGCGCCACGAACACGTCGTCCTCGACCACCGACCAGGCGGTCACGTAGGCGCCGGTCTGCATCCGCACGCGCGCACCCACGGAGACGTCGTTCTCCACCGATGCGCCCCGGCCCACCACGCTCTCGTCGCCGATCGAGGTCCGCTCGCGCACGTGGGCCTGGTCGGCCACGACGCAGCGCTCACCGATCCGCGCGCCCGCCACCAGCACCGCCCCCGCGCCGACGGTCGAGCCGGCCCCGACAACGGTCTCGGCACTCGTGGCGGCGCCGGACGCGCTCGAGCGAACGCCCAGCGCCAGCGGCTTGCCGATGACGCAGCCGTCCTGAAGGCGGGCGCCTTCGCCGATGATGCTGCCGGCGTGCACGATCACGTGGCCGCCGAGCTCCAGGCTCGCCGGCAGCTCCACTCCGTCGCCGAGAAGCAGCCCCGGCGCCCGATCGGATGCCCGCAGCGCCGCGCTCAGCGCCGGGGTCACAACCGGATCAGGTTGCCGGCCTCGATGCCGCGGGTGACCCCGCGGAAGTCCACCACGATGTTCGACTCACGCACCACCCGCTCCAGGTCCAGGTCGGGATGGGCGGTGACGATCACGGTGCAGTCCGCTTCCTCGGGCCACTCGGAGCGCAGCCCGAAGTCCGGCAGCTCCGGCACGTAGTCGTCGTGGTAGACCAGGTCCGCGCCCTGGTCGCGCAGCAGGCGCATGATGCGCAACGCGGGTGACTCGCGGAGATCGCCCACGCCCGGCTTGTACGACACGCCGAAGATGGCCACCCGCGACCCGCGCACCGCCTTGGCGTGGTCGTTGAGGGCGCGACCCACGCGATCCACACAGAAGTAGGGCATGCGCTGGTTCACCTCACCGGCGAGCTCCACGAACTCGGTCTGCATGTCGAACTCACGGGCGCGCCACGAGAGGTAGAACGGATCGACGGGAAGACAGTGCCCGCCCATTCCCGGCCCCGGCTTGAACGACATGAAGCCGTAGGGCTTGGTCGCGGCCGCCTCGACGACCTCCCAGACGTCGATGTCCATCCGGTCGCACAAGATGGCCAGCTCGTTGACCAGCGCGATGTTGACCGAGCGGAAGATGTTCTCCAACAGCTTGGTCAGCTCAGCGGCCTCGGGCGTCGAAACCGCCACGACCTCGTCGCAGACCGCCCCGTACAGCTCCGTGGCGCGGCGCAGGCACTCGTCGGTGAGCCCACCCACCACCTTGGGTGTGGTGCGGAGCGTGTAGTCGGTGCGCCCCGGGTCGATCCGCTCGGGCGAGAAGGCGGCGAAGAAGTCCCGGCCCGCCGCCAGTCCGGACTCCTCCAGCAACGGAACGAAGCGCTCGCGCAGCGTGCCCGGATAGGTGGTGGACTCGAGCACCACGAGCTGTCCCACCTGGAGCACGTCGGCGAGTGCGCTGCCCGAAGCCACGAGGGGCTGCAGGTCCGGCTCGCGGTTGGGCGTGAGCGGCGTGGGAACGGCCACCATAATGGCGTCCACCTTGGCCAGGTCGGCGTAGCGCGTGGTGGGCGAGAAGCGCCCGGCGATCTCCGCCAGAGTCCCGTCCGATACGTCTTCGATGTGTGAGCGGCCGGCCCGCAGGCCCTCCACCACCCGCGGGTCGGCGTCGACGCCGGTGACCTCATGGCCCTCCGAGCAGAACGCCACCACGAGCGGCAGGCCGACATAACCCAGCCCGACGACCCCGATCTTCATAGTCGCTCAGTGTAGGCCGACAGCACCTCGGCAACGCGATCGGCCGCGTGCCCCCCGCCGTAGAGCTCCGGCCGCTCGTCAGGACGAGGACGCAGAAGCGCCTCCTGCGCCGCGGCCGGGTCCAGCCCCACCAGTACGTTCCAGCCCGTCTGCACTGTTTCCACCCATTCCGTCGTATCTCGCAAGGTCACGCAGAGAACGCCCAGGAGATAGGCCTCCTTCTGCACTCCACCGGAGTCGGTCAGCACGGCCCGGGCGTTGCGCACGAGCTCCAGAAAGTCCAGGTAGCCGAGCGGCGGCGCGAGAATCACGCCGCCGAGCTCGCCCGTCAGGCCCGCCTCCTCGAGACGGGCCCTGGTGCGGGGATGGATCGGGAACACCGCCGGGCCGGGCAGAGCGTGGAGCAGCGCGACCAGCTGCTCCAGCCGGACCGGGTCGTCGACGGTGCCGGCGCGGTGCGCGGTCACCACCAGGTACGAGCCCGGCTCGAGCGAGAGCTCCTCGACGATGCGCGAGCGCTCCTGCGCGATGCCGCGGAACGCGAGCGACACGTCGGCCATCACGTCCCCCACCAGGTGCACCTCCCCGCCCACCCCCTCGCGCTCGAGGTTGGTCACGGCCGTGTCCGTCGAGCAGAGGAGGAGGTCACTCGCGTGGTCGGTGAGCACCCGGTTGAGCTCCTCGGGCATCGCGCGGTCGAACGAGCGCATGCCGGCCTCCACGTGACCCACCGGAATACCCGCCTGTGCGGAGGCGAGCGCTCCGGCCAGGGTCGAGTTGGTGTCGCCGTAGACCAGGGTGAGCGTGGGATCGAGCTCGGCCAGAACCGGTTCCAGCGCGGCGAGTATGCGCGCCGTCTGGGCGGTGTTGGAGCCCCCGCCGGCGTCGAGCTCGCGGTGCGGCCGGGGTACGCCGAGCTCGTCGAAGAAGATCGTGGACAGCTCATCGTCGTAGTGCTGGCCGGTGTTGATGATCAGCTCGTCAGCGACCTCGCGCAGCTTGCGCGACACAGCCGCGGCCTTCACGAACTGCGGGCGGTTACCGATGATCGTGGCGATGCGCATGGTCGAATCGATCGGGTGTCGGTCCTACGATGGTCATGGATGGGTAGAAAGCTTCTCGGAGGGGCGAGCAGCGTGCTCGGCCTCGCCACCGACGTGATCAAGCACGTGGCCTGGTACGTGTCGCACCGGATCGACCCGCAGCCGCGCGATCGCAGCTAGCTACGGATTCAGGTGGCGAGCGCGCGGCGCGTGCGAGCGTTCGTTTTCAACCCGTGTCGGCCAGTTCCTTCCCGATGCGTGCCCGCAGAGCGGCCCGCGCCGCCCGGGTGCGCTCGCCCTCGTCGAGCTCGATGTCCTCGATCGCAGCGATCGACTGGGCCTCGCGCGTGGTGGAGGCGAGAAAGGCCTCGGTGGCCGAGTGCAGGTCGTCCATCGTGCAGGATCGCTCGGTCACGGGCATCTCCTCCATGATCCGCGCCCGGGTGATCGAGGCGAGGATGTGCTCGCTCAGCGGCGGCGTGAAGATCGTCCCGTCACGCTCCACCCAGAAGAGCGACGAGGTGGGGGCCTCGAGCACCCGCCCGTGCGGGGTCACGAGCAGCGCCTCATCGAAGCCGCGCTCGCGGGCGAGGCGCCCGCAGAGCATGTTGGCGCCGTACGAGAGCGACTTGACCCCGTCGAGCACCCGCGTGGGCGCGTACTCCACCACGCCCAGCCGAATGCGCTCCGGTGACGCCGGCAGCGGCTCGGTCAGCAGCAGCCGGTGGCCGCCGCGGGTGATGACCACGCGCAGGCAGCCGTCGAAGTCCCCGCCCCCTCGCTCGGTCAGCAGCTCGGGGATCTCCCTCTCGAGCTCGGAGCGGAACACGTCGGCCAGCCGCAGGTTCTGGCCGGAGCTCTCGAGCCGGTCGAGGTGATCGGTGAGCGCGAACGGCCGTCCGTCGTAGACCCTGATGACCTCGAAGGCGCCGTCGCCACGGAGCAGACCCTCGTCGGTCGCCGGGATGGTGGCCTCGCCGGCAGGCATGACCCGACCGTCGAGGGACGCCAGCTCAACGGTGGTTGTGAGTGCCTCGGCCACGTCTAGATGGGCCGTGTAGGAATCGAACCTACAACCTTGAGATTAAGAGTCTCCTGCTCTGCCAATTGAGCTAACGGCCCTGATTGTGATCGTGCGCATCCGGCCACGCCGGATGCTTCGCCAACAACTCGCGATTCTAGAAGACGCCCACGGGGCGCCTATTCCGTGGCGCCGGACTTCACCGCGTCGAGCGCCTCCTCGCGCGAGGAGTGAATCGGGAACACCCGGTCGAGCCCGGTGATCTCGAAGATCTTGGTGATGTTGTCGTCGGTGCAGACGAGGGCCAGCGATCCGCCGGCCGGGCGCAGCCGCTTGACCCCGCCGACGAGCACGCCGAGCGTGGTGGAGTCGATGAAGGTGGCCTTGGACAGATCGACCACGATCTGCTTCTTGCCCGACTCGATCAGCTCGACCATGCGCTCCTTGAACTCGGGCGCGGTGTAGAGATCGACCTCGCCGCCGAGCTCGATTACGTGGGTGGAGTCGTCGACGGCCTCGTCTTCGATGTGAAAGTTCACGTGTTTCCTGTCGCTTCGATTTCCGGAACCCCCGCCGGCCAGAGCGTAAGCCTACGTCAGCCGCTCGGAGCTTGCGCCCTCTGCTGCTGCTGGATCAGCTTGGCCTGCTGCTCGGCCTGCTCACGAATCTCCTTCTTCTGGTCCTTGGGGGCGAGATCGATCGCCTTCTCCGCGGCCAGGTCGGCGGTGCGCTTGTCCTTGGCCAGTGCCGCGTACGCGGCCAGCTGGAGGTAGGAGGTGGAGTCGTTCTGGGCTTCCGCCACCAGCGCCGCCGCCTTCTGCGCCTGCTTGGGCTGGTTGAGCGCGCCCACGTCGTAGACACGCAGGGCGAAGAGCGCCGTGTCCGCGCTGGGGTTCTCCTGCTCCGCGGCCACGTAGCGCTCCCAGTAGGCACTCGCCTTACGCAGCTCGTCGCGCGAGTCGGCCGAGAACTGGGTCGCGCCCTGCACCTGCTGGGCGGTGGCCAGTTGGTAGTACTCCCGCACCAGTTCCTGGAGCAGGGCCGTGTTCTGCGGATTGCGCTGCAGCCGCTCCTCCTGCTCGTCGATTCGATCCTGAATCGCCTGGTTGCCGCTGCCGTTTCCACCGCCGTCCTCGAAGGCATTGAACAGGCCGCCGGAGACGTCGCCCCCGATGCCGAACAGCACGAGGCCGCCGCCCATCAGCAGGGCGAGCATCAGGTAGGTGAACTGCACCAGCCGGCGGCGCTTGCCTCTCAGGTCGAACAACATGGGGGGCGTAGGCTAGTGGGTCGCCGGCTACGAACCTTCGGCTGACGCGGCCTCCGGGGCCACGTCGGGCGCGGGTCGGCCGAGGGCCGACGCCAGCCACACGCTCAGCTCGTAAAGGAGCAGCAGCGGGATCATCTCGAGGATCAGCGTGAGCGGGTCGAGCGTGGGCAGCAGAGCTGCCAGCACCGCTATCACGACGATGGCGTAGCGGCGGTTCTTGCGCAGCTTCTCGGGGGTGGTGATGCCCAGGCGGCAGGCCGCCACCACGCCCACTGGGATCTGGAAGCCGATGCCCATGGCCAGCATCAGCAGGGTCACGAAGGAGTAGTAGTCGCGCGCGCGGACCTGGGTGTTGAACTCGTCCGCGTTGAAGTTCAGCAGGAAGTCGAGCGCCGGGGTGAGGATCACGAAGTAGCAGAACACGACGCCCGTGATGAACAGGATCGGGATCAGCCACAGCATCGGCTTGGCCACACGCTTCTCCGTCGGGCTGAAGGCCGGGAGCACGAACGCGTAGAGCTGGTAGAGGATCACCGGCATCGAGATCAGCAGGGCGGCGTAGGCCGAGTTGGTCAGGGTCGTGTAGAACGCCTCGGCGGGCGCCAGCGTGATCGGCTCGATTCCCTGCGGCAGCGGCTCGTTGACTATCTCGAGGATCGCGTGGTTCTGCCACGCGGTGAAGGCCCAGGCCACGCCGAAGGCGATGGCCGAGAAGATGAGCCGCGTGCGCAGCTCGTCGAGGTGCTCGACCACCGAGAGCCGGTCCTCGTGGTCTATCGGGCGGACGCGCCGCACTTACTACGCGCCCGTGACGGCTAGGACTGCTGCTCGCGGGCGGCGGCCGTGGTGGTGGCCGTCGTGGCCGACGGCTCGGGGTCGTCACCCACCGTCTTCATCGACTCGATCTGCTCGTGCTCCTTGTCCTTGCCGGTCACGGAGTCCTTGAACTCACGCATCCCACGACCGAGTGACTTGCCCAGGTCCGGCAGGCGCTTCGGCCCGAAGATCACGAGCACGATTATCAGGACGATGATGATCTCGAGAGGCCCAGGCGTCGGCATGGTCTAGCTCATGGTAGCGGTGCGGCCTAATCCCGTTTACTCGAAGTTCAGATAGAAGCGGCTGGGCGTGGGCTCCGCCTGGCCCTGGTACTTCGAGCCTGTGTCGCGCGAGCCGTAGGGGTGCTCGACCGGACCGTCCATGCGCATGAACGAGATCTGCCCGATCGGCATTCCTTCGTAGATCGTGATGGGGAGGTTGGCCACGTTCGACAGCTCGAGCGTCAGGTTGCCCGAGAAGCCCGAGTCCACGAAGCCGGCCGTGGAGTGAATCAGCAGACCGAGGCGGCCGAGGCTGGACTTGCCCTCGAGTCGAGCCACAAGGTCGTTGGGCAGCGTCACGCGCTCCAGCGTCTGGCCGAGCACGAACTCTCCCGGGTGGAGGATGAACGGCTCATCGTCATGGACCTCCACCAACTCGGTCAGGTCCTCCATCGGCTGGCGCACGTCGATGTAGGGGTAGCGCGCGTTGTGGAACACGCGAAAGCTGCGGTCAACGCGCACGTCCACGCTCGCCGGCTGGACGAGGGTTGCGTCGAACGGGTCGATCACGATGCGCTCCGCCTCGATCTCGGCCAGGATGGTGCGGTCGCTCAGAACCACGGGCCGCCGCAGTCTAGACCTCGCGCGGGCCGCGGCCTGTGTGATCCATCGCATCCAATCCGTGGTCCTCGTCGTAAGTAATTACGTCCCAGCCGGTTGGGCTCACAACAAGCCGGACGAAGTTTTCTTCAAGTTCGCCCGCGCAGTGCCGATACCGGGAGCAAGAGGATGCGAGAGATGGATAGCCACGAAGAACAAACCCACTATGTGAAGCGCGTGGTACTCCCCAGCGGGAAGACCATCGAGGTCGTCTATTTCAAGGACGGCGATACCGAGGTTCCCGCGCACATCGAGCCCCAGGGGCCCGAGCATCCCCCGGCTGAGCCTCACCAGGACCTGCACGTCTGCATCGACTGCTCCTCGGAGCTCGTCTACCCGGTCAACTGGGACGAGGCCGGGCCGGACAACTGGACCGTCCTTCTGCACTGCCCGAACTGCGAGATCTACCGCGAGGGCGTGTTCACCCAGCAGAACGTCGAGCAGCTCGACGAAGAGCTCGACCGCGGCGGCGACGCGCTGGCGCGCGACTATCAGCGGCTGCTTCGCGCCAACATGGGCGAGGAGATCGACCGCTTCGTCGGGGCGCTCTCCGCGGGCGCGATCCTGCCCGAGGACTTTCTAGGCCGCGGCTCTACGCGAGGAGCGCAGCCCGAGCGGTGGTCAGGCGAGCACCGCAGCGTCTTACGTTCACGCAGCCCGAGCGTTGGTCGGGCGAGCACCGCAGCGTCTAGGCATACCGCTCCACCACGCCATCGGCCACGAGCGCCAGGGCGTGCTCGCGCTCGGCCGTTAGATCGAGTCCCCCCAGCTCCTCCTTCGCCGCCCCCACCTCCATCAGTGCCTGCTCGCGCGCCTCGGCGAGAGCGCCGGTGGCCGCGATGCGGTCGCATACCGCCGCGGCTTCCTCGGGCCCGGTGACCGTGGCGCGCAGGTCGAGGGCGGCCAGCTCCGCGTCGTGCCTGCGCGCGAGGATCAGGGGCAGGGTGACCGTGCCGTCCAGCAGGTCGGTGCCGCGTGGCTTGCCGGTGCGCTCGAAGGGACCCGAGACGTCGAGCACGTCGTCGAGCATCTGGAAGGCCAGCCCGATGCGCCCGCCGAAGCGCCCGAGGCCCCCCGCGAGGTCGGCGCGTCCCCCGAACAGCGCTCCCATCCGGGCCGAGGCCTCGAACAGGCTGGAGGTCTTCAGGCGGCAGCGCTCCCGGTAGCGCTCGGCGGTGACCGCGGCGTCCCAGGCATCGGCCCGCTGTACGAGCTCGCCGCGCGCCAGCGCCGACGAGGCCGTGGACAGTGCCCGCACCGGCTCCTCGCCGCCCGGGTGCGCCAGCTCGGCGAAAGCCCGCGAGAACAGGAGATCGCCGGTCGCGGTGGCGGCCTCGCGGCCGGCTGCCGCGAACACGGTCGGGCGCCCCCGCCGCAGCTCGGCACGGTCGAGGACGTCGTCGTGGACGAGCGTGGCCATGTGGAGCAGCTCCACCGCAGTCGCGGCGCCCACGAGCCGGCGCCGGTCGCCCGCGCCGCACAGGAAGACGAGAATCGGGCGCAGGCGCTTGCCGCCGGCGGCCAGCGTGCCGTCGGCGTGCGCGGCCAGGACGTCGCCGTGTCCGGCGGCGATCTCGGCCAGGCGCCGCTCGGTCTCCTCGAGCAGCCGCGTGAGCTCGGGGCCGCCCGCCGCCAGCACCGCGCCCAGCTGGGCCTGCGCGGTGTTGACGTTCACGAGACGCGGGTGCCGGAGTGCAGAGCGATGATCCCTCCGGCGGTGAGGATCCAGCGCACGTCGGTCAGACCGGTGGCCGTCATCCGTGCCGCCAGCTCCTCGGGGCCCGGGAAGCGGCGTACGCTCGAGGGCAGGTACACGTAGGCGTCGGGCGCGCCCGTGAGGCGGCCGAGCCGAGGCACGATGCGGTCGAACCAGGCGCGGAAGAACCACGAGAGCGGAGGGCTCTGCGGCGTGGTGATCTCGAGCACCACCACCCGGCCGCCCGGCCGGGTCACGCGCGCCATCTCACGAAGGCCCTGGTCGAGGTCGCCGAAGTTGCGGGCGCCGAAGCCCACGGTCACGGCGTCGAACTCGCCGTCGTCGTAGCTCAGCGCCAGGGCGTCGCCCTCCTCGAAGCGGATGCCGGGGTCCTTGCGCCGCGCCAGCTCGAGCATCGCCGGCGAGAAGTCCATGCCCGTCACGGTGGCTCCCCGCCCGGCCAGCTCGATGGCCAGGTCACCGGTGCCGCTGGCCACGTCGAGCGCCCGCGAGCCGGGGCCCACCCGGGCCAGGTCCACGGCGCGCTCGCGCCAGCGGTGGTGCATTCCGGCGGTCATCACCGAGTTCATACGGTCGTAGCCGCGGGCGACCCGGTCGAACATCACCCGCACCTGCGTGGCGGGCAGCGTGCCGGAGGCGGGGCCGGCCCCGCTCACGCTATTCCTCGCCCTTGAGAGAGGCCACGTACTCGACCAGCTGGTCGAACTGCTCGGGGCTCTCGTCCCTGAGCGACTGGAACGACGGCATCGGCGAGGTCGGGTTGAGAAGCGTGCGCTCGATGGCCTGCGGGCCCAGCTTGGTGCCGATGTCGGTGAGGTTGGGGCCGAGCGCGCCGCCGTTCTCGCCGATCTTGTGGCAGGCCAGGCAGCCCGACGAGGCCGTGACCTCCTTGCCCTCCTCGTACTGCGGCGCGGTGGCGAGCTCGATCTCGGTGGGCGAACCCGCCAGCGCGCCGAGGATCGTGAGGTAACCCATCGCCGCGATCGTGGCGATGCCCGCGGCCACGGCGATGGGGCGGCGCAGCGGGTTGCGCTGCGGGCCCCGGTCGTAGAAGGGCAAGAGCAGCAACAGCATCAGGCAGATCGTGGGGATGCCGATGGTGGCGAGGAAGACCAGCTCGGGCGGCTTGACCACTCGCAGCAGCTCGAACAGGAAGAAGAAGTACCACTCGGGCCGCGGCGTGTAGGTGGTGGTGGTGGGGTCCGCCTTCGGGCCGAGCTCGGCTCCGAAGAGGATCGCCATCACGATGATCACGATCAGCACCACCACGGCCATCAGCGAGTCCTTGGCCACGGCGTAGGGGAAGAACGGCTTCCCCTGAGTCTTGAGTATCGAGTACTCGCGCAGGTACTGCTCGCGCTCGCGTGCGTTCACGAGTCTCCTCCGAGAGTACGGCCGCGGCTCGGCGAGCGAGAACCAAGCGTGACGGCGGACACGAGCGCAGCCAATGCAGCGCATTGGCGAGCATCGTGGCTGGCGTCACGAGCAGGTTCGCAGCCGCCGAACGCGGGTGTAATCGAGGAGGAGACCACAGGACCCTTAGATCTCCTCGCGGAGGAGGTCCTTCTTCTCGGCCTTCAGCCACGGCGGCGCCGTGGTGCCGAGCTTGGCCACCAGGTAGAGGTGAGCGCCGATCAGCGCAGCGATCAGCCCGGGAATGGCGAGCATGTGCAACGCGTAGAAGCGCGAGATCGTGGTGGGCCCGAATTCTGCCCCCGCTCTCAGGAAGTCGGCGAGGTAGGGACCGACGATGGGACCCGAGGCGTTGATGTTGACCGCCACGACCGTGGCCCAGAAGGACCGCTGGTCGAACGGCAGCAGGTAGCCGGTGAGGCCCATGGCCAGGGTGAGCACGAGCAGCACCACGCCGATCACCCAGTTGATCTCGCGCGGGTACTTGTAGGCCCCGAAGAAGAAGGTGCGGCCCATGTGCAGGAAGATCAGGATGATCATCACCGTCGAGCCCCACTTGTGCATGCCGCGCACGAACTCGCCGAGGAAGACCTCGTTGGTGATGCGCGAGGCGGACTCGTAGGCGCGCGTGGGATCCGGCTCGTAGTACATGGCCAGGAACACACCGGTCACGGCCTGCGACAGGAAGGCGAACATCGTGGCCGACCCGAGCGTGTAGAACCAGTTGGTGCCCTTGGGCGTCTTGCGGAAGAGGAAGCCGCGCAGGAACGGGGTGAGCCCGGTGCGCTCCTCGACCCAGCCGATCGACGCGGCGGCACCCTCGGTAGCGGCGTCCTTGACCGTGGGCTTGGGCGGAGCGACCACGGCGCCGTTGCCGCCGTTGCGGCGAGCACCGTTGCCGTTTCCATTCTCGCCCGGGCGGCCGGGCTTGGGACGCAATGGGCGGGGTAGCTGGGGAGTCTTCATGTGGTCGGCCTCGACGGGTAGAGGTACTGCCAGAGCCCGTCGAGGTGGTTCGACGGGTCACGCGGAGCAAAACGCTCGAGCTGGGTGTTGAGCGAGAAGCGGTCGCCGATCTCCACCCGGCCGCCGGTGACCTGCGTGTAGAAGCGGTCGAGTGGGCGCACCGGCGGGCCGCCCTCGACCTGGCCCTCGAAGCCGTAGACCCCGCCGTGGCAGGGGCATACGAACTTGCCCGAGGCCTGGATGTAGCGCACGGGACAGCCGAGATGGGCGCAGCGAGTGGAGATCGCTACGTAGGGCTGCGAATCCTGGCCCTCGATCACCTTGTCGCGCTCGGGATTGAACGTGCGGACGTAGATCGTGGTCTTGCCGGCCTCGCCGATCGAGGCCTCGATGTTGATCACCCGCGGCACGTAGGTCTCTTCGTTGAAGTCGTCCTCGGGGCCCACGTCCTGCCAGCGGGTCGGGCTGGTGTCCTCGAACACCGGGCCGAGCGCGAACCCCAGGCCGGGCAGCGCGAAGGCCATCGTCGCGATCCCGCCGGCGGCCAGCGCCGTGCCGGTCATCAGGCCGCGACGGGTCATGGTCTCGCCTTCGAAGGCGCCCGCCACACCGCGTTGGTCGGTGTAACGCGACTTCTTGTCGGGCTTTGACGGTGTATCGGCCACAGTGTCTCGGGAGATTGTCCCGCGGCTACAAGAGTAGTGCCAACATGGTTACGTAGCGCACGATTGGCGCTATCACGCGCGAGGCGCCGCGAGCCTATCGTGGCGCGTGCGAGAGGGCCGCGGCGCCGCGCTCCCAGAGCGCCTCCGCGTCCCGCGGCCGGCCCTCGGCATGAGCCTGCGCGCTCGCCGAGATCAGGTCGGCCAGCTCGGCCACGGCCTCCAGGTCGCCGGCCCGGGCCAGCCGTTCCAGGCCGAGTGCGTACAGCGCATCCCCCGCCAACAGGCGTAGGTCCTCATCCATGCCCTCGAAGGCCCGCGGCGTGCCGTAGTGCATGAGGTAGCCCTCGTAGACCGCCTCCAGCACGAACGGGCGCTCGCCGGCGGCGTCGAGGTTCTCGAAGCGGCCCTCTCCCGGCGCGGCCAGGGCGTGGCGGCCCACGGCAGGGTCTACCTCGGCCACGAGCTGGGCGAGCAGCGTCACCCGAACACCTCGGTCAGGGCCTCGCGGGCCGCCTCGAGCGTATGCCGCAGGTGCTCCTCGGCGTGGGCCAGCGAGGGGAACCAGGCCTCGAACTGCGACGGCGGCAGGTAGACCCCGCGGTCGAGCATGGCCCGGCAGAACGCCGCGTACCCCTCGAGGTCACACGCCCGTGCCCCCTCGTAGTCGCGAACCGGAGCCTTCGAGAAGAACAGCGTCACCAGCCCGGTGGTGGAGCTGACGGTCACCGGTAGCCCCGCGGCCACGTCGCGCAGCCCGCCGGCCAATGCGGCGGTGGTGCGGTCGAGGCGGCGGTAGGCGTCCTCGTCGAGGAGGCCCAGCGTGGCCAGGCCGGCCGCGGTGGCCAGCGGATTGCCCGAGAGCGTGCCGGCCTGATAGACGTCCCCGGCCGGCGCCACCCGCTCCATCAGCTCGCGCGACCCGGCATAGGCCGCGGCCGGCAGGCCGCCACCGATCACCTTGCCCAGCACGGTCAGGTCGGGGGTCACGTCCTCGCGGCCCTGGGCACCGCCGGGGCCCACCCGGAAGCCCGAGATCACCTCGTCGAACACCAGTAGCGTGCCCTGCGCGCTGGCGGCCTCACGCAGGAAGGCCAGGAAGCCGTCGTCGGGCGGGACCAGCCCCATGTTCGCGGGGTAGGGCTCGCACAGGAGCGCCGCCACGTCCCCGCCGGCCAGCGCCCGTTCCACGCCCGCGCGGTCGTTCCAGGGCACCACCAGCGTGTCGGCGGCCTGGGCCGCCGTGACTCCCGGGCTGGCCGGGATGCCCGCGGTGGCCAGCCCCGAGCCCGCGTCGGCCAGCAGGCCGTCCACGTGGCCGTGGTAGGCGCCGGCGAACTTGACGATCCGGTCACGGCCGGTGGCGGCGCGGGCCAGCCGTACGGCACTCATGGCCGCCTCCGTGCCGGACGAGGTCATGCGCATCATCTCCGCCGAGGGGATCCGCTGGACCACCTCGGCCGCGAGCTCCACCTCGGCCTCGGTCGGGGCGCCGAAGCTCGTGCCCGCCGCCGCGGCGGCCTCCACCGCGGCCACGATGTCCGGGTGGGCGTGGCCGGCGATGAGCGGCCCCCACGACATCACCCAGTCGACGTAACGGTTGCCGTCGACGTCGATCAGCTCGGCGCCCTCGCCGCGCGCCACGAACACGGGGTCGCGGCCGATCGAGCGCATCGCACGCACCGGCGAGTTGACGCCACCCGGGAGGAGGCGGACGGCCCGCTCGTAGACCTCGGCCGAGCGCGTGGAGGCGGCTATCCCGCGTGCTCCGCTTCCCACTGGCGGTGCTCGTCGGTGAAGTAGCGGAGCCGGGTCTTCTTGAACTCGGTGGAGGAGTAGAGCGTGCGGCGCTCGTGGATCCCGGTGTCCTCGGCGATCGAATCGAGGATCGCGTCGCACTCCTCCTTGGAGCGGCCGTGGGCCATCGTGAACACCGAGTAGGGCCAGTCGGCGTACGTGGGCCGCTGGTAGCAGTGAGAGATGCCGCGGAAGGAGGCCATTCTCGGGCCGAGCTCGAGGACGGCCTCGTCGGGGACGTTCCAGACGCCCATCCCGTTGGCCGAGAAGCCGGCCCGCCGGTGGAACAGGATCGCCGCGACCCGGCGTAGCGCGCGTCGTTCCTGGAGCGACTCGAGCCGCTCGAACAGCTCGTCCTGGGAGAGACCGAGCTCCGCCGCGGCCCGCGCAAACGGTTGCTCGACTGGCTGCATCGGGCCCTGGGTGGCCTTGATCGTGGCCACGTCCTCGTCGGACAGCACGATCGCCTCCGGCTCGAGGTACTCGCTGTCCTCTGCCGCCGCGGCCAGCGCGTCCGTGCCCTTCTCCATCTCGAGGTCCATGCGGATCTTGAACAGGCGCAGTGTGGGGAGCTCGCGTACCGACTCCGCGCCCGTCAGCCGCTGGAGCAGCTCGAGCGTTCCCTCCAGGCCGAGCTGCGAGTCCGGCTCGGTGGCGATGGTGAACCAGAGGTTGAAGTCGTGGTCGCGCAGGTAATTGTGCGAGACCCCCGGGTGCGAGTTGATGATCTTCGCCGCGCGCCACGGATTCTCGGCGTCCACCCGGGCGGCCACCAGCATCGACCGGTAGCCGAGCACGCGGGTGTCGAAGATGGGCGTGATCTCGCGGATGATGCGCTCGTCGAGCAGTCGCGCCGCCCGCCGCAGCACCTCGTCCTCACTCACCTCGGCCAGGTCCGCGACGTGGGCGAAGGGCCGCCGCACGATCGGGAAGCTGCCCTGCATGAGGTTCAGCAGCCGCTTGTCGAGGTCGTCGAGCGGCACCGCCGAGCCGCCCTTGCGGCTGCGGACCTTGGCTACCGGCTGAGCCATCGGGCGGCGTCCTTGGCGTGGTAGGTGATCACGAAGTCGGCTCCGGCGCGGCGGAGGGCAGTGAGGCTCTCGAGCACTATCGCCCGCTCGTCCACATGGCCGGCCGCGGCCGCGGCCTTGACCATGGCGTACTCCCCGCTCACGTTGTAGGCGGCCACCGGCACGCGGGTGGCGTCCTTCACGCGCCGGATCACGTCGAGGTAGGGCAGGCCCGGCTTGACCATCACCACGTCGGCGCCCTCCTCGACGTCGAGCAGCGCCTCACGCACCGCCTCGTCGGCGTTGGCGGGATCCATCTGGTAGCTGCGCCGGTCGCCGAAGGCCGGAGTGGAGTCGGCGGCCTCGCGGAACGGCCCGTAGAAGGCGCTGGCGAACTTGGCCGAGTAGGCCACGATCGGCAGGTCCCTGTGGCCCTCGGCGTCGAGCTGTGCCCGCAGCGCGCCCACCCTGCCGTCCATCATGTCGCTGGGCGCCACGGCGTCCGCACCGGCGCGTGCGTGCGAGATCGCGGTGCGTGCGAGCAGCTCGAGCGTCAGGTCGTTGTCGATCTCCCCGTCCTCGAGCACCACCCCGCAGTGACCGTGGGTGGTGTAGGAGCACAGGCATACGTCGGTCATCACCACGAGCTCGGGGTGAGCGTCCTTGATCGCCCTCACGGCGAGCTGGACGACGCCCTCGTCGTCGTAGGCGCCGGAGGCCTGCTCGTCCTTCTCGGCGGGCACTCCGAACAGGAGCACCGCCGGGATGCCGAGTTCGGCGGCCTCACCCGCCTCGTCCACCGCGTGGGAGATCGACAGCCGGTCCACGCCGGGCATGGCCTCCACCGGCGAGCGGCCCTCCCCGAGCTGCACGAACATCGGCAGAACGAGGTCTGCGGGCCCGAGCCGGGTCTCGCGCACGAGCTCGCGCAGGACGCCGGTCTTGCGCAGGCGCCGCAGGCGGGTGGCGGGGAAGGGCATCGGGAGAGAGTCTAGGCGGCGGTCGCGCTCCGCTCCTTCGTGCGCGCCGGGTCTGGCGCAGTCCGATCGGCAGTGAGGGCGGGCGGGACCGGCGTTCGGTGGGCCTCTGACGAGTTGTTGCTCTATGGGGCGAACAAGTCGTCAGACGCCCCTCGCTCGGAGGGTCAGCGCGAGCTCCGGGTCATCGGTGACCACGCCGACTGCCGCCGGGTGCTCGAACGCCGCCCGCAGCGCCGGCTCGGAGTTCAGCGTCCAGGGAATCGCCGGCCGCCCGGCCTCGGCCGCGCTGTCGAGCGCTCCGGAGCGCAGCGACCGCGCCGGCGGGAGGACGTAGGTCGCACCGGACAGGGCCAGCCTCCTCAGCGGCAGGCGCTTCCCCGCGCGGGCCAGCAGCAGGCCGGTGAGAATCGAGGGCTCCACCCGGCTGAAGCGCCGCAGCACGCCGTCCAGGAAGGAGGTGACGATGAGCACCGGCGCCTCGGTGGCCGCCGGCGCGTCCACCAGCGGCTGCAGAGCCGCCAGCGCGTCCTCCTCGAGGCCCGCCTCCTTGAGCTCCACGTCGAGCCCGATGCGGCCTGCGCTGAGCTCGGCCGCGGCCGCGAGCTCCATCAGCTCGTGCCCGGCCGCCTCCTCCAAGGTAGCGAGGGTCGAGCGCCGCACCTGCAGCCCGTTCACGACGCGGTCGTGGAGGAGGACGAGCCGGCCGTCGGCGCTGCGCCTGACGTCGATCTCGACCATGTCCGCGCCCGCGGCGATCGCGCCCTCGAGCGCCGCGGCCGAGTTCTCCGCCACCCCCGGCGAGGGCGCCCCGCGGTGGGCGATCACGAAGGTCACGTGCGCAGGACCTAGGCGAAGCGGGTCAGTGCCAGGCGGGCCAGCCCGCCGAAGACCACGAACAGCAGGGCCAGGTGGAGCAGCGGGCCGGCCAGGCCGCCGCTGTCGTTGAGGGCCGCATCGAGGGCGTCGAGCGTGGGCTTGAAGGGGAAGGCGGCCGACACCGCGCGGATCACGTCGTAGAGCGCGGGCGCCACCGCCCCGGAGGGCACGAGCGCCAGGAAGGCGAGCGGCAGGCAGAGCATGAAGGCCAGCAGCGAGGCAGCGCGCACCTCGCGGGTGAACGCTCCGATCGCCAGCCCCAGCGCCGCGAAGGCCAGGGCGCCCAGCGCGAGGGCGAGCAGCCACAGTGGAAAGCGCCCCCAGTCCAGGTTCACGAACAGTCCGAGCCCGGCCAGCATCACCAGCGAGACGGCCACCGAGCACACGGCCGCGAGGCCCGCCTTCTCCAGCAGCAGGCCGGTGCGCGAGACGAGGCCGCGCACGAGCCGCGAGAAGGCGTTCTCCTCCCGCTCGAGCGCGAGCGTGCCCGCTGCCAGCAGCAGGGTGATGAACATCAGCGACACGGCCACGGCGAGGGCCACGGCGAACGAGTCGAGCGAGGTGGACCCGCCGTCGAGCGAGGTCGCCTCCACGCGCAGCGGCTCGCCCACCACGCCCAGGACCTCGTCGGAGAAGGACAGGTTCTCGCGCGCGAGCTCGGCGAAGGCGATCACCCGGTCGATCTCCTCGCGCTCGCCGGATCCGGCCGGCAGGTCGGCCTGCGCCGCCTTCAGGATCTCCTCCGACTCCCGCAGCCCGAGCACGGAGAAGTCCTGGCCCAGGAAGCTGTACTCGCCTCCGTCGGAGATCAGCTCGAGCAGCTGAAGGGCCTCCTCGGCCACCCGCTTGGTGAGCGCGGCGTTGGCCTTCTGGACCTGGGCGGTGATGGTGTTCTCCACGAACTGCTGCTTGCCGGGGTCCTCGGCGTTGTAGACCACCTCCACGGTCCCGGGCTCGAGCCCCGACTGGAGCTTCCTGGCCAGGTCGTCGGGCACGATCAGCGCGCCGAGCACCTCCCCGTCGCGCACCTTCTGGATCGCCTCCTCGCGGCTGTCCGTGCGCACGGGCTCGATGGCGTCGAACAGGCGCTGCCCCTCCTGGGCGAGGTTGATCTCGCGGCCGCCGAGCTCGACCTGCGCGGGCTGTCCCGCCAGGCCGTTGTAGATCGCCACCTCCGGCTTGTCCGGGCTGCGCGAGATCGCGAGGCCGATGAGCACGGCGATCACGATCGGGTAGAGCACCAGCAGCGCCACCAGGAGGGGCGAGCGGGCCAGGATGCGCAGATCCTTGAGCAGCAGCCAGCGCATCGGCTTGCTAGTGACCCCGCTGGTGCAGGAACTGGACGAAGGCCTGCTCGAAGTCGAGCCCGGTGGTGCCGGTGGCTCGTTCGAGCTCACCGGGTGGTCCCGCGAAGACGTTCTCACCGTCCGCGAGCACGATCAGCCGGTCGGCGTAGCGGTCGGCCTCCTGGATGTGATGGGTGGCGTAGAGCACCGTGGTGCCCTCACCGGCGAGGCGGAGGATGAACTCCCACAGCCGCTCCCGCTGGCGCGGGTCGAGCGCCGAGCTGGGCTCGTCCAGGAGCAGCACCTCGGGCGCCGCCAGCAGGCCGATCGCGATGTTCACCCGCTGGCGGTTTCCACCGGACAGCGTGCCCACGAGGTCGCGGGCGCGGTCGCCCAACCCGGTCAGGTCGAGCATGCGCCCGACGGTCGCGTCCAGGTCGTCGCAGCGCTCGAGCCGCGCGAACAGGGTCAGGTTCTCCCGCACCGTGAGCTTCGAGTAGAGCGCCGCCTGCTGGGGCACCCAGCCGATCTGCGCGGCCGCCTCCACCCTGCCCTCGTCGGGCTGCTGGATCCCGGCGAGGATCGAGAGCAGCGTGGTCTTGCCGGCGCCGTTGGGCCCGATCACCGCCATCAGCTCGCCCGGGCCGGCGCTCAGAGACACCCCTCGCAGAGCCACGCGT
Source organism: uncultured Thermoleophilaceae bacterium (assembly GCA_963751105.1). GTDB lineage: Bacteria > Actinomycetota > Thermoleophilia > Solirubrobacterales > Thermoleophilaceae > JACVRW01. The sequence goes on along the minus strand of CAVVTG010000001.1, from coordinate 451,096 downwards.
TCGCCGTACCGCTTGACCAGATCGTGCGCGGCGATCGTCGTCGCGGTCTGCGTGCCGGTTTCCACCGCGCGCAGATTGGCAGAATCGCTCAGTGTGAAGCTTCTCTTCGTGGGCGACGTGGTCGGCGGCCTGGGCCGGCGCACGCTGGCGGCGCTGCTGCCGGGGCTGCGTGACGAGCACCAGCCGGATTTCGTGATCGTCAACGGCGAGAACGCGGCCGGCGGGGTGGGCATCACCGAGAAGACCGCCCGCGAGCTGCTCGACACCGGCGCCGATGCCATCACGCTGGGCAACCACGCCTACCGCCATCGCGAGGTCTACGGCTTCCTCGACCGCGAGGAGCGGATCGTGCGGCCGGCCAACTACCCGAAGGGCAGCCCGGGCCGCGGGCACACGGTGGTCGAGCAGGACGGGCAGCGGCTGGGAGTGATCAACCTCTCCGGGCAGGTGTTCCTCGATGCCGTGCGCTCGCCCTTTGCCGAGGCCGATGCCCTGCTCGCCGAGCTGCGCGGCCGAGCCGACTCGGTGCTGATCGACATGCACGCGGAGGCCACCAGCGAGAAGGTGGCCATGGGCTGGCACGTGGACGGACGCGCCACCGCCTGCGTCGGCACCCACACGCACGTGCCCACCGCCGACGCCCGGGTGCTTCCGGGCGGCACGGCCTACGTCACCGACGTGGGCATGACCGGTCCGCGCGGGGGCGTGATCGGCGTGAAGCGCGAGCAGGCACTCGAGCGCTTTCGGACGCTGACCCAGGTGCGCTTCGAGACCTCAGCCGAGGACCCGTGGCTCAACGGCGTGCTGGTGGAGGCGGACGGCGAGGGGCGGGCCACCCGGATCGAGCAGCTGCTGGTGGAGCTCAGGGCCGGTACATCGCCGTGATCGCGGAGAAGCCCTGGACCGGGAGGGCGGGGCCCTCGACGATCGCCACGGCGGTGGACCTTCGCTCGAGTGTCATTCCCCACGCCGCGCAGAACTTCTCGACCTGAGGCAGAGCGGCCGAGGTGATCGTCATCACGGCCTTGGCCCGCAGGCCCGGTGATCCCGGTCCGTGCAGGTCAGCTTGGCGCTCAAGCCAGCCCAGGAGCATCGCGTCGAGCTGTTCGGAGAGCGTGAGCGGCTGGTTCTCGCTGCTCAATGGGCTCATGCATGTCCAGACCGCCCTCTCTCTCCTCCATTCCGTGAGGTCCCTCACACGGCAGTGCGCGGTGGGCCGCCAGCAGAGCCACGAGGACGAACGGCACGAACCACACGATGTAGAGGTAGAACCAGTACGAGGCGGTCAGCTGAACGGCGATCAGGACCGCCGCGCCCAGGGCGGCCATCTGTGCCGGGCTCGGCCGCCGCGGCACCACCGCCACCACCAGCGCCAAGCCCACCGCGGCGGCCTTGACCGCCGTGTGCAGCCAGCCCAGGGAGTCCACCTGACCCCAGATGCTGAACGGCGACGGTCGCCCGGCCTGGTAGCCGATCGTGCGGTCGTAGAGCTCGCGCGGGCCGCCGTCGGGCACGAAGGGCAGCACCGACACGCCCAGCGTGAGGGCCAGGACGCCGGCGAAGGCGAGCGGAGCGCGCCGGGCGAACAGCGGCGCCAACGCCAGCGTCGCGAACTTGGCCGCGGCGCCCAGGGCCACGGCCAGCGCAGCCACGGCGCCTGAGGCCCGCCGCCCGGGCAGGGTGAGGGCCAGCATCGCCCCCACGCAGGCCAGCGCCACGAGCGAGTCGTTGGAGTTCGTCTCGAGAACGAACGAGGTGTATGGATAGGCCGTCCAGGCGTAGGCCAGGGCCAATCCCAGGCCAAAGCCCTCGCGCCCCGGGCGCAGCCGGCGGCCGAGCAGGAACAGACCTCCGATCACCAGCAGGTCGAACGCGATCGACGCGCCGTGGGCCGCCGGCAGGTCGTCCCAGCGGCCGCTCCAACGCAAGGCCTGCTCGAAGGGGACGTACAGCAGGTAGTTGACCGGCCCGTAGGTGTCGCCGCGCTCCACGTCGGGGGAGAAGCCCTCCCCGTACAGGTCGTCGCCGTCGACGATGCGGTCCGCGCCGATCACCCCCGCGTAGCCCACATCGATCACGTTCGAGTCGGCCACGTTCAGGCCGATCCGAAACGCGGCGACGAACACCAGCAGGACCGCCAGCGCCACCAGGGGAACGTGAGGGAGGATCGGCCCGGCGCCATCGCGGCGGCGGAAGCCTGCCATCAGCATGCGCGCAAGCAGATAGAGCAGCACGGGGTACACGAGCGGCGCCGACAGCCCGATCTCGCCCCGGTTGAAGAAGAAGTGCGACGCGCCGAACGCGAGCAGCACCAGCAGATCGAGGTGAAGCAGCCGGAACGGTCGGCGGACGTCGACGAACGGCACCAGGAACAGGAGGCAGAGCGGAATCCACACGTAGGGCGCGTTCAGCCTGCGCCCGAACGCCCCCTCGTACCCGCGTGCCATGCGCCACGCCACCTGGTCGCCCGACCACTCTTCGAGGATCGCCCCGCTGCGGTCGTCCACGTGGACCTGAACGACCTCGTCTCCATCGCGGAAGAAGCTCACCTGCCAGCGCCCCACACCACGTGTGTAGGCGGTGGGGTCGAGCCGGCCGCCGCCGCGCGCCTCGCGCACCTTGTCAGCCCGAGTTGCGATCCGCTCGGCCTCGTCGGCGCTGCGCTCGAAGAAGCGCGGCGGCTCAGTCTGGGAGGCGGGCAGCTCGGGGTCGGCCGCGTGGGCCACACCCGGCGCGAACGCCACCGCAACCAGGGCCAGCGCCAGCGCCGCCACGGCGGCGACGGCTGAGACCGGCCTCAGTCGCGCGAGAGCTCGATGTGAAAGCTCCACATCTTGTTCCCGATGAAGTTGAGCGGCGTGGCCGCGATGATCGAGATCGCCTGCGCCGGAAGCTCCGCCACGCCGGCCACGCTGACCAGGACCTCCAGCACGGCCGCGGCGAACAGGAAGGCCACCACGCTGACCGTGAAGAAGCGCGCGGCCTGGAAGCCAGCGTGGCCTCCCCGCGCCCTGAAGGTCCAGTGGCGGTTCCACCAGAAGTTGTTGGTCACCGCCGCGACGAAGGCCACCGTGGCGGCCACCAGATGGTGCAGGTCGAGCACCCCGATGCAGACGGCGAAGACGCACAGGTTGACCACGTAGCCGGAGGCTCCGACCATGCAGAAGCGGGCCAGCTGCCACCAGTTGTGTGGCTTGCGTAGCCCCGTGCGCACGCGCAGGTGTACCGAATGCGAGTGCTCGGCGACCGGGGCCTTGGCCTCTTCAGTCACCCCGCCGAGGCTACACCGAAGTGATCGAGCACCAGCGGCGTCACGTCGGTCACCGACCAGCGCTCACGCTCGGGCGCCTCCAGGCCGCAGAGAAGCAGCACGCCCTCGGAGTCCTCGTGGTGAAGCGAGCCGTGGCTACCACCACCCACGTGATCGGAGCCGCCCCAGTCGGCGAACTCGGCCCCGGGGCCGGCGGACAGCAGCACGTCGCCGGCGTGGGGACAGCGGAGCGCCGACCAGAGCCGCCCGAGGGCGTCCGGGTACTCGTCGCCGGTGAGCCTGCCGCCGGCGACCTCCAGCGCAAGCGTGGCCTCGTCCCCGTCGAGCTCCCAGCTGCGGCCGCGCTCGTCGGTGAGCGAGTCTCCCGGCTGAAAGCGAAGCGTCCCCGCCTCCGACCGCACGGTCGCCCAGCCGTTGTCCCGCCAACTCACGAGATCCACGCCGCCGAGCTCACACACGGCGTCCACCACCCGCGGCACCAGTTCGCTGCGCCGCGCCTCCTCGAGCACGTAGACCGCCCCGGAGCGGGCCGAGGGACAGACCGCGAGCTCGGCCTCCACCGGCGCCGGGTCGGCCGGCAACAGCACCCGCCAATCCGCTAGTGCGCCGGCCAGATTCACGCTCTCCTCGACCGCCACCTGCGAGTGGTCGGACATGACGATCACCGCGTGCTGCTCGAGGAAGGCCTCGGGGCCGCCGACCACGTGCATGATGCGCTCGAGCGCCTGGTCGGCCTGGGCGATCGAGTCCACCTGCCCGTCCGGGCCCACCTTGTGGGAGTGGGTGTCGTTGTCGGGCAGCGAGAAGAGCAGGAAGTCGAACAGGTCGTTCTCGACCAGGTAGGCCCCCACGCAGCCCGTGTGCCGGTCACGCTGGCCCGGCATCCCGAGCGCGGACGTGCAGCCGGTGTTGCGGGAGTCGAACAGGTCGGCGTAGAACAGCTCGCTCGGCCCCCACACGGGATGGCGGAACTGGGCCGCCTCGGCGATCCGCCGGTAGACGCTCACCCCGGACGGCTCGTGGCGGGTGCGCCCCCGATAGATCAGGTAGGTCGTGCACGCGGTGCGCAGGCCGGCATCGTCGAGATGCTCGAACACGGTCCGGTGGCCGCGCGTGAGATGCGCGAGGTTCATGTTGTAGACCGTGTCGTAGAGCGAGCGCACCACCCCGAAGGCCCGGGTGGCCGGGAACGACGAGCCGTACTCGACGTAGCGCTCCTCGCCGCGGTGGTACCAGTTCATGGACGGGATGTGGTGCTCCGCGGGGCCGCAGCCGGTGGCGATGGCGGCCGAGGCCACGGGGGTCACCGAGGGAAAGGTCGAGACGCAGTCGCGGACGTAGGTGCCGCTCTCGACCAATGCGGCCAGCGCCGGCGCGCGGCCCTCCTCGATGGCGAGATCGAGCATCGCCGGCTTGAGCGAGTCGATCACCGCCAGGACGAGCTTCTTGTGCTGCGCGGGCACTAGCGCAGGACCCGCAGGCCGGCGTACTTCTCACCCTCGCGGCGGCGGCCACCGGCCAGCAGCACCACGAAGCCGATCAGGGCGAGGAAGGAGAGCGGCGGCACGAAGATCGCGATCGCCGCCAGTACGAGTGCCGCGCTGTCGGCGTACACGGTGATCAGCGCCGCGGCGCCGCTGTCGAGGCGGCGGCGGGCACGCTCCACGAGGCCGCCGACCGCCAGCCAGCCGAGCACCGCGCACACGGGCCCGGCCACGAGGCCGATCCAGCTCGTCTCACCCCCGTCGGCCAGCGCCCCGGCGAACAGGAGGGCGCCGAGAACGATGCCCACCACGCCGCTGAAGATCACCACCGGGCTGCGGCCCTCGGCGCTCGGCGATCCGGCGTCCGAGCGCTCGAGCGCATAGGCCGCCAGGCCCACCAGCAGCACCGCGCCCAGGAACACCGGCGACTCGAGAAAGCTCCAGTCGGTGCCGTCGAAATCGATGCCGGCGTCGGCCCGGGCCAGAGCCCCGGTGAGCAGCGGCGGCAGGTAGGGCCGCACGCCGGTGGCGCCCGCCAGGCCGGCGCCCGTGCCGATGTCCATGAAGAGGCTCATGTGCCGCTGAGAGGGTCGGTACCCTGCGGCCGGTGACGATAGACCACAGGCGGCCTCGGGCCGCGGTCTCCGCGCGCCGATGAGCATCTCGCGCGATCTCGAGCGCTATGCGGCCCTGTTCGCCTCTCGCACCAAGGTGATGAAGTCGTCGGCGATGCGCGACCTGATGGCCGTCACGGCGCGGCCCGAGGTCATCTCGCTCGCCGGTGGCCTGCCCGACACGAGCACGTTCCCACCGGACACCTTCGCCGCGGTCACCCAGCGCATCGCCGCGGAATCGTGTGCCAAGGCCCTCCAGTACGGGCCCACCGAGGGCCTGCCCGAGACCAAGGACTGCATCGCCGCCGTGATGGCGGCGGAGGGCATGCGCGTGGACCCCGAGGACGTGATCGTCACCACCGGCGGCCAGCAGGTGATCGACCTGGTGACCAAGACCCTGATCGACCCCGGCGACGTGGTCATCGCGGAAGGGCCGACCTACCCCGGCGCCGTCCCGGTGTTCTGCGCCTACCAGGCCGAGGTCGTGCAGATCGAGCTGGACGCGGCGGGGATGCGGATCGACCTGCTCGAGCAGACCCTCGACCGGCTCGAGCGTGAGGGCCGCCGCCCCAAGTTCATCTACACCGTGCCCACGTTCCAGAACCCGGCGGGCGAGACGATGTCGCTGGCGCGCCGGCGGCGGCTGGTGGAGCTGGCCCACGAGCGCGAGCTGCTCGTGCTGGAGGACAACCCCTACGGCCTGCTGCGCTACGAGGGAGATCCGCTGCCGCCGCTCTACGCGCTCGATCAGGGTGTGTACGTGATGTACCTCGGGACGTTCTCCAAGATCCTGTCGCCGGGCATCCGCCTCGGTTGGGTGGTGGCCCCGCCGCCGGTGCTCGAGAAGATCAACCTGGGCAAGCAGGGTGTGGACCTGTGCACCTCGACCCTGTCGCAGCTGATGGTCCAGGCCTACTTCGAGCGCGGACGCTGGGAGGACTACGTGGAGTCGCTCACCGACGTCTACCGCAGGCGCCGCGACACCATGCTCGACGCCCTGGCCGACTACTTCCCGCCTCAGGCGGAATGGACGCGGCCCGGCGGCGGCCTGTTCATCTGGGCCATGCTGCCGGACTTCATCGACACCACCGATCTGCTCGCCCGCGCCCTGCGCGACAACGTGGCCTTCGTCCCGGGCGAGGCGGCCTTCCTGGACGGTCGCGGGCGCTCCGCGATGCGTCTCAACTTCTCGGGCTCCGATGAGGACTCGATCCGCGAAGGCATCCGCCGCATCGGGGAGGTCATCAGCGAGCAGGTGCAGCTGTACGGGACGCTCACCGGCGAGCACCGCTCCGCGCCCGATACCCCGGGCGCCGAGGTGGTGCACATGCCCACGCCGGCCGAGCGCGAGCGCAGGGCGAGGCGCTCTTGACCCGGGTCGCGGTGCTGAAGGGAGGCCGCTCGCTCGAGCGCCAGGTCTCCCTCCGCTCAGGGGCGCGGGTGGAGGACGCGCTGGGGCGGCTGGGACACGACGTCGTGGCCATCGACGTCGGCGCGGATCTGATGAAGCGGCTCCGCGACGCGGCCCCTGATGCCGCCTTCATCGCCATGCACGGGCGCGACGGCGAGGACGGAACCGTCCAAGAGCTGCTCGAGATCCTCGGGGTGCCCTACACCGGCTCGGGAGTCCTGGCCTGCGCCCGATCGGTGGACAAGGTCCTGGCCAAGCATCTGATGCTCGAGGCCGGGCTGCCGACCCCGGAGTTCTTCTCCTTCTCCGAGACCGCGTTCCGGGAACTGGGCGCCGCCGACGCGCTCACGGCGATCGAGGAGCGTCTCGATTTCCCGATCGTGGTCAAGCCCTCCTCGCAGGGATCGGCGCTCGGCATTCGCTTTGCACGCAGCGCCGCCGCCGTGCCGTCGGCGCTCGTGGCCGCGTTCTCCTACGACTCGCGCGTGCTGCTCGAGCGCCACGTGGACGGACGCGACCTGGCCGTTTCCATCCTCGACGGCGAGACCCTCCCGGTCGTCGAGGCCGTGCCCCGCGACGACGAGTTCTACGACTTCGAGGCCCGTTACGAGATCGGCCGCACGGACTTCGTCTGCCCCGCGGAGCTGCCGGCGGGCGTGACCGAGTCCGCCCACGCGCTGGCCCTGGCCACCTACCGGCTGCTGGGCTGCTCGTCCTTCGCGCGCGTGGACCTGATGCTCGATGCGGCGGGCGAGCTGACCGTGCTCGAGGCCAATCCCATTCCCGGCCTGACGGAGACCAGCCTGCTGCCCCAGGCCGCCGAGGCGGCCGGCATCTCATTCGATTCGCTGGTGGGCCGGATCCTCGACCTGGCCCTCGAGCGCCAGCCCGTCTAGAAAGCTACGACCGGGTCTCCTCTTCGCCGCCCTCGCCCGCCTCGGGCTCGTCACCGCCGGCGAAGTCCTCGGGCGTGACGTTGTCGAGGAAGTCCTTGAACTTCTCGACGACCTCCTCGGTGTCCTCCACCTCGTGCTCGAACTCGATCGCCGACTCGGAGATCACATCCTCCGCGGCGAAGATGGGCGCGCCCGTGCGCACCGCGAGGGCGAGAGCGTCGGACGGGCGCGAATCGATCGGAATCTCGCGGCCGTTGAGCTGGAGGGTCACCTCGGCGTAGAAGGTGTTCTCGCGCAGCTCGGTCACCGCCACCCGGGAGCAGGACACCTCGAGCTCGGACAGCATCTCCGAGATCAGGTCATGGGTCATCGGACGCGGGGTGTTCGCGCCTTGGAGCTTCATCAGAATGGCGGCAGCCTCGGGATGCCCGATCCAGATGGGAAGGAACTTGTTGCCGTCCCGGGTCTTCAGGAGCACGATCGGTTGCTTGCCGACCATGTCGAAGCTCACGCCGTAAATGACCATTTCCTGCATGGCTTCCGACAGTCTAGTCCCGCCGTGAAGCGGGGACCCACGCCTCCCGATGACGAGCAAGCCCCCGTGAAAGGGGGCTCCAGCATGGGCGATCCTGGACTCGAACCAGGGACCTCGTCCTTATCAGAGACGCGCTCTAACCGGCTGAGCTAATCGCCCTCGCGCCGCCCCCGAGAGGCGGGCGAAGCGCCGATTGTAGCGCCGCGCGGCGGGCCGGTTCTAGGCCGCGCGGGGCAGCCGGCGAGCCATCAGGCGCTCGGCCAGCTGCACTGCCTCGGCCGGCGTGTCGAAGTCGATCTCGGCCCGGCAGCGCTCACCGCGTGCGCGCACATGCACCTCGTAGCCGAGGGCGGCCGACAGCGTGTCCTCCGCGGCGGCGAGCGCCTCCTGGAGGTCGGGGTGGACGACCGCCCGCGGCTCACTTGCCGGCCGCTTCCCGGTGGACTGCGCCTCGCGCGCGCGTCGCTCGGTCTCACGAACCGACCAGGCCTGGTCGCGTGCGTCGAAGGCGAGGCGGCGGCGCAGCGCGTGGTCCTTGCAGGTGAGGATCGCTCGCCCGTGGCCCTCGCTGAGCGCGCCGCCCTCGATCAGCTCGAGCGCCTCCTCGGGAAGCTCCAGCAGGCGGATCAGATTCGAGATGGCCACGCGGCTGCGACCCACCCGGCGACCGACCTCCTCCTTGGTCAGGCCGAGATCGTCGACCAGCATCGCGCAGGCGCGCGCCTCCTCGACCGCGTTGAGGTCGACACGGGCCATGTTCTCGGCGAGGGCGAGATCCAGCCGGTCGGAGTCGTCCGCCGGCCGGACCATGGCCGGAATCGTCTCCAGCTCCGCGAGGCGCGCGGCGCGCAGCCGCCGCTCACCCGCCAGGAGCTCGTACTCGCCTCCCGGCAGTGGTCGCGCCACGATCGGCTGCAACAGCCCGCGCGCGCGGATCGACTCCGCCAGCTCGGCCAGCGCCGTCTCGTCGAAGCTGCGTCGCGGCTGTTGTGGATTGGGCTTGACGAGCTCGAGCGGCAGCTCGCGAAGCCCTTCCTCGCCCTCACCGGCGCGCGGCAGGATCGCGGCGAGGCCCCGGCCCATACCCCGGCGCGGCTCAGCCACGGGCGGCCACCTCCTTGGCCAGCTTCAGATAGGCGGCGGAGCCGGCGCTGCGAGGAGCGTGCTGGAGCACGGGCAGCCCGAAGCTCGGTGCCTCCCCGAGACGCACGTTGCGCGGGACCACCGTGTCGAATACGAGCTCGGGGAAGTGCTCACGCACCTCGCGCTCGACGTCACGCGCCAGCCGCGTGCGCCCGTCGTGCATGGTCAGGATCATGCCGGCCACGGTCAGGCGCGGGTTCAGCTCCCGGCGGATGAGCGACAGGGTGTCCAGCAGCTGCGCCAGCCCCTCGAGCGCGAAGTACTCGGTCTGGACCGGCACGATGACCTTGTCGGCGGCCACCAGGGCGTTGACGGTGAGCGGTCCGAGCGACGGCGGGCAGTCGAACAGGGTGAACAGATAGCGCTCGCGCACGTTGCCGACCCGGTCGCGAAGGATGGTCTCCGACCCGGCGATGCGGGGGAGCTCGACGTTCGCGCCCGCCAGTTCGGGTGTGGACGGAACCACGTCGAGGCGCTCCACGGCGCTGGGGAGAGCCGCGGCGCCGAGGCTGAGGTCGCCGGAGAGGCAGTCGTACACGTTGGGGGCGCCGTCCTTCGGCAGACCGAGCGCGACGGTGGCGTTGCACTGCGGATCCAGGTCCACGAGCAGCGTGGGGTAGCCGCCGTCGGCGATGCTGGCGCCCAGGTTGACGGCGGTGGTGGTCTTGCCCACCCCGCCCTTCTGGTTGGCAATGGCGAGCACGCTGCCCATCGGAGGTTGAAGCTACGTGGAGGACCGGTCGGAATGAGGCCCTGCAGCCGGGGTTCGACGGTTCGGCTCTGAACCCTTCAGGACAGCGGCCGCTTCTTGGCCATCCCGGGCCGCCGCGGGAAGCCGTCGGGCGTGGCCCCCACCTTCTCGAACACGTGCAGATGCCGATCACGGGCGCCGTCGAAGGGCACCACCCGCTCCACCCCCTTCACCGCCATCCGTAAACGCTCGGCGGCCGCGGCGCCGGCGGCTTCCTCCGCCGCGTCTCGGGCCCCCTTCCAGGCCACCAGCACGCCGCCGATCCTGAGCAAAGGCGCCGCGTACTCCACCAACACGGAGAGCGCCCCCACCGCCCGTGCCGTCACGGCGTCGTAGACCCCCGCCCCGCCACCGAGGGCCGGCACCATCGCCCCCCACTCCTCCGCCCGCGCCGTGATCGCCCGGGCGTTCGTGATCTGTGCCGCCTGGAGGAGCCGCGCGGCCACGGCGGTCTTGCGCCCCGTCGACTCGATCAGGTCCACCCGCGCGCGAGGGTTGGCCACCGCCAGCACGAGGCCGGGAAAGCCCGGACCGGATCCGAGGTCGGCCACCCGCCGCGCCGTCCGGAGCTCCGGGACCTCCAGCCCACTCAGCGAATCGGCCACGTGCACCACCAGCGCCTCGTCGGGCGCACCGGCGGTGGTGTGCGGATCCGGCTCAGCGGCCAAGGCATCCAGCAGGCGGCCGAGCTGCGCCTCCGCGGCCTCGGGCAACCCGTAGCGGGCGCTCAGCGCAGCCGGCGTCTCAGCCGACCCGCTCAGAGCGGGCGGCTCGGCGAGACCACCAGCCGCCGGTCGGGCTCGTCGCCCTCGCTGTGGGTCTCGACGTCGTCGCGCTCGCCCAGGTAGGTGTGCACGATCCTGCGCTCCATGGCCCGCATGGGCTCCAGCTCGACCGGGCGGTGGTACTGCAGCGCCTCGGCCGAGGCCCGGTCCGCCATGCGATGGAGCGCCGCCTCGCGGCGCTCGCGGTAGCCGGCGGCGTCGACGGTCACCTGCTTGCGCTCCCCGGCCCCGCTGAAGGCGGCCCGGAAAGCGAGGTGCTGGAGGGCGTCGATGGTGGAGCCGTGCTTGCCGATCAGCAGTCCGAGGTCGTCGCCGTTGACCGTGGCGCGGATCTCATCGTCGCTCTCGCTGATGTCTACCGTCGCCCTCAGCCCGAGCGCGTTGACCACGCGGGACACCATCGCCCGCACCCGCTCCACGGGTTCCTCGGGTATGCGGCCTGCCGCCTCGCGCCAGCTCTCGAGGTCGACCTCGGCCCGCACCCGCGCAGGCCTGCCGGCCTCGGGCTCCTCGGTCACTTCGAACCGCACGGACTCGGCCTCGATCCCGGGGAAGCGCGGCTCGAGGGCCTTGACCGCCGCCCACTTGGCCTCGCCCAGGCTCTCGCCCTCGGCTTCGGCGACCAACTCCTCGGGGCGCGGTTCCTCGCCTACGGACATAGCGCTAGCGCCGGCGCCCGGAGCGCTTCTTCTTCTTGCGCGGGGACGGCGGCGGCGTCTTGGCCGGGCCGCCGTTGCCTCCGCCGGCGCCCGCCGCGACCTTCTCGGCCTTGGCCTTGCGGCCGTCCTTCTTGCCGTCCTTCTTGCCGTCGCTCTCGCCGTCCTTGACCTCGGTCTCCGCCGCCACGGCCGCCACCGTGGGCGCCGGCTTGCCGCGTGCTGGCTTGTCCTTGGCCTTCTCCTCCGCCGCCTCGGCGTCCAGGACCGGCTTGGGATAGAGCTTCTTCACCAGCAGCTGCTGCCCGATGGTCCAGACGTTGGTGGTGATCCAGTAGAGGATCAGCCCCGCCTCGAAGTTGATGATGAAGATGACGAAGACGAACGGCAGCGCCAGCATGATGCGGCGCTGCATCGGGTCGGCGCTGATGGCCGTGACGAGGCTGGCCGCGAGCTGGGTCCCCACGTAGAGCACGATGAGCACGCCCAGCAGCACCGGATCGTCGACCTTCGCCGCAAGGTCGTCGATCGGGAAGAAGCCTGGGTTGGCCGCGATGTCGGCCTTGAACGAGTCCGAGCGCAGCAGGTAGAAGAGCGAGATGAAGAACGGGATCTGCAGCAAGAGCGGCAGGCACGAGCCCAGCGGGTTGACCTTCTCCGACTGGTAGAAGGCCATGACCTCCTGCTGCTGGCGCTGCTTGTCGTCCTTGTAGCGCTCCTGGATCCTCTTGATCTCGGGCTGGAGCGTCTGCAGCCGCTGCATCGACTTCACGCCCTTGAACGTCAGCGGCAGGATGAAAATGCGGACGGTGAACGTCAGCAGGATGATCGACCAGCCCCAGGAGTTCGCCCCGTCGCCGATCACGCCGTGCCAGAACTCGAGCACCCATTCGCAGGCGTCGATGAGCGGCTGAAGGACGTTGGCTATGAACATGGGCTAGGCGTGGGAGCGTGGGGGAAACAGCTTCTGGTTCTCCACGAAGTCGACCCCTCCGTGACTCCAGGGGTTGCAGCGCAGCAACCGCCAGGCAGCGAGTACGACTCCCCGGAACACACCGTAGCTGCGAACGGCCTGCACGGCGTACTCGGAGCACGAGGGATAGTACTTGCAGCGGGACGGAATTCCGGGAGAGATCACGCGCTGATAGAAGCGCACCGGGGCTGTGACGACCGAGCGCGCCGCCCCACCCGCGGCACTCACGACGCGGGCTCGGAGCCGGCCAGCCCCGCCTCCTTGAGAACGGACCTCAGCTCCTGTTCGATGGCCGTCTCGCCACCCGAGCGCGCGAGCTCACCCGCGGGCGCGCGGGCGACGATCACGAAGTCGTGGCCCGGCCTCAGATCACCGGCCGCCGCCCAGAACGCCTCGCGCAGCAGACGCTTGATCCGATTGCGCTCGACCGCACCGCCGAGCTTCCGGCCCACTGAGATCCCCAGCCTCGGGTCGTCGTCGTCGGCCGCCTGCCGTGGGAAGGCGTAGACCACCAGGTAGCGGCTTGCGTGCGAGCGTCCCTCCCGGTAAACGCGCTCGAACTCGCCGCTGCGCGACAGCCTGCGGCGCTTTCGGCGCGCACCGTCGGCCATGGCCGGCTAGGGAGTGAGCCGCTTGCGGCCCTTGTCCCGGCGGCGCTTCAGCAACCTGCGCCCCGCGCGCGTGGACATGCGCTCTCGGAACCCGTGGGTGCGGGCTCGCTTGCGCTTCTTCGGCTGATAGGTGCGCTTCATCGGGTCGGGCCAGGGTACAAGATCGGCGCGCGGATACCTGTCGATTTCCTGTCGAGACCAACCCGCCGGGGCCGCCGCGGACGCTTTTCTCGCGTTTTGCGAGGCCACGCCGAGAGACCGGCGCGAGGCCCTGAAACCGGGTGTACACTCGGCTCGCCGAGGGCAGCGTCGTCATCCGAACCGTCCGTCCCTCCCCCGCACGAAGCCCGTTCGTCGAGGCCCCGAGGAGGGTCGCGTCAAGCCTTGCCCGCACCGCCCGACCTGATCTGGGACGACATCCGCGAGACGCTCCGCCGTGAGACCACGGACTTCAAGTCTCACCTCTGGCTGGAGCCGCTCGAGCTGGCCGCCGTGCATGGCCGCACCCTCTACGTGAGGGCGCCGGATCACATCCGGACCTCGGTGACGGAGCGCTACCTCCCTCTGCTGCGCCGCGCCGCGACCGAGCGCTTCCACGAGCACGCCAGCGTCGAGATCGTCGGCTCGGATTGGCGTGAGCCGGCCACGCCGGCGGCGCGTCCGTCCCCGCGAGACGCCGGGCGCGCCGGGCACCTGAATCCCAAATACACCTTCGAGCAGTTCGTGATCAGCCCGGAGAACCGCTTCGCCCACGCGGCGGCGCTCGCCGTGGCCGAGCTGCCGGCGCACTCCTACAACCCGCTGTTCCTCCACGGCTCGCCGGGCACAGGCAAGACGCACCTGCTCCACGCGGTTGGCGACTACGTGCTCCGCTACGGGTCGGGGCTCAGCGTGCGCTACGCCACGATCGAGGAGTTCACCGGCGAGTTCGTCGAGGCGATCAGAGCTCGGCGCACCGACCGCTTCAAGGAGAGCTTCCGCAGCTCCGACGTCGTGCTGATCGACGACGTCCAGTTCCTCGCCGGCCGCGAGAAGACCCGTGAGGAGTTCTTCCACACCTTCAACTCCCTGCTCGACTCCGGTCGCCAGCTCGTCATGACCTCCGACTGCAGCCCGGAGGACGTCGCCGGCCTCGAGAACCGGCTCATCGAGCGCTTCCGTGCCGGCCTCGTGGTGGAGCTCGAGGCGCCCAGCCTGGAGGCGCGTCGCGCCATTCTGGCCAAACGCGCTCTGCTCGACGGCGTGGAGGTCCCGCCCGAGGTGGTCGGCGAGATCGCGGCGCGGGTGGACACCAGCGTCCGGGCTCTCGAGGGCGCGCTGATCCGGGTGGTGGCCTACGCCTCGCTCACGGGTGAGCCGCCCACGCCGGAGCTCGTGCGCCACGTGCTGCGCCGGCTCGGGGCCGACACCGGCACCGACGCCTGCGGGATCACCGAGATCCTCGACGCCGCGGCCGCCGAGTTCGGCGTCGAACCTCGAGCCCTCGTCGAGCGCGACCGCACCCCCACCGTCGCCATCGCACGACAGATAGCGATGTACCTGGCGCGCGAGCTGACCGAGCACAGCCTGCCCGAGATCGGCCGGGGAATCGGTGGCCGCAGCCACACCACCGTGATACACGCCGTCAACCGGGTGAGCTCGGCCATTCAGACCGACGCGACTGTCCGCAGCGCGGTCGACAACCTGCGCGTAAAGCTCGGCCCGTCCTTGTGATGACCGATCGAACTGGAAGAATCAACAGCTTGCTCACAGGATCGATCTCGCTCCGCACCGGGGTTTGGGCGAGATGTACACCGATCTACAGGCCCCAATCACCTCAATCCAGGTAAGGCAGTGATTTGAAGCTCACCGTTTCCCGTGAAACGCTCCTCGCGCGGCTCGGAGTCGCGGTGCGGGCTGCATCCACGCGTAGCGCCATCCAAACCTTGGCCGGCGTTCTCCTCAGGATCGAGGAGGGTCGCGCGGAACTCCAGGCCACCGACATGGAGATGGGCGTTCGGGTGGCCCTCGAAGCGCAGGAGGCCACCGACGGACAGGTGGTCGTTCCCGGCCGGCTCCTCCTCGACGTGGTTCGCTCGCTTCCGAAGGACGACCTGACCCTCGAGTACCGGTCCTCGCAACAGGACGTGGAGGTGGTATCCGGCGCGGCCAAGTTCCACCTGCGCACGCTCCCGACCGAGGACTTCCCGAAGTTGCCCGAGGCACCCGGAGACGAAGGCCTGACCGTGCCCGCCGGGGCGTTCGTGGACACGATCGCCCGGGTCGCCCGGGCCGCGTCACGCGATGAGACGCGGCCTCACCTCACCGGCGTCCTCGTCACCGCCAGCGGCACCGAGCTGCGCATGGTGGCGACCGACTCGTATCGCCTGAGCGTCAAGGAGACCACGCTCGAGACGGCGCTCTCGAGCGACCTCGAGGCCAACGTGCCGGCCCGGACGCTCCAGGAGCTCAGCCGGATTGCCAGTGCCGGCGACGCCGAGACCATCGGCGTGGCGGCGCTCGAGAACCAGGTGATCTTCACCGTGGAGGACGTGGTGTTGTCGTCGCGGCTCGTAGAGGGGCGCTTCCCGAACTACCAGCAGCTGCTTCCTGAGAGCTACGAGCACGAGTTGCGCGTGGCCCGCGATGAGATCCTCGACGTCGTGCGCCGTGTCGGCCTGCTGGCTCAGAAGAACGCGCCGCTCCGCCTGCGCTTCTCGGAGGGCGCGCTGGATGTCTCGGCGCAGACGCCGGATGTCGGCGAGGCCAGCGAGTCGCTCCCGGTGCCCTTCCAGGGCGAGGAGCTCGAGATCGGCTTCAACCCTGAGTTCTTCCGTGACGGACTGGACAGCGCCGAGTCGGAGGAGCTCATCCTGAAGCTGATCAGCCCGCTGCGGCCCGGGTTGATCGAGTCGAGTGGCGATGACGCCGGCTTCCGCTACCTCGTCATGCCCATTCGCCTGAACGTGTGAGCGGATGCCGGCCCTGGTGGTCACCCGGGTCGAGCTGCGCGACTTCCGCAACTACCGGCACGCCGCGCTCGATCTGAGCGACGGCCTCACGGTGGTTGCAGGGCCGAACGGCGCGGGCAAGACCAATCTGCTCGAGGCGCTCTTCTTCGGCAGCACGGGCCGCTCCCCGCGAACCTCGAACGAGCGCGAGCTGGTCAGCCGCGGGGCGGGCGTGGCGAGGGTGGTGCTCGACACGCGCGACGAGGAGTCGTCGCATCGCATCGAGGTCGGCTTCGAGCCGGGCGAGGCCAAACACCTCACCGTCGACGGCAATGCGGTGGACAGCCTGGCCTCGGCCACCGCTCGGCCGCTGGTCAGCGTGTTCCTCCCGGAGCGCCTGGA
The DNA here is from genome assembly GCA_963751105.1 of uncultured Thermoleophilaceae bacterium. Taxonomy (GTDB): domain Bacteria; phylum Actinomycetota; class Thermoleophilia; order Solirubrobacterales; family Thermoleophilaceae; genus JACVRW01. The sequence continues at coordinate 434,634 of CAVVTG010000001.1, read as the reverse complement.
GCTCGTCAAGGGCCCTCCCGCCGGCCGCCGGGCCCATCTCGATCAGGTGGTGGCGGCGCTCTGGCCGGCCCGCGCTGCCACGCGGAGCGCGTACTCGAGGGCGCTGGCCCAGCGCAACGCCCTGCTGGCCCGGGTCCGCGCCGGCGTGTCCGGGCCCGCGGCACTCGACGCCTGGGACGCCGAGGTCTCCGCTCAGGGGATTCGGCTGATGGAGGATCGCCGCGAGGCGGTGGACGGCCTGCGTGAGCCGTTCGCGCGGCTTGCCGCGAGCCTGGGGCTGCCGGGCGAGGCGGAGCTCCGCTACCGGCCACGGTCCCCAGCCGCGGACGCCTCGGCGCTGGCCGCCGAGCTCGCCGAGCGCCGCCAGGCCGACCTCGACCGCGGCTTCACCGCGCACGGCCCGCATCGCGACGAGCTCCAGCTCCTGCTGGATGGATTGACCCTGCGCGCCTACGGCTCGCAGGGTCAGCAGCGGGCCGCATTGCTGGCGCTCCTGTTCGCCGAGCGGGCCCTGTTGGCCGAGCGGCGGGCCCACCCGCCCCTCATGCTCCTGGACGACGTCATGTCCGAGCTCGACGCCGAGCGCCGCGAGTTGCTCGCGGAGCTGTTGCGGGGGAGCGGCCAGGCGGTGATCACCACCACCGAGGCCGAGCACGTGCCGGGGATCGGCCACGGCACGGAGCTCGTGCGGGTGGAGGCCGGCCGTATCGTGGCGCCGGCCCGGGCGGCCGCGTGAGGCGCGTCGCCCCTCGTCCCCTGTCCAAGGCGCTCGAGGCCGTGCTCGCCGACGTCGAGCCCGCCACTCCGCTGGCGCGCGCTCAGGCACTCTGGCCGGAGGTGGCCGGCGCGGAGCTCGCCACCTTCGCCGCGCCGGTGGCCGAGCGGCGCGGAGTGCTCACCCTGGCCTGCGAGTCCGCGGTGTGGGCTCAGGAGCTCGACCTCGTGGGGCCTGATCTCCTTGTGCGCCTGAACGACGCGGTCGCCGCCGCCGCGGGAGCAAAGGCCGGCCCCGGCCCGGCCTTTGCCCGGCTGCGCTTTGTGGTGGGCCGCCCGACCTGAGGCCGCACTCAGCTCGGCTGCCCGGTCCGGCGGATGGTTCGGTCCGGCGGATGGTTCGGAGCCGAACCAAGCGCCCGCCGCCCGACGCTCCCCGGCCCAACGTCGAGAGCACCGACTCGTTGGCTCATTTTTGCGCCATTTGCGGGGATTTTGTAACGCTCGGGAGCGTCCGGAGCGGGGGCTAGGCTGCTAGTATCAGAGGCGGTCTTATGTACCGCCCCGACCCGGCCGCCGAAGCTGGCCCGGACTCGGGGCTTTTCATGGTGTCCGCAGCCCACGAGGCTGCGTGAACGGAAGGAATGGTTTGGCGGATAGGCCCGAGAACGGCAGCTACGACGCCCAGGACATCACCGTCCTCGAGGGCCTCGAGGCGGTGCGCAAGCGACCCGGTATGTACATCGGGTCCACCGGCCTGCGTGGACTGCATCACCTGATCTACGAGGTCGTCGACAACTCGGTGGACGAGGCTCTGGCGGGCGAGGCCGACTGCGTCGAGATCGTCATTCACCCGGACAACAGCGTCCTGGTGACCGACAACGGCCGCGGCATCCCCGTCGACACGATGGCCAAGGAGAAGCGGCCGGCGGCCGAGGTCGTGCTCACCGTCCTGCACGCCGGCGGCAAGTTCGGCGAGGGCGGCGGCTACAAGGTCTCGGGCGGGCTGCACGGCGTGGGCGTCTCGGTGGTCAACGCGCTCGCCGAGTGGCTGCACCTCACGATCTGGCGCGACGGTCACGAGTGGACCCAGTCTTACGAGCGCGGCACCCCCACCACGGAACTCACGAAGGGCGAAAAGAGCGACCGTCGCGGCACGAGCATCTCGTTCCTGCCCGACCTCGAAATCTTCGAGACGATCGATTACGACCGCACCGTTCTCGAGCAGCGCTTCCGCGAGATGGCCTTCCTCACCAAGGGCCTCCGGATCGAGTTCCGCGACGAGCGCGGGGAGCGCTTCGAGACGACCTTCCAGTACGACGGCGGCATCGTCGACTTCGTCAAGTACCTCCACAGCCAGGGCACACGCGCGCCGCTGCACAAGAAGGTCGTGTACATGGAGGACTCGACCTCGACCGGCGAGGTCGAGGTCGCCCTGCAGTGGAACGACTCCTACCAGGAGGCGCTGCTCTCGTTCGCCAACAACATCAACACGCACGAGGGCGGCACCCACCTGTCCGGCTTCCGCTCCGCGCTCACGCGCACGATCAACGCCTACGCGCGCCAGAAGGGCGAGCTCAAGGAGAAGGACGACAACCTCTCCGGCGAGGACGTCCGCGAGGGGCTCACGGCGATCATCTCGGTCAAGATCCAGGACCCCCAGTTCGAGGGCCAGACAAAGACCAAGCTCGGCAACCCGCCGGTGGAGGGCTTCGTCCAGGCCGCGGTCAACAAGGGCTTGGCCGAGTTCCTCGAGGAGAATCCCACCGAGGCCAATCAGATCATCCGCAAGGCCGTTGCCGCCCAGCGGGCCCGCGACGCCGCTCGCAAGGCCCGCGACCTCACCCGGCGCAAGTCGGCGCTCGAGAACTCCACGCTGCCCGGCAAGCTGGCCGACTGCTCGGTGCGAGATCCCGCGCTGGCGGAGATCTTCATCGTCGAGGGCGACTCGGCCGGCGGCTCGGCCAAGCAGGGCCGGGACCGCAACACCCAGGCGATCCTGCCGCTGCGCGGCAAGATCATCAACGTCGAGAAGAACCGCATCGACAAGGTGCTCTCCAACAAGGAGATCCAGGCGCTGATCACGGCGATCGGCACCGGCATCCGCGAGGAGTTCGACATCGAGAAGGCCCGCTACCACAAGGTGATCGTCATGACCGACGCCGACGTGGACGGAGCCCACATCCGGACGCTCGTGCTCACCTTCCTCTACCGGGAGATGCCCGAGTTGATCGACGCCGGCTACGTGTACATCGGCAAGCCGCCGCTCTACAAGGTCAAGTCCGGCAAGCAGGACATCTACATCGAGAAGGAATCGGAGCTCGAGGAGGTGCTGCTGCGCGACAAGCTCGAGAAGCTGGAGGTGGCCGACCGGGAGGGCAAGGAGTTCAGCCTCACTCACGCGCGCTGGCAGAAGTACGGCCGGCTGCTCAAGCAGTACGAGGGCTGGGCCGCGGCGCTGCGCGCCGAGTGGGGGCACGACCCGATCACCTTCCTGGAGGAGTCGACGATCCTCGACGAGGGGGCGGCCGACTCCGATGCGGTGATCGCCATCCTCCAGGGCGACGATCCCGAGAGCGAGCCCTACGAGACCGAACTGCTCAGCCAGGACGAGACCGAGCTGGTGGTGCGGGTGGTGGAGCGCAAGACCGGCACGGCCGCCACCTATCGCCTGGCCCGCGCGCTGTTCGAGACGCCCGAGTACAGAGGTTTCGTGAAGATCCACAAGGAGCTCGAGAGCCTCGCCGGCACCCCGCCTTTCACCGTGGTGCTCGGCAAGAAGGAGGGCGACGCGCTCTCCTTCGAGGAGCTGCACACCAAGGTCCTCGAGATCTGCCGCGACGGCGTGCCGCTGCAGCGCTTCAAGGGGCTCGGCGAGATGAACGCGCGCCAGCTCTTCCTGACGACGATGGACCCGGAGAACCGGACGCTGCAGCTGGTCACCGTCGACGATGCCAGCGCCGCGGACCAGGTGTTCTCGATGCTCATGGGTGACGCCGTGGAGCCGCGCCGTGAGTTCATCGAGAGCCACGCCAAGGAAGTGACCAACCTGGATGTTTGAGGGGACCACTAGCCATGTCGATTGATCAGCTGACCGGCGGGAACGTCGAGCCTCGCGGGCTCGAGGAGGAGATGCGCTCCTCCTATCTCGACTACGCCATGAGCGTGATCGTGGGGCGGGCGCTGCCGGACGTGCGCGACGGCCTCAAGCCGGTGCACCGGCGCGTGCTGTTCACGATGAACGAGAACGGCCTGCAGCCCACGCGGCCGTTCCGGAAGGCGGCCACCACGGTCGGTGACGTCATGGGCCGCTATCACCCGCACGGCGACAGCGCGATCTACGACACGCTGGTGCGCCTGGCCCAGGACTTTGCCATGCGCTATCCGCTGGTGGAGCCTCAGGGCAACTTCGGGTCGATCGACAATGATCCCCCGGCGGCCTACCGCTACACCGAGGCGCGGCTGTCGCGGCTGGCCACGGAGATGCTGCGTGACATCGACGCGGACACCGTCGACTTCTCGCCGAACTACGACGAGTCGCGCCAGGAGCCGCTGGTCCTGCCGGCGCGCTTCCCCAACCTGCTGGTCAACGGCTCCTCCGGCATCGCGGTGGGCATGGCCACCAACATCCCTCCGCACAACCTGCGCGAGGCCATCGACGCCGTCATCGCCCACATCGACGACCCGTCGATCGACGTCAGTGGACTGATGAGGCACCTCAAGGGCCCGGACTTCCCCACCGGCGGCATGATCGTCGGGCACGGCGGCATCCGCGACGCCTATGAGACCGGCCGCGGCCGCGTGGTCATCCGCGGGCGCGCGCACATCGAGCCGCTGCGCCAGGGCAAGGAGGCGATCATCGTCACCGAGATGCCCTACCAGGTGTACAAAGGCGACGGCCGCGGAGACGGCAGCGGGCTGATGCAGAAGATCGTCGAGCAGGTGCAGAACGGTCGCCTCAAGGAGATCTCCGATCTCCGCGACGAGTCCGACCAGTCGGGCATCCGGCTCGTGATCGAGCTGAAGCGGGACGCCATCCCCAAGGTGGTGCTGAACAAGCTCTACAAGCACACGTCGCTCCAGACCACGTTTGGGGTGAACATGGTCGCCCTGGTCGACGGCGTGCCGCGGACGCTCGGGCTGCTGCCCATCGTGCGCAACTACGTCGACCACCAGCGCGACGTGATCGTGCGCCGCACCAAGTACGAGCTCGCCGAGCGCGAGGCCCGGCTCCACATCCTCGAGGGCCTGCTGATCGCGATCGCGAACATCGACGAGGTGATCGAGCTGATCCGCGGCTCGCGCGATCCGGACACCGCGCGCGAGGGACTGATCGAGCGCTTCGAGCTGTCTCGCATCCAGGCCCAGGCCATCCTCGATCTTCGCCTGCAGCGCCTCACCGCCCTGCAGACCGACGAGATCAAGACCGAGCACGGCGACGTGGTCGAGCGCATCCGCGAGCTCCGAGACATCCTCGGCGACGAGGCCCGCGTGATGGACATCATCAAGGAGGAGCTCACCGAGATCCGGGAGCGCTACGGCGACGAGCGGCGCACCGAGATCACGCACTCCGAGGACGAGATCGACATCGAGGATCTGATCGCCGACCAGCAGATGGTGATCTCGATCACCCACTCCGGCTACATCAAGACGCTGCCGCTGGCCACCTACCGCCAGCAGCGCCGAGGCGGCCTGGGCGTGATGGGCATGGAGATGAAGGACGAGGACTGGATCGAGCATCTCTTCGTCAGCTCCACGCACGACTACCTGTTGTTCTTCACCAACCGCGGCAAGATCTACCGGCAGAAGGTCTACGAGCTTCCCGAGGCGTCGAGGACGGCCAAGGGGCGGGCGCTGGTCAACCTCCTGCCACTACGCGAGGGCGAGCGCGTGCAGGCAGTGCTGGCCACCCGTGACTTCAAAGAGGGCAAGTACCTCGTGTTCGCCACCCGCAAGGGCCAGATCAAGAAGACCGAGTTCGGCGCCTACAACACGCCGATCAAGGCGGACGGCATCATCGCGATCAACATCCGCGATGACGACGAGCTGGTGGCCGTGCGCCGCACCGGCGGCGACGACGACATCATCATGGTCTCGCGCTCGGGCCAGGCGGCGCGCTTCAACGAGGACCAGGTGCGCCCGATGGGCCGCGACACCGCCGGCGTGCGGGGCATGAACGTGGCTCGCGGCGACAACCGCGTGCTGGCCATGGACGTGGTGCGCCCCGACACCGAGCTGCTGGTGGTCACCGAGAACGGCTACGGCAAGCGCACGGCGATCGAGGAGTACCCGGTCAAGGGACGCGGGGCGATGGGCGTCAAGACCATCAGCCTCACCGAGAAGAAGGGCGGGCTCGCGGGCGCGCTGATCGTGCGCGAGCACTACGACCTGGTCTTCATCTCCCAGAACGGGATGGTCCAGCGCACCGGGGTCAGGGGCATCTCCAAGCAGGGCCGCCCCGCCCAGGGCGTCCGTGTGATGAACCTGCGCGAGGACGACGTGGTGAGCGCGGTGGCCCTGGTGATGGAGACCTCCGAGCCGGACACCGGAGCGCCGGTGCTGGCGGTGGAGGAGCCGAGTACGGACGGGGCGGAGCCGGCTGGGGCGGACGCGGCGGACGCCGCGGGCCCCGTGGCTGAGGCCGAGCCGCCCGAGGACGAGGCGACCGACGGCGAGTAGCGCGCCGCTCGGACCTGCGCGGCGGACGCCGCGCCTCAGATTGGCTGGGGAAGGGGTCGGGACATCGTGGGCGGCTGTCGTCTGTGATCGGTTCACCCCCCACCAGAGGGTCAATCGATCACAAACGGAGCGGCAGCTGCTCCCGGAACGCACGAGGGGCGCCCCGATGGGACGCCCCTCGCAGTTTGCTGCTGGACTCAGCCGGTCTCGAGTACTGCGACCAGAGGAACCACTCCCGGTCCTCGTCAGCACCGGCGGTGTCTCGGGTGGGACTCCGCTAAATCTCCACGTGCGCCGCCGGTCAAGCTGGCGGCTTACGCACTACGGGGCCCAGCACCGATCTAGCGGCCGGACACCTCCAGGGTCCCAAGAATTCTGTCAGTCAACGTTCGGACCACCTCCTTTCCCTGGTAAGTCCCATTGAAGCAGACGGCGAGGTCGGTTTGGCGCCCGCCCGTCAGGGAGTCGTTTCGGTGTCCTCGGCGCCGGATGTCTGGGCGCTGTCCTCGAGCGCCTGGACCTGCTGCTCGAGGGCGTCCAGACGGCCGTTGAGACGCTCGATGTCCTGGGACGTCTGGGCGCCGCCGTCCTCGATTTCGGTGAGCCGGTCGTCGAGTTGCCCTATGTCTTCGGAGGACGGGGCCTGGTCGACGCTGCGCTCCAGTTCGTCGATCCGGTTGTCGAGCTCGTGCTGGACGCGGCCCAGATCGCCCGCGGCCTGCTCGCGCCCGGCGTCGTCGGCCTCGTCCGCCTTGATCAGGGCGAACACCGCGATCGCCGTGGCGGCCACCGCCCACACGCCGGCCACGATCAGCCAGCGCCGCAGGTTCTTGACCGACGCCACCGTGGCGGGCCGCTGGTCCTGGTCGAGGACTCGCTCGGCGCGGCTGGCGGGCGGGACAGACTCGCCGCCACCGGGCGCCTCGCTCATCGCCGGGTGATGAGGTAGCGCTCCCAGGCGGCGGGGATGGTGGGCGCCGCCACGTGAATGAAGATGGTGGGGTTGGGGGCCTTGGGGGCCCTCGCCGGGACCATGTTGGCCTGCTTGGGCAGCCTGTCTCCCTTGCGCCGGTTGCAGGGTGCGCAGCAGGTGACGATGTTGTCCCACGTGGACGCGCCGCCCTTCGAGCGGGGGATCACGTGGTCGACGGTCAGGTTGCCCCGCTCGTGGCCGCAGTATTGGCAGGTCCAGAGGTCACGCGCGAACACGGCCCGGCGGGTGATCTTGCGCCGGTGGGCGTCGCGCGGGATGCGCACGTAGGTGAGCAGACGGATGACCACCGGGCGGTCGAGGGTGAACGACTCCGCGTGAAGGGCCCACTCGCCCTTCTCGAGCACCTCGGCGCGGTTCTTGAGGATCAGCACGGCTGCGCGGCGGACGGTGCAGACGTTGATCGGCTCGTAGGACGCGTTGAGTACGAGCACCCGGCCGGACGAGGAAGACGAGCGCTGCGCAGGCCGGCCGGCCCGCAGCAGCGCGGTGGCAGGGCCTGGTTCCGAGTCACCCACCTCGGTGTGAAAGGTCAGCTCCGCCCGGACCGCCACGCTGGGCTCAGTGTACTGAGAGGTCCTGTCTGCAATCTGCGCTCATCCGGTGAAGGAGCGGTAGGAGCCGAGCACGCGCACCTCCTCGACGTGCTCGCCCACGGCGGCGAGAGCAGCGCTCACCGGACGGCTCTCGGCCGCGCCTTCCAGGTCGGCGAAGAACATGTAGTGGCCGAGGCGGATACGTCGCGGGCGCGACTCGATCCGCGTGAGGTTCACCTCGCGCTCCGACAGCTCGCCGAGCACGTCCACGAGCCAGCCGGGTGACTGGTCGCCTCCGCCCCAGAACACGATCGAGGTCTTGGCGCCGTCCTCGGACGCCGGGGGCTCGACCTCGGCGGCTCGGGCCAGCCAGACGAAGCGCGTGACGTTGTCGGGATGGTCCTCCACGCCGGCGGCGAGCACGACCGAGCCGTACAGCTCGGCCGCGAGCCGCGAGCCCAGTGCCGCGGTTCCCCGCCCGGCGTCACGCAGCGACAGGACGGCGTCGGCGGTCGAGGGCGCGTTCACGTGCTCGGCGCCGGGGAGCCGCTCACGCAGGAAGCGGGCGCACTGGGCCGTGGCCTGGGGGTGGGAGATCACGCGCGTGACCTCGGTGAGCTCGAGCTCGTGGAGCGCTATCAGGCAGTGCCGGATCGGATGGACGACCTCGGCGGCGATGCGCACGTCGCGAGCCTCCAGCACCAGCGTGTCGAGCGTCACCGCCACGCTTCCTTCGAGCGAGTTCTCGATCGGCACCACGGCCTGGTCCACGCCGCCGTCGTGGACGGCCATCACCGCGTCGTGGATGGTGGGGTAGGGAACCTCCTCGAGCTCGCCGCGGGCCGACGCGCGCAGCGCCTCCTCGCTGTAGGTCCCCGCGGGACCGAGGTAGGCAACCCGCATCAGGCCCGGGCGGCCGTGCCGGCCATGGCGGTCTCCACGGCCTCCTGCTCCTCGGGCGAAAGCTCGTACTCGGGAGTGCCTTCGCGCACCTGCTTGACGTAGAAGCGGGCCTGGTCGCGGTGGAGGATCGAGGAGATCACCACCCCGGTGCTGCGGGAGTCGAGCAGCGCCACCGTGCTCGACTGCTGGCCGGAGAGCTCGTTCATGGCGTCGTAGCGCACGAGCGAGGTGTGGGCCACGCAGCCGTCCATGCGCTGCTCGGCCGAGCCTACGCGAGCTTCGAGGCCGGCGGCCGACTCCTCGACCCAGTCGCGCAGCTGGACGAACGCCTCCTGCAGCCCCGAGGCGTGGGCGACGATGTCGGCCTCGCTGCTGCCGAGCACCATCCGCTGAGCAGCGCGCAGCCGGCGCAGCTTGACGCCGAGCACGATGCAGAAGAGCAAGGCCACGGCCGCGACCCCGGCGGCCGCCACGGCAACTATCCCCTGCGTGGAGTTCAGATCGTCCACGAAGGGTCAGGGTATCGCCGTGCTCAGCTGGTGAAGATGACCGTGAACTCGGCCGTGTTGTTGTCGGTCACGTCCTCACCCGGCACGGGCTCGACCTCCACGGTGATGGGCACGTTCTGGCCCGTGGCCGGCTCCCCGCCGACGGGGATGGTCACGTTCTGGGCCTCGCCGATGGCGATCTCCGGGATCGCCTCCTCGGCCACGATCGCGTCGTCGCCCTCGCCCACGGTGACCTTCACGTTCACGTCGGTCTCGTTGTTCTCGCCCTGGTTCACCACCTGGACGTCGAACGACAGGTCGCTGGCCAATGGAACCGTGGCCGAGCCGCCCGGCGTGAGGGCCACACCGCCAAGCGTGACCGTGCCGAGGCCGTTGCCGTGCAGACCGGGCGCCGCGGCGTCGTCGGTCGTCCCGCCCTCGCCGCTACGTAGCGCCGCCACCTGGTCGGCCACGTAGTCGGCCTGGACCCATTGCGTGTCGGGGACGAACTGGAGCCGCGCGGCCTTGGGCAGGGTGACCTCGTCGGCGAGGCCCTCCTCGTCGAGCGCGCTCTCGAGGCTGGGGATGAAGCGGGCCTGGAGCAGCACGTCACTCGTGAGGAAGACCTGCATCACCTCGGCGATGCGATCGCTCGACTGGCGGCGCTCCTGGTCGGCCAACGCGCCCGGCAGCTCGCGGGCGACCACGTCGAGGGCGTCGCGGCGCAGCTCGAGCGACTCGACCAGGTAGTCCTGGGCGGACGCGACCGGGTCGGGGGCGTCGAGATCCTGGGCGCGGTCAACGAGCGTGGCCGACTCGCTGCGCAGCGCGTTCGCCGCGTTGGCCGAGTCGACGTTCTCGTCCTGCCCGCCCTCGCTGCCCAGCAGGCCGAACAGCTGCTCCCCCTCCAGCTTGGACTGGTTGATGAGCTCGCTCGAGTCCGACACGTAGTCCTTGATCGCGCTGTCCTGGCGCGCGCTGAGGCACCCGCGGAAGCCGAGCACGAGCAGAATCAGCACCACGAGGCCGGCGCCGATCGCTAGGGTCCTGCGGACCATCAGCGTCTGGCGGTCGGTGGACCGGCCGCCGCCTGGCGGCCGACGCCGTGTACGACTTCGTACTGGCTCGTCCGGTTCGTCGAGGAAGGACAGCAGTATCTCTCCTAGCGCTTGAAGGCGTCCCGTGCGCCTCGGTGGGAGTATGAACGGGGGGCAGGACGCGCTCTCCGCGGACCGAAACAGAACCTGGGATGAACCGTTCCGAGACAGGCCTTGAGGACGAGCCCGGCACCCTGCCGCTGGGTTCCTCCGACCCTACACAAAGGCTTGCGCAATCTTCGGGGCCCCGGCTGGTGCTCGATCGCTACCGGCTCGAGCAGCGCCTGGGCGCCGGCGGCTTCGGTGTGGTCTGGGCGGCCTGGGACGAGAAGCTCGAGCGTGAGGTGGCCGTCAAGGCGATCCCGCGCGAGCGTGGCAGCGGCGACCGGGTGGCGCGCGAGGCCGTGGCGGCCGCCCGGCTCAACCACCCGGCGATCGTCGGCATCTACGAGCTGGCTTCGGACGAACACGACGTTTACCTCGTGTCTGAGCTCGTTCGGGGCCGAACCTTGGCCGAGCTGCTGAGTGCCGGGGCGCTGTCCGATCGCGACGTGGCCCGCATCGGCGCCGACCTGGCCGAGGCGCTGGCCCACGCGCACACGCGCGGCGTCATCCACCGCGACGTGAAGCCCCAGAACGTGATCGTGGTGGCCGAGCCCGCCGCGGGGGTGGGCTTCGCCAAGCTGACCGACTTCGGGGTGGCGCACCTCGTCCAGGGCGACGCCCTCACCCGCACGGGCGACGTGGTGGGCACGCTCGCCTACATGGCGCCCGAGCAGGCGGAGGGCGCGCGCATCACGCCCGCCTGTGACGTCTACTCGCTGGCCCTGACCCTCTACGAGACCTGGTCGGGCCAGAACCCGGTGCGCGCCGCCGGCCCCGCCGCCACCGCCCGGCGCCTCGGCCGCCCCGTGCCGTCGCTGTCCCGGCTGCGGCGCGACCTGCCGCTCGAGCTGTGCGACGTCATCGACGACGCCCTGGAGGCCGACCCGGCGCGCCGCCCCGCGCCCGCCGACCTGCGCGCGGAGCTGCGCGCGGCCCAGGACGAGCTCACCGACGAGGGCGGCCTGGTCGAGCCCGAGACGCTGCGCAGGGTCGGCCTGCCCAGCACCGGCCGCCGCCGAGGCCTGATCGGCCGCCACCGCTGGCTGGCCGGCCGAGACGACCCCGCGGGGAGAGACGAGGCTCGAACGGTGCCGCAGGGCCCCGGTCCTGAGGACCCCAGGCCACCGGTGCTCCCCGCCGGCCTGCTCGGCCGTCCGGGGCTCGCCGGGGAGAGGTCGCGCCAGATCCGGCTCGTAGAACGGGCGGGCGCGGGCCTGCTGGCGGGAGCGCTCGTGCTGGCGGTGCTGTCCACTCTCGGCCCGGAGCCGGCCTTCTCCGAGTTCACCGCGGCCGCCCTCGCCGCCGGAGCCACCGCGCTGCTGCCGCGGATCGGCTGGCTTCTCGCCGTGCTCGGCCTGTGCGTCTGGCTCGTGGCGCCCGAGACCGATCGCCAGGGCACCGCCATCCTGCTCGCGGCCGCGGCCGCGCCCGTCCCCTTCCTGCTGCCGCGCGCCGGCCTCCTGTGGAGCGTGCCGGTGATCGCGCCGCTGCTCGGGACGGTGGCCCTGGGCCCCGCCTTCGTGGGGCTGGCGGCCCTCGCCCCCACGCCCTGGCGCCGCGCCGGCCTCGCCGCTGCGGGCCTCTGGTGGCTGGTGCTCGGCGAGGCGCTCACCGGCCGGGTGCTGCTGTTCGGCTCGCCGGACGGCACGCTCGCGCGGGCGGACTGGGAGGGCTCGATCTCGGCGGCCGTGTCCGACGCGCTCGTTCCGCTGGTGGGCTCGCCCGCGCTCCTGCCGAGCCTCGTCTGGGCGGCCTTTGCCGTGGCACTGCCGTTCGTGCTGCGCGGACGCTGGCTGGCGTTCGACCTCGTGGGCGCCGGCGCATGGGCCCTCGGCCTGATCGCGGCGCAGGTGGCCCTGGGCGACGCGCTGGCCGCCGAGGTGGCTCAGGACACCGCCCGAGGCGCCGTGGCGGGCTCGATAGCCGCCGCTCTCATCGCGCTGTCCGTGTCCCAGATCGTGGCGCCCGCCGAGGGCTGGCGCGCGCCACGAGTGACCACGGCCTGATGGCTGATTTCGGTCCCGGGATCGGACTACCCTGCGAGACGGGATGAGCATGCTGCGAAACCTGGAGGCGAAGCTCGGAGGCCTGGTCGAGGGCGCCTTCGGCCGGGCGTTCAAGACCAGCGTCCAACCGGTCGAGCTCGCCCACAAGCTGGCCAAGGAGATGGAGGAGAACCAGATGGTCTCCGTCTCGCGCGTCTACGTGCCCAACCACTACCGGGTGTTCCTCTCGCCCCAGGACCGCGAGCAGTTCACGAGCTACGAGCCCGCCCTCCGCAAGGAGCTCTCGGATTACCTGCTCGAGCACGCCCGCCAGGAGTCCCTGGCGCTCACCAGTCGCCCTCAGATCGAGTTCCACACCGACGAGCGCCTCGACCTCGGCGAGTTCGGCATCCAGGCCCAGCTACTCGCCCCGCCGGAGGACGAGGTGGCGGAGGAGCCGTCGCTCGCTCCGGCCCCGTCGGCGGGCGACTTCGGGCACACGATGGTCTACTCGCCCGACCGCGCCGCGCGCAAGCTCGAGGCGCCGCTCGACCGCCGCCAGGCGCTCCTGGTCTCCGAGGGCCGGCGCCAGGTGCTCAGCGGGGACCGCGTGGTGATAGGTCGCAGCCGGGAGTGCGATGTCGTCGTCTCCGATCCCAACGTCTCGCGCCGCCACGCCGAGCTGCGCCGGGACGAGAACGGCTGGCACGCCGTCGACCTCGGTTCGACCAATGGCGTGAAGGTGAACGGGCGCCGGGTGGACCAGGTGCCCTTGCGCGACGGCGACCGCGTGACCATCGGCGTCACGGACCTGACCTTCGAGCTCGAATAAGGGCGCGCAGATGGACGAACCGCTCGCCGTCGCGCTCAAGTTCGGCTTCCTGCTGGTGCTGTACCTGTTCCTGCTCTGGGTGGCGCGCAGCGCCATCCGCGACCTCTCCCGTCACGAGGGCGCCTCCGCGGTGGCCGAGCCGGCGGAGCCGCCGGGACGCGGGCGGCGCGAGCCGGCGATCCCGGACCTGCGCGCGGGGGTGTCCCCGAGGCTCGAGGTGGTGGCGGCGTTGGGTCACGAGCCGGGCTCGAGCTTCGACCTAGCCGACGGCGCGACGATGGGGCGCTCCGACAGTGCGGAGGTACGGGTGGACGATCCGTTCGCCTCCTCCGCCCACGCCCGCATCTTCGCCCAGGGTGAGTACATGTACCTCGAGGACATGGGCTCGACCAACGGGACCTACCTGAACGGGCGCCAGGTCAAGAGCACGCAGCGCCTGAGGATGGCCGACGTGATCCGCATCGGCGACAGCGAGTACCGGTACCAGGAGTAGCCGCGTGGCCCTGCGCATAGCCGAGCAGGTGGGCCGCTCCGACGTCGGACGCCAGCGCAGCGCCAACGAGGACTCGCTCGTCCTGCGGCCGCCCTTCTTCGCCGTCGCCGACGGCATGGGCGGCGCCCGGGCGGGAGAGGTGGCCTCGGCGATGGCCGCCGACGCGTTCGAGGGCGCCGTCGCGGATGGTGAGAACGCCGAGGCCCAGCTCTCCGACCTGCTGCGTGAGGCCAACCGGCGCATCTACGACCTGGCCGTGAGCGACGAATCGGTGCGCGGGATGGGCACAACGCTCACCGCCGCCAAGGTCGTGGGCGACGAGATCAGCCTCGCTCACGTCGGCGACAGCCGGGCCTACCGGCTGCGGGACGGCAAGCTCGTGCAGATCACCCGCGACCACTCGCTGGTGGCCGAGCTCGAGCGCAGCGGCCAGATCACGCCCGAGGCGGCCGAGCACCATCCACAGCGCTCGATCATCACGCGGGCGCTCGGCCCCGAGCCCGACGTGGAGGTGGACACCTACACCGTCCCCGGCCGTCCCGGCGACGTCTTCCTGCTCTGCTCGGACGGGCTCACGTCGATGATCTCGGACGACGAGGTCGGCGCGATACTGCGCGGCGCCGGCGACCTCAACGCGGCGGCCGAGGCGCTGATCCGCGCCGCCAACCAGAGCGGGGGCAAGGACAACATCACGGTCGTGATGTTCAGGCTGGAGGGCGGCGACGAGCTGCCGGCCGGCGCCGTGCCCGGCGACGAGGAGACGATCGCCGGCCAGCTGACCGCCGACGACGTCCGGGCTGGGGCGCCCGTCGCGGCGCCTGTCCGGACAGACCCCACTCAGGGGTCCTCCGCCCCCGCCGCGCGCCGGCTTCCCCGGCCCGCCCGGACCTCGGCTCGTCGCGCCCGCCACCGGAGCCGAGGTCGCCTCGCGCTCAAGCTCGTGCTGGGCGTGGCCCTGATGGCCGCCGCGGTCACGGCCCTGTACGCCCTCAGCCGCCAGGTCTACTTCGTCGGCACCAACGACGGCGGCCTGGTCACCATCTACCAGGGTGTCCCCTACGAGCTGCCGTTCGGAGTGGACCTCTACGACGAGACCTACGCGAGCGGAATGCCGGCGCGGGCGATCCCGGCGGCCCGGCGCGCGCGGGTCCTCGACCACGAGTGGCGCAGCCGCGAGGACGCCGTGGACCTCGTGCGCTCGCTCGAGCGCGGCCAGCTCGAGGGCGGCGCCTGATGTCCGCCCGCACGCGCGAGCTGTTCGGACTGCTGCCGGTGTCGCTGCTCGTGGTGGCCGGCTTCGCCGCGGTGCTGGCCACCCGCACCGAGGACGTGCAGGACGCCACGCTCACCTATGGAGCCGTCTTCCTGGGGCTCTGCGTGGTGGCTCACCTGTTCATCCGGGCGCGGCTGCCCGACGCCGATCCCTACCTGTTCCCGCTGGCCGCGCTCGTGGCCGCGATCGGCCTGGTGCTGATCTATCGCATCGACGCCGAGCTGGCTCGCGAGCAGGCCCAGTGGTTCGTGGTCGGGCTGGCGTTCTTCTGCATCACGATCCTCGTGATCCGCGACCACCACGTGCTCGAGCGCTACCGCTACCTGATCGCGGCGGGCAGCATCGCGCTGCTCGTGATGCCGCGGCTGCCCGGCATCGGCGAGCAGGTCAACGGCGCGTTCCTGGCCATCAAGCTCGGCCCGATCCAGTTCCAGCCGGCCGAGTTCGCCAAGCTCGGCATCATCATCTTCCTCGCCAGCTACCTGCGCGAGACGGGTGACATCCTGGTGCGGCCGCGTCTGCGCCCGCTGCCCTACCAGCGCCAGCTGCTGCTCTACGGCCTCCCGGCCGTGGGCACGGTGCTGGCCATCCTCGTTCTCGGCCTGGGGCCGGCCGGATCGGTGCTGCTGGTGGTCTTCGTCGCTTCGCTGGTGGCGGTGCTGCGCGAGCGGCCCTCGCCGAAGCACTTCGGCCCGCTGCTGCTGGTCTGGGGCCTGGCCATGCTGATGCTGATCTTCATTCGGGACCTGGGCAGCTCGCTCATGTTCTTCGGCGGCTTCCTCGCCCTGCTCTACGTGGCCACGGGACGGCTCTCGATTATCGGCGTGGGCGCCACGATGTTCCTCGGCGGGGCCATCGTCCTGGCCGACAACGTCAACCACGTCCGCGAGCGCGTGGAGATCTGGCTGGACCCCTTCACCCGTGAGCGGGTGGACGACGAGGGCTACCAGATCGCCCAATCGCTCTTCGCCCAGGCCGACGGCGGGTTGTTCGGCCAGGGTTTCGGCAACGCTCTGCTCGAGTTACCCGGCGGCGGGACGATCCTCCCCGCCGCCCACACCGACCTCATCTACTCGGTGCTGGTCAACGAGGCGGGGCTGTTCGGAGCGGCCGGGCTGATGGGCGGTTACCTGCTGCTCGTGTTCCGGGGCTTCAAGGTGGCCATGCTGGCCTCCGACGGCTTCTCCAAGCTGCTCGCCGTGGGCCTCACCAGCGTGCTGGCCATCCAGGTCTTCGTGATCGTCGGTGGCGTGACCCGCGTGATCCCGCTCACCGGCGTGACCCTGCCGCTCGTGTCCTACGGCGGCAGCTCGCTGCTGGCCAACATGGTGCTCCTGGCCCTGTTGCTGATCGTCTCCGACAGCGCTCGCCGGGAGCGGATTCGCAGGGGTGGTCTGGTCTGAACCGCCAGATCGCCCAGCTGTTCGGACTGTTCGTGCTGCTGTTCGCGGTGCTGGTGGGCTTCACCTCGTACTGGAGCGTGCTCGACGCCGAGGGCCTGGCCGACAACCCCAACAACCGGCGCGAGCTGATCGAGGAGCAGAAGATCCCGCGCGGGCTGATCTTCGCCAGTGACGGCCGCACGGTGCTGGCCGGCAACGTGGCACGGGGCCGGGGAGAGAACCGCGTCTTCTCGCGCACCTATCCCACGGGCGGGCTGTTCGCACAGCCGGTGGGCTACTCCTTCCTGACCAACGGCCGGATCGGGCTCGAGCGCGAGCGCAACGACGACCTCGCCGGGCAGGAGGACGAGTTCGAGACACTGTTCGCCGGCCTCGAGGGCCGCGACCGCGAGGGGCGGGATGTGGTCACGAACCTCGACGTGGCCGGCACCGAAGCGGCCGTGGCCGGCCTGGCGGGACGCAAGGGTGCGGTGGTGGCCATCGAGCCGAAGACCGGCAAGGTCCGCGTGATGGTGTCGATCCCCGAATACGACCCGAACCTGATCCCGAGCGAGTTCGGCCGGCTCAACCGCGACCCCAACAAGCCGACCCTCAACCGGACGACGCAGGAGCTCTACCCGCCCGGCTCGACGTTCAAGGTGGTGACCGCCACGGCCGCGCTCGACAGCGGCGAGGTCACGCCGGAGACGGTGATCGACGGCTCCTCGCCCAAGACGATCAGCGGGGTCGAGCTGGCCAACGCCGGCGGCCAGAGCTTCGGCCCGATCTCCTTCACCGACGCCCTCACCAACTCGGTCAACACCGTGTTCGCCCAGGTGGGGGAGAGCGTCGGCCGCGGGACGCTCGTGGAGTACATGAAGCGATTCGGCTTCTACGAGGATCCTCAGCTCGACTATCCCGACAACCAGATGATCCCGAGCGGCGTGATCAACGGCGACGGCCGCTACGTGGAGGACGGCTTCGACGTCGGCCGGGTGGCCATCGGGCAGGGCGGACTCGAGGGCGAGATCCGCGCCGCGCCGCTTCAGATGGGACAGGTGGCGGCCGCGGTGGCCAACGGCGGTCAGCTCATGAAGCCTCGGCTCACCGACCGGATCGTGCGCAAGGACGGCCGCGTCTCCGAGCGCATCGAGCCCGACCTCCAGTCGAGGGTGATGAAGCCCGAGACGGCCGAGCAGCTCACCGCCATGATGAGCCGGGTGGTGGAGGAGGGCACCGGTACCGCGGCCGCGCTCGCCGGGATCACGGTTGCCGGCAAGACCGGTACCGCGGAGGTGGGCGCCAACCGCGAGTTCACCCAGCCCTGGTTCATCGGCTTCGCCCCCGTGGAGGACCCGCAGATGGCGGTCGCCGTGACCGTCGAGCGCACGACGGGACAGGGCGGAACGGTGGCGGCGCCGATCGCCAAGCAGGTGCTCGAAGCGATGCTGGGGAGCGGCTCCGAGTGACCGAGGTCGCCGCCGGCACGCTCGTCGACGGCCGTTACCGGATCGCCCGTCGCATCGGGTCCGGGGGCATGGCCGACGTCTACGCGGCGGAGGACACGCATCTCGGCCGCGAGGTGGCGTTGAAGGTGCTCCACCGCCGCTTTGCCCAGGACCAGGAGTTCGTCGAGCGCTTCCGGCGCGAGGCCAAGGCCGCCGCCGGTCTCTCCCACCCCAACGTCGTGGGGGTCTACGACCGCGGCGAGCACGAGGGCACCTACTACATCGCGATGGAGCTCCTGGGCGGCCGCACGCTCAAGGACATCGTCTCCGCCGGCGCGCCGCTGCCCCAGCGGCAGGTGATCGACATCGGAAGCCAGGTGCTGCTGGCCGCGGGCTTTGCCCATCGCCACGGCGTGATCCACCGCGACTTCAAGCCGCACAACGTGATCGTGGACGCCGAGGGCCACGCCAAGGTCACCGACTTCGGGATCGCCCGCGCCGGCGCGTCGGAGATGACCGAGACCGGCTCGATCATGGGCACCGCGCACTACCTCTCGCCCGAGCAGGCCCAGGGCCACTCGGTCACCGCGGCGTCCGATCTCTACTCGATCGGCGTGATGCTCTACGAGATGCTCGCGGGGCGGCTGCCCTTCGAGGGCGACAGCGCGGTGGCCATCGCGCTCAAGCACCTGTCCGAGCAGCCCACCCCGCTCTCGCAGCTGCGCCCCGACGTGCATCCCGCCCTCGAGGCGGTGGTGATGGCCGCCCTGGCCAAGGACCCGGCGCAGCGCTGGCAGTCGGCCGACGACTTCGCCCAGGGCCTCGAGGCGGCTCGCGCCCAGATCGACGCGGCCGACAACGGAGGCGAGGGCACCACCGCCTTCGCTCCCATCCCTCTGCCGGCCGGAGACGGACGCGACACGGGCGCGGTGGCGCTGGTGGACGAGCCGAGCGAGAAGCGGCGACGCTGGCCCTGGTTCACGCTCGGACTCCTGGCCCTGGCGCTCGCCGCCGTGCTCGCCTACCTGTTGGCCACCGGCGCGTTCACCACAGAGAAGCGAGAGGTGCCGCGAGTGGTCGGCCAGCAACTGGTGGAGGCCCGCGCGGAGCTCGAGCGAGCGGGCTTCGACGTGCGTGAGTCGCGCCTGCAGAGCCAGCAACCCGTCGACCAGGTCCTCGACCAGGATCCCAACGCCAACGAGGAGGCCGAGGTGGGCTCGGTGGTGACGGTCGAGGTCTCCGAGGGCCCGCCGGCCGTGCCGGTTCCGCCGGTGGCGGGCCTGCGCGAGCCCCAGGCGATCGCGGAGCTCGAGGAGGCGGGTCTCGACGTGACCGTGGACCGCGAGTTCTCCGACGAGGTCCGCGACGGCCTCGCCATCAGGACCGTGCCGCGCGAGGGAGCCGAGGTGCGCAGCGGCCAGCGCGTGCGGCTGCTGGTGAGCAACGGGCCCGAGCAGGTGAGCGTGCCGGACGTGGTGGGCCTCTCGCAGGCCTCGGCCGAGTCCGAGATCCAGAGCGCCGGCCTGAGCACCACGGTGCAGGAACAGGAGTCCGAGGAGACGGTGGGCAACGTGATCTCGCAGAACCCGTCCGGCGGCAGCGAGCTGGAACGCGGCAGCACCGTGACCATCGTGGTCTCCACCGGGGTTCCGCAGGCCGACGTGCCCGACGTGGTCGGCCTGAGCGAGCAGGACGCCACCACCCAGCTCGGCAACGCCGGCCTCGCGCCGGTCACGCGCGAGCGCACGGTGACCGATCCCAGTCAGGACGGCGTGGTCATCGACCAGCGGCCGGGGAGCGGCTCGGAGGTCGACGAGGGCACCCAGGTGCTGATCCTCATCGGTGTGCTCGAGGAGCAGGACACGCTGGAGAACACGGAGCCCGAGGCACCGTGAGGCCGCAGCCGTGAAGGTGGCCGTCCTGTCCGGCGGCCGCTCGAGCGAGCACGACGTCTCGCTGGCCTCCGGCCAAGCGGTGCGCGCCGGCCTGGCCGAGGGCGGGCATGACGTGGTCGACGTGCGCTTGGAGCGCGACGGCGCCTGGACGCTCGCCGGCGAGCCGCTGCCCCTGCGGCCGGGCCGCGGGCTCGAGGGCGCCGAGGTCGTGTTTCCGGTGCTGCACGGGCCCTTCGGCGAGGACGGCTCGGTGCAGGGCCTGCTCGAGCTGCTCGACGTGGCCTACGTGGGAGCCGGGGTGCTCGGCTCGGCCGTGGCCATGGACAAGGCGGTGTTCAAGGATCTGATGACCGCACACGGCATTCCCCAGGTCGAGTACGTCGCCGTGCGGGAGGGCTCCCCGGTGACGCTGGCGGCGCCCGCCTTCGTCAAGCCGGCACGGCTGGGCTCGTCGGTGGGGATCTCCCGAGCGTGGTCGGAGGCCGAGCTCGACTCGGCCCTGGCCCTCGCCTTCGCCCACGATCCGGTGGCCCTGGTGGAGCGCCTCTCCGGCGGTCTCGAGGTGGAGTGCTCGGTGCTGGGGCACTTGGAGCCGATCGCCTCCCAGCCGGGCGAGATCGTCATCCGAAAGGGCGACTGGTACGACTACGAGGCCAAGTACGAGCCGGGGGGCATGGAGCTGGTGGTGCCCGCCCGCATCCCGCCGGCGCAGCTCGAGGAAGTGAGGCGCCTGGCTGTCGAGGTGTTCAAGCTCGTCAACTGCTCGGGCATGGCCAGGGTCGACTTCTTCGTGGAGGAGGACGCGGTGCTCGTCAACGAGCTGAACACCATCCCGGGCTTCACCTCCACCAGCGTGTACGCCAAGCTCTTCGAGGCCAGCGGCCTCTCCTATCCGGATCTGCTCGACCGCCTGCTGGCGCTCGCCCTGGAGCGCTACGAGGAAGAGCGCAGCTACCGTTTCTGAGATGGGCGTCTTGGCGATGCTGGAGGTAGACGGCGACACGGCGGCGTTGCTCGAGGCGGCGGAGCGGCTGGAGCGAATTCTGCCCGCCCCCGAGGGCAGCCTGCTGCGGATCGTGGCGCCCACCGAGACCGGGATGGTCCTGTTCCAGCTGTGGGCCTCGGCCGAGGCGCGGCAGGCAAACGCCGACGCTCCCGGACACGCCGAGGCGCTGGCCGAGAGCGGGATGACGGCGGCGGCGACCGGCACCCGCTCGCGGGTGTTCGAGGACGCCGAGCTGGTGCTCGGGGAGCCCCAGCCGGGCTAACCCTGCCGCGACAGCCGGATCTCCTGGATCGTCGCCTTGCCCGACTCGGGCAGGCTCGTGATCCAGACGAGGTAGTACTGAAAACGCTCGTCGCGCGGGGAGCGCAGCCGGAACACCGCCCGCTCGCGGGTGATCGCCCTGGTCCGGCTGACCTTGGTCCAGCCTCTGAGCGAGGTGGGGACGGTGGTGCTGGCGGCGTAGACCGCGGCCCTGAACTCCGGGTCCGGGGTGGAGGTGATGAGCGCCAGGCGGCGTCCCGGGATCTCCTCGCCGGCGTCGACGTACAGGCCGACGCCGGACTTGCCGGCTCCCTCGAAGCCGGCCTGGTAGGTCTCGGTGTCCCAGCCGGTGGAGACGATGCCGTCGAGCACGAGGTTCTCCGCGTCGGGCGACTCCTCGCCGTCGTCGCCCTCGGGGTCGTAGTTGGTGGCGGCCTGGCGCCCGAGCTCGACGCGCTCGAGACCGGGCGGCTCGGCCACGATGGGATCCGCGCCGGGGCCCTTCTCAGTGCGGCTCGCGAAGTAGACGACGGCCACCGCGGCGGCGGCGAGCACCAGCAGCGTGAGCACCAGCACCCGCCTGGGATGACGGATCCTCACGGGCGCGAAGTCGGCTGTGTCGCCGGTGAGCGAGCCCAGCACCGTGGTGGCCTCGCCGCTGGCCTCGCCGGTACGGGCGGCCTCGATGGCCAGGACCTCCTCCAGGTCGTGCACCAGCTCCGCCGCCGACTGGTAGCGGCGGCCTGTCTCCTTCGCGGTGGCGCGCTCCACCACGGCGGCGAGCGCGGCCGAGATCTCCGGGCGAAGCCGCTGGACGTCGGGCAGCGGGTCCTTCACGTGCTTCATGGCCACGGCCACCTGCGTCTCCGCCTTGAACGGCGGCTCGCCGGTGAGCATCTCGAAGAGCACGACGCCGAGGGAGTAGATGTCCGACTGCTCGGTGACCTCCTCGCCCAGGGCCTGCTCGGGCGACACGTAGTCGGTGGTGCCCAGCACCCGCCCGGTGGCGGTCAGGCCGTGCGACTCCAGCGAGCGGGCGATGCCGAAGTCGGTGACCTTGGCGCGGCCGTCGGCGTCGATGAGCACGTTCTGGGGCTTGACGTCGCGGTGCACCAGCCGGCTCGCATGGGCGCACTCGAGCGCCCGCCCGATCTCGATCGCGTAGGCCACCGCCTCCGACACGGGCAGCCGGCCCTGGCGCTTGATGCGCTCTTTGAGCGTCTCCCCCTCGACGTACTCGAAGACGATGTAGGGCGCCCCCTCGTCCTCGCCGGCGTCGATGACCGTGACCAGGTGGGGATGGTTGAGCTGGGCCGCCGCCCGGGCCTCGCGGCGAAAGCGCTCGAGCTGGTCGGGATCGCTCGAGATGTCGCGGTGCATCAGCTTGATGGCCACCCAGCGCTCGAGGGTGGGGTCGAAGGCGCGATAGACGGTCGACATCCCGCCCGAGCCGATCTTCTCCTCGAGCCGATAGCGGTCGCCTATGCGGGTGCCGATCACCGTCATCTATTTTCCGCAGTCTCTTGCCGGTACGCGTCAGGTACTACACGGATCCTGCCTGCTCAGCATCGTGGGCGAGTGAGCCCGCCCTACGCCAACTTCTCACGGAGTTCGGCGGGGACCTCGACATCACCTACGTGATGGGTGGCCTGGCCCGAGAGTACGAGGGTGACCTTTCATTTCTCATTATCGAGTGGCTGGAGGCTTCGGCCCGTTCGCGGATGCCGCTCGATCCGCGCCTGTGGAGCGGCGCGGGACCGCTGCGCTCGACCTTCCCGGCGTGCATGGCGGTCAAGGCCGCGGCCGATCAGGGTTCGGAGGCCGAGGAGCGCTTCCTGCGGGCGCTGCGCGAGGGGATCATGTGCCACCGGCGCCGGCTCGACCGCACCGAGGCGCTCGTGGAGGAGGCGCGCCGGGCGGGCCTCGACGCCGAGCGCTTCCGGATCGACCTCGAGTCGGCGGCGATGGTCGAGGCCTTCGGGGCTGATCTCGAGGAGACCAGGACCGAGCTGGGTCGGACGGGACGCCCGCCCATGCCGGCGCTGCGCTTCGGCGACGACTACTGGCTCCCCGCCGAGCGGCCGTACGAGGAATGGCGGGCTGCGGCGGTGGCCGCCGGGGCGACCCCCTCGGTGCAGGAGCGGCCGGGCATCACCGCGGCGCTGGCCCGCTTCCCGACGATGGCCGCCGTGGAGGTCGAGGCCGTCTGCGACCTGCCCGGGCCGCGCGCCCAGGCCGAGCTGTGGCGGCTGGCCGGCGACTGGCGCGTAAAGCCGACGCGGGTTCTCACCGGCGAGCTGTGGGAGGCGGCGTAGCGCTCAGCCGCCGGCGGGCACGAAGCCGCCCGGCCGCCGTCCTGTCAGGCCCTGAGGAACAAGCTCGACCGCGCCCGCCGTGCCGGTGGCGCTGCCGATCACGGCGCTGCCGGGGTGGTGCTGGCCGAGCAGCTCCACCGCGACGGCAGCCTCGCTCTCGGGCACGACCACGCAGAAGCCGCAGCCCATGTTGAACACCTCGTAGAGCTCCGCGTCCTCCACCGCGCCGCGCCGCGCGATCAGCTCGAACACCTCGGGCACCGGCAGGGGCGAGTGGATCCGCCAGCCCACCTCGGCCTCGAGCCGGAGGAGGTTGAGGAACCCCTCGCCGGTGATGTGGGCCAGCCCGCGTACGTCGAGATCCGAAGCCAGCAGCTCGCGCACCGCACGCACGTAGATCACCGTGGGCTCGAGCAGGAGGTCGCCGGCCGTGGTGTCGCCCAGCAGGCTCGTGCAGGTCGCTCAGCACCCGGCGCGCGAGGCTGAGCCCGTTGGAGTGAATGCCGCTCGAAGGGATGCCGATGAGCGCGTCGCCCGGCTCGATCCGGTCTCCGGTGATCACGGCGTCCAGGTCCACCAGCCCGACGCAGAAGCCCACCAGGTCGAAGCCGTGGGGCGAAGGGTGCCCGCGCACGACGTCCGGCAGGACCGCGAGCTCGCCGCCGGGGATCTCCACTCCGGCTCGCTCGGCGCCTTCGCGCAGGCCGATGCCGATCTGCTCCAGCACCTCGGGGTTGGCCTCCTCGACCGCGATGTAGTCGAGGAGGGCGATCGGGTCGGCGCCCACGCAGATCACGTCGTTGGCGTTCATGCCGAACAGGTCGATGCCGATCGTGTCGTAGCGCCCGAGCTCCTCGCACACGATCACCTTGGAGCCCACGCTGTCGCAGGACAGCGCCAAACCCCGACGGTCGTCGATGCGCAGCACGTTGGCGTAGTGGCCCGAGCCCAGCGCGGCGCGCGAGGGCCGGCCGGTCTCGATCCCGGCGAGCACGCCCACCAGTGCGGCCACCGCGCTGCCCGACAGCGCCTGGTCCACTCCCGCGCGTGCGTATGCGCCCTCGGCCATGCCGGCCATTCAAGCGCACCCGGCGGAGGTCAGCGGCGCGTCAGGCACGCGACCCCCAGGGCGATCCGGTACGCCCCCACCAACCGCAGCGGAGGAGCGCGGCGGGCCAGGGGCAGGCTCACCAGCGCGGACGCGAACGCGGCGCCGGCGCCGAGCGCCATCGGACGGTGCAGCTCACGCGGCAGGCCTCCGCCCGCGGCCCGCACGCCTTTGAGCACCGTGGCGCCCACGGTCACGGGCAGCGCCGCCGACAGCGACAGAGCGGCGGCGCTCCGGCGGTCGAGGCCGCGCAGCCGGGCTGCCGTGATCGCAGCGCCCGAGCGCGACACGCCCGGCACGAGGGCAGCCGCCTGCGCCAGCCCCACCGCCGCCTGGTCGCGGCGCCCGATTCGCCTGCGGCGCCCGGGCCGCAGGTCGGCGGCGATCAGCGCCGCGCCGGCGGCCACCTGCGCCAGGGCCACGGAGCGAGCCGAGCCCAGCCGCTCCTCGATCGGGCTCTCGAGCAGCAGCCCGGCAAGCGCGGCCGGCGCCAGCGTGAGCGCGACTCCTCGCGCGTCGAGGCGGGGCCCGCGGGCGGCGGCCAGTGCGAGCACCGGCGCCGAGCCGGCGTGCAGCGCCACCTCGAAGGTCTTGCGCACTCCCCCGGGCAGATCGGAGTAGGACCAGCCGAGCAGACGCGGCACGAGCGCGAGGTGGCCCGAGCTCGACACCGGCAGGAGCTCGGCGGGTCCCTGAAGAGCGCCCAGGCCGAGGGCGTGGGCCACCGGCAGCGCGTTCGCGGCGCCGCCGGTGCCAGGGTCGGTCAGGCCCGCTCCGGCTCGGGGCCCGAGCCCGGTTCCGTCTGTTGCTCGGGCTCGGCGTCCGGACTGCGCCGCCGCCGCACGAGGAGCCAGATCAAGCCGAGCAGGATCGCCGCCGCCACCACGTAGTCGACGTAGTGGAGGTTGTCCTTCCAGCTCTCCCAGTTGTCCCCGGCCTGCTTGCCGATGAAGGTCAGCATCAGCACCCAGGGGATGCAGCCGAGGAGGCTCAGGACGCTGAAGCGCCAGAAGGGCATCCGGGCGACCCCCGCGGGTAGCGAGATGAACGTGCGGATGATCGGCAGCATGCGCGTGAAGAACACGGTGGCGTCGCCGTGACGCTCGAACCAGCGGTCGGCCCACTCGAGGTGAGACTTCTTGATGTGCAGCTTGCGCCCGTGCTTCTCGAGCACGTCCACCCGGCCGGCGTAGCCGACGCCGTAGGCGATCCAGGAGCCGACGAGGTTCGCCAGGGAGCCCACCGCGGTGGCGGCGAACAGGCTGTATTCGCCGCGCGACACGTTGAAGCCGGCAAACAGCATGGTGGCTTCGCTGGGCACGGGGATGCAGGCGCTCTCCAGGAGCATCAGTACGAACACTCCCGGCAGACCCAGCGCGTCCACCACGTCCACGGCCACCTCGACGATCGGATCCGTGATCGAGGCAAGCACGGCGAGGTAGGGTAGCGACCCGTCCGTGCGCATCTGGATCGACTTGACGAACAGCCCGCACGTGCTCGTCATGCGGCCGCTGATCGAGATCATGCGGGCGGACGGTCACGATGTCGAGGTCACCGCCCGCGACTTCGCTCAGACGCTCGAGCTGTGCGAGCGCTTCGGCATCGAGCACACCGCGGTGGGCCGCCATCGCGGTGGGCGGCTGGCCTCCAAGGGCGTGGGCCTGGCGTCGCGCAGCGCGGCGCTGCTGCGTTGGGCCCGTGGCCGCCGCTTCGACGTGGCCATGGGCCACAGCTCCAACGACGTCAGCGTGGCCGCCTGGCTCCTGCGCATTCCGAGCGCCACCGCGTTCGACTACGAGTTCGCCTGGGTGCAGCACCAGGTGAACTGCCGGTTGTGCCGCGTGGTGATGGTGCCCGAGGCCATCCCGCCCGAGCGGCTGGCGCGCTACGGGGCCACGCCCGCCAAGCTGCGGCGCTACGCCGGGCTGAAGGAGGAGTACTACCTGGCGGACTTCGAGGCCGACCCGGCCGTGCTGGATGAGCTCTCGCTGTCGCGCGACCGCCCCCTGGTGGTGGTGCGCACACCGCCCGAGCTGTCCCTCTACCACCGCTTCGACAACCCTCTGTTCCGTGGCGTGCTCGACCGGCTGGCGGGATCCGAGGCCCAGACGGTGGTCCTGCCGCGGACACCCGGCCAGCGCGAGGAGATCGCCCGGCTGGGCTCGTTCATCGTGCCCGAGCGCGCGATCGACGCCCAGAGCCTGATCGCCTTCTCCGACCTCGTCATCTCCGCCGGCGGTACCATGAACCGCGAGGCCGTGGCGCTGGGTACGCCCGTCTATACGACGTTCGAGGGGCGGCTCGGGGCGGTCGACGAGGCGCTCATGCGGGAGGGGCGCCTGCATAAGCTCTCTCGGGCGGAGGAAGTGACCATCGAGCGGCGGCCCGCGCATACCGGGTTGCGCATCCGGCGCGACCCCCGCGAACTCGTCACACTGCTCCTCCAGGCACACGATCAATGAGATCAATCGCGTCATCGGTCAACGCGCGCCGGCTCGGCCAGGTCGCTGTCGACGCCTGCCTGTTCTCGCTCGCCTACTACCTGGCCTACGTGCTGCGCTTCGACGAGGGCATCACGCCCAAGTACGACCGGCTGCTGGGGGACACGCTGTTCCTCGTCGTGGCCATCCAGCTCGCGGTCTTTGCGCTGTTCGGCCTCTACTCGAAGCTGTGGCGCTTCGTCGATCAGCGCGATTTCCAGACCATCCTCAAGGCGATGGTGGTGTCCACCGTCGCCCTGCTGGCGGTGCTCTATCTGTTCTCGATCGGCCGCGTGGACCCGCCGCGGTCGGTGATCGCCCTCGACTTCCTGCTGGCCCTGGTGTTCACGGCTGGAGCGCGCTTCGCTGTGCGGGCGCTCGTGGAGCGCCCGTCACGCGGGCCGATCCTCGAGCGGGCCGACCGCGAGGTGCTGATCGTGGGCGCGGGCAACGGCGGCCAGCAGGTGGCCCTCGAGCTGCGCCGCAACCCGGGGCTGCGCAGCGCGCCGGTGGGCTTCGTTGACGACGATCCGCGCAAGCAGGGCATGCGGGTGGCGGGTCACAAGGTCCTGGGCACCACGGCGGAGCTGCCCCGGATCCTCGACGGCGTGCGCCCGTCCGAGGTGATCATCGCGATCCCGTCGGCCCCGGGCACCGTGCGCCAGACGGTGGTCACCGCGTGCCGGGAGCGCGGCATTCCCGTGCGCACGCTCCCCACCACCTTCGAGCTGCTCTCGGGTGGGGTCAACCTCATGCGCCAGGTGCGCGAGGTGCGGGTGGAGGACGTGCTCGGGCGCGAGCCGGTGCGGGTGGAGATCGACCGTGTGGGCGCGTACCTGAGAGGCCAAACGGTTCTGGTGACGGGCGCCGGGGGCTCCATCGGAGCCGAGCTGAGCCGCCAGATCGCCCGCGTCGGGCCCAAGCTGCTCGTGCTGGTCGAGCACTCGGAGAACGCCCTCTTCGAGATCCGCCGTGAGCTCGAGGAGGAGCGCCACTTCCGCCGCGCGGCCGCCGTGCTCGCGGACTGCAAGGACGCCACCCGCATGAGCGAGGTCTTCCAGGAGCACAGGCCGTCGGTGATCTTCCACGCGGCCGCCTACAAGCACGTGCCGCTGATGGAGGAGAACCCGGTGGAGGCCGTGCGCAACAACGCGGTGGCCACCCGCATCGTGGCCGCGGCCGCCGGCGAGGCGGGGGCGGAGCGCTTCGTGCTCGTGTCCACTGACAAGGCCGTGAGCCCGGCCACCGTCATGGGGGCCTCCAAGGCGCTGGCCGAGTGGGCCATCGAGGCGGCGCAGAACCGCTGGAAGGGCACGCGCTACTCGTCGGTGCGCTTCGGCAACGTGCTCGGCTCCTCGGGCTCGGTGGTCCCGATCTTCCGGCGCCAGATCGCCCAGGGCGGTCCGGTGACGGTTACCGACCCCAGGATGACTCGCTACTTCATGACCATCCCCGAGGCCGTGCAACTGATCATTCGCTCCGGCGAGCTCTCCACCGGCGGTGAGGTGTTCGTGCTGGAGATGGGCGATCCGGTGAAGATCGCCGAGCTGGCGCGCAACATGATCCGCCTGGCCGGCCTGGAGCCCGAGGTGGACATCGGGATCGAGATGGTGGGGCCACGGCCGGGGGAGAAGCTGCACGAGGAGCTCTTCAACCCCGGCGAGCGGCCTCAGCCCACCCCCGCGGAGAAGATCGTGTGCGCGGTGCAGGCCCCGCTCGAGCACGAGTGGGTCGAGGGCGCCTTCGCGCGCATCGAGGAGCTGGTCTATGCCGGCGACGCGGCGGCACTGGCCCGGGCCGTGGCCGAGCTGTCGGCCGAGCGTGCGCTGTTGGCTTCGACCGGATAGCCTCGCCGGTGTCCGCTCCCTTCCGATTCCCGGTCTAGAGTTCGTCCCTTGCCGGAGATAGTTCAAGACATCGGCGCCTACGCCGGGCTGGCCTCCGTCGTCGGGCTCGCGGTGCTCTCCGTCCTCTACTTCTCGCAGGCCCGCGACGTCAAGCGGCTCCGCGAGTGGGCGGGGCGTGCGCCCGAGCGCGCGGCCGAGCCAGGCGAGCTGGCCGCCCAGCCGGTGCCGGGCCGCATGCCGGTGCAGCCCCAGGCCGGTCCCGCGGCGCAGGGACCTCCGGTGGTACCCGGTGCGACCCCCGCTCCTGCCGCCCAGCCCGCCCGGGCGCAGCCGCCGGAGGGCGCTCCCCGGCCCGTGCCGGCCGTGCAGCCTGTGGGAGCGGCGGCGGCCAAGACGGGAGCCGGACCGGCGGTGGCCACCCAGGCCGCTGCGGGCAACAAGTCCTCCGAAGCCGAGGTCGCTCCTGATACCGAGACGGACAGCGAGGCCCCGAGCGAGGAGAACTCGGACGGCCAGACCGCGGTCACCACCGGCGCGCCCGCCTCTCCGGGGCCCAACAGCTCCGCTCCCGCAGCGCCCGCCTCTCCGGCCGCTCCCCGCTCGCCGCCGACGCCCCCGCAGCGCCCGCCTCACCGGCCGCTCCCGCTGACACGGCCTCTCCGGCCGCGGCCCCTGCGTCGCCCGCCAAGCCCGCTGCGCCTGCCGTCCCCGCAAGTCCCGCGGGCGCCTCCACCGCCGCCGGCGGAGCCGGTGTGCCTCCCAAGACGCCAGGCGGCCCGCCACGTCCCGGCCGGCCCGCCACGCCGGCGGGCGGACGTCCGTCGGGCGCTCCGCTGGTGCCCGCCGGCCCCGCCGCCGCCAGCCCCGCCGCACGCGCGTCCGCGGCGCGCAAACCGCCCCAGCACACCCAGATCATCGCTCCGCCGCAGGAACCCTGGCACCAGCGCCTGTTCGGAAGCACGCGCAACCTCCTGCTGGCGATCGCCGGCGTGCTCGTGCTCGGCATCGGCGTGGCCTTCGCCCTCAGCCAGTTCTCCTCGGACGACCCGGAGCAGGCCACGGACCCCGCTCAGCAGCAGACGCCCGCGGGCGGCGAGCAGCCCGCCGGGGACGATGAGGAGCAGGCCGATCGCCGGCAGCAGCCGGCGATCGATCCGGCGACGGTCACGGTGGCCGTGCTGAACGGAACCACCGTGCCCGGCCTCGCTCAGTCGCTGAGCGACGAGGTCACGCGGCTCGGCTTCGACGTCGGCACCGTCGCCAACAGCGGGGACGCCGAGGGTCAGCAGCGGGCCGAGTCGGTGATCCTCTACGCGAACGGCAGCGAGCGCGAGGCCGCGGCCGTCGGCCGCCGGCTCGGTATCCCCCAGCGCGAGCCGATCGACCCCGCCACGCAGGGCCTGGCGGGAGACGCCACCGTCGTGGTGATCACCGGCGCCGACCGCCAGTAACGGGCGCTCAGGTCACCTCCGCCCGCGCCTTCACGGCCAGGTGGGGGACGCCCAGGCGTTCGCTTTCGACGGCTGCTTCCTCCAGCAGCTCGCGACCCCGCCGGGGATCGCTTCGGAGCAGGATCTGGCCGGCCAGCAGCCGGGACCGGACGGCCTCCAGGGGCCGGTCGAGCTCCGCCCAGGCCGCTTCCGCCTGAGCGAGCAGCTCCGCCCCCTCCGAGGGGTCTTGGGCAGCGACGCCCTGGGCCTCCAGGGCCGCGGCACTGCCGAGCGGATAGTGCAGCCGCGCTGACATCTGCGCCGTGAGCTCGGCCGCCTCGAGCGCGGCCTGCGGCCGGTGGGCCAGGGCCAGGATCACCGACCGGGCGCCCATGGCCTGGATCGACTGCGCGATCAGCCCGGCGCGTTCGCAGACCTCGATCGCCCGATCCAGCGCGGCGGTGGCCCCGTCGAGATCGCCCTGGTCGCGCAGCGCCGTGGCCAGGCCGAACAGCGCCTGGAAGGCGAGCTCGGACCAACCCACCTGCTCGGCCTGGGCGTGCGCGCGGTGAAAGAGCACGATCGCCTCGTCGATGCGCCCCTCGCGCCAGCGCAGCAGGCCCCGAAGGGCGTTGGGGAGCGAGAGCTTGCCCACCAGGCCCTCGCGCTCGGCCAGCGCGGCGCTGGCCTCGGTCGAGCTCTCCACGCGCGGCCAGTCGGCGCCGTATACGGCCAGCTGCGCGAGCCAGGCGTGCAGCTCCACCTGCGCGGGCAGCATGCCCACCTCCTCGGCCAGCGCGAGCGCCTCCTCGTAGGCCTGGCGCGCTCCGCGGACGTCGGCCTCGGAGATCTCCAGATGGCGGCCCAGGGCCGACAGCGCGAGGATCGTCTCGCCGTGGTCCGAGCCGCGCGCGAGCTCCACCGCCCGCTCGAGGTTCTGCCGGGCCTTCTCGGTGTCGCCGATGCGGCCGAAGACGCGGCCGAAGATGCCGTGGGCGCGGCTGGCCGCGCCCGTCTCGCCCAGGCGCTCCGCCAGGCGCAGCGCCTTCTCCGAGGCGTAGATGGCGAGCATGTTGTCCCCGGTGTGGAGGTAGAGCCAGGCCGCCTCCTCGTACAGGCGCACCAACTCGATCCGGGGCGGGCCGTCCTTCAACAGGTTGATGCCCTTCTGGTAGTGCTCGATGGCCGCCTTGCGCTCGCCCTTGTGGGAGAGGCCCGCTCCGATCCTGCGGTGCAGGTCAGCCACGCGCTCGAGATCCTCCTGGCCCCGGTGCCATTCGAGGCACTCGCTCCAGACGGCGATCGCCTCGTCCACCCGGCCCAGGCGCAGCGACACGTCGCCGAGCTTCTCGCCGACGCGCACGAGCACTACGTCGGTCTCTGGGCCGGGGCCCCCGCCCGCGGGATCCTCGCCCACGCACGCGACCTGGCGCGCGTGGCGGTAGTGCTCGGCGGCCTCGCGGTTCGAGTAGAGCCGCCCGGCGGCGTCACCGGCCTCCTCCAGGAACCGCACCGCTCGATCGCGCATGGCCGACAGCTCGTCCGGTGACACGTCGCCCTCCTGGCCCAGGGCGGCGGCGCGGCCGTAGTGCTCGGCCAGGAGAGGTACCACCTCGTCCTTGCGGTCGCCGGCGCGTGCCTCGATGAACGCCCCCACCTCGAAGTGCTTGCGGGAGCGCACCGACTTGGGGAGCATCGAGTAGGCCACGTCGCGGATCAGCACGTGCTTGAAGGCCAGCTCGCGTTCGCCGGCCAGGCGCCGTTGGGACGCGGGCGCGAGGATGTCCTTGGCCTGCAGGGTGTCCAGGGCGCTGTCGAGATCGCGCCCCTCGGCCTCGGCCAGCGGGACCAGCGAGGCCTGCCAGAACGTCCGTCCCACCACCGCCGCCTGCTGCACCAGCCGGCGTTCGAAGGGCTCGAGCGAATCGAGTCGTGCCGCCAGCACGCCCTGGACGGTGTCGGGCAGCTGGGTGCCCTGGCCGCCGTCCTCGGCGATCCGCCGGGCCATCTCCTCCGCGAACAGCGGGTTGCCGCCCGAGCGCTCCACCACAGCAGGCAGCACTTCGTGGCCCTCCGGCACGAGCGCGGCCACGAGCTCGTGGGTCTGGCTCGAGCTGAGCGGCGCCAGCAGCAGCCGGGTGGCCGAGCCGTGGTCCCCGCCCCAGCCCGGCCGGCGGTCCAGGAGCTCGTCGCGGGCGAGGCAGAGAAGCATCAGCGGCGCCCGCACCCACTGGGCGAGATGCTCGATCGCGTCCAGCATCCCGTCGTCGGCCCAGTGGATGTCCTCGAAGGCGATCACCATCGGCCGCCGCCGCGCGATCGCCTCGACCCCCGAGCGCAGGGCCGAGAAGAAGGCCTCGCGCAGCCGCTCCGGATCGTCCTCGTCGGACGTGAGCTCGGGTGGGCTGTCCACGCCGAGCAGGCGTCCGATCAGCGCGGCCTGCCTGTCGCCCGCCGCCAGATCCGAGCTGTCGGCGGCCTCGCGGACGTACCCGGACAGCTTGCCCCAGGCCTCGTCGGCCGTGTCCGAGTCCACGATCCCGACCTCCGCGCGCAGGACCTCGCCGAGCGCCCAGAACACCGTGCCGCTGCCGTAGCGCAGCGAGCGCCCGGTGCGGAAGGCGGGCTGGGTGGGATGAGCGTCGAGCCGCTGCTCGAGCTCCCGCAGCAGGCGTGACTTCCCCACACCCGCTTCTCCCACGAGTGTGATCAGGTGCGGAGTCTCCTCCTCGATCACCCGCTCGTAGAGCGTCTCCACGGCGGCCAGTTCCTCGACGCGGCCGACCAGGGGCGACTCGCGGGCGGGCACGAGGCGCCCGGCGGCGTGCTCGGCGATCAGACCGACCGCCTCCCATGCCGGCACCGGAGCCGCCTTGCCCTTGAGCTCGAGTGGCTCGAGGCGGTCGTACCGGACCGCCGGGCCGGTGGCGCGCATGGTGCGCTGCCCCACGGTGACGCTGCCCGGACGAGCGGCGCTCTGCAGGCGGGCGGCCACGTTCACGGTGTCGCCCACCACGGTGTAGGCGCTGCCCACTGCCCCGGCCAGGACCTCGCCGGTGTTGATGCCCACCCGCAGCGCGAAGTGCACCCCGGCCGGGAGCCCTTCGTTGACCTCGCCCATGGCGTCCTGCATGCCCAGGCCCGCTCGCACGGCGCGCTCGGCGTCGTCCTCGTGGGCCACGGGGGCGCCGAAGATCGCCATCACGTTGTCGCCGATGTACTTGTCGATCGTGCCGCCGAAGCGCTCGACCTCGCCGCCGAGCCGCATGAGCGCCCGGTCCACCAGCGACTTGACCGCCTCGGGGTCCATGCGCTCGGCGAAGGCGGTGTAGCCGGACAGGTCGGCGAACAGCACCGTCACCTGCCGACGCTCCTCCGGAAGGCGCTCGGCCGGAGCCCCCGGTCCGGTGGGGAGCGGCTGGCCTGCGTCGAGCGCCGTGCCGCAGCTCATGCAGAAGCGAGCCTCGGGCTGGGCCTTGGTGTTGCAGTTGGGACAGCGGCGCTCGAGCCGGGCCCCGCAGTTCATGCAGAAACGGGCTCCGGGCGGGTTCTCGGTGCCGCAGGCCGCGCAGCTCACGGTTTCAGCCTAGAGCGGCCGCTCGGGCCGAGTGCGTGACGGCAGTCACATTGCACGGCCGGCCACCGCCGCTGCGATCAGGGCAGAAGCCCGGCGTCGCGGTACGCGTCGGCCGTCTCGGCCAGCAGTCCTTCGTCGACCACGGTGAGCTCACGGCCGTCCACCTCCAGCAGCGCGCCGGGGTGGGGCGGGTACCAGAAGGCCCGCAGCTTGCGTTCGAGGTCGTCGCCGGGGCGCACGCGCCGCATCCGCTCGAAGTCCTCCCGGCTCACGTAGCGGCCCGCGCCCTGCGCCGAGCGCGGAAGCTCCTCGCCGTCCAGCAGGCGGCCCATCGTCCGCCTGAACAGCGCCAGCAGATGCTCCTGGCTCATCAGGTCGAGCGAGAATGCCGTCGCGGAATCGCGGTCGAAGGCGAAGCGCTCGACCTCCACCAGGTCGCCGGTGTCGAAGCTCGCGTCCACGAAGTGGGCCGACACCCCCCACTCGGCCAGGCCCTCGAGGATGGCCACGTTGTAGCCGCCGAGACCGCGGAAGTCGGGCAGCGGCGCGGGATGGAAGTTCAGGCACCCGATGGCGCCGAGCGAGATGAGCGGCTCGCGGATCCGTCGCCAGTAGAGGAACGAGATCACCACGTCCACGCCGGTGGGCGGCCGGGCGTAGAGGTCGTCCTCGCCGACCAGCGGCAGCCTGTGGCGGCGCGCCACCAGGTCCACCCGCTGCTCGTCGCGCGTCCAGCGGTCGGGCTCGGAGGCCACCACCGCCGCGACGTCACAACCCCGCTCCACCAGCCAGTCGAGCCCTCGCGCGGCCGAGCGCTTGCTCTTGGCCAGGTAGACGGCTCTCACGACACCACCCCGCGGTAGACCTCGAGGGTGCGCTCGGCGATCCGGTCCCAGGAGAGAGGGCCCGCCGCGGCCGCGGCCGCCCTCTCCTCGAGCGCACGCCGCGCGCCGGCGTCGGCCAGCAGCTCGGAGATCGCTCGGGCCAGGGCGTCGGGGTCGCCGGGGGGCGCCAGCAGGGCTGCGCCGTGGTCGTCCACGAGCTCGCGGAAGCCACCCACGTCGCTGAGGACCATGGCCTTGCCGAAGGCCAGGCCGGCGAAGAGCACACCCGACACGTCCACCCGCAGGTGCGGCAGGACGACCACGTCGGCGCGGCGGAAGAAGGCGGGCAGCTCGTCGTCGGCCACGTAGCGGTCCACGAACCGCACCCTGCCAGGCGGCGCGAGTAGCCGCAGCCTTTCCATCGACACCCCCAGCGGCCGGCCCACCACCCACAGCTCGCCCTCCGGCACGCCGCGCATCGCCTCGAGCAGCACCTCCACACCCTTGTAGTCGCGGATCACGCCGAAGTAGAGGAGCACCGGACCCTCCACCCGCGCCAGCTCCGGCGGCAGCGGCCGCTCGTCCGCCCGCTCGGTGAGATGGGTGAAGGCGCCGTGAGAAATCACGTGCACGCGCTCGCCGCCGCCGAGCAGCTCAGCGCCGGCTCGGGTGTGGACGATGATCGCGTCGAAGCTGTCCAGGAGCCTGTCGGCCGGCCGCTCGCGCCTGATCACGTTGTGCAGAGTCAGCACCTGCGGCCGGTCGCGCGGGAGCAGCCGGACGCTCAGCGCCTCGAGCCATAGCCATTGCCAATGGCTGACGTCCGCGTGCCGGGCGCGAGCGCGATAGCTCAGCACGCCGGGCACATGCTCGGCGCCCTTGAGTGCCCGCCGCAGCCGGGCACGGCGCGAGCCCCAGCGCGTGGCCGCTCGATAGAAGGCCTCGTCCACGACGAAGCCGTCCGGCTCGGGCGCGGGGCCGTGAACGAAGCGCGAGGTGATGAGCTCGACGTCGGCTCCGCGGCGCGCCAGCGCGGCGGCCAGGGCGTGGTCGTAGGGCAGCACGTCGGCCGACGGGTCGAGCAGATGCACGCGCATTGCCGCACGACTTTTTCAGGTCGACCCGGCGACTAGGCTCCCGCGTCCATGACCCGGCCCCTGGTCCGGGCGGTCTTCGCCGTGCTCGTGGTGGCGACGATCGCCGCCTTCTTCGCCACCCAGCAGCTCAAGGGCGAGTTCCCGCTCGTGATCCGCTTTGCCACCAAGCCGGTCAACTTCTCGCCCAACGGCGACGACTATCGCGACGAGGCGAGGGTGGGCTTCGACCTCTCGGAGCCGGCCGAGGTGACCTTCTCGGTGGTCGACGCCGAAGGCAACGAGGTGCGCAGGCTCGTGGACGGGCAGCGCCTCGCCGGCGACGAGAAGCACCGCTTCACCTGGGACGGCAACGACGCCGACGGCAACCCGGTGCCCGACGGCACCTACCGGATGCGGGTCGTGCGCCGCGACGAGAGCCGCGTGATCAACTCGTTCAAGGAGATCAATGTCGACCGCAGCCCGCCGCGCGTGGAGCTCGTGGAGGCCGAGCCGTCGGTGATCGCGCCCGGGGCGCCGGGCCAGGTCCCGCGGGTGGAGGTCCGTTATCGCGGGCCGGCGAACGAGGCACCTGAGTTCCGCGTGTTCCGCACCGACGACGGCCGCCCGTACGTGGTGCGCCGCTTCCGGGGCGAACGCGACCGCACCGGCGTATGGGACGGCCAGGTGGCCACCGGCGCCGACGAAACCGCCCCGGCTCCGGACGGCGACTACGCCTTCACGGTCGCGGTACGC
Source organism: uncultured Thermoleophilaceae bacterium (assembly GCA_963751105.1). Lineage (GTDB taxonomy): Bacteria > Actinomycetota > Thermoleophilia > Solirubrobacterales > Thermoleophilaceae > JACVRW01. Next base: position 398,136 of record CAVVTG010000001.1, on the reverse strand, counting down.
GACCGCGCCGGCAACCGCACGGAGGCGCCCGCTCCAGTGCCCAGCTCCCGGACGGCCCGGCCCGGCACCGGCGTCACCGTGCGCAACTTCAGCCTCAGCGGGCCACTCGACGCGGTCTCCGCGGGCTCGGTGGCGCGGCTCGAGGTCGGGCCGTTCGACCGCTCGTTCGACTTCGTCCTGTCGCGCCTCGGCGATCCGGAGGCGATCCGGCGAGGCGGGCGCGTGGGCGGGTCGTTCCGCGTGGGCATCCCGCGCAAGACGCGGACCGGCGTGTACCTGGTGCGCGTGCGGGCCGGGCAACAGCGCGCGGTGTGGCCGCTGGCGGTGGCCGGCCTGCCGCAGAAGGATTCCGCCGAGGGTCGCAGCAGGGTGCTCGCGGTGCTCCCCGCGCTCACGTGGCAGGGGCTCAACCCGGTGGACGACGACGCCGACGGCTTCGCCGACACGCTCACCACGGCGCGCTCGGTGCGGCTCGAACGGCCGTTTGCCGGCGGCGGGTTGCCGCCGCGCTTCGAGTCCGAGGTGGCCCCGCTGCTGCGCTGGCTCGACCGCGAGCAGCTCGCCTATGACCTCACCACGGATCTGGCGCTCGCCCGCCGCGTGGGGCCGGCGCTCGGCAACGCTCCCGGTGTGGCCTTTCTGGGCAGCGAGCTGTGGCTGCCGCGGCCGCTCCTCGGCCGCCTGCGCGGCTACGCGGCGGGTGGCGGGCGCGTGGCCGCGTTCGGCAGCGACTCGTTCAGGCGCACGGTGAGGCTGTCGGCCGAGGTGGCGAGCGACCCCTCTGCCCCCGCCCGCCAGGACGCGTTCGGGGAGCGGACGGTCGAGCTCCGAACCAGCGCCTCGCCGCTCACCGTCTTCCAGGACGAGCTCGGCCTGTTCGAGGCACTGTCGGAGTTCGTGGGAGAGTTCACGCGCTTCGAGGTGTCGCGAGGTCTGGCCGAGGGCGCGCGGCCGCTCACCACAGCCGGTCGCGATCCCGGCGAGCCGGCGTTCATGGCCTACCGGCTCGAGGACGGCGTGGTGCTGCGCACTGGGACACCCGAATGGGCGGCTCAGCTCGAGGAGGCCGCGCTGAGCGTCGAGATCCCTCAAGTGACGAAGCGCATCTGGCGCCTCCTCGTTTCCGGGTAGGCGTCTGCCATCCTGAGCCGCGATGTCCCTACGACGTCGCCTCCTCATCGGCGGCGCGCTGATCGTGCTCGCTCTGGGCGTGGCGATCGGCGTGTACGCCTACAACGAGAACCAGCCCCTGGAGAAGCGCGGCTCGGCCAGCGAGGAGTTCGTGGCCACCGAGTCCCCGGAGCCCCCGGCGCCACCGCCGGAGAAGGAGAATCCGCGACCGTGGCCCACCTACGGCTACGACGACGCGCGCCAGCACATCTCGCCCTACAACCACCGTCCGCCGTTCAGGCGCCTGTGGTCGATCGACGCCCACGACACGCTCGAGTTCCCGCCCACGGTGGGCTACGGCCGCGTGTACCTGGCCCAGCAGAAGGGCCTGTTCTTCGCGCTCGACCGCGACGACGGAACGGTGAGCTGGAAGAAGAGCCTCGGCCGCTGCGCCGCCTCGTCGCCCACGGTCGGCGAGGGGGTCGTCTACCAGTCCTATATGCACCCGGTCGAGTGCCTTCAGGACCAGGCCGGGGCCAACGGCTTCGTCGTCGCCTGGGACGCCGAGACCGGCCGCGAGCTGTGGCGCCACAAGACGGCGCCCGTCGAATCCTCGCCGCTGCTCAAGAACGGCGTCCTGTACGTGGGCACCTGGAACAACGACGTGATCGCCCTGAACGCCAAGACGGGCCGCCGCAAGTGGCGCTTCCCGGCCGACGATCAGGTCAACACGTCGGCCGCCTACTGGAAGGGCCGTATCTTCATCGCCTCCGACGGGGGCACGCTCTACGCGCTGAACGCCCGCACCGGCAAGCAGATCTGGAGCAAGCAGTCCAACTCCAGCTTCGGCGCGCGCGAGTTCTGGTACGCCACGCCGACGATCGCCTACGGGCGGGTCTACATCGGCAACACCGACGGGACGATGTACGTGTTCGGGGCCAAGAGCGGCAATCTCCTCTGGGCGCGTCCACTGGGCTCCTACATCTACGGCGCCGCAGCGGTGTACCGGCGCAAGGTGTTCGTGGGCACCTACGACGGCAAGTTCTACGCCCTCGACGCCGCCACGGGGGACACGCGCTGGGAGATCGCCGCCCAGGGCGCGGTGCACGCGGCGCCGACCGTGATCGACGATCTCGTCTACTACGCGGTGTGCTCGACCTGCGGCTCCGAGGCGCAGCGGGCGGTGGCCAGCGGCCCGGACGCCACCCACGCCGTCCGGGTCCGCGACGGCAAACGGGTGTGGCGCTTCCCGCAGGGCAAGTACGCCAACCCGATCGTGGCCGACGAGGACCGCATCTACCTCACCGGGCGATCGCTGCAGTACGCGTTCGCGCCCAAGGGCTCGGAGGCGGCGAAGGCTGACGCCCGGGCGGACCGGGGCGAGGCGAAGCCGGACGAGAAGAAGGCTAAGAAGAAGCGCGCCGAGCCCAGCTAAGGCCGACGCTGCCACACGTTGTGGCCGCTATAGGACGTCAACTTGTGGCAGCGCTGCACGCGACCCCTCCCCAGCAGATCGTGGGCGTCCCGAAGCGCCGCGCAACGCCCGAGCGGAGCGCAGAGAACAGCTCTCACCCCAGCCGCCGCCAGCCCGTCCAGTCCACCCCGTCGAAGACGATCTCCCACGTGGCCCCGTCGGCGCCCAGGGCCGTGACGGCGATGCGGCCGTCGCCTCCGGCCACCGCCGCGGGATCCGAATGGATCGAGCCGCCCAGGGAGCGCCAGGGCGACCACACCCGGCCGTCGAGGTGGCGCTCCCAGAGCGCCGAGTCGGGCCCGGTGGCCAGCAGCACGGTGCGTCCCGGCCAGGATTCGACCGCGGTCACTCCCGAGGCGATCAGGCCGGCCGGCGGGCGCCAGACCGGTCCGGGCCCGAACGCGTCGAGGCGGCGCGGCGCCTCGGGGCCGGCCGCGGCGCAGTCGGGGTGGGTCGGATCGCCGCCGTGCGTGGCGGCGCACCAGGAGTACCAGGCCGGTCGCGGGCTGCCGTCGGCGCGCACCAGCGCGGTGTCCCACACGGGGTTGTGGTCGAGCATGTGCCAGTAGTAGAGGCGCTCCACCTGGGGATGGGAGGCCAGCCCCGAGCCGAGCATCCAGTCGACCGTCTGCTGCTGGTAGGCCTCGCCCGCGCGTTCGAAGCGCCCGCCGGGTATCTGACCCGCCGCCCCGATCTCGGTGACCCAGATCGGCAGTCCGGGAACCGCCTCGGCGACGTCCTCGGTGCTCGTCATGTCGCGGCGGTTGACGCCGCTGTAGGGGTGCCAGGCCAGCGCCACCCCGAGCTGCCCGCCGGCCGCCCGGAAGTGGCGCAGGTAGTCGGCCACCGTGGACACGCGGTCGCCGTCCTCCACCACGGTGCGCAGCGGGGTGCCGTCGCTCAGGTCCCCGTCGTAGTCGTCGTGGAGATCGGGCGAGAGCAGCCGGTCGTCGGGATGGCGCACGGCGAGGAAGCCGGACAGAGCCGTGGAGTAGCGCGCCAGCACCTCGACGCCGTAGCCGTAGGAGGGGGCCGGCCCGGGGCTGTGCGGCGTGGTGGCGAGCCAGTTGGGCACACCGCCGGGATTGAAGTTGGGCTCATTGACCGGGCTCCAGGCGCTCACCTGGGCCGAGAACTCGTCCACGAAGGCGCCCACCTTGGCGATCCAGTCCTCCGGCGCCACGTAGGCGGCCGGACCGCCGAAGGCCACCACCACCTCTCTCACCCCCGCGGCGCGGGCCCGGTCGAGGCGAGCGGCCACCTGTGCCTTCAGGGCCGGGTTGTCCACCACGTTCCAGTCCACGATCACCCGGAAGGTCTTGGGCCGCAGGGCGGCGAAGCGCTCGCGCAGCGAGTTGGTGGGGATCGGATCGGGGTCGGAGATGCCCAGCCCGTAGCCGGTCTGCGGGACCGTCGCCTGCGCAGGAGCGGCGCCCGACAGCGCCGCGAGCAGCGCGGCGAGCACGCCGATGGTCAGCCGCAGGAGCATCGCGTCATCCGAGGCCGGCGAAGAACTCGCGCACCCGCCCACTGACGTCCCGCAGGACGTCGAGGGAGGCCGATGGGTCGCCGGCCACCTGGAGCGAGTGGTCGAGGCCTTCGAGCTCGAGCACGTCGAGCGCCTCGGTGTCGGGCACGCTGCCGCCTGACCAGGTCGGGTCGGCCGGGCTGCCGACGATGAGCGTGGGCCGGGTGACGGCGGCGAGCGCCTCGGTCACCTCCGGCCGATCGAGGAGGGGCGTCAGCCAGACGGCTGGAAGCGCACGCTGCGTGGCCAGCGGGGCCGCGACGCTGGCCAGCGACTTGCCCACCACGGCCACCTGTGTCGCCGAGGTGGCGGTGAGAGCACTCTGAGCGCGCTCGCCCATCCACGCGAACGGATCCGCGTCGGCCGGCGCCCGTTCGCTGAGCTCGAGCACCGACCAGCCCTCGGCCTGTGCGGCCTCGCGGGCGAACCAGAGCAGCGGCGCCTGACTGAAGTAGCGGACCCCGGGGAGCAGCACGACGCAGCGCTCGGGGTCGCCCTCATGGAGCAGCGCCTCACCCGGGTCTAGGTCGATCGGGCGCATCCACTGAAGGTAGCGCCATCAGCGCGGCGATCACCCCGGCCGTCATCGGCCACACCAGGTAGTAGTTGTTGAACGTCCGGCCGATGAACATGAGCCACAGGATCGACACGCCGAACGCGGCCGCCCCGATCCACAGCTCCTGCGCGCGGCGCTGGGCGATCATCAGCCACACCGTCAGGGGCACCCAGGTGAGCAGGGCGATCAGCGCGAACGGGTAGCTGCCCTCACGGTCCTCGAGGATGCCGAGGCGCACGAGGATCGCCGACAGCCCGTAGCCCACGATCTTGTAGGTGCCGGCGCCGTACTCGACGGTGTCCTCGTAGAAGGCCTTCGGGTCGGCCACGAGGAACGGCAGCACCGCCACGAGGACGAGCCCGCCGAACACGAGGGCCGCGCGGCGGAGCTCGTCTCGACCCGCCCCCTGTCTGATCATCAGCAGCGCCAGGAAGGGCAGCGCCACGACCGCGAACTGCTTCAACAGGATGGCCGCGGCCAGCGCGGCGGCGGCCCAGCCGTAGCGACGCCGCGTGACCAGGGCGAAGGCCAGCACCACCAGCAGGAGGCTCGGAGCGTCGTTCTGGCCGAACCAGGCGGAGCGCACCGCGATCGGATTGCACACGAGCAGGGCGCCCAGGGCGACCCGCGCCGCCGGCGGGCCCCGGAACAAGAGCGCCGCCGGCAGCATCGCCAGGGTGGCCAGGAGGACCAGGAGGCGGTAGTCGTCCAGCGGCTCGGGGAGCAGGCGCCAGGCGGCGGAGGTCAGCGCCGCGCCGGGGAAGTAGGCGAAGTGCTCGAGCGCCACCTCACGCTCGCGCACGCGCTCGGACACGCTGCCGTCGCGCGTGTAGAAGCGCTCCAGCCCGGAGTCGCGGTAGTCGTGCCCGTACGGGTTGTCGAGGTCTGAGACGAGATCCCCGCCCAGCTCGATCTGGTAGGTCGAGTCGTTGGTGTGAAACCAGGGCGCGGTCGACTCCCTCAGCCCGACCTGCAACAGCGTGGAGGGCGCCATCAGCAGCACCCCCACGGCGAGCACGAGGGCCACGGCTCCCCAGCGCGGCCAGGGCCGCGGCCGGGCGATCAGCAGGACCGCGGCGGCCCCGCAGAGCAGGGCGGCCATGAACGCCGCCGCCCGGGCGATGCCCACGTCCCATTCCTCGCCGGCCGCTCGCACCAGCGGCGCGAGCAGTCCCTGGGGATCCACGTCGGGCGGGCGAAAGCGCCACGGGTCGGAGCCGAGCTCGGGGAGGGTGATGGCGATGAGAGCGAACAGCACCCCGACGACGGCCCAGGCGCCGCGGACGCTCACGAACCCACCGGCGCGGACTCCATCCTTCTGCGCGACCGATCGGCCGCGCTGGGCTGCGGGTCGTGCACGCCGTGCCAGCTCAGGTAGCCCGCTCCCACGGCCAGCACGAACCAGGTGAGCGGGTCCTCGAGGAAGCCGCTGTAGAAGAGCGCGTGCACGAACAGCGCAAGGAACGACGCGCTCAGGGCCAACCCCAGCGCCTCGTCCCGGCGGTAGACCGAGAGCAGCATGCGGGCGCCGCCGACGAGCAACCAGACGTAGAGCGCGAGCCCCACGATCCCCAGCTCGGCGAACACCGTGAGCGGCGTGGTGTGCGACACGAAGTTGGGCGAGGGCCGGTCGCTTCTTGCCAGCTCGCGGCTCGCGCGTGGCTGGCCCCCGATCCCTACCCCTATCAGAGGGTGCTCCTCGATCACCCGCGTGGTGTCCTCCACGCGCTCGGTACGGTCGCTCGTGATGCGGTTGATCGACTTGCCGTCGGCCAGCTGGACGGCCAGGTAGGCCCCGCCCGCGAGAGCCGCGACCAGTGCGAGCACACCCACCCCCATTCGGATCTTCCGGTCGCCGGTGACGAGGGCGATGGCCAGGATCACCACCAGCAACGCGGCCATGCTCGACTGCGAGTAGGAGAAGAACAGGCCTGTCCAGAGGAGCGCCAGGACGCCCACCAGCGGCACGGGCTTCCAGCGCCTCGCCGCGAGCAGCGAGAGGGCCACGCCGATGCCCAGCACCAGATGACGGCCGTAGAGACTGGGGTCGCCGAACAGCGAAGTCACGCGGAAGAAGTCGGTGTTCGCGTTGGACACCGCCAGGTTGGGCGCGTAGAAGAAGAGCTCGCGGGTGCCTGCCTGCCAGAGGCCGACCACGGCGAACAGCGAGGCCAGGACCAGCGCCGTGACGGCGAGCGCCTTGGGCACGGCGTCGGGAAAGTCCGCCCGTGCGACCGTGGCCAGGAGAAGCGCGAAGGGCAGGGTGAAGAACACGAGCAGGTTCGTGCCCGCCTCGAGGTCCTCGGCCCAGAGAAGGGACAGACAGGCGAAGGCGAAGAAGACGGCGGCCGGCAGAGCGATGGCCGCCGGCAGCGGCCGCAGCTCGCGGCCCCGCAGGGCCCGCCACGCCAGCGCCGCGCCGGCGGCGGCGAGCACGAAGTAGAGGGGGAGCAGCCGGCCCAGCCGGCCGTCGTCGGCGATCGAGACGAGGAAGGAGCCGCCGGAATCGAAGGACAGCGGCGGTCTGAAGGGCGCCGCCACCAGCACCGCGATCGGCACGAGCATGGGACGCCGAGCGAGAACGGCGGCCGCGGCCCCCACGGCGAGCATGCCGACCAGCGCCGCCGCGAGGCCGGTGGCTCCCGTCAGCCGGTCGAGGGAACCGGTGCCGAGCGAGTAGGCGAGCAGCAGCTCGGACACGCCCAGCACCACGAGTCCCGCCAGCAGGGCCACGCGCCCGCGGGCCAGCAGCACGAGCGGCGCCCCCAGCGCGCCGCCCACGGCGGCCATCTGGGCGAGGTCGGGGTACTCCATGAGGAGCGCACAGCGTAAAGGCGGCTCAGGCCAGCCGTGCGTTGTGGTCGCGCGCGGCCTCGCGGATGCCCTCGCCGTGGCCGGGCCTGAGCTGCTGGCGGGCGTGCAAGAGGTAGCGCCACGGGTCGTGGCCGGGAGCCACCACCGCCGCCGCGGCCCGCACCAGGTAGGCCCAGGTCCAGGTGATCCTCCAGACCAGCCGGGTGCCGGTCATCCCGTGCTTCACGAAGTAGAGATCGCGGTTTCGATGGAACTCCACGATGCGGCGGCGCATGGCGGCGGCGTCGGTGCCGAGCTGATCGTGGTGGATGGCGCGCGCCGAAGGCACGTAGAGGATGCGCCAGCCGGCGTCGTGCAGCCGGCGACAGAAGTCGGTCTCGTCGGAGTAGACGAAGAAGTCCGGGTCGAGCCAGTTCACCTGCTCCGCGGCGGTGCGGCGCACGAGCATCGCGCTCGACTGGACCCAGCCCACAGGGCGGACCCGCTCGCCGGTGCTCTCCACCGCCACGCGCCGGTGCAGGAACACGGCCGCGGCCAGGCCCCAGGGGATGTCGGGTAGCCGCCAGGCGCAGGCCACCTCCCGGCCCGCGCCGTCGAGGAGCTGGGCTCCGCCGGCCGCGGCGCCCGGGTCGGCCTCGAGCGCCGCCAGCAGCGCGGCGGCCGCGCCCTCCTGCAGCTCCGAGTCCTCGTTGAGCAGCAGGCAGAAGCGCCCGCGCGACTCCTGGAGCAGCCGCGAGTCGTTCTCCGCCTTGCCGGTGCGCCGCTCGAGCGCGATCAGCCTGGCCTCGGGGTGGCGCTCGCGCACGGCCTCGGCCGAGCCGTCGCCGGACGCGTTGTCGAGCACGAGGAGCTCATGCGAGACGCGCCGCGGATGGGTGCGCGCGATCGCGTCGAGACAGGCCAGCAGATGCTCGCGGCCGTTGGTGTTGACCACGCAATAGGAGAGCTCGATGTCGTTCAGCGCCCCGCGGCCTCCTCCAGCACGGCGAGCGCTCGCGAGGCCAGCTCGTCGCGTCCGAACTCTCGCTCCGCCAAGGCGCGGGCGTTGGCGCCCATGCGGCGGGCCTCGTCGGGCCGGTCGCGCAGCCAGCCCAGCTTGTCGGCCAGGTCGCGGCCGTCGCCGGCGCGCACGTAGAGCCCCGCCTCGTTCGCCTCCACCAGCTCCCGCATCCAGCCGTCCATGTTCACGATCGCCGGCCGGCCCGCAGCGAACGTGTCGAACAGCTTGTTGGGCGAGTTGGTGGCCAGCACGGGCACGTCCTTGAACAGGGTGAGGCAGGCGTCGGAGGCCGCCGCCAGCGCCGCCACCTCGTTCTTTCCGCGGGCCGCCCCCGGGAACTCGACGTTGGGCGGCGCCACGCTCTCGAGCTCGCCCCGGCGCTTGCCGTCGCCCATCAGCACGAAGCGCACGTCCTCCATCACGCGCGCGGCCTCCAGCACGGCGGTCAGGTCGTTGGCCTCGCCCATGCTCCCGAAGTAGCTGACCGTGAAGCCGCGATGGTCGCTCGCCGCCGGGTCGAACAGATCGAGGTCGGCCGCGTTGGGCACCAGGGCCACGCGCTCCGGTGAGACCCCGGCCGCGACGATGCCGTCGCGGATGCCGGGCGACAGCGCGATCAGCCGCGAGGAGCGCGAGTAGACCAGACGTTCGAGGGCGCGGGCCGCTCGGACGGCCGGCGGACTGCGCAGCGCGCCCATCTGAATCGGCGCTTCGGGCCAGAGGTCGCGCACCTCGAACACGAGCGGCGCGCGCCAGCGTGCGACGGCCGCGAGGGCGGGCAGCGCCATGGTCAGCGGCGGCGAGGTGGCGTAGATCACGTCGGGCCGCGGGCCGCGGAGGGCCGCCACGCAGGCGGCCACGGCGAAGCGGCCGAAGGCCAGCATCCGCTTCGGGTAGGAGAGCGCGGTGGCGCTCACGTAATCCGAGTAGCCCCCGCGCACGCCCACCACCTCGATCCCGTCGACCGTCCGGGCGCCGTCGCCGGCAGTTACCATCCGCACGCCGTGTCCGCGCTCCGCGAACCGGCGCGCGAACTCGTAGGAGCGCGTGCCTCCGACTCCCTCGCGGGTGATGAAGAACTGATGCAGGTAGAGGATCCGCATTGGGTGCGCCCGAACGGTAATGCGCCGTGAGCCGTGCCCTCGACCTGGTCGTCGCCGCAGTGCTACTCGCGCTGAGCGCTCCGCTGCTCGCGGTGGCGGCCGTGGCGATCAAGCTGGAGAGCAGAGGGCCCGTGTTCTACCGCCAGCTGCGGGTCGGGCGCCAGGAGCAGCCGTTCGAGCTGTGGAAGCTGCGCACGATGGTCCGCGGCGCCGAGACGATGGGCGACGGCATCTACGTGCTGGAGGGCGACGCGCGCATCACCCGGGTGGGTCGTCTCCTGCGGCGCTTCTCGCTCGACGAGCTGCCCAACCTGATCAACGTGCTGGCGGGCGATCTGGCCATCGTCGGTCCGCGGCCGACGGTGCGCGAGCAGGTCGACCGCTACACCGAGCGCCAGCGGCGTCGGCTCGAGGTCAGGCCGGGCATCACCGGCTGGGCCCAGGTCAACGGCCGCACGTCGCTCCCCTGGCCCGAGCGCATCGAGCTGGACGTCTGGTACGTGGAGCACCGCTCGCTGCGGCTCGATCTGGACATCCTCGCCCGCACCGCCCGCATGCTGGTCACCGGGCACGGCCTCTACAGCGAGGATCGGCGCCAGGGCTGGGACTAGCCGTCGCTAACGGCCGATCCTGATCACCTGTCGCTCGGAGGCTCCGCGGTCGGTGTCGAGATCGGGAGTGGCCACCACGTAGTAGCGATACACGCCCGGGCTGCGCGGGGTGAACGAGGTGGCGAAGCGCCCCCGCCGCGCCCTCACCCGGCGAGCGAGGGCCTTGCGGTAGCGCCCCCCGGAGAGCTTCTGGACCACCAACGTGAGCAGGCGCTTGCGCGGCCCGACGCTTCCGGTGAGCGACACCGGCTCGCGGCGCACGCCGCCGGAGGGCGGCTCGTCGAGGGTGATCAGCGGGCGCAGCTGCAGGAGCAGGCGCTGCGATGAGGAGCGCCGCAGCCCCGACCGGCCGGGATAGCGCACGCGCACGTACATCCGGCGGGCGGGCTTGATCTCGGTGAAGAACGCCCCGTCCGGTCCGCTCAGGACGCGGCGCGCCCGGCGCCAGCGGCCCTCGCTCGACACCTGGATCTCGATGCGCTCGCCCGCCAGCGGGAGCCCGTCCGGTGCGAGCAGCGCCCCGCTCACCGAAACGGGGCTGCCGAAGTCCGCGCGGTAGTCCGACAGCGCGGCACTGAGGCGGGTGGCTGCCGACGTGACGGGGGTGCCGGTCTCCACCAGGGCGCGCAGCTCGGGGAGCTGCGCGTAGAGGGCGGCCCCGGGGCAGGCGGTGAGCCCGGTGTCGCGGTGCCCGCTGACCCGCTGGATGGTCGCCCGCCTCCCGGCCGCGTAGCGAGTGGCCGAGCCGCCGGCGCTCACCAGGCTCACCCGTCCCGACAGCGGCTGGCCGTGGACGGTGAGCTTCCAGCGGATGTAGTTGGCCAGGGTGGCCAGCGCCTCCGGTGTCTGAGGGAGGGTGCTGTGGTCCCCGATGTTGGAGATGCCGGCGGTCTGCGAGTTGAACCCCTGCGCCTGGGCGCCCACGATCGCTTGCTCGAGGCCCCCGGCGCGACCCTCGAAGAGCGTGCCGTACTTGTCGACGAGCGCGTTGTAGCCGATGTCGTTCCAGCCGTTCGAGTTGCGGTGGTAGCGACACACCGCGAGCACGATCGCGGGCGATTCCTCGGCCGAGTAGTCGTTCAGCGACACCGTGTGGTGGACGTGGACGGCCCTCACCGTGCCGTACTCGGGTCCCGACCGCGGCGGGCACCGGTTGGCGCCCCAGTCCTCGCGGGAGACGTAGGCCGGTGGGGTGGCCTGAGCGGCCCGGGCGCGACTCGAGCGGGCCGGGCTCACGCCGAGGTCTACGAAGTGCAGCCGCAGGCCGGGAACCGGACGGCTCAGGCGGTACTGCACCGCGCCCGCGCGGCCGACCCAGATCGGATCCGACGCCGCCGCGAGCCGTTCACCTCGCCACAGGTCGGGGTTGTGCTCGGCGTGGGAGGCCACCCCGGCCCAGCGGCTCCAGCGCCCCCGCTTGCGCACACGCAGCTTCACGTCGGGCTCCGCCGTCCCACGCCAGCGCAGGCCGACCAGGTTGAAGCGACGCGGGGTGCGCAGCGCCCGGGAAACCACTGCCTGCCCTCCGGTTCCGGCGGCGGCCGCCTCGGCCGAAGCGGGCGGCGCCAGCTCGAAGTCGACAGGCCGCGGTTGGGCCGCCGCGGCGGCGGGGGCGGAGAGAGCCAGGGCGCACAGGAGCGCCGCTGGAAGAGCGAGCAGCTTCACGTTCCCGGAACACGGTGCCAGGGTCCCGGTTGCGGGCTTGCAGGATCCCGTGCACCCGGCCGAAGTGAAGGAAGTCGTGCGCGGCCGGCCCGCGCGGGCCTCAGGGAACCGGCTCGGGACCGCGCGAGCGATGCTCGTCGCGGAAGGCACGGATGGCGTCGTAGATCGCCGGCGTGAACTCCCGGCAGAGCATCAGCCGGCCGGTGCCGTTGGGCACCGGCTCCGCGTTCCACGCCGAGGCGGCGACGGCGTAGGGCATGTCGCGACGGGTGACGAGGAACATCTGGTAGGTGTCCTCGTCGAACAGCGCCTTGAGGTTGGCGCGCTCCTCCTCGGGCAGGTTCGGCCTGACCCACACGATCACCCGCCCGTGCTCGAGGCCGTGCACGAGCTCCGCGTCCTGGGGCGGGTCGCCGTAGGCTCCGTCGGTCGCGGGCTCGATGTAGTGGCGGCCCGAGCTCGGTGGGTTGCTCGGATACTCGATCGCCTCGTCGAGGGTCGTGGTGTGCTCACGCGACCTCACGCGCTCCGACCGGAGCTCGCAGTTGGCCGCCGCGGCGGCCGGACGCACCTCGAACCGGTCCTCCTGCTGCTCGGGCACGGTCCCCCCGCCGGGAAACGCTTCGCTCGCAGCGGCGTCGGATCCGCCTCCGTCGTCGCCGCCCATGGCCAGCACGATCACCACCACCGCGACCGCGGCCACCAGCAGCGCCGCCGCGCCGTATCCGACCATGCGCTTGCGCTGCTGCGCCTCGCGCTGCTGACGCTCGCGCTCCTCGCGCTCCTTGCGAAGCGCCTCTTTCTGCTCTCGACGGTGGGACACGACAGCGGAAATGTAGTGAAGGCAGGTTCGCGTCTGCGGGTCGTAGCATCGGACCAGATCGCGAGAGAAATGGACTCGAGATGAGTTGTCCGGGGTAAGCACCGCCTCGGAGAGAGGGGAACCCTTGTGAAGGACGTATTGGAAGACGTGACGGCGTGGACAGAGCGTGGCGACCGCGTGGCCATCGCCATGGTGGTGGCGGTCAAGCGGTCGGCTCCCAGGGCACCTGGGGCGAAGATGGCCGTCAACGATCGTGGCGAGGTGTCGGGCGCGGTGTCCGGCGGCTGTGTCGAGGGCGCCGTGGTCGAGGTCGCCACCGAGGTGCTGCGCGGAGGCGAGCCGAGGTTGCTGCATTTCGGGATCGCCGACAGCGAGGCCTGGGAGGTCGGACTGCCGTGCGGCGGCGAGATTGACGTGTTCGTGGAGCAGTACGAGGGGTGAGCGAGCAGTCGGAGTTCGCCCGGATTGCGGGCGAGGACGGCCGGGCTGCGCTGGTGACCGTTATCGCGGGAGCGGGGCTCGGGCGCAAGCTGCTGGTCGAACAGGACGGCACGGCGCGAGGCGGGCTCGGAAGCCCGGAGGCCGATCGCGTGGCCCTCGAGGCGGCGGAGGAGCTGATGTGGGCCGAGCGCTCCGAGCAGCGCGAGACCGGCGACTCGGTGCTGTTCGTGGACGTGACCGCGCCCGCGCCCCGGCTGGTGATCTTCGGAGCGGTGGACTATGCCGCCGCGCTGTGCGAGCTCGCGAGAGCCGCGGGCTGGCGGCCCTTCGTGTGCGACCCGCGCTCCCAGTTCGCCACACCCGATCGCTTCGAGAGCGCCGAGCGGGTGATCGCCGCCTGGCCGGCCGAGGCGTGCGCCGAGATGGGCGGCTTCGATCGCGCCACCTACATCGCGGTGCTGACCCACGCCCCCGACCTCGACGACGCGGCGCTCGGGGTGGCGCTGCGCTCGGACGCTCCGTACGTCGGGGCGATGGGTAGCCGCAGGGCTCAGGCCCGGCGCCGCGAGCGGCTGCTGGCCGCGGGCTTCGAGGAGGATCTGCTCGACCGTATCTCGGCGCCGATCGGCCTCGATCTGGGGGCCGTGTCGCCGGAGGAGACGGCGCTCTCGATCATGGCCGAGGTGGTGGCGGTCCGAAACGGGCGCGGCGGCGGCCGGCTGTCCGAGTCCGCCGGCCGGATCCACGAGGTGGGCGCGTGATCGGCGGCCTGATCCTCGCCGCGGGCGCCGGCAGGCGTTTCGGCGGGTCCAAGCAGCTGGCGCGGCTCGACGGGCGGCCGCTGCTCGAGCACTCGGTGCGCGCCATGACGGCGTCGCCGGTCGGCCGGGTGGTCGTGGTCCTCGGCGCGGAGGCCGACGACGTCGCCTCGGGCGTCGACCTGCACGGGGCGGAGTCGCGGATCTGCTCGCGCTGGGCTGAGGGTCAGTCGGCGTCGCTGGCCTGCGGGCTGGAGGCTCTCACCGACTGCGAGGCCGTGGTGATCACCCTCGGCGACCAGCCGCGTCTGTCGCCCGACGCCATCCGCCGGGTGATCGCGGCCCGCGGCAACGGGGCCCAGGCCGTCCGGGCCACCTACAGCGGCGATCCCGGTCACCCGGTGCTGCTCGAGCGCGAGCTGTTCGAGCGGATGCGGGACGTGACCGGCGACCACGGGGCCCGCAACCTCCTGCTGAGCGCTCAGGTACGCGAGGTGCCCTGCGACGACCTGGGCGGGGGCGAGGACGTGGACACGCCGGCCGAGCTGGATGCGCTGCGGGCCGGCGGCCCCATGGCCTAGGACGGGGCGCTTCGGGGCAGGCCGCTCTCGGCCAGCGCGCCCGCCAGCCACTGCGGCAACTCACCGAGGAAGCGGGGATCGATCGTGTGCGTGACCGGCGACTCGTGCCAGGTGACGTCGGCCCCGGCCTGCTCCAGTCGCTCCCGGGCGTCGCCGGCGAAGTCCACCACGATCACCGGATCACGGCTGCCGTGTCCGATGGCCACCGGCAGGCCGGCGGCGTTCGCGGGGTCGAGCTCCCAGCCCTCGACGGTGGGGATGAACCCGCTCAGAGCGATGATTCCTCCGGGCCGTGGGCGCCCGCGGCCGAGCCCGAGCGCGTAGGACATCACCGTTCCCTGTGAGAAGCCGCCGAGCACGGTGCGCTCCGGAGCGATCCCGTGCTCCGCCAACAGCGAGTCGAGCCATCCGCCGGCTTGGTCGTAGGTGGCGTGGAAGGTGTCCGGATCAGGGAAGCCCACGCGCTCGACCACGTACCAGTGAGCGCCGCCTGGTGGCAGCGAGATGGGCCCGCGCGCAGTGACCCCGAGCAGGCGCCGCTCCGGATCGAGGATGTCGAGCAGGGGGAACAGGTCGTGCTCGTCGGCGGCGCGGCCGTGAAACAGAACCAGCGCGCCGTCCGGATCGCCGTCGGCCGGCCGCAGAAGGTGGGTCAGGGTCATCGGTACCTCCCTCGCTCGGATACACTTGTTGTGCCTGCAACTACTCTAGCGTCAGGCCCCCACGATGAGCGCAACCAGCGACAGACCCTCCGGCCCCGCGTCTCCGCCGGCCACGGCCGAGCTGCTCGACGGCGAGGAGCTCGCCGCCTGGAGAGGGATGCTGCGCGTGCACGCCGAGCTGACCAAGGCCCTCGACGCCGAGCTCACCCGGGCCCACGCGCTTCCGCTCACCTCCTACGAGGTACTGCTCTTCCTGGCCGACGCTCCCGAGGGCCGCATGCGCATGTCCGAGCTGGCCGACTCGGTGCTGCTCAGCCGAAGCGGCCTCACGCGCCTGGTCGACCGGTTGGAGCGCGCGGGCTTCCTCGAGCGAGTCCAGTGCGAGGACGACGCCCGCGGCTATTTCGCCGAGCTCACCCCCGCCGGCCGGCGCCAGTTCGACGAGGCCCGCCGCACTCATCTCGACGGTGTTCGCAAGCTCTTCCTCGGCCGCTACTCGCGCGACGAGCTGCGGCTGCTCGGCGGCCTCTGGGAGCGGCTCTAGACCCGATGCCCTACGACATCGGGGCGGCCACCGCGGTACGGCTGCGGCGACGCACCTCGCGAATCGCGCGAGCCAGCCGGCGCGCGCCCTCGTCGAGCTCGGGCGGCTCGAGCAGCGAATAGGACAGCCGCAGGGAGGTGGCCGAGCGCCGTTCAGCGGTCACGGCGTCCCCGGGGGTGAAGGTCACTCCCTGGCGGGCCGCCTCCGAGTACAGCGCGCGCTCGTCGAGTGGGCGGTTGAGGGTCACCCACAGGTGGTGGCCGCCGGTGGGAACGTCCACGCGGTACTCGCCCGGCAGGTGGCGCTCCAGCGCGGCCAGCAGCGCATCTCGGCGCTCGCGGTAGAAGGGCAGGGTCTTGGCCACGTGGCGGTCGTGGGCGCCGCCCGCCAGCCAGCGGGCCGCCATGTGCTGAATCAACGTCGGGCTGTGGAAGTCGTTCTCCAGCTTGAGCATGGCGATGCGCTCGCGCACCGGTCCGCGGGCGGCCACCCAGCCGGCGCGCAGCCCGCCGCCCACGCTCTTCGACAGCGAGTTCACGTAGATCACGTGGGCCGGCGCGAGCTCGCGCAGCGGTCGCGGCGGCTCCCCCTCGAAGCTCGAGTCCGCGTACACCCGATCCTCGAGCACGAAGAAGTTGCGCTCGATCGCGAGCTCGGCCAGCCGCCGCCGACGCTCCTCGGAGAGGTTGCGCCCGGTGGGGTTCTGGCAGGCGGTCTGCAGCGCCACCAGCTTGACCTCGTGGCGCGCCAGCAGGCGCTCGAGCACGTCCACGTCGAGCCCCTGCTCGTCGACCGGCACGCCGATCACCCGCGCGCCGGTCTGGTGCAGCGAGTCGAGCATGCCCACGAAGGTGGGTGACTCGATCACGGCGACGTCGTCCTTCTCCAGGGTCGCTCGCGCGGCAAGGCTGAGCGCCTGCTTGGCCCCGGAGGTGATCACGATCTCGTCCGCATCCTGGGCGAACCCCGCGTCCCGCCCCCTCAGCGCAAGGCGCTCGCGCAGCTCGTACAAGCCCTCGGCGGACAGGTAGGACAGGGCGGCTCCGCCCTCCTCGGCGAAGATGTCGGCAGTGATGCTCGCGAGCTGGTCGGTGGGGTAGAGCTGAGGCGAAGGCCAGCCGACCGCCAGGGAGATCAGCCCGGGATCGCCGGCGCTCGCGAAGGTCTCGGCCATCACTCGCTCGGAGTACGAGATCTCCTCGTCGGGCAGGGCGTAGATCTGCCAGTCGTCGCCGTGCTCCTCGCTTCCGGCGGGGGCCAGGGAGCGAACGAAGGTTCCGCGGCCCACGCTCGCGCTCACGTAGCCCAGCTCGGCCAGCCGGCGGTACACCCGCGCGGCGGTCAGGTGGTTGACCCCCACCTCGGCGGCCAGCTCGCGCGTGGGCGGCAGCTTCTCACCGGGCTCGAGTTGCCCGGAGTCGATTGCGCCGGCGAACAGGTCGACGAGCTGCTGGGTCAGGGAGGTCTCGGCGTTGCGGTCGAGACCAGACAAATCAATTTTGTATGACCTTGTCATGGTACTTGTAGTACGTACACTAGCACTACACGGTCATACACATCAACCCCAGGGGGTCCTCATGAACCACGTAACCGTCCGCCGTAGTACTTCAGCCGATCACGCCGCCCTCGGTCGTCTGGCCGAGCTCGACAGCGGGAGGCCGCCTCGCGGTCCGGCGCTGGTGGCGGAGGTCGACTCGCGGATGCTGGCGGCGCTGCCCCTCGGCGGCGGGCGTCCGATCGCCGACCCGTTCAAGCCCACCGCGGAGCTGGTGGACCTGCTCGAGCTGCGCCGCTCGCAGATCGCGGCGGCCCAGGGCGACGCTCCGCAGCGCTCGGGCCTGCGTGCGCTTCTTCGCGGGCGCCCGCACCACGCCCGGGCGTAGGGCAAGGCTTACCCAGGGGCTCCAACCTTCCCCCTCGTGAAGCGGCGCCGATAGGCGCCGCTTTGCGTTGGAGGGCACTGCCCGTGGCTCGGCCTTCAGCGTCGGCCGCGGCGGCGGCCGCCACGCTGGAGCCGCTGTGCTCGCGCCTCGCGCAGCTCGGCGATCGACAGGGGAGTCGCCGGCTCGAGCTCGTCGCGGCCGGGGAGCACGGTCATGTCCAGCGATCGCTCCACCGCCTGGCCTCCCACCTCCTCCACCCAGTACGCGCCGGCGCCCGGGCGGGCGCTCACCGCCTCGAGCAGGTCGCGGCCGGCGAACAGCAGTCCCGCGCCGTCGTCCACGGCGTAGCCCGGCGGTATCGCCTCGGCGCGGATCGCCTCGTGGTAGCACGGCCGGCGCTCGGGCTCGCTGTCGTGATGCACCGAGTTGCTGCCCGGCAGGAGGCCGAGCGCGCGCACCGGTCGCGGGGCACCGAACGAGGTGGTGAGCGCGCACTCGAACCAGCACATCGACCCGGCGCTGATCCCACACAGGACCACGCCCTTCTCCCAGGCCTCGCGCAGGATGACGTCGGCGCCGTGGGCGCGCCATACCGCCAGCAGGTTCAGCAGGCTTCCCCCGCCGACGTAGAGCACGTCCTGGCCGAGGAGCGCCTCGCGCAGGTTGATCCGCTCGGTCCCGAGCCGGAACAGCGACACGTGCGTGGGCTCGCACGGAAGATGCCGGAACGCGGCGTAGAAACGCCTGATCTGCTCCTCGGCATCACCGCCCGCGGTCGGCAAAAGGCAGATGCGCGGGTGCGGCGTGCGGGCCGCCGACAGCACGAAGCGGTCGAGCGACGGATCGCCTGGCGGGAGGGAGAAGCCACCCCCGCCCATGGCGACGATGCGGCGTAGATCGGACGGGTCGCTCGCCACCAACGGCTCAGGCCGCCACGACCGACAATCGTCCCGACCGCGCCGCCGCGGCGGGCTCCTTAGCGGAGCCCAGATAGACGGCCCGCAACGGCCGCCGGCTCACGCGCTTGCCGGTCCAGCGCATCGAGTGAGCCCGGGCCTCGGGTCGCGACGCGACCACCCGCGCCAGGCGCTCCCCCTCGAAGTGGAGAGCCGAGCCGTCCTCCGCGGCGTAGCCGGCGGGCATCCCGTCGGTCAGCATCCGGCGATAGGCCGAGCAGCGCTCCGGCTCGGCGTCGAAGTGGACGCAGTTGCTCCAGGGCAGCAGCCCGAGCCCCCTGACGCGGGTGGGCGGTCCGTGAAAGGCGGTGATCGACTCGGCGAACCAGCACAGCGAGCCCGCGCTCAGTCCACACAGGACCACACCGCGCTCCCAGGCCTCGCGCAGGATCGTGTCGATCCCGTGGGCCTGCCAGGTGCCGAGCAGGCTGATGACGCTGCCACCCCCGACGTAGATGAGGTCGCGTGACAGCAGGTGCTCGCGCACGTCGCCCACCGTGCGCTCTCGCCTGAACAGCGAGAGGTGCGAGGGCTCGCACAGCTCGGGCGAGAAGGCGCGGTAGAAGCGCACGATGTAGTGATCGGCGTCACCGCTCGCGGTGGGGAGGAAGCAGACCTTGGGCCGCTCGCTGCCGGTGATCCGCAGCACGTAGTCGTCGAGCAGCGTGTTGCCCGGCTCCATGGAGAAGCCGCCGCCGCCGAACGCGACTATCTGACGCGGATCCCTCTCCACCGGCAGAGGGTAAGGGCGACCCGCCCGGCCGGTCAACGAATCCTGGACAGGAGTCGAACGCGGCTCGACAGGTTGTCGAGCGAGCGCACCGCGGCGGCCACTAGGGTCTCGCCGTGCGCACGCTCGTGATCTCCGATCTCCATCTGGGGTCACGTCTCGGCCGCGACGTGCTGCGGCGGCCGCAGGTGCTCGAGGCGCTCTTGGAGGGCCTGCGCGACATAGACCGGCTCGTATTGCTGGGCGATGTCGTAGAGCTGCTCGAAGCCCGGGCCGATCACGCCATGCCCGCGGCCGAGCCGGTGCTCCGCGCGATCGGTGCCGCGGTCGGCGGTGACCGCGAGCTGGTGCTCGTGCCGGGTAACCACGACGTCGCGCTGGTGCGGCCGTGGCTGCGCGACCATGGCGTCTCGCGCGACGTGGACGCTCCCGTCCCTCACGACGCGACCCCGCTGCTGGCGCAGGTCACGGCGTGGCTCGGGCCCGCGAAGGTGAGCGTTCGCTACCCGGGCGCCTGGCTCGCCGACGGCGTCTGGGCCACCCACGGCCACTATCTCGACCGGCACCTCCTGCCGGAGTCCGCGTTCGGCATCGCTCGCGGGTTGCTGGGACGGTTGCCGAGCGACGGCGCGCTGCCGGCCGACTACGAGCAGGCCGGCGGGCCTTCCCTCACCCGCCTCGAGGCGTTTCTCACCCGCTGGCTACCCCGGCCGCTGGCTGCGCTCGTGGACGACCTGGCCGAGGTGCTGCGCGCGGCGACGATGCCGGGCCCGCAGGTCCTGCTGAGCCGCCGCGCCGCCCCGCTCACCGCCCGGCTGCTCGGCACGCAGATGCGCCGGGCGAGCATCCCGGCCCTGGCGCGAGTGGTGCACCGGCTGGGTGTGGAGGCCGACTGGGTGTTGTTCGGTCACGTTCACCGCACCGGGCCGCTGGAAGGAGACCGGCCGTCCGACTGGCAGGGCCCGGCCGGGCGCCCGCGTATCGTGAACAGCGGCTGCTGGGTCTACGAGCCGCTGCTGCTCCACCGCGCCACGCCGCCGCACCCGTACTGGCCGGGCGGCGCGGTGGTGGTGGAGGACGGGGCGCCGCCCCGCGCCATCGGCCTGCTCGACCACCTGTCCGCGGCCGACCTGCACTGAGTTGCTGCGCGTCAGCGCACGATCGCCGCGACGATCTCGTCCCAGTCGCCCTGGTGCAGCTCGTGGCCGCCTCCTTCGAGCAGGACGAGCTCGGCGTCGCTCACGGCGGCGGCCAGGGCCTCACCGTGCGCTGGCGGAAAGAGCGGATCCGCCGTCCCGTGGATGACCGTCAGCGGCGCCTCGATCTGGCTCGCTGCCGCCCTCGCCTGATCCTCGTCCCCGCCGAGCAGCGTGTGGTTGACCAGGCTGGCCGGGTTGGTGGTGCGGTCGAGATCCCTGCGGACGAACTCGCGGGCGGCGGCCTCGTCGAACGGATGCCGCGTGCCCGCGATCGCCCGGGCGTCGCTCACGATGAACGCGGCCAGAGCATCGGTGTCCGACCAGTCGAGCTCCTCCGCCGCCTCGGCGTGCTCGAGGTAGGCGGCGTCCGGGCCGGGCAGCTCGTCGTCCGGTTCGCCCACCGCGGTGGTGCTGATGAGGGTCAGCCGCTCAACCCTGTCGGGATGCGCCAGGGCCAGTTGCTGGGCGATCATGCCGCCCATCGACATGCCGGCGACGTGGGCCCGCTCGACGCCGTATCCGTCCAGCACGGCGACGGCGTCCGCCGTCATGTCGCGGGATGTGTAGCCCGGCTGCCCGGGTGGGTAGCTCGCCGAGCGCCCCGTGTCGCGATTGTCGTAGCGGATCACCACCCGTCCGGCGGCCGCCAGGCGCTGGCAGAGCCCGTCCGGCCACCAGAGCATCGAGGCCATCTGGCCCATGATCAACAGCAGGACAGGGTCCCCGGCTCGCCCGAAGCTCTCGGTGCAGATCGCCGCGTCACCGGATGCGATCGTCTTCGTGCTCACGCCGGCGATTATGTTCCAGGGCCGTGGCCAGGCGAAGCGCGGGCATCCTCCTCTACCGCCGCACCGGCGCCGAGCTCGAGTTCCTGCTGGTGCACCCCGGCGGTCCCTTCTGGGCCAAGCGCGACGAGGGCGTGTGGTCGCTGCCCAAGGGCGAGTACGAGGACGGCGACGATCCGCTGGAGAGCGCGCGGCGCGAGTTCGAGGAGGAGACCGGGACGGCCCTCGAAGCCGCCGAGCTGATTGAGCTCGGCTCGGTGAAGCAGAAGAGCGGCAAGCTCGTGGTGGCCTGGGCGGCCGAGGGCGACCTCGACGCGGAGGCCATCCACAGCAACAGCTTCGAGATGGAGTGGCCGCCCCGGTCGGGCCGTACCGCGGAGTTCCCGGAGGTCGACCGGGCCGGCTGGTTCGGCGCGGACGCCGCCCGCACGAAGCTGGTGGCGGCGCAGGCGGCCTTCGTGGACCGTCTGCTCGAGCGGCTGGCCGCGGATTAACCGGCCGCTGTGACGTGTCCTGGACGCCATGCACATGTTCACGACACGACACTCATCCTTCCGCGCGCAGATCCGGGCGATCGCCGTTGCGGGGCTTCTCGCCGGCGCGCTCGCGCTGGTGCCCTCGGCGGCTTCCGCGCACTCCTACGGCGCACTGCCGGACGCCGAGATCTTTGCCACCAACAGCACCGCGGTGATCACCGATCCCGCCGACCCGCGCCTCGACCAGGAGCTGAACGGCTTTGCTCGCAAGGTCACGCGAATCATTCGTGAAGGAGGGGGAACGCCACGCGGCTCGCAGCTGCTCGACGGCGTGTTCTTCTCCGCCCCTTTCAACTACACGACGTTCGAGCGCTCGCGCGACTTCGACGTCGACCACGTCAGCGTCGGCGAGCTGGGCGCGATCGCCGAGCGAGTGCGCCGGCGCTTCGATCAGCAGTTGGTGCTGACCTTCGACTACCTGCCGGCCTCTGCCGGCCGCGTGGACGGAGTGGAGCTCGAGGTGCCGGGTGTGAGCGCCGACGCCCTGCGCCAGGGCCTGCTCGACGACCAGGCCGCCCGCGAGGCGCTGTTCGGAGGCTCAGTGACCCAGGACGGGCGGCTGCTGCTGGTGGCCGACCTGGCCAACGTCGATCTCGCGCGCAGGTTCGCGGCCGACATCGGCGGCGACGTGAGCCGGGCGATCGCGCGGTCCGGGGACCTCGAGTTCGTGGGCTGAAGGCCCGCGATAGGGTCGCGCGCGGTGAACGCGCGCCGCGGCATCTACGTCGCTCCCTTCGACGAGCTGTCCGAACCGCGGGTCGTGGCCGAGCTGGCCGCGCGCGCCGAGGAGCGCGGCTGGGACGGCTTCTTCGTCTGGGACCACCTGAAGTACCGGGCACCGGTGAGGAGGGTGGCCAACCCGTGGGTCACCCTCGCCGCGGTCGCCGTGGCCACCGAGCGCCTGCTGATCGGCCCGATGGTCACCCCCGTGGCCCGCCGCCGCCCGCATCAGCTCGCCCGGGAGACGGTCACGCTCGATCGCCTGAGCGGTGGGCGCCTGGTGTTCGGCGTGGGCCTCGGGAGCTCGCGCTCAGGCGAGTTCGACCCGGAGGTCTTCGGCGAGGAGGACGACCCGCGCGCGCGGGCCCGGCTGCTGGACGAAGGTCTCGAGCGGCTCACCGCGTACTGGGCCGGCGAGTTCGAGCCGCCGCCGCTTCAGCGGCCGCGGATTCCCGTATGGGTGGCGTCGGGCTGGCCGAACCGGCGCCCGCTCGCGCGCGCAGCCCGCTGGGACGGGCTGTTCCCCGTGGACGTGCCCGATCCGGAGGCACTGGCCGAGCTGGCCGCCGACGTGCATGAGCTGCGCGCCGGCGCGAGCGCGGAGGGACCGTTTGAGCTCGTGGTGACCAACCCGCCGGGCACGGAGCGCGACCCGTGGATCGCGGCCGGTGCCACCTGGTGCCTGACCGGCTTCGGGCCGCAGCCCGGGCGGCGCGAGGTGGAAGCGGCGATCGACGCCTACTGATCTGCCAGCCGGAATACGTCGCTGTAGTCGGCGAGCAGCTCAGCGGGATTCGGTCGCCCCTCGCCGCGCTGGAGGGCGTCCAGCTCGCGGAACCACTCCAGCGTGCGTGACGCCGGTGTCGTGCGCCAGCTGAGCACCGCCGGCTCGTCGCCGTCGTTCCACATCTGGTGCACGGTGCCCTGCGGGACTTCGAACGCGGTTCCTCGTTCGAAGGACTCCTCGTGGCCGTCGATGACGGTGCGCACGGCTCCCGACCGCACCTCGAAGCGCTCCTCCTGGGACGGATGCAGATGTGCGGGGGGCGCTGGGCTGCCGGGCGCGTAGCTCACCTCGACCTCCAGCAGCTCCTGGCTGTGCCCGAGCACGGTCAGGCTGGTGCTGGGACCGATCTCGAGCTGCTCCGCCACCGCGGCGGCCAGCCTAACCGCCACAGGCCGGCGGGGTGGTGACCCGCGGGTCGGCGGGCGTGTCGGCTCGGCCGGCCACCTGGCAGTAGGCGAAGCGCCCGGTGGCGAAGTCGGCGAGCACTCGGTACGGATGGCCCAGGGTCACCCCCGCGCTCGCGTCGCTGCGCTCCACGGCGGAGGTCACCGCCAGGCAGAAGTAGCGGCCCCGGCGCCGCGACAGGTCGAGCTCGGCGCCGCTCGGCTCGGCCGTGCGGGGGAAGGCCTCGCACTCGACCCGCCTGACGGGACCGTCGAGCGCGCCGGTGCGGACCCGGCGCCGGGCGTCGGCCAGCACGGTGGCTGAGAGCTCGTCGAGCAGCGCCGCCCGGGCCGCCAGGCGCTCCCGCGGGCCGGCGCCGGGCGCCGCCAAGGCGCTCGAGCGGGCGAACCGAGGACGCTGGCCGGCCAGCAACCGTGTCTCGCGCTGCTCTCGCAGCCGGGCGAGCTCAGCACTCTCGACCCGGGCGCGCTCCTGCTCGTCGCCGCGCAGGCCGAGCGCCAGCACCACCGCCCCGGCGACGACGACGAGGAGGCCTACGGCGGCGCCGGCCCGCACGCGCGGGCTCGTCCTGCGCCAGAGCCACAGGGGCAGGGCGGCGAGCCCGGGCATTGGTTCGTAACGGTCCGGCGTCTCCGGAATTATCGCGCCGCCGAGAACAAGCACAAGCACTTGTTCGTTGGGGTCGGCGTAAGCTGCGCTAAACAATGCTCGATGTTCGGAGGCTGCGTCTGCTCAGTGAGCTGTCGCGGCAGGGCACCATCTCGAGGGTGGCCGGGGTGGTGGGCTACACGCCGTCCGCCGTGTCCCAGTCGCTCGCGCGACTCGAACGGGAGGCCGGAGTCCCCCTGCTCGAGCGCGACGGGCGCCGCGTGCGGCTGACTCCCGCGGCGCGGTCGCTGGTGGCTCGCACCGACCGTGTGCTCGTCGAGCTCGACGCCGCGGAGGCGGAGCTGGCCGCCGAGGAGGGGACCGTGCGCGGCGCCGTGGTGATCGGCGCGTTCCCCAGCGCGGCGGCCGGGCTGGTGGTGCCGGCCGTGGCCGCTCTGGTGCGGCGCCACCCCGAGCTCTCCTGCACGGTTCGCGAGCACGAGCCGGAGGACGGCATCCCGCTGCTCCGTTCCGGCGAGCTGGACCTGCTCGTGTCGGAGAGTTACGACGACGTGGCCGAGGCCCCGGCGGGCGGCCTGGAGAGCCGGCCGCTCATGAGCGAGCCGCTGCTGCTCGTGCTCGGCCCCGGGCACCCGGCCGAAGAGCCCGTAGAGCTCTCGTCGCTGCGTGAGGAGAGCTGGATAGCGGGCCTACCCGGGACGCAGTTCGCCGCGATGCTCGAGCAGGTGTGCCGAGCGGCCGGCTTCAGCCCCCGGATCGCGCACAGAGCGGACGACTCGGTCCTGCACACGGCGTTGGCGGCCGCCGGTTTCGGGGTCGGGATGCTGCCCGCCCTCGCGTGCGACCGATCGGCCGGCGCAGGGGTTCGCTTCGCCGAGATCGCCCCGCCCGCCCCCCGCCGCCGGCTGTCGGCGTTGCTTCGCCGTGGCTCGGCCCGCCGGCCCGCGCTGGCCGCAACGCTCCTGGGGCTGCGCCGAGTGGCCTAGCGGCTCAGAGCAGGCGCAGTGCGGCGTCCGCCACCTGGTCCGCGCCCGGGAGAGCCTCCTTCTCGAGTGACGGCGCGAACGGAATGGGCAGGTCGGGCATCGTGACCCTGCGCGCCGCCACGGGCCCTGCGGCCTCGACGGCAAGGGCCACCACCTCCGCGGCGTAGCCGCCCTGCGGAGGTCCTTCCTCCACCACCACGACGTGCTTGGTGCGCGCCACCGATTCGGCAATCGCGTCGGCGTCCAGCGGTCGCAGGGAGCGCAGGTCGAGTACCTCGGCCTCGATGCCGTCGGGCGCCAGCTGCTCGGCGGCCTCGATCGCCACCTCCACCATCGCCAGCGCGGCGACGATGGTCACGTCGCTCCCGGCCCGCCGCACGGCGGCGCGCCCGAGGTTTGCGTCGGCGTTCCCGTTCAGCTCTCCCTTACGTGCGTAGAGCGCCTTGTGCTCGAAGACGATCACCGGGTTGGGATCCTGGATGGCCGCCCGGGTCAGCGCGTAGGCGTCGGCCGGATTGGAGGGCGCCACCAGCTTGAGACCGGGCTCGCCCATGAACCAACCCGCGGGCGTCTGCGAATGGCAGGCGCCGAAGCTGGCGCCGGCGCCCACGGCGCTGCGCACCACCAGAGGCACGGAGGCCTGCTCGTTCGACAGGTACCAGTACTTCGAGGCCTGGTTGGTCAGCGTGTCGACGACCAGGCCGAGGAAGTCACCGAACATGATCTCCACCACGGGACGCAGGCCCCGCACCGCCGCCCCGAAGGCGGCCGAGGTGAAGGCCAGCTCGGAGATCGGGGTGTCCACGATGCGTCGCTCGCCGAAACGCTCGGCCAGCCCCGGCGTGACGTTGAACACCCCGCCCTGGGTCACGTCCTCGCCGAGCAGCACCACCGTGCCGTCGGCCTCCATCTCGTCGGCCAGCGCATCACGTACGGCCTGGCGATAGGCCACCGCCGCCATCAGGCGGTCCGGGTGGCCGTGGCGGCGCGCGAGTCGCCGGCGGGCGCCTGCTCCCGTGCCCGGTCGAGGGCCTGCCGCATCTCGCGGTCGGCCTCACCCAGCAGCGACTCGGCCTGATCGCCGGGCAGGCGTCCGGCGAGCCGCGGAAGCGGATCGCGGTCGAGCCAGCTCTCGAGCTCTTCCGGTGGGCGGTACTTGGCCGGGTCACTGCGCGAGTGCCCGTGATGGCGGTAGGTGAGGAACTCGACGAAGGACGGGCCGGCGCCCTCCCGGGCATGCCTGACGGCGCGCTCGCCCGCCTCGCGCACGGCGAGGACGTCGTTGCCGTCCACGATCTCCCAGGGCATCCCGTAGGCCTCGGCGCGTGCGGCCAGGCGGCCGCCTGCCGTGGTCTCGGCCATGTGCGTCCACTCGCCGTACAGGTTGTTCTCGCAGGCGTAGACGATCGGCAGGCGACGCACGCCCGCGAGGTTCATGCATTCGTGGAAGTAGGCCTGGTTGAGCGCTCCGTCGCCGAAGAAGGCCACCGCCACGCTGTCGTCAGCGGTCAGCTCCGCGGCCAGGGCCGCGCCGGTGGCCGCCCCGATGGAGCCGCCGACGATGCCGAAGCACCCGAGCAGCCGGTGCTCGAGATCAATCACGTTCATGGATCCGCCCCGGCCTCCGCAGATGCCCCCCTCGCGGCCGAGGAACTCGGCGAACAGCGCCTCGGGATCGCAGCCCAGGGCGAGTGCCACCCCATGACCGCGGTAGGTGGCGGCCGCGCAGTCGGCCGGCCCGAGAACGTCACAGACGCCCACCGGCACCGCCTCCTGGCCGGTGCAGAGATGCGTGGTCCCGCGGATCTCGCCCGACTGGAAGGCCTGCATGACCACGTCCTCGAAGGCCCGGATGCGCGCCATGGCCAGATAGAGCCGCGCAAGCTCCGAGCGCTCGACCGAGGTGCCCGGATCGGCCGTTCCGATCGTCATCGCAGTCTCCTCTTGGACAAATTCTCACAAAGCGGACAGCTGAACCCACCTGACGATAACATCGCGGGCAAGGTGCCACAGGAGAATCCGGTCCGCGTGCTGGGCAAGGCCGCCCGCCTGCTCGACCTCCTCGCCGAGCGCGGGGAGCTGACGGTGCAGGCTCTGTCCGACGCGGCGCGCGAGCCCCGCAGCTCGGTCTACCGTCTGCTGGCGGGCCTGCGCGAGATCGAGCTCGTGGAGCCGGGCTCACGGCGCGGGACGTATCGCCTGGGGCTCAAGCTGCTCAGGCTGTCCGGCGCCGTGGTGTCGCGGTTCGACGAGCGCGCGGCGGCCCTACCCGCGATGGAGCGAGTGCACGAGCAGACGGAGGAGACGGTCTTCCTCAGCGTGCCGCGAGGCCGCGAGGCGGTGTGCATCGAGCGCATCGACGGCCTGTGGGTGCAGTCGATGGCGCTCACGCTGGGCGGCGGCCTGCCGCTCCACATTGGCGCCGGCCCGCGCGCGATCCTGGCTCACTCCGGCCGCCCGGCTTGGATGGAGTACCTGGCCGACGGCAGCCTCGAGGCCTTCACCGCGCATTCTCTGACCGAGCCCGAGGCGCTGCTCGGCGACCTCGAGGCCACCAAGGAGCGCGGCTACGCCATCAGCGACGAGGACGTCGTCGTCGGCATCGCCGCCCTCGGTGCGCCGATCTTCGACTACCGCGGCGAGCTGCGGGGGGCGATCTCGTTCAGCGGGCCCAAGCCGGCGGTGCTGGGCGACCGCGAGTCGGCGAACGTGGAGGCGATCCTGGCCGCGGCCCGCGACACCTCTCGCGGCCTGGGCCACCTGGCCGAGCCGCGCACGCCCAGCGTCGCGTGACCGGGCTGCCCGCGTTCGCCGGCCGTCCCGCGGGTCAGGTCGGGATCGTGGTGAGGGATCTCGACAGGGCGCTCGAGCGCTACGTCGAGGAGTGGGGAATCGCTCCGTGGCGCTGCTGGACCTACGGGCCCTCGACGGTCCCGGAGCTGGGCTATCGCGGCCGGCCAGGGCGCTACGAGATGCGGATCGCCCTGTGCGGCCAGGATCCCCAGATCGAGCTGATCGAGCCCGTCATCGGGCCGAGCATCTACCACGAGTGGCTGGACGAGCACGGCGAGGGCCTGCACCACCTCGGGGTCTACGTGCCCGCGCTCGGCGAGGCGCTCGCCGAGATGGCCGACGCCGGGCACGAGCCGGTCCAGTGGGGGCGTGGCTACGGCGCAGAGGGAGACGGCGGCTACGCGTACTTCGACGTTCGGCCGCTGCTGGGAATCCACCTGGAGCTGCTAGAGCTCCCGCGCGTGCGGGTCGAGCCCGAGCGGGTCTACCCGAACTGAGCGGTAGTCACTGCTCGTCGGCGGGCCGCGTCCTGTCGTGCACGTGCCCCTTGGCGACCTCCTGAGGCCGAAGCGCCGCGAAGGCCGGGAAGCGGCTGGCGACCGTGACGGCGCAGCGCTCCGACGCCGCGCGCACGGCGGCCGAGATGACCTCGTGAAGGTGCACGTCGAGCGCCGGCTCATGGAGCGGAGCCCGGCCGGTCCGCAGCGCCATCACCGCCTCCCGCAGACCGTCCGTCCACAGCCAGGTCACGTCGTCGGGCTCGATCAGCTCCCAGCTCCCGGCGCCCGCCCGGAGCAGCTCGATGCCGTGAGGGTCCCAGTCGTCGCCCAGGAGGTTCGCGGTCCCCGAGCCTCCGTAGAGCTCGACCGCCGGCCGGCGATAGCCGGGGGTGGCGTGGGACGCGAGAACGCTCGACAGCGCACCCCCTTCGTGCCGGAGCACGAGCTGCCACGTGTCGGGGTCGGTGACCTCCACCATCCTTCCTGCAACCGCACGCCGCGCCACCGCCGTGGCCGCTGCCGCCGTGACCTCGGTCACCGGCCCCAGCAGCGCCGCCAGTGACTTCAGGTTGTAGATGGCCGCGTCCCCGAGGGTGGCCGCGGGCGCGCGGAAGTACCAGTCCGCGGACTCGGAGCCCAGGTTCCCGTAGTGAGCACGGGCCGCGTGGACCGGGCCGAGCGCGCCATCCTGGACCAGCGCCCACAGCTGTCTGAAGCTGGGACTCAGGTGCACGAAGGGCGCCGCCATCAGCAGCCGCTCTACGGATGTGGCTCGCTCGAACAGCGCGGCGGCCTCGCCGGCATCACCGGCCAGGGGCTTCTCGCACAGCACGTTCTTGCCGGCGTCGAGCGCCGCTCGCACGAGGCCGGCGTGGGTATCGGGCGGCGTCAGGAGCACGACCAGGGCCACCTCGGGGTCCTCGAGCACCTGCTCGACGGAGTCCACCAGCGGCAGCGAGGGGCGACGCGCCGTATGCGCCGCCCAGGTCTCGCGGCGGCGTGCACACACGGGCCCCTGCTCGGCTAGCCCCCGCGGAACGAGGCGGTCGAGCGTCTGCAGATAGGCCGGCAGGACGCTGCCGGCTCCTATGAACCCGACATTAACCGGAGTTGACTCCCCACCGGTCATCCGACTAAGTTATCGCAGGGCGGCTTCGAGTGTTCGCATCGTGAGAATAGAGAGGGCCGCAGAAGAGGAGAGGATATGGCCGGCGGTTGGGATCGGTACGTGCGCGAGTACAACACGCGACGGCAGTTCCTGCGGCGCGCGGGCTTCACCACGCTCGCGGTCGGCGCAGGGCCCACGCTGCTGGCCGCCTGCGGCAGCGACGACGACAGCGGCGGCGGGAGCACCACCGCCGCGTCGGGACCGGCCAAGGCGCCCCAGGCCAGCGGTCGGGTGGACTTCCTCTCCTGGGAGGGCTACGACATCCCCGATCCGCTCAAGGGCTGGAAGACCGAGAACGACGTCAAGGTCAAGGCGACGTACATCGGCAACCACGACGAGATCCAGACCAAGCTGAAGGCGGGCGGCGCGGGCGCGGGCTACGACATCATCACCTACTACCAGGGCTACAAGCCGCTCTACCAGGAACTCGACATCCTCGAGCCGCTGGACGAGCAGAAGCTGCCCAACCTCAAGAACCTGTTCCCTTACTTCGCGAGCAAGGAGGGGGACTTCTGGATCGACCCGGACGGCACGCGCACCGGGGTCCCCTGGACCTGGGGCTCCATCGGGATCACCATCGACGGGCGGCGCGTCAAGTCCATGCCCACCTCCTGGCTCGACCTCCTCGAGCCCGAGTTCAAGGGCAAGGTGGCGTGCCCCGACGACCCGGTGGGCTCGTTCACGCTCGCCGCCCACGTCAAGGGCTTCGATCCGTCGAAGACCACGAAGGACGAGGGCGAGGAGGTCTTCGACCTGCTCTCCCAGGTGGCGGCTCAGACCACCGGGATCTCGCCCTCGTTCGGTGACGCCACCACCAAGATGACCGCGGGCGACGCCGACGTCTGCTGGCAGGGCTGGGCGGCGATGAACCAGTTTGCTGCCGACGCCGGCGTCGACAGCTTCGAGACCGAGGTGCCCAAGGAGGGCAGTTTCTCGTTCTGCGACGCCTACGCGCTGCCCAAGGGGGCCGACAACGTCGACTCGGCGCTGTCCTGGATGAACGAGTCGCTGGCGCCGAAGGTGAACGCCGAGGCCGCGGTGGTGCTCGTGGGCGGAGTGACGGTGGCCGACGCCGTGGCCGACCTGCCGAAGAACATCGCCGGCCTCTACGAGTACGACCAGCTCGACTCACTGCTCGAACGCTCTCCGTTCTACAACAATCCGCCGGTCGAGTCCGACGAGTTCGTCACCTTCGAAGAGGTGCAGAAGCGCTGGCAGGAGATCAAGGCAGAGGCCGACGCCTGAGGAGTGTGTCCCCGCGCCCGTTCCACTTCAGATGAGCGGAGAGTCGGCCCGCTGGTGCTCACCGCGCCGGCGGTGGCGGGGCTGCTCGTCTTCTTCATCGCGCCGCTGCTGGCGTTCCTCGTCTACTCGTTTCTCACGGGCGCGCTGTACGACGTCAAGACGCCGCTGACGGTCGAGAACTACCAGGAGGTCGTGGAGACCGACTCCAATCGCACCCTGGGCCGCAACTCGCTGGTGGTCGGCCTGCTCGCCGCGGCCTTCTCGGTGCTGATCGCCCTGCCGATGGCCTACTGGCTCCGCTACGCCGCCGGACGCTGGCGCGGCCTGGTGCTGTTCCTGATCGTCGCGTCGTTCCTGGCCAGCTATCTGGTGCGCATCTTCGCCTGGCGCAGCATGCTCGGCCGCAACGGCGCCATCAACCGCGGCCTCGATTCCCTCGGGCTGATCGACGAGCCGCTCGACTTCCTGCTCTACAACCGCTTCGCGGTGACGATCGCGCTGGTCCACATCTTCCTGCCCTACGTGGTGCTGGTGTTGTACGCCGGACTCGCTCCGCTTCAGCCGTCCTACCTGGAGACCGCGCAGGACCTCGGCGCCGGTCGGCTGCAGCGCTGGCGCCGCGTGGTGCTGCCTCTGGTGGCGGCGCCGGCGGTGAGCGCCTTCCTGTTCGTGTTCGTGCTGTCGGCGGCCGACTACGTGACCCCGCAGCTGTTGGGCGGGACGAGCGGCGTGATGCTGGGGGTCCAGGTGCAGGTCGCCTTCATAGGAACGGGGGACTTCGCCTACGGGGCCGCGCTGGCGTTCGCGATGCTGGCGGCGTTCCTCGTCTGTTACGCCCTCATCGCCCTGGGCCTGCGCCTGACGAAGCTCGACCGGGTGAGGTTCGCGGCGTGAACGGCGCCCGCCGCAGCCCCATCACCGGAGTCTTCACCATCGCCGGCCTCGTGTTCCTCTGGGCGCCGCTGTTGCTCGTCGTCCTGTTCAGCTTCCACTCCACCGGCTCGCTCACGTTCCCCTTCGAGGGCTTCTCCACACGCTGGTACGACGAGGTCTTCTCGTCCGACGAGATCCGCAGCGCGACGCAGAACAGCCTCATCGTTGCCGTCGCCACGGCGGTGATCACGCTGCTCCTGGGCACTCTCGCGGCCTACGGCCTGACACGCTCGAGCTCGCGCCTGCGAGGACCGCTGTCGCTGCTGTTCTTCCTCCCCATCACACTCCCGGGGCTGTTCATCGGCGTGGCGCTGCTGGTGGCGTTCACGCGTGTGCAGTTCTCGCTCTCGCTCCTGACGGTGACGATCGCCCACCTGGTCTACGTGTTCCCCTTCTTCTTCCTGATCGCCCGCGCCGCGCTGGAGCGTCTCGATCCGGCGCTCGAGGAGACGGCGTCCGATCTCGGGGCCAACCGCTGGACCGTGTTTCGCCGCGTGACGCTCCCGCAGGTGTGGCCGGTGCTGGTGGGCGCGGCCTGCCTGGCCTTCGCCCTCTCCTTCGACGAGTTCGTGATCACCTTCTTCGTGATCGGGGCCGATTCGACGCTGCCGCTCTACATCTGGTCGAGCCTGCGGCGCACGATCGACCCGAGCATCAACGCGATCTCGACACTGCTGCTCGGTTTCACGATGCTGCTGTTCGTGATCACCTTCGTGCTCACCACGTGGAGCGAGCGCAGGCGCCGCGGGCGCGGCCTGGCCGAGGACCCGCTCGTGCTCACCGGCCCGGCGGAGGGGACGGCGTGAACGACGACCGGCCCCGGGTCCGGCTCGAGGGCATCACCCATCGCTTCGGGCCGGAGACGGTGCTGCGCGACGTGTCCCTGGACATCGCTCCCGGCGAACTGCTGACCCTGCTGGGCCCGTCGGGCTGCGGCAAGACCACCCTGCTGCGCATCATCGCCGGCTTCGAGCAGCCGACCGAGGGCCGTGTCCTGATCGACGGCGAGGACGTGACCTCGGTGCCCGCGCACCGCCGTCCCACCAACCTGGTGTTCCAGCGCCCGACGCTGTTTCCCCACCTCGACGTCTTCTCCAACGTGGCCTTCGGCCTGCAGGTGGCCCGCGTCGGGCGAGCGGACCAGCGCGCCCGGGTGGCCGAGGCGCTGGCGCTGGTCCGGCTCGAGGGTTACGAGCGCCGGCGCAGCCACGAGCTCTCCGGCGGGCAGATGCAGCGGGTGGCCCTGGCTCGCGCACTCGTGAACCAGCCCGCCGTGCTGCTCCTCGACGAGCCGCTCTCGGCGCTCGACCTGAAGATTCGCCTGGAGATGGAGGTCGAGCTGCGGCGGGTGCACCGCGAGACGGGCGCGACCTTCGTCTACGTGACCCACGACCAGCGTGAGGCGATGGCGCTGTCGGACCGTCTGGTGGTGATGGACCAGGGGCGAGTGGACCAGGTGGGCGCTCCGACGGAGATCTACCGCTGTCCCGCCACGGTCTTCGCCGCCCAGTTCGTGGGCGACGCCAACGTCCTGCCGGTGGAGGTGCTGGAGGCGGGCGACGGGGATGCTCTGCTGAGCCTCGGCGGCCGCGAGCGTCGCGTGGAATGCCAGGACCCGCCCGACGGACCGGCGTGGCTCGTACTGCGGCCGGAGGCCGTGCGGGTCAGCGGCGCCTTCGCGTCCAACGGTAAGTCTGACCCGCTCCCGGGAGTCGTGCGCGACGCCGCCTACCGCGGCACGGGCTTCTCGTACCGGATAGCGCTGCCCGAGCTCGCCACCGACGTGAAGGCCGAGACCCGGGGCGCCGTGGGCCATGAGGTGGACCAGCAGGTGTCGATCGACTTCGACCCGGACGCCTGCTGGCTGCTGCCCCGCGAGGCGGAGACGACCGTGGCGCCGGCGCCGACCGAGGACGAGGATCTCGCTCCCGCGGACGAGCCGGACGCCCAGAGGGAGGAGACACCAGGATGACCAGCGACGGCATGCGGGTGGCGCTCGTGACGGGCGCGGCTCGCGGCATGGGCGCGCGCGTGGCCCACCGGCTGGCCGGCGACGGCTACGAGCTGGCGGTGGCCGACGTGCGCAGCTGTGACGACACAGCAGGCGCCATCGAGGCAAACGGCGGGCGAGCCCGCGCGTACGAGTGCGACATCAGCGACTGGGACGCCGTCGGCCGGCTGGTCGACAGCGTCGAGCGCGACCAGGGCGCTCTGCACGCCGTGGCCCAGGTGGCCGGCGTGTACCGCAACGTGCCCTTCCTCGAGCTCGACCCGGACGGGTGGCGGCTGGTGATGGACGTGAACCTCGACGGCAGCTTTCACGTCACGCGCCTGGCCGGCCAGAGGATGGCCCAGCGCGGGGCCGGCAGCATCGTGCTGATCTCCTCCACGGCGTCGTGGCTCGTGTGGGACACCGCCACGCACTACACCGTGTCCAAGGCGGCGATCGACGGCCTTGTAAAGGGGGCCGCCTACGAGCTCGGCCCGCACGGGGTGCGGGTCAACTCGGTGGCACCGGGAACGATCCGGACGCCGTCCACCGAGGGCGAGCTGGCCATGCCGGGCGTGGAGGCGGCGGAGGCCGGCGCCTGTCCGCTGGGCCGCGTGGGAGAGACCACCGACATCGCCGAGGCGGTCGCCTTCCTCTCCGATCCGGTCCGCGCCTCGTGGGTCACCGGCCACACGATGGTCGTGGACGGCGGCTACTCGACCCACGGCGAGGGTTCGAGCTTCGGCCAGCACGTGGACACCATTCCCGGCGCCAACGGAGGCACAGCGTGAGCGGACCGCTCGTCTACATCGAGTACATCAGCCGCCGGCCGGGCGTCTCCCTCGAGGCCTTCCATGCGCTGGCCGGCCACGGCCAGACGGGCTGGGCGGGGGACAACCCGGAGGAGATCCTGCTGGCCAACCTCGGCCGCAGCTGGCGCACCGGCCCGGAGCCGGAGTACCTGGCCTTCTGGTACACACCGGGGCAGGGCCTCGACCGCTTCGACGACTGGGAGCGCATCTTTCGCTCCGGGGACGCGGACGAGTTCGAGGAGCCCTTCAAGATCGCCGCGCGCATCGACAAGGCCGGCTCCTACGACCCGCTCATCGAGCCCACGCCGGTCGAGCACGAGCGGGTCTACATCGAGTACTTCGACATCGCGACCGGTTGCGGTGCCGGCGACGTGCGCGCGGCCTACGAGGAGAGGGCGAACGGGCACCCGGAGCTGAAGCTGAACTTCGTGCTCGACCGGATCGGCCGCCTCGGGCCCGACCCGCGCGGTCTGGCGGCGTGGGGACTGCCGTCCTGGGCCCATCTGGACGAGATCGCTCGCGACCTCGACGGCGTGGATGCGCCGGTCAGGCTGGTGGACGCGGGGATGTACTCCGAGTTCGGCAAGGAGACGCTGTGAGCGGCCGCGTCGAGGGCAGGGTGGCGGTGGTCACCGGCGCCGGGTCCGGCATCGGCCGCGCCACCTGCGTCCGCCTGGCCGAGGAGGGCGCGCGGGTGGTGGTCACCTCCCGCACTCAGGCCAACGTCGAGGAGACCTGCGCGGCGGTGGAGCGAGTGGCGGGATCGGCGCCGGTCGGGATGACGCTCGACGTGGCCGACAGCGCGGCGGTGGACGACGCCTTCGCCCGCATCGCCGGGGAGCTTGGCCGGATCGACGTGCTGGTGGCCAACGCGGGAATCGAGATACCGCCGGGGGAGTCCGGTGTGGGGCCGAACCTGGCCCACACGACCGACGAGGAGTGGCAGCGCATCCAGCGTGTCAACGTTGACGGGGTGTTCTACACCTGCCGTGCCGCGCTGGGCCATATGCCCGATGGCGGGGCGATCGTTACGGTGGGCTCGATCAACTCGTTCATCGCCTGGGAGAACGACGGCGCCTACACCACGTCGAAGGGCGCCGTGCTCCAGCTCACGCGCTCCCTGGCGGTGGACGTGGCGGCCCGCAACATCAGGGTCAACTGCATCTGCCCGGGAGTGATCGACACAGCGCTGACCGAGCAGTTCCTGTCGGTCGTGGACGACCCCGAGAAGCTGCACGAGGAGTACGCGAATGTGGCGCCGCTCGGGCGCACCGGCCAGCCCCACGAGATCGCCAACTGCATCCTCTTCCTGGCCTCCGACGAGGCGAGCTTCGTCACCGGCGCCGCCCTGGTGGCCGACGGCGGGACCGTGATCAGGCCGTGAGCGGGTCGCCGCGGCTGCTCCTGGGGGCCGACACTCTGTGCTGGCACCTGCGCCTCGAGACCGGTGACATCACGCTCGAGGAGGTCCTCGACGAGGCCGCGCAGGCCGGCGCCCGTTACCTGCAGCTGACCCTTCACCATGCCCGCGAACGCAGCGTGGGCGAGCTCGAGCAGCTGGCCGAGCGCGCAGCCGGCCTCGACCTGAAGGTGTTCGCCTCCGGAGACTTCCTGGGCGGCGCTCGCTTCGGCGATCACCCCGACGAGGCCCGCTCGCGGGTCGAGGGCTGGCTCGAGCGGGCGGTCGCGCTCGGCAGCCCGCTTCTCAGGGTCACCTCCGGCTTCTACCGGGCCGACCTGGCCACCCAGCCGGACGCGATCGAGGCGGAGCGCCGCTGGGTGATCGAGGCGATGCTCGCCTCGGTCCCGGTAGCCCGCCAGGCGGGGGTGGTCATCGCGCTCGAGAACCACGCGGACTTCTCCGTCGCCGAATACCGCTCGATCGTGGAGACCGTGGCCGACGACCACATGAGGGTCTTCCTCGACGTGATCAACCCCATCGCCGCACTCGAGGATCCGGTGCCCGTGGTGCGCGCTCTTGCGCCCTTCGCGGTCGCCGGCCACGTGAAGGACTTCGAGCTCGAGTCGATCCAGACCGAGGGCGGCTATCACCGCCGCGGCTTCTCGGTGCTGTACCGCTACCCCGGCGAGGGCGCCGCCGGCCTCGAGGCGATCTGGAGCGCCCTGGCCGAGGGGCTCGACGGGCGCGAGCTGCCCCTCGCGGTCGAGGGGCTCGACAACCGCGGCGACGTGCGTGACCAGGCGCAGCGGCTGCGGACGAGCTTCGAGCATCTGCGGGCGCTCGAGCATGCGCCGGCCGGGGCCTGATCGCCGCAGGGCCTGCGCCGGCCCGCCGCGGTGACCAACAGCGGCTTCGTCCTCGGCACGCTCTCCGCCATCGCGTGGGGCACCGCCGACGTCTTCATCACCTATCTGTCCCGCCGCGTGGGCTTCTTCCGGACGCTGCTCCTGACCCAGGTCTTCGGCGTCGTGCTGCTGGTGATCATCGCGCTCGTGCTGGAGGGCCTGCCCGGCCCATCCAGCGGACAGCTGCTCACGCTCCTTGCCCTGGGGCCGGTGGCGGTGGCGGCCTACGGGGGCTTCTACCGGGCGCTCGAGCTCGGGCCGATCGCCATCGTGAGCCCGATCGCCTCGGCCAACGGGGCAGTGGTGGTGCTGCTCGCGGTGCTGGTGCTGGGAGAGTCGCTCAGCGCAGTCCAGACGCTCGGCTGCGTGCTGGTGCTCGGCTTCATCGTCCTGGCCGCGCTGGAGCCGAAGACGAAGACCGAGGAGAGCGGTCCGAGCGGTGTGCGCCTGGCCCTCATCGCCTCCACCGCCTTCGGCGGCTACCTGTTCGTGCTGGCCACGATCTCCGAGGACCTCGGCTGGCTCGTGCCCATACTGATCGCGCGCTCGATCACCGTGGCCATCCTCGCCACCGTGGCGGTCACGCGCCGGCCCCCGGCCTACGGCAAGCTCGGGCGCATGGGCATACTCGGCTGCCTGGCCGCCGGGATGCTCGACGCCTGTGGCTACCTGGTGTTCAACCGCGGGGCCGAAATCGGCGAGGTGGCCATCACGAGCGCAGCGGCGTCGGCCTACCCCGTGATCCCGATCGTCGTCGGGCTGGTGGCCCTGCGCGAGCAGGTGGCCGTGCACCAGCTGGTCGGGGTGGCGGGGGTCCTCGCGGGCATGGTCGTGCTGTCGCTCGGCTAGTGCACTAGGCGAGAAAGCCGCCGTCCACCGTGAGCGTCGTGCCCGTGGTGAACGACGAGGCGCCGGACAGCAGCCACACCGCCGCTTCGGCCACCTCCTCGGCCCGGCCGAAGCGCCCGAGCGGATGCTGCCGGCGCAGGCGCTCGCGCTCCTCTTCGCTCGGCAGCTCGGCGGTCATCCCGGCGT
Organism: uncultured Thermoleophilaceae bacterium; assembly: GCA_963751105.1. Taxonomy (GTDB): domain Bacteria; phylum Actinomycetota; class Thermoleophilia; order Solirubrobacterales; family Thermoleophilaceae; genus JACVRW01. Next base: position 360,087 of record CAVVTG010000001.1, on the reverse strand, counting down.
CGATCACGCCGGGGGCGAGGCAGTTGGCGCGCACGCCCTGAGCCGCGTACTCAACCGCGATGGTCTGCGTGAGCATCTCCACGCCGGCCTTGGAGGCGTTGTAGGCCACGTCCTCGGGCCAGGCGCGCGTGGCCGCGACGGAGCTGAAGTTGACGATGGCGCTGGCATCGGCCGCCGCGAGGTGTGGGAGCGCGAAGCGGCAGCAGTAGAAGGCGCCCGACAGGTTCACCGCCAGCGTCCTGTCCCATTCGCTCAGCTCCATCTCGCCGGTGGGCGCCCAGGCGCAGTCCACGGCGGCGGCGGTGACCAGGCCGTCCAGCCCGCCGAGCCCGGCGGCGACCTCGCCCACCGCATGCTCAACCGCCGCGGCGTCGGAGACGTCGGCGGCGGCCACCACGGTGTGGACGCCCTCCGGGCGCAGATCGAGCGCCGCTCGGTCGAGCGCCTCGGGAGTTCGACCCACCAGGCCGATCGCCCCGCCCTCACGCGCCACGGCGGTCGCAACCGCGAAGCCGAGGCCCCGGGCCGCGCCGGTCACCAGGACACGCCGTCCGTCGAGGCGGCCGCTCACGCCGGCGACTCGCCCGCGGGCCGGGTGACGGGGCCAAGGTCCTTCTCGATGGCCGCTCGGAGCCGTTCGGCCACGCTCTCCAGTTGCGCCGTGTCCGTGCGCATCGCCACAGCGGCGACGCTCACGCCGCCCGACGGGCTCCGTCCCGAGTCCAGGAACAACGGGAAGGCGATGCAGTTGACGCCCAGCTCGCTCTCCTCGCGGTCGAGTGCGTAGCCCCGTTCGCGGGTGAGCCGCAGGTCGTCGGCCAGGGCGCGAGCCGAGACCAGCGTGTTGCGGGTCCGCTTCTCCAGCGGCCCGTGGAGCGCCACGAACTCGCGCACCGAGTCGTCGTCACCCAGCACGTGGGCCAGCATGGCCTTGCCCACGCCGGTGGAGTGGGCAGGGTTGCGGCCCCCGATGCGCGAGCTCATCGTGATGCCCGGTCCGGTGGGCTCGATCTTGGCGAGATACACCACCTCGGCCCCCTCGAGCTCCGCGTAGTGCGCGGTCTCCGACAGCCAGTCGGAGAGGGTCTGGAGCACCGGGCGCACGAGGTCGATCTCGTCGCGGCGCTCGTGGTAGTCGAAGGCGATACGCACCAGCTCGCTGCCCAGCCGGTAGCGGCCGCGCTCGTCCTGCTCGGCGAAGCCCGCTCGCCGCAGCGCGGCGAGCGCCCGGTGGGTGCTCGACTTGGGCGCCCCCAGCTGTCGCGAGAGCGCCTCCAGCGAAACGCCCGACGAGTGCCCGGCCAGCTTCTTGAGCGTGTCCAGCACGCGGTCGGAGCCGGTCAGCGCAGCGGTGCCGTCCTTGCCCGCCATCGCCTAGCGACCGATCCCCGCGGCCACCGCGCGGACGAGGTGGCGCTGGAAGATGAGGTAGACGCCGATCACCGGGAGCGTGGAGATGAACAGGCCGGCCATCAGCGCGGTGGGGTCCAGGTTGAAGCGGCCCTGCAGCTGGAGCACGCCCACCGTGAGGGTCTTGGTGCTCTCGCTCGGGAGCAGGAGCAGCGCGAAGATGAACTCGTTCCACGCCCAGAGGAAGTTGAAGATCACCAGCGTGGCCAGGGCGGGGCGGGCGAGCGGCAGCATCACGCGGAAGAAGACGCTGTGGGGGCTGGCGCCGTCGAGGCGGGCGGCGTCCACCATCTCGTCGGGCACACCTCGAAAGTAGGCGGTCATCAGGTAGACGTTGAAGGGCAGGTTCACGGCGCTGTAGATGAGGATCACCGACCAGTGGGTGTCGTAGAGGCCGAGGTCGACCATCTCGACGTACAGCGGCACGAGCAGGATCAGGGGTGGCACCGCGATCCAGGCGAGCACGAACAGGTAGACCGCTCCGCGGGGCCGCCAGCGCAGCTTCGCAAACGAGTAGCCGGCCATCGAGGCCACCACGATCGACAGCAGCACGGTGCCGGTGACGACCCACAGCGAGTTGATCATGTAGGTCGGGATGCTGGCTCCCTCCCAGGCGCGCTGGAGGGTGTCGAAGGAGAACACCGACGGCAACCCGACCTTGGATTCGTCGTAGTCCGCGTTGCTGCGAAACGCGTTCGACGCCATGAAGTACAGCGGAAAGAGGGCCGAGGCGGAGATGAGCGCCATCCCCAGCACCACCGGCGTGCGCTTCCAGCCCTCGCGGCGGCTCACGCGCCGCTCCGGGTGAGGATGCGGATCTGAAGTGCGCCGATCGAGGCGGCGATCAGGGTGAGCACCACACCGATTGCACAGGCGTACCCGCTGTTGCCGAGGGCGAACGCCTCCTTGTAGATCATGAACTCGGTCACGTAGGTGTCGAAGCCCGGCGCGCCGTTGGTGATCACGTAGATGTAGGCGAACATGAACGCGAAGGCGGTGACGGTGCTCGTGACCAGCACCAGCTCCATCACCCGCTTGAGGTTGGGAGCCACGATCGAGAAGAGGATCCGCGTGGGCCGCGCCCCGTCCATGCGCGCGGCCTCGGTGAGCGCCGGATCGAGGGCGCTCATGCCCGCGAGATAGATCAGCGTGTTGTAGCCGAAGTTGGCCCACACGAGCACGAGCAGCACGGCGGGGATCGAGGTGCCCGCGCTCCCCAGCCAGTCCTTCTCGAGCGAGGACAGCCCCACCGTCCCGAGCAGCGAGTTGAGCGGTCCGTTCAGGCGGAACACCACCTGGGCCACGAGGCCGACCACGACGGTGGAGATCACCGCGGGCAGGAAGAAGGTGGAGCGAAAGAAGCGCCAGCCGGGAATGCGCTCGTGGATCAGCCAGGCCAGCACCATCGGCACCACCACCTGGATCGGCACCGAGAGCGCGAACAGGGCGTTGTTGCGCAGCGAGGTGCGGAACACCGGGTCGTCGACCAGCTCGGTGAAGTTGCCGAAGCCGATCCAGGTGGGCGCCTCGATCCCGTCCCACTCGGTGAACGCGTGGTAGACCACGCTGCCCAGGGGATAGGCGATGAAGGCCAGGACCAGGGCCAACGCCGGGAGGACGTAGACGACCCCCCACAGCCGGTCACGGTTGGCCACGCCCGGCTACTCGAGCGTCGGCAGCTGCTCGTCCATCGACTGCATGGCCTCTTCGGGCGTCTTCTTCCCGGACAGCGCCTGCTGCAATTCCTTGTAGAAGGTCAGTGCCACCGGTACCGGGATCACGCTGTCGAGCACCGGCATGGCCGGGTCCTGAGAGGCGTCGACGAAGAACTGGACGAAGTCGTCTGTGACCAGGCTCTCGTCGACTCCCTTGAGCGCGGGCGGAGTGCCGAGGGTGGTGAGCAACTCGCCGGCGGCGGTCTTGTCGCTGGCAACCTTGATGAACTCCCACGCCAGGCCCGGGTTGTCGGACTGCTTGGTCACGACGTAGTTGTAGAACGCATTGCCCACCGAGCGGCCGGCCAGCGGCCCGTCGGAGGACTCGGGGATGGGCATGATGCCGAGGTCCTTGCCGAGCTTCTTCTTGAAGTCTGGGATGACCGCCGGGTACATGAGCACCATCGCGCTCTTCTTCGAGGTGAAGTCGGAGTTGGCGTCGAAGTTCTCACGCGTGGACGCGTCCTTGTTGAGGCAGCCCTGCTCGCGCAAGTCCACGAGCTGCTGGAGCGGATCCACGAGCTTCGGGTCGGCGTACGGCAGCTCTCCGTCGTTGACGGCGGCCACGTCGCCCTCGCCGAAGTAGGAGCCGTACATGAGCGTCACCCAGTTGTCGGTCGAGTAGCCGTCGCGGTCGCCGAAGGTGATGGGCGTGACGCCGGTCTTCTTGAGCGCGTCGCACGCGCTCAGGAGGTCGTCCCAGGTGGCGATCGGCGCCTCCACGCCAGCCTCCTTGAACATCGCCTTGTTGTAGAAGAGACCGTAGGTGCCGAAGTCCTGGGGCACGGCGATGATGGCGTTCTTGCCGCCGTCGCAGTCCAGGTCCTTGCAGGAGAGGTCCATTCCGGAGAGCGAGTCGAAGAAGCCGGGCGTCTTGTCGAAGTAGGGGTTGAGCTCGAGCAGCTGGTTCTCGTAGGGCGTGGTGTAGCCCCCCGAGTAGAAGAGCATCATGTCCGGAGCACGCTGCGCCTGGAAGGCGGCCTGGAGCTTGGCCGCCACCTGCTCGTTGTCCGTCGAGAGCAGGGTGATCTTCACGTCCGAGCCCTTGTTCTCGGCCTTGAAGCGCTCGATCTGGGAGTCGAGCCACTCGCGGTACGGCGTGCCGGGCGTGGCTCCGGCGAAGTTGCCCCCTACCCAGAGCTCGAGCGTCCCCGGCTTGGCCTTTGCCGTCTCCCCGGAAGACCCCGAGTCGGAGCTCGAGCCGGAATCGTCGTCGTCGCCTCCACAGGCGCCCGCGAACAGGGCGAGGGCGGTGACGAGCAGGACGGTGAGGATCCGCAGCGGGGGCATCTTCCCTCCTTCGATGACCTGACAGGCATTCCGGATATTGGAATCACGATTCGGCATCCGGACCGATGCTATGCTCGCACACCGGTCGGGCCCACGTCAATCCCGGGGTGAAATGCAAGCGCTCGTCTGGCATGGAGGGCGAAATCTGGCGGTGGAGCAACTGCCCGAGCCGGAGCCGGCCGAGGGCGAGGTCGTGCTCGACGTAGGGCTCGCCGGCATCTGCGGGTCCGACCTGCATCCGTTCAAGGGCCATCACGGCCCGCGCCGCCCTCCGCTCGTGCTCGGCCACGAGGTGGTGGGCACGGTGCCGGGCCTGCCCGGTCGCTGGTCGGTGTTCCCGCTCACCGTGTGCGGCCGCTGCGAACGCTGCCGCGCCGGCCAGGAGAACCTCTGCGAGCAGCGCCAACTGCTCGGCCTTCACCGTCCCGGCGTGTTCGCCGACAGGGTGGCCGTGCCGCGCGAGGCGCTGCTCGAGGTGCCCGAGGGCCTGAGCGACCCGCTGGCCGCCCTGGTGGAGCCGCTGGCGGTGTGCGTGTCCGCCCTCGCACCGGCGGGCGTGGGCCCCGATACTCGGATGCTGGTGGTGGGTTGTGGGCCGATCGGGCTCCTGTGCGTGCACCTCGCCGCGCGGCGGGGCGCCGAGGTGCTGGCCGTCGACCCGGTCACGGCGCGGCGCATGCAGGCTCAGCGCCTGGGCGCCGCGCGCGTGGTGGCCGACGCCACGGACGCGGACGGGTTCGAGGCCGACCTGGCCGTGGACGCCGTGGGCGCCGAGCCCACCTGGCGGGCCGCCGTCACGGGCACCCGCACGGGCGGCGAGATCGTGATCGTGGGGCTCGCGCAACAGGACGGTGGGATGCCGGTGGCCGAACTGGTGCGCCGCAGCCTGCGGGTGCGAGGCCACTTCGCCTACACCCGCGCGGAGTTCGCCGAGGCGCTTGCCCTCCTGGCCGAGGATCGCTTGGCCACGGACTGGCTCGAGGTGATGCCTCTCGAGGACGGGCTCACCGCTTTCTCGCGGCTCGCGGACGCGCCCGACGGCACGGCAAAGATCCTGCTTCGCCCGGGAAGCTGATGGCGGGGGTCGAGCTCCAGGAGGTCACGAAGATGTTCGACGGCGGCGTGCGTGCCGTGGACGCGGTGAGCCTCGACATCGCCGACGGCGAGTTCGTGGTCCTGGTGGGCCCGTCGGGTTGCGGCAAGTCGACCCTGCTGCGCCTGATCGCCGGTCTCGAGGAGGTGAGCTCCGGGACGATCCGCCTGGGCGGCCAGGACGTGACGAACGTGCTCGAGCGCGACCGGGACATCGCGATGGTCTTTCAGAACTACGCGCTCTATCCGCACATGACGGTCAGGCGCAACCTCGGCTTTGCCCTGCGCATGCACCGAGTGCCGGCGGCGGAGCGCGAGCGCCGCGTGGAGGAGGCGGCTCGCATCCTGGGCCTCGAAGAGCTGATGGAGCGCAAGCCGGCCGCGTTGTCGGGCGGCCAGCGCCAGCGCGTGGCCATGGGACGAGCGATGGTGCGCGAGCCGGCGGCGTTCCTGATGGACGAGCCGCTGTCCAACCTCGACGCCAAGCTGCGCGTGGCCATGCGGGCCGAGCTGGCCCGGCTCCACGAACGCCTCCGCGTGACCACGATCTACGTCACCCACGACCAGGTAGAGGCCATGACGCTCGGCCAGCGGGTCGCCGTGCTGCGTGACGGGGTGCTGCAGCAGTGCGCCGCGCCGGAGGTCCTCTACGACCACCCCGTGAATCTCTTCGTCGCCAGCTTCATCGGCTCGCCGGCCATGAACCTCGTCGAGGCTTCGGTGGAAGGCGGTTCCGCCCGCTTCGCCGGAAAGGCGCTGGCGCTACGCAACAGCACACCGACCGGAAGGCTGATTCTCGGCGTGCGGCCGACCGACCTGGAGTTGCCTGGACCGTGGAACGACGGGCTGCCGCGTATCGAGGCCGAGGCGCAGGTCGTCGAAAGCCTTGGCTCGGAGACGAACGTCCTCTTCGCACTGGACGCGCCGAGGGTCGATACCGAGGCGACGCGTGCGGCAATAGAGGCGCAGGCGTCGGACGACCAGCATCTTCTCGCCGAGGACCAGCGTGCCACCTTCACCGCGCGGCTGGTGGGTCGGTTGCCCATCGAATCGGGCCAGGCCATCGAGCTGGCGGTGCGGACCGAGCGCATGCACTTCTTCGACCCGGACAGCGGTGAGAGCCTGCGCGCATGATCGTCCTGCGCGGCGGCGAGACTCTCATTCGTGTCGATCCTCGTCACGGTGCCGAAGTGCTCGACCTGGTCGACCTCCGAACCGGCCGTCAGCTGCTGGGCCGTCCGCCCTTCGGTTCACGTCCGCCGCGCGGTGGTGAGCTCAGCGAGGAGGAGTGGTCGCTGGGCTGGCGCGGCGGCTGGCAGAGTTGCTTCCCGAGCTACGGCAACGCGTGCCGGCTGGATGGGGTGCGCCACGGCTTTCACGGCCGCGCGTCGGCCGACCCGTGGGAGCTCGTCGACAGGGAGGCTTCCCGAGCGACGCTCTCTTGGAGGGGTCACGGCCTGAAGGCGACGAAGGAGATCTCGGCGGCGCCGGCCGGCTCCGGCTGCGAGGTGCGTGTGGAGGTGGCACTCGAAGCGCTCGAGGCTGAGTCCCCCGCCATCGCGCTCGAGCACATTGCCCTCGGCCTCGAGGTGATCGAGCCGGAGCTCGAGTTGGAGTTGCCTGACGGCGAAGCATCCGAGCTCGACGCCCAGCTCCGGCCGGTCCGGCCTCCCGGAGAGGCTCCGTTCTGGCCGGAGATAGGTTTGGACGAAGGTGGCGAGCGCGGGGATCGCTGGTCGCTCGCCGACGAGCGATCGCGGCTGTTCGTGGTGCGAGATGTGGCCGACGGTTTCAGCCGTGTGGTGAATCCGGCCCGCGGCCAGACCGTGGAGATCACCTGGGACCGTGAGCGTTTGCCGCACGTTGTCGTGTGGCACGAGGCGCGGGTCTCGGGAGGCATCTGGCGCCAGGCCACCGAGGTGCTCTGCATCGAGCCGTGCTCGGTGCCACACGAGGCGGGGCTGGCGCCGGCGGCGGAGGATGGGCTGGCCTGGATGGTTCAACCCGGTGAGCCGCTCAGCTGGTGGACTTCGGTTCGGTCGCTCCCATGACCGCCGTCTGTCCGATCGTGGATGTGCGCGCGACGGTTCTGCGAAGCGGAGCCGACGCGGAGGACCTCGATTCGTCCTCGGAAACCCTCCTGATCGAGGTGGAGGACGCCGACGGCCGGGTGGGCATCGGCGAGGCGGATACGGTCTCCTCGGCCGGCGCCGCAGTGGTCGAGCTGACTGATCTTCATCGCTGGAACGGCGGGCTGCGCAACGCCCTCCTCGGCGGCGACCCGGTGCAGACGGCGGCGCTGTGGGACACGATGGCGGAGCGCACGAGCTACGGAGGCCCCTCCGGCATCGCGCGGCACACGCTCGCCGGTGCCGATATCGCGGTGCACGACCTCGCGGGCAAGCAGCTCGGCCGCCCGGCCTACCATCTGCTCGGCGGAGCTCGCCGTGATGCGGTCACGCCCTACGCCACGGTGTACGCGGGCGCGGCGCGCGAGCGACCGCTCTCGGAGCTGATGGAGACCACCTGTGACCTGCTCCAGCGAGCGGTCGCGGCCGGCTTCACGGCGGTGAAGATGGAGGTCATCTTCGAGGGCGCGGTGTCCGATCGTGGGCTGGTCGACTGCATCCGCGAGGGCCGGCAGGTGGTGGGAGACGAGATCGAGCTGCTGGTGGACTTCGGCTACCGCTTCGCGCACTGGCGCGACGCGCTGTCCGTCCTGCGGCGAGTCGAGCAGTCGAGGCTCTGGCTCGCCGAGGCAGCGCTGTCGCACGACGACCTCGCCGGTCATGCCCGTCTGTCCGACCGGATCGAGCCGCGCCTCGGTGGAGCGGAGCACGCGTCGACGCTCGAGGAGTGCGTCGCGTGGGTGGAGCAGGGGCGGGTTGACGTGCTTCAGCCGGACGTGGCCCGCGCCGGTGGACTGACGGGGATGCGCCGGATCGTGGAGTTCGCCCACGTGCACGGAGTGGAGGTCGTTCCCCACTGTTGGAAGACGGGCATCGACGCGGCGGCCGCACGGCATCTGCACGCCGCGAGCGCCAACGTTCCCTTCGTCGAGATGCTCGTGCCCGAGCTCTTCGCCTCACCGCTCCGGAGCGATCTCGTCGGCCCCGAGCCGGCAATCGCCGGCGGAACCATCGAGCTGCCGGTCGAGCCGGGCCTCGGTGTCGAGCTCCACAGGGAGACGGTCGAGGCCTACCGCATCGAGCGAGGATCCGGTCGTGCGTGAGGGTGGGGGCGTGCTCGTGACCGGAGCGGCCAACGGAATCGGGCGCGCCACTGCCGAGCTCCTGAGCCGCGCCGGCGCGAGGGTGTGCGCCGTGGACCGCGAGCCCGCCGATGCGCCTGCCGGCGGCGCCGCGATCCAAGCGGACCTGGCGGAACTCGATTCCCTCTCCGGTCTCCTGCGCCGAGCCGAAGCCGAGGTGGGTCCGCTCGACGCGCTCGTCAATGTCGCCGGCATCTACGAGCCCACACCCTTGGCGAGCGTCTCACCGGAGAGCCTCGCACCGACATTGGCGGTGAATCTCCAGGCGCCGGTCCTGCTCGCGGCAGGCGCGGCGTCGGGAATGGCCGAGCGCGGCTACGGCCGGATCGTGAGCGTCACCTCGATCCATGCCCGTTTCTCGGCCCGCGAATCGCTGGCCTACGACACGTCGAAGGCCGGCCTCGAGGGCGCCACCCGCACGATGGGGCTCGAGCTGGCGCCGCACGGCGTGCTGGTCAACGCGGTGGCTCCGGGCTTCGTGGCCACCCGGATGTCGTCGACTGGGGACCGCGTGGACGTCCTGGAGACGGAGCCGCTTCGCCGCACCTACATCGAGGAGGGGCGCCTGCCCGCGGGTCGCAGCGCATCGCCGGAGGAGGTGGCTCACTTGATCCTCTGGCTGGCGGGGCCTGCCAACACGTACGTTGCCGGGCAGAGCTTCACGATCGACGGAGGCCTCACGGCCACGTTCTGAGCGCGGGTCAGCCGGCGATGCTCAGGACCGAGCGCAGCCCGCGCGCCGCTCGCGTGGTCTCGAAGGCTTCGTTGATCTCCTCGAGGGAGAAGCGATCGGCCACGAGCTCCTCGAGCTGAAGCGCACCGGCACGCCAAAGGTCCAGTATTCGCGGCACCAGGAGGCCGGGGCTCAGCGTGCCGTAGGCCGAGCCCACGACGCGCCGCTCGTAGGTAACGAGATCGAGCATGTCCACCGGCACCGGGCGGTCCTGGGGGGCCAGGCCGACCATGGCCGCCGTGCCGCCCGGGCGAAGCAGTTCGATGCCGAGCGCCATCGCCGAGGGCGCACCGACCGTCACGATGCTCCAGTCGAGGCCCTCGCGCGCGGCGCCGGCACGCAGCGCGGCCACGCCCCGTTCGTCGGCGGAGTCGAGTACCTGCGTCGCTCCGAAGCGCTCCGCCCAGTCGCGGCGCTCGGGGGAGGGGTCGACGGCCAGCACCGTCGCCGCGCCGCGCGCCCGGGCGCCCTGCACTGCATTGACCCCCACTCCGCCGGCGCCGATCACCGCTCCGTGGCTCCCCGCCGCCACGTCGATGCTCTCGATGGCCGCCCCCACGCCGGTGATCACCGCGCAGCCGACGAGCGCGCCCACCTCGTCGGGGACGTCGTCGGGCAAGGCCACCAGGCTGCGCTCGGCCACCACGGCGTGGTGGGCGAAGCACGCCAACAGCGAATACGCGTTCACGACCTGGCCGTCGGCCGTGAGCGGTGAGGGACCGGTGGTGAGGCGTCCGCCGCCCATGGCCTCGAGCGAGTCCTGGCACAGGATGGGGCGGCCGCGCAGGCAGTGGCGGCAACGCCCGCAGCCGGGCGCTGAGCTCAGCAGCACTCGCTGGCCGGGCGACGCCGTCACGCCGGGGCCGACACCCTCGACCACGCCGGCGCCCTCGTGCCCGAGGACGGCCGGAAGAGGGAAGTCCCACTCGCCGTCGGCCTGGCCGACGTCGCTGTGACAGACGCCGGCCGCCGTGATGCGCACCAGCGCCTCGCCGGGACCGGGCGCGCGCAGCTGCACCTCCTCGATCCGCTGCGGAGCGCCGAACTCGCGCAGGACGGCCGCTCGGCTGGCGAGCTCGCCCACCTCTACCACGGGCTCCCGAGCGCCACTGTGATCGCCTCTCCGTTGACCGCGCGGGCAGCGTCAGAGGCGAGATAGGCCACGACCTCCGCGATCTCATCGGGTTCGAGCACGCGGCCCGCAGGGTTGGCCGCGGCCCGCTCCCGCCATACGGCATCCGCCGTCACGCCCCTCCGCTCGGCCTCCTGCTCGGCGTCGCGCTCCGCCATCTCGGTGCGCACCCAGCCGGGCAGGACCGCGTTGCAGGTCACGCCGTACGGCGCCACGTCCTGAGCGACCGAGCGCATCAGCCCCAGCACTCCGTGCTTCGACGCGCAGTAGGGCGACATGGCCGGGGCGCCGATCTGGCCGGCGGTCGAGGACACCATCACTATGCGCCCCCAGCCGGCGTCGATCATGCCGGGAACGAGCCGCCGGGTGAGCTCGAATGGCGCGTCGAGGTTCACGGCCATCGATGCGCGCCAGCCCTCGGCGTCCTGGTCCCAGATCGGGCGGTCGTGCCAGCCGCCTCGCCCGGCGTTGTTGACCAGGATCGTGACCGGTCCGCCCAGCCGCCGCGCCTCCGCGGCCACGCGGGCGCAGCCGTCGGGAGAGTCGAGCTCGGCCACCAGGGGCTCGATGCCCGGCTCGCGGGCCAGCTCGTCCAGGGCCTCTGCGTCGCGCGCCGTGGCCACCACGCCCACCCCGGCACGCACGAGGGCGAGCGCGCACGCCCGGCCGATGCCCCGGCTGGCACCGGTGACCAGCGCCGTCCGACCACTCATCGGGTGGCCACCGGGTGGACCACCGCACGCAGCCGGCCGACGGCGGCGGCAGGGTCGGCCCGGCCCCACACGTTGCGGCCGTGGGCCACCCCGGCGGCCCCGGCGTCGAGGGCGCGCGCCACGGTATCCAGGAGCGCGGCGTCGTCGCCGTCGAAGTCGCCGCCGGCGAGGATCACCGGCACACCGCAGCCCGCGACCTCACTCATGGCCTCGGGCGGATCGGGCATGGTGGTCTTCACGACGTGCGCACCCAGCTCGGCGGCCGTCCGAGCCGCCGCGGCGATGGCCACGGGCGCGCTCGCATCGGCGTACGCCTCGGACTCCACCGGCATGATCTCGCAGACGTAGGGCAGACCGTTCTCGTCGGCGCGCGCGGCAACCCGTCCGGCCGTGCGCAGCGCCTCGAGCTCGAACGACGTACCGAGCTGCACATAGGTCAGCACGGCCGCCGCGCCCAGCCGCACGGCGTCCTCGACCGACCAGCAGAGCGCGTACTCGCTCACCGGGTAGTGGCCGCCCACCGCCAGGGTGGTGATGTCGAGCTTGAGTACGGGAGCCGCGGCGCCGAAGGCGGGGCGCAGATCGCGGATGGTCCCGTAGGAGGCGATCACGGCATCAGCGCCCGCCCCGCTCACCGCCTCCAGCACGCGCTCCCGATCCTCGAGACCCTGGCAGGGCCAGGAGTACAGCGGATGGTCGACCGCCACCACGAGCAGCCGGCCGTCCGCGGCCAACAACGGACCCGCGCTCACCGGCGCTCACCGGGATAAAGGATCGTCTTCAGGCTGCGCTGCTCGCGCACCGCTCGCAGGGCGTCGTCCACGCCCTCCAGGCCCGTGGCGTCGGACACCAGCCGCTCCACCGGCACTCGGCCTTCCCGGAGCAGCTCGCGCGCGTCTGAGTAACGCTCGAGCCGCTGCCGCGGGGGCACACCGATCCATTCGCTCCCGACCAGAGCGATCTCCAGGTAATGCAGGCGGTTGAGGTCGAGCTCGGCACGGCCAGCGTCGCCGAATCCGGCAAACAGCACCACGCGGCCGCCCGGCGCACAGACCTCCACCGCCTCGACCGCGAGCGCAGCCGAAGCGACAGAGACGATCACCACCGCGGGACCGGCTCCGTCGGTCCACTCGGCCACCGCGTCGCTCCAGCCGTCGGCGTGGACGGCGTGGTCGGCGCCGAAGGCGGCGGCCAGCTCCCGCCGGTCGGCCCGCGGCTCCACGGCCAGGACCTTCGCGCCGGCACCGGCTGCCGCGGCCACGAGCTGGAGTCCCATCGCGCCGGCCCCCAGCACCACGACAGCGTCTCCTGTCCGCACACCGCCCTGGTCGTGCACAGCGTGCAGGCAGTCGGCGAGCGGCTCCACGAACACCGCGCGCTCGACCGGGATGTCGCCCAGCTCCAGCGCGCCGCCCGACCACCCATCCGGGGCAGCGCCGATCAGGGCGTACTCGGCGTAACCGGCGTAGGTGTCCCCGTAGACGCGCCGGTCCTGCCAGTCGCCGTCGACACCGGTGCCCGTGGCCACCACCGTGCCGACCCACTCGTGCCCGGGATTGAGCGGATAGCCGCCGTCGTTCAGGCCGATCTCGTACTTGCGGGCGTCGGTGGGGCAGATGCCACAGGCCTCCACCCGGACGAGCAGGTCCTCGGGGCCCGGCTCGGGGACCGGCAGTTCCTCCACGCGCAGGTCCCTGATGCCGTGGAGGCGCGCGGCGCGCATGGTGGCCGGGGTCACGCCGGGCTCCCCTCGGCCTCGGCCAGTGCGGGCCACAGGCGCCGCTGGATCTCGTGAAGCTCGGCGTAGCGCGCGGCGCGGGCAGAGTCGGGCTCGACCACGGCCCCCGCTCGGCGCGGCGGGTCGACTCCCTGCGAGCGGAGGGCCAGCAGCGCCGGTCCGATCGCCTCACCGGCGTCGGCGACCACATCGAGTGGGGTGCCGACGGCGTCGGCGGTGGCCTGCAGCCAGAGCGGATTGCGAGCACCGCCGCCTCCCAAGCACCAGGCGGTAGTGCGGCCCAGCAGGGCGTCGAGACGCTCTGTGTGGTCGCGGACGGTGAGGGCAAGCCCATCGACGAACGCCCGGTACACGTGCTCGGGGCGGGTGTCGAGGCTCAATCCCACAAGAGCGCCGCGGGCAGCCGGATCCCAGAGCGGCGTCCGCTCGCCGGCGAGGTAGGGCAGCGCCAGTACCTGACCCGGCTCAAGCGCCTGCGCCGCCGCCGCCACGGTGGTCATGTCCGGTTCGCCCAACAGGTGCTCGGCACACCAATCGAGCACCAGTCCGCCGGACAGCGTCCAGCCACCCAGAAGCACCCCCTCGCCCGGGTAGGCCGAGACCCCCAGACCGTCGCTCGGCGCCGCGTCCGGTACGGCACGGCAGATGATCGTCGTGCTGCCGAGGACGATGCCGGCATCACCGGGAGAGCGCACCCCGATAGCGGCGATGTCGGCGAACGAGTCGTAGGTCCCCGCCGCCACCGGCAGCCCGGCAGGCAGCCCGAGCCGGCTGGCCGCGTCCGGGCTCAGCCGCCCCGCCACCGCCGTTGGCTCCATGGTGTCGGGGAGCGGCAGAGGAGGCTCGACGCCGGGGAGCTCATAGTCGGCCGCGGTGATCGTGTCCATCACCGCTTCGCCGGTGAGCGCCGCTACGACGAAGCCCGTGGCGTCCAGCGCCCAGGCGGCGCGATCGAAGAGGGCCGGGTCGCGCTCGGCCCACCAGCGGAGCTTGGGCAGGGCGTTGTCGAGGGTCGCGGCGGCCTCGCCCTCGGTCATCGCCGCGGTCATCGCCCGGCGCTGTGGCTCGGCTCGCCGGTCGAGGGCGAAGAGCAGGGCCGGGGTCAGCGGCTGCAGGCGCTCGTCGGTGAGTACTGGAGCGGGCCCCAGCGCGGCCACGCCGATCGCCCCGATCTGCACCTGCCCGGCCGCGGCCAGCGCCTCGCGGCTCGCGACGTGGAGTCCCTCGAGCCAGTCCTCCGGGTCGTGCTCGGCGATCCCGTCGCCCACCCGTGCGCGCCGGTGGCCGTGTCGCCCCGCCCCGGCGAGCTCGCCGCTCTGGGAGACCACCGCCGCCCGGACGCCGCTCAGGCCGACGTCGACTCCGAGGACATGAGCGCTCATGGGGCGAGCGACGATATATCACGCCTCCTGTCTCGCCCCTCAAGTCCGGCCCGTTACCGGCCGAAACAAGTGGGGTAAGTCCATTCAGCGGGCCGTGCCTTCCCTCCTGTCCAGATCCCCTGCGTACCTGCTCGCCCTCGTGGCCGGGCTGGCTCTCGCTGCCCCGGCGCAGGCTCAGGCCCAGGCCGCCGCGGCTCCCGGCGAGTTGATCGTGCGTTTCGCCGCGACCGCGGACGCCGGCGAGCGAGCGGACATTCGAGAGCGAGCACAGGTCGGCTTCGCCGAGCGGCTTCCGGTGCGCGGGCTCCAGGTGGTGGAGGTCGATGCCGGTCAGACCGACGCGGCCGCCGAGCGCACGCTCGAGCGGGCCGACGGCGTGGCCTACGCGGAGCCCAACTTCTACCGGCGCTCGTTCCTGCGCCCGAGCGACTCGAGCTTCGGGTTGCAGTGGGCCTTCCAGAACACCGGGCAGAGCGGTGGGCTCGCGGGGGCCGACATCAACGCGGTCGCCGCCTGGGATATCACCACCGGCAGTCCGGCGACCACGGTGGCCGTGGTCGATTCGGGCGTGGAGCTCTCCCATCTCGATCTGATCGGGTCGAGCTGGGCCAACCCGGGCGAGTCTGGCTCCGGGCGGGACCGTAACGGCGTTGACGACGACGGCAATGGGTTCGTGGACGACTTCCGCGGGTGGGACTGGGTCGACGACGACGGCGACCCAACCGATCTCAACGGCCACGGCACCCACGTGGCGGGCACCGTGGGCGCGCGCAGCAACAACGCGCGCGGCGTGGCCGGCACGAGCTGGGGCACGCGGCTGCTGGCTCTGCGCGTGCTCGCCCAGAACGGGACCGGCACCGTGGCCGATGTCGTGAAGGCCTACCAGTACGCCGCCGCGAATGGGATCCGCATCGTGAACGCCAGCCTCGGCGCCTCGTCGTTCTCTCTGACCGAGCAGGCCGCGATCGCCGCCGCGCCGGATGTGCTGTTCGTGGTGGCCGCCGGCAACGGCGGCTCCGACCAGGTGGGCGACGACAACGACCGCTCACCGCAGTACCCGTGCTCATACCCGCTCGCCAACGTGGTCTGCGTGGCCTCGACCAACCGGCGCGACCAGCTGTCGTCCTTCTCCAATTTCGGCGGCGCCTCGGTTGACCTGGCGGCCCCCGGAGAGGACATCCTGAGCACCTGGCTCGGCGGCCGCTACGCCTGGTCGGACGGAACCTCGATGGCCACTCCGCACGTTGCCGGTGCGGCCGCGCTCCTCTTGGCCGCGCAGCCGGCGCTCAGCGTCTCCGACCTGCGCGCGTTCCTGCTCGGCGGCGTCGATCCGGTGAGCTCGCTTGCCGGGCGTGTGGCCAGCGGCGGACGCCTCGACGTGAGGCGATCGCTCGAGGTGGCTGCGCCGGGCAGCCTCGGCGCGGGCGCACCCGCGGTCGCGCCACCGGCTCCAAGGCCCACGCCGGCGCCACAGCCGGCGGCCCCGCCACCGGCCCCCGCGCCCCCGGTTCAGGCGCCCGCGCCGGCGCTCGACCGCTCCGCTCCGGCCATCACGCTGAAGGCGAAGGGCCGCCTGTCCCTCGCTCGGACGCTGCGTCGTGGGCTGACGCTGCGCGTGGTCTGCAGCGAGTCCTGCTCGGTGCGGCTTCGGGTCCTGCTCGGCTCGCGCGAGGCACGCCGGGCCGGCCGCTCTCGCGGCGGTCGCGCGGTGTCGCTTCGCAGCGTCCGCATCGCGCCCACGCGCTCCCGCCGAGTGACGCTCCGCTTCGGCCGCCGGGCGCGCTTGACACTGCGTCGCCTCGGATCCACCCGCGTGACGCTTGAAGCGCGGGGCCAGGATGCCGCAGGGAACGCCCGCAGCGTGCGACGTCGCGTGGCCCTTACGCGCTGAGGATCGTCCGGAAATCGCACTGGCTTTCCAGGCGAAGCTCTGCAATTATCGCGCGCACCGGACTGCCCCGTAGCGAAAGGCCCTCCATGTCGCTCCGCCGGAACGTTCTCGCCGTGCTCGTCGCGTGCGCTGGTCTGCTCGCCTCAGCCGTACCCGCGGTGGCGGGCGGCCCACCGGAACTGAAGGTGGTGGCCGAGGACCTCGACAACCCGCGCGGGTTGGACATCAGCCGCCACGGCGCGGTCTACGTGACCGAAGCCGGCCGCGGCGGCACGGGGCCCTGTCGCCAGGGACCGGAGGGACCGGAGAGCGGCGAGGAATGCGTGGGCGCCACAGGAGCGGTCACTCGCATCCGGCACGGCGACCAGCGCCGCGTGCTGACCGGGCTGCCCTCGCTGGCGCCGGCCAACGGCGAAGCGGCCACCGGCCCTCAGGACATCTCGATCGGTCCGCTCGGCAATGTCCGGATGGTCGTGGGCCTCGGCGGCCCGGCTGAGCAGCGGGCGGCTCTCGGTCCGCTCGGACCGCTGTTCGGACAGCTGTTCAAGGTCTCGCCCTACGGCGGTGCTCGTCCAATAGCGGACCTCGCCGCGTACGAGAGCTCGGCCGATCCCGACGCCGACGGGGCCGACAGCAACCCCAACTCGGTGGTGGCGAAGTTCTTCAGCTCGGTCGTGGCCGACGCGGGCGGCAACAGCCTGGTGCGGGTGGGACCGCGCGGGCGGATCTCCACGCTGGCCGTCTTCCCGGACCGCCTCGTGCCTCCGCCCGGGCCGCCGGCTCCGCCGACCTTCCCGATGGACGCCGTGCCCACCTCGGTTGTGGTCGGGCCGGACCGTGACTACTACGTGGGTCAGCTCACGGGCTTCCCGTTCCCGGTGGGCGGCGCGAACGTCTACCGCGTGGACCGGCGCGGGTCGGAGCCCGAGGTCGTGGCCGGGGGCTTCACCAACATCAGCGACATCGCGTTCGGTCCCGACGGGCGTCTGTACGTGCTCGAGATCTTCACCAACGGCCTGCTGTCGGAGGATCCCACCGGTGCGCTCAAGCGCGTGAACCGGGACGGCTCGGTCGAGACCGTGGTGAGCGAGGGCCTGGTGGCCCCAACCGGTCTGGCCATCGACCGGCGGGGTCACGCATACATCTCGAACTACGGCGCCGTCGCGGGTGTCGGGCAGGTCGTGCGCGTCAAGCTCCGCCACTAGCGGGGTCGCCCTCGATCTGGTCGAGGAGGCCCCGCCTCGCGGAGGTCGTGCCCGGTGTTGCGAGCTCGACACCGGGCGGCAGCTCGAGATGCAGGTCCGAGGAGTGGTCGAGGGCGACCTCCGCCTCGCGCACGCGACAGTCGAGCACGTGCCCGCCAGCCGAGCGGTCGCCGGTGATGAAGTGCAGGTGGTAGCCGGAGACGTTGAGGCCGGCGGCGTAGTCGGGAAAGCGGAAGCCGACGACGGTGCCGCTCACGTCCTCGAGAACGAACACCCGCTGCTGGGCCGCCACCTCCGCCAGCGGCGGGTAGGGCTTGTGCTGGCGGGGCACCGAACGCACCTTCACGCGATCGAAATGGCCGTCCACCCGCACGGCATGGCAGGCGCCGCCGGCCGGCAGGCGCGAGTCCAGCAGGCCGAGCAGCTCCTCGTGGTCGAGCGGGCTCGTCAAGGACCACCGGACATCGGGATCGAAGAAGATCACCAGCGCGAAGGGTGTCCGCTCCTCGTCCGCCACCCGGCGGACCGTCCCGTCCACCGAGGCCTGGAAGAACTCGCCGTCCAGGGCGACCATCTCGCCGTCGCACGCCTCCAGCGTGCCGAGACCGAGGTCGCCGTGCCCGTGCAGCTCGCCGAAGCTGATGTCGCCGTCGTAAGCGCCGTCGAGGAGCGCGTCGATGGTCGAGGTCTGGAAGATCACATGGGGCTCGTGCTCGTCGTGGACCGCGTTCTTGCGCAGCGCCTCGACGTGCAGGGCCTTCACCAACCCTTCGTCGATGCTCATCTCGGTGCGCCGTACCGGGCCACGGCCCTCCGGTAGACCTCGAAGGCAGGCTTGCGCGAGTAGTCGTCGCGCAGCAGCCCGAAGTGCTGCTGGAAGCTGGGCCCGGCGCTGTTGTTGTCGCGCAGGCCGAAGAAGCGGAAGTCGGTGATGCCGTAGCTGCCGCGGTAGCGGTGGGCGGCCCGGGCGAACTCGCCCGTGGCCTCGGCCTGGTCGGCCTCCGAGCGGCCAGGGCCGGTGCCGTATCCGGTCTCCTCGATGCGCAACGGCATGCGGCCGCTGAATCCCGCCTTGGGCATGAAGCACTCGCGGGTCTGGGCGAGGCCCTCGAGGAAGGCGTCTCCGAAGTCGTGGATGCGTGCGGGGAAGAGGAGCCCGGGAGTGAAGGTGCCCGGGTAGAGGTCCACCCCGACCCAGTCGGTGTGACGCCGCAGCCGGCGCCCGCCCTGCCGGCCCAGGGCTTCCCAGAAGCGAGAGTCGTTGGCGGGGTCGGCGAAGTCGAAGCGCCAGGCGTAGTTGAAGCCGATCGCCTGATGATCGTGACCGAGCCGCCGGGACTCGCGCTTGGCCGCCACCACGCCCTCCACGAGAGCCTCCACCGCTGCCCGGTAGGCCCCGTCCGAGGTGTTGGGCGAGAACCCGATGTTGACCTCGTTCGTGATCTGCAGGCCGGTCACGCGCCGGATCGGACCGAACTCCCGCACCACGCGCCGCACGAAGCGCAGCCACTTGGCGATGTTCCCGTCGTCGGCCGGCGCCGGGTGGTAGCGCACCTGTAGCTCCACCTCGAGGCCCTGGCGCGCGAAGCGCCGCGCCAGGCGCTCGAAGCGCCTGATGCCGGTCAGGCCGTCCTCCATGAAGAGGCGGTTCAGGCGCACGGCAAAGAAGCGACGGCCCGCGAGCCGTCGCACGGCGGCGTCGCGTTCGGCGGGATCCTCCGCGACGGTGGAGACGGTCTGCTGTGTCCCGCTCTCGCCGGCCAGCCGCGGCCCGACGCCGAAGCGAACGCGCGGCCCGCCGTCCGGAGGATCGTCGGCGTAGCTCTCCAGGCAGTGAGGATCGGGGTGTTCCGGCGCGGGCGTCTGCCCCGGCGGTATCGCGCCGCCGCGGTCCCACGGGATCCCAGAGGCCGGCGCTGCGCAGAGGCCGGCGGCCACGACGGCCAGCAGGGGGACGACCCAGCGCGAGCTCGTAGTCATCGGCTACGTCTCCGCGATCCGTGCGGCCCCTTCGACCCAGCGCTGATGGAAGTGGCGCACGGCCGGCCGCAGGACCGGGCCGAGCACAGCGATGGCCGCGCCGCGCTGGGTCTCCTCGGTGAGGATCTCGCAGCCGCCGGGGATGGGGGTGAGCAGCCAGGCGTGGTGGCCGACCGCGCCGAGGCCGCGGCCCGTCCAGGCAAGGCGGTGCGGAGGCTCGAACTCGGTCACCTCCGTGGTCACCGGAGCCCCGAAGGTGATCCAGCTGAAGCTGCTGCCGAGCGCCAGCTCGGGCCAGGGTCCTTCCCGGTGCCGGACGCGCAACGCGTTGGGATAGAAGTCGCGCCAGCGGTCAGGCCGAGCCAGCCGGGCGAAGACCGCCTCGCAGCCGGCGCGCGAGCTGCAGCGGTTCGCCTGATGCAGGCTGGCACCCTCCGGCTCGTGCCCGGCGGGCCAGCGAACGGCACTGCCGGTCGTCGCCACCGACACTGCTCAGCTCTTGCCGGGGCGGGGAAACTGGGACGCCACGAAGCGGTCCCACATCCCGTCCGTCATCAGGCTGCGCTGGCGGATCAGCAGGTGCGCGGAGGGGGTCACGCGGTAGCGGATCTTCGGTTTGGCAGCGGTGATCGCCCGTTCGATCGCCTTGGCCACGGTCTCCGGGCCGCCGCCGAGCCGGGCCACCGGTCCCTTCTCGTACACCTCCTTGGTGCTCTTGGCCACCGAGGCGTTGAAATCGGCGTACGGGCCGTCGCCCGTCTGGACCTCGGCCGCGGCGGTGCCGCCGAACTCCGTCCGGATCAGTCCGGGCTGGATGACCACCACGTCCACCCCGAAGCCCTTGACCTCGAAGCGCAGCGCGTCGCTGATCGCCTCCACCGCGTACTTGGTGGCGTGATAGATGCCCCCGCCGGGGAAGGTGAACGTTCCGCCCATCGAGCTGATGTTCACGATGCGGCCGTAGCCCTGGTCGCGCATGCCGGGCAGCACCAGCTGACACATCCGCATCAGCCCGAACACGTTGGTCTCGAACTGGCGCCGCACGTCGTCCATCTCGATCGTCTCGATGGCACCCGATTGGGAGTAGCCGGCGTTGTTCACGAGTACGCCGACGGCACCCTGCTCGGCCACCACCTGCTCCACCGCCGCCTGCATCGATGCTTCGTCGGTCACGTCGAGCGCGAGCGTGCGGCAGCCCGATCCCTCCAGATCCGAGATCGCATCGGCCCGGCGCGCGGTGGCGTAGACGGTGTGGCCGGCGGCGGCCAGGCGCTGGGCGGTGGCGCGGCCGATGCCGGTCGAGCAGCCGGTGATGAGGACGGCCCGGGACGTGACGTGGTTGGTCATGGGCGGCAAACTAGCGTTGTGGCGCAACAGGCCAAGTCCGACCCGCTGGAGCTCGGCCGCCGGTCGTACGGGCGACGCGAATGGACCGAGGCTCACCGGCTGCTCGCCGGCGTTGACCGGGCCACGCCGCTCGGCGCCGACGACCTCGGGCTGCTGGCCACGGCGGCCTACATGCTCGGGCGCGACGCGGAACACGTGGCCTGCCTCGAGCGCGCCCATCGCGTCCATCTGGATCTGGACGAGCCTCTGCGCGCGGCCCGCTGCGCCTGGTGGATCCACATCAACCTGCTCGTGCGCGGGGAGCCGGCCAGGTCCACGGGCTGGCTTGGCCGGGCTCGCCGTCTGGTGGAGCGCGACGGCCGGGATCGCGTGGAGCGTGGCTACCTGAAGCTGTCGCTGATGTTCGAACGCGAGGGCGCCGGCGACCGCGCGGGCGCGATCGCCGCTGCGGACGACGCGCTGGCCGCAGGTGAGCGGTTCGGCGACCCCGATCTGATCGCCCTCGCCGCCCAGGACCAGGGAATGCTCCTGATCAAGGAGGGCCGCGTGGCCGACGGCCTGCGTCTCCTGGACGAGGCCATGGTCGCCGTCACGGCGGGCGAGCTGTCGCCGATCGTCAACGGCCTCGTCTACTGCGGCGTGATCACGAGTTGCCAGGCGGCTCACGATCCGCGTCGCGCCCAGGAGTGGACCGATGCTCTCACGAGCTGGTGCGAGCAGCAGCCCGACATGGTGAGCTTCAGCGGCACCTGCCTCGTCCATCGCGCGGAGCTCATGCAGCTGCACGGTGCCTGGCCTCACGCTCTAGAGGAGGCGCGCCGGGCCGGAGAGCGTTGCGCGGCGGCTTCCAACAGCGACGGTGTCGCGCAGGCGCATTACCGCCGGGGCGAGCTCCACCGTCTCAGGGGAGAGCTCTCGTCCGCGGAGCGCGCGTACGGCGAAGCTCGCCGGTCGGGTCTCGAGCCCCAGCCGGGGCTGGCTCTCTTGTGGCTGGCGCAGGGGCGGGGCGACGCCGCGGCCGCCGCGCTGAGCCGCCTGCTCGACGAGACGCCTGAGCCCTCCAGCCGCACCGGACTGTTGGCCGCCGGAGTCGAGATCATGTTGGCCCAGGGCGACGTCGCGGGCGCACGCAGGACGTGCGACGAGCTCGACCGCATCGCGGCAGGCTGGGAGGGTCCGATGGTGGGCGCCACGGCCGCGCACGCGCGGGGAGCGGTGGAGCTCGCCGACGGCGACGCACGCGGCGCACTGGCCTCGCTGCGCCCCGCGGGGCAGGCCTGGCGTGAGCTCGACGCTCCCTACGAGGAGGCCCGGACCACGGTGCTAGTGGGTATGGCCTGCCGGCAGCTGGGAGACGAGACCTCAGCGGAGGCCGAGCTTCAGGCCGCGGCCGCGACGTTCACTCGGCTGGAGGCGACTCCCGACCTCCAGCGCATCGAGACGATCGCGACCGCTCCCGACCTCGCCGCTGAGCACGGTCTGACCGCCCGCGAGCTCGAGGTGCTGCGGCACGTGGCGGCCGGACGCAGCAATCGTCAGATCGCGGCCGAGCTCGTGATCAGCGAGCACACGGTGGCCCGCCACCTGCAGAACATCTTCGCCAAGCTCGGCGTGCCCTCGCGCACCGCTGCGGCCTCGTTTGCGTTCGAACACGGCCTGATCTGACCCACGGTACGTGGTCAGAAATGACCACGTCGGACTGGCCTGAAGTTGGTGATTCCGGGCGATGCGGGTCCGCGCCCGTCGCCGTAGCTTCGGCCTATGACCATTGAGCAGACGGCGCCCACGATGATCGGCCCCGACCACGCTCGTTACGACGAGCTGCGCAAGGTGTTCAACGGAACGGTCGATCGCCGGCCGGCGCTGATCGCTCGCTGCACCCGGCCAGAGGACGTGGCCACGGCGATCGGCCTCGCCCGCGAGCACGGGCTGTCCGTGTCCGTGTTCGGCGGCGGCCACAACGTGACCGGCAACGCGGTGTGCGACGGCGGGCTGACGATCGACCTGCGGCCGATGAAGGCGATCGCGGTCGACCCCGCCGCGCGCACCTGTCGCGCTGCCGGCGGGGTCACCTGGGGAGAGCTCGACGCGTCCACGCAGGAGCACGGTCTGGCGGTGACGGGCGGCCGGATGTCCACCACGGGTCTCGGCGGACTGGCGGTGGGCGGCGGCTCCGGTTGGCTCGAGCGCAGCTGTGGCTACACGGTCGACAACCTGATCTCCGTCGAGGTCGTGACGGCCGACGGAGAGATTCGCACCGCGTCGGCCGACGAGCACGCCGATCTGTTCTGGGGCACGCGCGGCGGCGGAGGCAACTTCGGCGTCGTCACGAGCTTCGAGCTCGGGCTCCACCGCGTCGGGCCGACCGTCCTCGGCGGGATGCTGATCTATCCAGCGGCCATGGCAGCAGAGCTCCTGGCGAACTTCCGCGACGTGATGGCGCACGCCCCCGACGAGGTCGGAGCCGGTGTGACCCTGACAACGGCGCCTCCGGCCGACTTCGTACCCGAGCCGGTGCGCGGCCGCCCGGTGGTCGGCATCATCGCGATGTACGCGGGACCGGTCGACGAGGCCGAGGAAGCCCTGCGGCCGTTGCGCGAGTTCGGCCCGCCCGCCCTCGACATGGTCCAGCCGATGCCGTATCTCGCGGTGCAGCAGTTGATCGACGCCGACTACCCGGCCGGGCAGCGCAACCACTGGACCGGCGACTTCCTCACCGGGCTCCCTGACGAGGCGATCGAGATCCTGTGCCGTTTTCAGCTGTCGAAGCCCTCACCGCTCACCCAGATACTCGTTCTCCCGGGTGGTGGGGCGGTCGCCCGGGTCCCGGACGGCACGATGGCGTGCGGCCACGATCGCCGAGCGCCGTTCAACCTGCATATCACCTCGCTCTGGACCGATCCCGGCCACGACGAGGCGAACGTGGCCTGGACACGCGAGCTGAGCGCGGCGATGAAGCCGTTCACCACGGGCCGGGTGTACGTCAACTTCATCGGCGACGAGGGCGAGCAGCGTGTCGTGGCGGCCTTCGGCGGACCGGAGTCCTATGCCCGGCTGCAGGAGCTCAAGCGGCGCTGGGACCCGGACAACCTGTTCCGCTTCAACCAGAACGTGCGACCGGTGTGACGTCCACCTTCGCCCTGGCGAGTGTCAGCGGCGGCTTGGTGGTCGGCGCGGTGGGGGCCGTCATCCAGCAGCGCCGGGACGCGGTGCCGGCCGTCGTGCCGGCAACCCGCGTTCGCGACCCTTCGCCCTGCCGCTGACCGACCAGAGCTTGTCGGCGCCGGCCCACGCGGCGAAGCAGAGCCCGCCGACCGTTCCGGTCACCGTCATCAGCACACCGGCGGCCGCTGCCGCCGCCACCCCGTCGCTGCCGAGGATGAGCACCGCCGCCGCGGCGCCGACGCTGGGCCCGACCGGCAGCGCAGCGAGCGTCACCACAGCGATCAACACGGCGACGGCGTCGAAGAGCGAGGCGTCGACGCCCACCGCGTGCAGCAGCAGCCAGTTGCGAAGGATCTGCGCGAACACGGCCACGAGCACGAAGGCGATCAGGCGACTCCCGCGGGCCGGGCTGCGGATTATGGCGAGTCCCCTCCACAGCTCGCGCCCCTTCCGCAGGGCGAGCCGCCGCAAGCCGGCGCACGTCGCCCCGATCACCGCGAGACAGATGAGCGGCAGCCACCAGGGCAGCCCCAGCGGCCCCACCAGGGTGAATGACGTCAGGGCGGCCAGCGCCCCCTCGACGACCACGATCGGAAGCTCGGCGGCGATCAGCGTCGGCACCCGAGGACTGGCATCCGGAGAGGAGCGGCGCAGCGCGGCGATGCGAGCAGCGACCGCGGCCTGCGTATTGATCAGGCCGCCGAGGACACCCATGCTCGATGCTCGATAGAGAACCCGGCGATCGACCGTGCCGCCGGCCTCCTCGATGGTCAGATGCCAGGCCTCGCTGCGCGACACCAGCGCGACGATCTGCAGCAGCACCGTGAGGGCGAGCACCCAAGCCGCGGCGGCGGAGAGCGCAGCCGCGAACTCGTCGCGGCGCCCGGCGAGCAGGTAAGCGAGGAGCCCCGCCGTGGCCAGTGAGCCCACAACCGTGATCAGGGTGCTTCGGCGGCGACCGAAGTCACGGAGCGCAGGGACGAGTCCTGCGAGCCGCCCTGGGCGCGTCACCGCTCGGTCTCGGAGCGCTGCTCCCCGGCGAGGATGGCGAGGAGGTCTCCGATCTTCTGCTCACGGGCGAGCGCGTCGGGGAGCGGCAGGTGGGATTGGATCGTGTAGTGGTTGCGGCGGCCGTTGCGCCTTCGCCAGATGTAGCCGGCCGCGGCGAGCTCCACGACGATGCGGTGCGCGGCGCGCTCGGTGATCCCGACCGTCTCGCCGATCTCGCGCAGACGGACTCCCGGGTCGTGCGCGATACAGACGAGCACCTGGGCGTGGTTGGTGAGAAACGACCAGCTGGGCGTGTCGTCCTGGCCCACAACAGTAGACTAGCTTTTCTAGATTCAAATGTCGTAGGTGATCCCGCGACAACTACCGAAGGCGGCCCTGATGCCCCACTTCAAATGCGTTGCGTGCAAGCTGCGCCTGCACACCCCGTCGGCCCCGGAAAACCTGGTCGGCGATCCGTGTCCGCGTTGCGGCCGCCTGTTCGAACCGGTGCGTGACCTCGCTGAGATCGTCGGGTTCCGAGTGATGGAGGACCCTGTTGGCGCCGGCGACGGTTCGCCGGGCACCCACCATCGGACAGCCGTCCGGGTCGACGACTTCTTCGCTCGCCGCGAGGCGGTTCTCGCCCAGGCGCGGCTCGACGCCGGACTCTGGCTCGATGACGCGGGCGACGTCAGTTCCGAGGCGATGGCCCAGGCAGTGGTGCTGCCCATGCCGACGGAGAAGCCGTGAGTCGTTCCGCTCGTGAGGACCGTTAGCCGTCACAGCCCGCTGGACCGCGTCGACGCCGCTCGCGACGAGCGCGACGAGCTGGCGCGGCTGCGTGACGAAGCGCGCTATCGCGGCGAGCGGCTCGCTCTCTATCGAGCACGGCTCTACGGCGGGCGCGCGGTCAGCCAGAGCAAGCTGAGGGAGCTCGAGCGAGCCTCCGAAGGTGCCGCTGCCCGCCTTCGCCGGGCGGAGGCGCGGGCCGCCGGGTGATCGGCCCGGCGGGGCCCAGGCTGCCGCTTACGAGGCGGGTGCGGCGGTGGCGGTGACGGTCAGCTCGCCCAGCGGCAGGCCCTCCTCGAAGAACTCAACTCCGAGGATGCTGTTCATCGCCGCAGCCGCGTAGTCGGTGAGCGCGGTGGTGATCCCCGAGGCCACGATGGCTCCATCCCTCGTCGACTTCTTCACGCGAGCGAGATCGAGCGCCAGAATCGGCAGCTCGGCGGCCCCGGCGGTCGCGGTGAGGACGCCGGACTCGGTGTCGGCCACGAAGTTCGTGATCTCGAGGGTTTCCTTGCCAACCGTGAACAGCAGGCCGCCGCGGTGGGCGATCGTGCCGGCCAGCGTGTCCGAGTTCACGGTGCCCCCGGTCACCGGGAACTGGATCGCGCCGGTGTCGGTGGGCGCCGCGGGGTCCACGGGCGCGACCTTCACTCTCTGCTTCTGGAGGACCGCGGCAACATCCTCGTTCAACGTGAGGCTGGTGCTCTTCCCGTTCAGCGTGAGCTCTGTCGAGCCTTGCTCGTCGTCTCCGCAGGCCACCGCCGTGAGCGCGAGCGACAGGGCCACCATCAGGGCGAGCAGGTGTGGTGTCCTTGGCCGATCCAAGAGGCAGTGGAGCTAGCCGGACTCGAACCGGCGACCTCCTGGGTGCGATCCAGGCGCTCTCCCAACTGAGCTATAGCCCCGAGGTCGTCCCATGGTAGCGCCGCGTGGGCGCTCCCCTGCGGGACCAGAGCCGTCCTGCGTGCCTCGATATGGTTTCGCGCGATGGGCGTACTCGACGATGCCATCAGGGAGCATCTCGACCTCAAGCGCAAGCACGGAGCGGCCGAAGATGAGCTCCAGCGCCAGGAGGAGGAGGCTCTCGGACCCGCCCGCCGCCAGGTGGCCGCCGACCAGGATCAAACGGACGCGGAAGGCGCGGAAGAGGCGGCGGTGGCCGGCAACGGCGCCGAAGCCGAGTCCGGCGAGGCCGCGCCGGCCGGGGCGGTGGCCGAGCCCGAAGCGGAGCCCGCCGAGGCAGTGGAGCCGGATGCGGAGATCGATGCCGATCCCGCCCCACCTCCGGCGTCCGCCGAGGTCACGCCCGAGGTGGCGGACGCCGCTCCGGAGGTGGTCGAGTCCGCATCACCGCTCGACGAGTCCGCCCCCTCTCCAGCCGAGCAGGAGGAAACGGTGCTCTTCGACGCCGAGAGCGAGCGGGCGGAGGCAACGCCGGCCGCGCCGCCCTCCGGCGACACACCGCCCCGGGGCTTCGCGCCGGTGGAGGAGCCGGCCCAGCCCGATGAGCCCGATGCGGGCGCCACGCAGGAGTATGACCCGTTCGCCGACGAGCCCACTGCCGAGCCGGAGCCCGCAGCGGACGCGGACGCCGCCGAGGACGACGACGAAGAGGGCGACGGCGATGTCCTCGAGGACACGCCGGACTTTCTCCAGGAGACACCCGAGCACGACCGGCTCTGGTTCGAGCAGAAGCCGCCCCGCGACTTCGACTTCGACTGAGTTGCGGCGGGGGCCGCCCGCCCCGGCGACCCCCGCGGTGATGCAACTCAGCGGCTATGAAAGGCCGCTGTGGTCGACGGAACCCTCCGGGCCGTCGTAGGCGGTGTTTCGGCAGAATGGACGGCGGGCTGAACGGTCGGCCGCCTGGCCTCGACACGTGTCCTGGTCAGGAGATGTAGCCGCGTGTGGTGGCGGCCTCGACCACCCGCTCGATCCCCAGCTCGTAGGCCGCCGGGCGCCGAGCCGTTCCGTTCTGCTCGGCGCGCTCGGAGACCTCGGCGTAGGCACGCCGCATGATGCGGGTGAGGCGCTCGTTGACCTCGCTCTCCTCCCAGCGAAGGTGCTGCAGGTTCTGGACCCACTCGAAGTAGGAGACGGTCACTCCACCCGCGTTGGCCAGCACGTCGGGCACGATCACCACTCCCCGGTCGGTCAGGATCTCGTCGGCGGCCGGGGTGGTGGGGCTGTTGGCGCCCTCGACGATCAACCGACAGCGCAGGGAATCAGCGTTCCGCCCGTGGATCATGCCGCCGAGCGCGGCAGGGATGAACACGTCGCACTCGAGGGCCAGCAGCTCGTCCGGGGAGATCGGGTCGGCCTCGTCGAACTCACTGAGCCGGCCGCCCTCGCGCTGATGCTCCGCCAGCTTCGTCGGGTCGATTCCCTCCTCTGAATGAAGGGCGCCGGTGGCGTCGGACACCCCGACCAGGGTGGCGCCCAGCTCGTGCATCAGACGGGCAGCCCACGATCCGACGTTGCCGAAGCCCTGGACCACGAACTGGCATTCGGCCGGGTCGATGCCGAGCTCCTCTGCCGCCTCCTGGAACACGCAGACCACGCCGCGCCCGGTCGCGGCCTCCCGGCCAAGCGAGCCCTCCAGCGACACCGGCTTGCCCGTGACACAGGCCGGTGTATGGCCGTGAAGCTTGCCGTACTCGTCCATGAACCAGGCCATCACCTGGGCGTTGGTCCCGACATCGGGTGCCGGGATGTCGCGCGACGGGCCGAGCACCTTCTCGATCTTGTCCATGAACGAGCGCGCGATCGTCTGGAGCTCGTGGGACTCCAGCTTCTCGGTGTCGACGTTCACGCCGCCCTTGGCCCCGCCGTACGGGATGCCGGTGACTGCGGTCTTCCAGGTCATCAGCTCGGCCAGCGCGCGCACCTCGTCGAGGTCGACCTCGGGATGGAAGCGGATGCCGCCCTTGTACGGGCCCCGGGCGCCGTTGTGCTGGACCCGGAAGCCGGAGAAGACGTGGATCCTGCCGTCGCTCAGCTTGACGGGAACCTGGACCTGCACCTCGCGGTACGAGGAGCGCAACACGGCGGCCACGTCATCGCGCAGGCCGAGGCGCTCGGCCGCCACCCCGAACCAGTGCTCGACGATCTCGTAGTTGGAGACCTCGGCGCGCTGCGGGGCGTCGCTCTCTTCGGAGACCTTGGGCGACTTGTCGGGATGCCCATGGCCGTCCCGGCCCTCGTGGGGAACGCCCTCGGTCGGGTCCTCCCGCCTTTCCTGGGCGCCGTCGTCAGCCATGGACGGCTTGTTTCCCGTTCGGGGTGGTGCGAACCGTATTGGCACTCACTCGTGGCTCAGTTGTCACACACGTCGCACACCGGTGCGTCTCCGCTCCCTAGCGTCTCCCACGTTGCTGAACAAGAAGGCGAAAGGAGATCTGGCCGAGTTGAAGGTCGCGACCGACCTCGTCGCCCGCGGCTACAAGATCGCACTGCCCTACGGCGAGGACTGGGACTTCGACCTGATCGTCTGCCGGGATGGAGAGAGGCTGGAGCGGGTGCAGGTGAAGTACGCGAGGTCGGATGGGTCAAGGGTCCTTGTCCGGACACGCTCCCACTCGCTTACAAACGGGAAGGTAAGACACACCAAGCGCTACACCAGCAAGATGATCGAGTGGCTTGCGGTCTACGACGCCGGGACAGACGACGTGTTCTACATCCCCGCCCATGAGCTGGGCGAGGGAATGGACGTGTTCACGCTTCGGCTTGCGCCGGCACGGAATCGTCAGGTCCGGTTCATTCACGAAGCCTCCGATTACCGTGAGATTTGATCCGAGGGGCCTTATTCTCTAGTCGAGAGGGGCCATAGCTCAGTTGGAAGAGCGCGTCGCTTGCACCGACGAGGCCGCCGGTTCGAGTCCGGCTGGCTCCACCTCGCTCCGCCGCCCGCCGCCGCGAACCCCGCGTCCAGCAGCTTCGGCGCCTGCTTGGACGGATCCACGGAGTTGAGCAGCACCACGCCGAGGGTGCGGTCGCCCCGCCGGGCCACGCCGACGAAGCAACGGCCCGCCTCGTCGGTGTAGCCGGTCTTGAGGCCGATCGCTCCGGGGTAGTCGAGGCGCAGCAGGGGGTTGTGGCCGGTGAGGTAGAGGCGGCCGCCCTTGGTGGGGAAGCGGAACTCCGCGAACTCCCTGCGGGCGATTCTGTTGATGCGTGGACGGCGCATGGCCATTCGCGTGAGCACCGCCAGGTCACGCGCGCAGGAGCGGTCGCCATTGCTCAGACCGTGGGGCGATGCGAAAGTAGTGCAGTGCAGGCCCCACTCACGGGCGCGCTCGTTCATGAGGCGGACGAAGCCCGTCTCGTCCCTCGCGAGGTGGACGGCCAGCGCGATCGCCGCGTCGTTGCCGGACACGATCAGCAGGCCGTTGAGCAGCGTCTCGAGCCGCACTCGCCTTCCCTTGGGCAGGAGGCCGATGGCCGAGCCCTCGTAGTCGAGCGCCGCGCGGGTGATCCGCACCGCCTCGTCGGGCCGTCCGCGGTCCACCACCACCAGCGCGGTCATGATCTTGGTCAGGCTGGCGATCGGAACCACGCGCTCGGCGTGGAGCTGCCACAGCACCTGCCCGCTGCCGAGTTCGAACACCAGCCCCGCGCGCGGCGGCTTGCGCAGCGGCAGGTCGAACGCGTCGACGCCGGCCAGTCCGATGTCGAGCCCGGTGGAGCCGGCGGGCGGGGCGACTGGTTGCGGCTGCCTCGGCTGGCACCTGGGGAGTGGCGCTCACCGCCAGCCGCACCGACGGTGCGGCGGTCTCCTCGTGGGCGAGCGTGACCCAGGCGGCGGCGGCCACGGCCAGCGGCGCCAGGACGATCAGGAGCGCGGAGACGAGGCGGCTCACTGCTCTAGTCGTCCGGGGACGAGAGCAGCGCGCCGAGCACTCCGAAGCCCAGCAGCGCCAGGATGATCAGGGACAGGACCACCAGCACGTCGATTCCCTCACGCACGGCCACCGAGATGGTCAGGAACGCCAACAGGCAGATCATGCCCAGGCTGGCGGCCAGCACGACGGTTCTCGCCATCAGTACACCGGTATACGGCTCTCCGACTCGTAGTCCTCGTGCACGTTGTTCGCAAACAGCTTGATCGCCAGGAGCCCGAACAGGAATCCGCCGAGGTGGGCGAAGTAGGCCACGCCGCCGCCCCCGTCGACCGGCTGCGCGATGTCGTTGGCCCCGTAGGCCAGCTGCAGCAGGAACCACAGGCCGAGCACCAGCAGGGCCGGCAGCTCGACGACGGTGAAGATGATGATGATGAAGACGAACGTGATCACCCGCGCGCGGGGATAGAGGAGGGCGTAGCCGCCGAGCACCGCGGCGATGGCCCCGCTGGCCCCCACGGTCGGCACCGCGGCGTCTGGGTCGACCGCCACCTGTCCCAGCAGGGCGAACACGCCGCCGAGCAGGTAGAAGACCACGAAGCGCACGCGGCCCATGGAGTCCTCGATGTTGTTGCCGAAGATCCACAGGAAGAGCATGTTCCCCGCGAGGTGCAGGAAGCTCCCGTGCATGAACATCGAGGTGAAGATGGTCAGCCACCAGGGAGCCTGATCGGGCGCCGTGCCCGAGACCCCCGGCTGCCCCTCGCAGACGAGCTGCGTGCCGGTCTGGTCGGGCGCACACTCGTCTCCTGGGTTCGTGATCTCGTAGGGGATGGCGCCGAACTCGAGTACCCGCTCGTCGCCCGTGGCGCTGATGTTCCAGAAGCTCTCCTCGAAGAAGAACCAGACGATCACGCAGACGACGATGATCGACAGGGTGAGCACCGGGAAGCGGCGGGTGGCGATGTTGTCCTTGAGCGGGAACAAGGATCAGCGCACGTCGAGCGTCTCGATCGCGTTCGAGAACGAGAATCCGGGCTCCACTCCACCCTGGATCGCGTAAACCCGGTGGCCGAGGGCGGCCCCGCCGAGCCCGTGGCGTGGCGTGCGCATCGCGGCCAGGCTTCGCCAGCGACGCTTGCGCGGGTCGTAGAGCTCCACCTCGCGGATCGTCGTTCCGCCCGGCTCAAGGTTCTCGCCCCCGAAGACGACGATGCGGCCGTCGGCCAGCCGCACCGCCGCGATCCCGCCCCGGGGCGTGCGCAGGTCGGGCACGTCCTCCCAGGCGCGCCGTCGCGGGTTGTAGCGCTCGACGGAGGCGAAGTTGCGCTCGTCGCGGCCGGCGATGACGTAGAAGCGCCCGCCCGAGGCCACCCCGGTGGTGTGGTTGCGGGCGGAACCGAAGCGCAGGCTGGGGCCGGCCGACCAGCGCCGGCGCCCGAAGTCGTAGATCTCGAGCGAGCGCAGCGACCCCGAGTCGTTGGCGCCGCCGGCCGCGAACAGGCGGTCGCCCACCACGGCCAGGGCGTGTGCCGCTCGCGGGGTGGGTGCGTCCGGGAGACGCTGCCAGCGCCGGCGGCCCGGGTCGTAGCGCAGCAGCGCCCCGGTGGGGAGCGCGAGACCGGCGCGGTAGCCGCCGTGGACGTAGAGGCGGCCGTCGTGGGCGGCGGCGGTGGCGTGGTTGAGGGTGAGCGGCATCGGCGGCACCCGCGACCAGCGGTTGCGGCGAATGTCATAGCGCTCCACCGCGGCGACTGTCTGGCCGCTCCGGCGCTCGAAGCCCCCCACCACGTAGATCGAGTGGCCGATGCGCGCGGCGGCCACCTCGGTGCGCTCGAGCGGAGCCGGCCGCAGCGCCGTCCAGCGGTCACGGCGCGCATCCTCGGAGCCGGCCGTCCCCGCCGCCAGGGCCACAGCCGCGCCGCCCAGCAGCGCCACGGCGGCGCCGAGCGCGAGCCGAGGCGAGCGCATCAGGACGAGGACGAGGCCTGCGCCAGGGTCTGCTCGGCGTGGTAGCTCGAGCGCACCAGCGGGCCCGCGGCCACCGACTCGAAGCCCATCGCGTAGGCCTCGCGCTCGAGCTCGGCGAACTCGTCCGGGTGCCAGTAGCGCACCACGGGGAGGTGATCGCGCGTGGGGCGCAGGTACTGGCCCACCGTCAGGACCTGGACGCCGTGCTCGCGCAGGGTGCCGAAGGTCTCGAGCAGCTCTTCGCGCGACTCGCCGAGGCCGGTCATCAGGCCGGACTTGGTGACCACCTCGCCGCCGCCCATCTCCCTGGCATTGCGCAGGACCCGGCAGGAGCGCAGGAACCGCGACCCGCGCCGGGCGAGCGGATAGAGCCGCGGCACCGTCTCCACGTTGTGGTTGAACACGTCGGGCCGCTCGGCGATCACGCGGGCCAAGGGCATCTCCTCACCGCGGAAGTCGGGAGTGAGGACCTCCACCTTGCAGCCCGGCGCCATGCGCCGGATCGAGCGGATCACGCCGACGAACGCTGACGCTCCGAGGTCGGGCAGATCGTCGCGGTCGACGCTCGTGATCACCGCGTGGCGCAGGCCCATGGTGCGCACCGACTGCGCCACCCGCAACGGCTCGAGCGGGTCGTTGTGGGTGGGCTTACCGGTCTTGACGTTGCAGAAGCCGCAGCGGCGGGTGCAGGTGTCGCCCAGGATCATGAAGGTGGCCGTGCCGCGCTCCCAGCACTCGCCGATGTTGGGGCACGCCGCCTCCTGGCACACGGTGTGCAGGTCGGCGCCCTCGATCATGCCGCGCAGCTCGCGGTAGGCGGGGCCGCCCGGGGCCGGGCGCTTGAACCAGGCGGGCTTGCGCTCGCCGAAGGGGCGCACCTCGCCCATCTCGAGCACCTGGGCGCCGCCGGGGTTGGAGCGCGAGCGCGTGCTCACGCGGCCACCCGCTCTCGCTCGAGCAGCCGCTCTATGGACACCAGGCGCTGCCGCAGTCCGAAGGCCTCGGCGAAGCGCCAGGCCATGCGCTTGCGAAAACAGGGCAGCGACGGCCGGCGCCCGGTCTCGCGCGCCACCGACGTCACGCTCACCTGGTCGATCCCGCACGGCACGATCCACTCGAACGGCGTGAGGTCGTTGTCCACGTTCACCGCCAGGCCGTGAGTGGAGACCCCGCCCGACACGCGCACGCCGATCGAGGCGATCTTGGCCTCGCCGGCCCACACGCCGGTGAAGGGCGTGTCCCGGGGCTCGGCCGCGATGCCCTCGTCGGCCAGCGCCGCCTGGATCGCGTCCTCGATGGTGTGCACGAAGTCGGCCACCCGCTCGACCGCCATCACCGGGTAGGCCACGAGCTGGCCGGGCCCGTGGTAGGTCACGCGGCCGCCCCGGTCGGTCTCGCACACCTCGATACCGCGGTCGCGGTACCAGTCCTCGCCGAACGGCAGGTCACCGGGCTCGGTGCGCCTGCCCTTCGTGTAGACCGGAGGGTGCTCGAGCACCAGCAGCAGGTCGGGAAGCTCGCCCGCCTGCCGGCGCTCGCGCAGCCGCTCCTGAAGGGCGAGCCCGTCGCGGTAGGGAAGGGACGGGAGTTGAGCGACCCAGAGCTCGGACACTCCATAGAGGCTACCCACCGCGGCCTCTAGCCTTGGCCGGGTGAAGAGCGAGGAGCGCTTCTGGCCGGCCCGGATGCGCTGGCGCTTGCGCGGAGCCACGATGTGGCCGGCCTTCATCGTCCTGACGCTGGTCGACGGAGTGATCCTCCACCGCCTGCCCCCGATCAGCACCGGTGTGGACATCGTGCCGGGCATCCTGCTGGCCACGTTCGCGAATCTGGTGCTCATCGGCGCTCTGGCACCCTGGCTGGCGCGTCGCATATGGCGCCGCCGCCCGGCGGCCGAAGCCGGCAGCCCGCCGCGGGCCCAGCTCGAGGTGCTCACCGATCGCATCGGCACCGGCTTGCTGCTGGCGAGTGTGGTGGGCGTAGTGGCCGCCGGGCTCGCGGCGCGACCCACCGTGGTGTCCGAGACCGAGGCCACGGAGCGCAACGCCAGCGCCTTTCGCCAGCTCGTGCTCCATACCCAGAACCCCGAGCTGATCCGCAACCTCGAGACCGCCAACACCGTGCGACTGAGCGACGACTACTTCCGCACCTGCATCGCGCGCGACGACCGGGAGCGCTACTTCTGCGCCTTCGTCGACACGAGCGGCGGCAAGGCGGACGTCACGCTCGACCGAAGCGCCGAACCCAACTCGAGCTTTCGGAGCGCTCCCTAGCTGCCACCGAGCGAGATCAGCGTACGTCCTCCCCCGCCGACCTCGAACAGTCTGGCGCGGTTGGCCCCGGGCCGCAGCGCGCTCTCGGGAACCACGAACGAGAAGTACTCGGCCGGGCGGCGCCCCAGTCGGAAGCTTCGACCCACCGCACGAATGCGGCCGTTGACGGCCACGGCGAGGTCACGGACGCCGTTGGGTTGCCCCCCGGACAGCGTGCCGGTGATCCGGGTGGGCTGGATCGAGGCGGAACTGCTCACCGTGCGCAGCAGGCCGGCGTTGGCCACCGTCGCATAGTCCGTCTCGCGGCGCACGGCGACGCCGGCGACGCGGCGGTCGAGCAGCTCGGGGTGAGGTCCGATCCTGTACACGCTCGCCCACGGGTCGCCGAACAGCAACCGGCTCTGCACTCCCGTGCCGAAGAGCCGCGCCCAGCGCAGCCGGTTGGCCGCGCGGCGAGCGGCCAGCTCCGCGCGACCGATGCGGATCACGCGCTGGTAGTCACGCGTCTGAATGGCAACCTCCTCACGGGCGCGTGACTCGGGCGCGCTGACCGGGAGGCCGTCGTGGCGCCACCACACCCGCGCGCCGAGGAACTCGGCCAGAGTCGGAACGACGTCGATGTTTCGCACCAGGCTCTCGTCCACCTCTCCCTTCATCTGCCCGGGCGCCTTGACGAAGAAGGGCACCGGGCCGACCTCGTCGATCGTTCCCTCGGTCACCAGCCGTCGGCTTTCGACCCCGAGGTCGAACGCGTAGCCGTGATCGGCTACCACCACGATCGCCGAGCGCCTCAGCAGTCCCGTGCGGCGCAGGCGGTCGAGCAGCCGGCCGAGCTGGAGGTCCGTGTAGCCCACCTGGAGCAGATGCCGCATGTGGTTGTGCTTGGATAGGTCGGCGTTGGCGAAGCCGGCCTTCGAGTTGAGACCTTCGATTGGATCTTCGCCACTCGGCCGGTCCGGCCGGCCCGACGGGAGATAGATCCAGGGCTCGTGCGGCAGCAGCGCGTGGTGCACGTAGAACGCGGGTCGCTCCCGCGGCCGGATCTCCCTGATCCACCGGTGCAGCCGCGCGGGGCGCCCGCCGCCTTTCAGCCGGTCGAGCACGCTGGGCCGGCGCGCGCGGGCGCCTTCGCAGATCCGCGGCGGGCAGACCGCGGTGGCCGACTCCACCTTGTGGATCTCGTAGCCCATCCGGTTCACGAGGTGGAAGATGCTCGGCTGGTGGCTGCGCACATCCGGCGCGGTGCGCGGTGCGGGCAGACGGGCGTCGAGGATGCTCGGCACCGCGCTGAAGGTCGAGTCGTAGATCGTGGTGGCGTTGGGGAACCAGGTGGAGATCGAGGCCAGCTCGGCGAAGTTGGGATAGCGCTCAGCGTCGATGCGACCGTCCGGGCCGAGGAGGTCGTCGGTGGGGAACTCGTCGAGGATGAGCAGCACCACCGGCGGTTTGTCCTCGCCCCCGCGCGCCACCGAGCCATCGCCGGCATCGCCGGCGCAGCCGCAGGCCAGCATGAGCGCGGCCACGAGGCCCGCGGCGTAAATCCTCTGGATCACCCAGAGGAATGTAAAAGAGAAGTTACCCCGGTGTTACGAGCGAGCCAGCAGGCGCAGCCGCCCACCCGCGGTGACCTCGTACAGCTCGACCCGATTGCGGCCCTCCCTCAGCGCCGCCTCGGGCACGTTCAGCGCGAAGTGTTCCGTGGCGTCACCGGTGAGGTGGAAGCTGCGTCCCACGGACTCGATGCGCCCGTTGACCGCCACCGCCAGGTCGCGTTCCTGCCCCGGCTGGCCGCCGCGCAGATCGCCGGCCACCTGGGCGGGGACGAGCCCGCTCGCCCTTCGCACGCGGCCGTAGCCGCCGTCGGCGGCAATGCTCGCGCGCACCGCACCGGCGGAGGAGCCGGCCTGCGGCCCGGGCTCCCGCCCGAGCAGCTCGCGGTGAGCCCCGATGCCGGTGTACAGGCTGGCCCAATCCCCCGAACCGAGCTCGCCGAGCCTCCGCTCGACCACGGCGCGCCGACGGGCCCTCCAGCTCGGGCCGGAGATGCGCACGATCGAGCTGAAGTCCCGGGTGGTCACCGCCACGCCGCGTCGCCGGCGCACCGCAGGTGAGAAGGCCGAGCGCCCGTCGGTCCGGTAGCCGAGCTTCACACCGAGGAGGTCGGCGATCGTGGGGGTCACATCGAGCGTCTGGGCGTAGGCGCCGCTGACCCGCCCCCGCCGCTGCCCCGGCGCCTTGACGAACAACGGCACCGGGGTCAGCTCCTCGACGTTGCCGGGGCTCACGCTGCGACGCGTGTCGACGCCCACCTGCCAGGCGAAGCCGTGGTCGGCGGTGACCACGATGAGCGTGTCGTCATAGAGGCCCGTCCGCTCGAGCTTTCGCGTGAGCTGTCCGATCAGGCGGTCCACGAAGCCGAGCTGAAGCAGGTAGCGCTGCTCGTTGTGACGGGTCAGGTAGGGATGACCGAACCCGCGCAGGCCGTTCATGTTCGGCACGAGGTCGCGCGCGCCGTCTCGTGTCCGGGCGCCCGAGGGCAGGTACAGGTAGGGCCCGTGGGGAAGCAGCACGTGCTTCATCCACAGTGTGGGGCGGCCGCTGGAGCGGATGCTGCGTACGAAGCGCCGGAAGCGCTCGGGACGGCCCCCGTTCAGGTTCGGGATGATCGCCGGCCTGCGGGTGCGTGCCCCGGGGCAGGCAGCCGGCGGGCACAGCGCGGTGGCCTCCTCGGACGCGGCGATGCGATAGCCGCGATCCGCCAGTGCGGTGAACAGCGAGCGCGGATGGTCGCGGGCCTCCGGTGCGGTGCCGGGCGCCGGGCGCATGCCGTCGAGGATGAGCGGCACGGCCTTGGTGGTGGAGTCGTAGGAGGAGTAGGCGTTGCGAAACCACGTGGAGTCCTCGGCCAGCGACGCGAAGTTGGGATAGCGCCCGCGGTCGATCCGCCCGTCAGGACCGAGCAGCGAGTCGCCTGGGAACTCGTCCAGCACGATCAGCACCACGCTGGGCCGCCCGGGCGGCGTCCGCGCGGGGTTCCGCGCCTCGGCCGCCGCCGGGACGATGGCGGCCGTCTTCGGCGCTGCTTCGCCGCCGCAGGCCGGACCCGCCACGAGGACGCCGGCGAGAGCGGCAGCGACAACCAGGCGGGTGAGGTGGGATTTCATGACTTGCGTGTTAGCGAGCGTCCCCGACGGATCACCGGCGGGTAACGAATCGGCCGCAAAGCGGTAACAGACCGCAATCCATCAAAGTCGTGGAGAATGCGGAATCGAAATGGCTTCCGAGAGATCGGCGGAAGAGCGTAGAGAACAGAGCCGCTTTGCGCGGACGATGCCCCGCACCCTCAAGGCGCTCGAGTTCGCCGACGAACATCACGCCGGCCAGCGGCGCGAGGTGGACGACGCCCCCTTCGTGATGCATCCGCAGGAGGTGGCCGGCCTGCTGCACGATGCCGGCTACGAGGACGAGGTGGTGGCGGCCGGCGTGCTCCACGACGTGATCGAGGACACGAGCGCCAATCGCGCGGACCTCGAGGAGCGCTTTGGGCCCGAGGTGGCCCGGCTGGTGGCCGCCGTTACCGACGACCCGGCGATCGAGGACGCCGCCGAGCGCAAGGCGGCCCTACGCCTCCAGGTGGCCGCGGCGGGTGAGAACGCGGCGGTGATCTTCGCCGCAGACAAGGTCTCGAAGGCTCGCGAGCTGAGGCTGATCGGCACGCGCGGTCCGCTGGAGCCCGCGGCGCGGATGAAGCTCGACCACTACCGGGAGAGCCTGGACATGCTCGACCAGCTGATCCCCGGCCACGAGCTGGTGGAGCGGCTGCGCTCCGAGCTCGAGCGGATCCAAGCCCTGCCCGCGGGCGCCTGAGGCGCCTAAGCGACCGCTGGGTCGGTCGACGCATGGGCCAGCCGCCGCGCGAGAGCCCGCAGGACCTTGCGCTCCACGGCCGGGTTCTCGTCCAGCAGCTGCCGGAAGTCCTTGCCGGTGAGGACGAACAGCCGCACCTGCGTCTCGGCGGTGACCGTCGCCGTGCGCGGTACGTCCTCGAGCAGAGCGATCTCGCCCACGAAGTCGCCGCCGCCCCGGGTGGCGATGCGCCTCTTCTTTCTGGTGACCTTGATCTCGCCGTCGACGATCACGAAGAACTCGTGCCCGATCTCACCCTCCTTGGTGAGCACCGTGCCCGGCTCGACCTCGAGGTCCTCCGACACCCGCGCCAGCTGGGTGAGGTGCTTGCGGGACAGCCCTTCGAAGAGCGGCGCGCTCTTGAGCGCCTGCACCTTGGTGTCCTGGCTGAACAAGCTCATACGCGCGTTAGCCTATTCGCGCCCGCTCGCTGAGTCGAGCCGCGTAGAGGTGCCACTCGCCAGGAACGCCCTTGAGCCGCTGTGAGCCGCGGTCCTCGAAGTCGATACCCGAGCCCGCGGCGAGGTCTCTGACGATGCTGGAGACGAGCACCTCGCAGCCACCCGCCTCTGCTGCTATCCGGGCGCCGGTGTGGACCGCGATGCCTTCCACCTTGCCGGCGACGAGGTCCACCTCGCCGGTGTGGATGCCCGCCCGGATGTCGAGACCGAGCTCGCCGACCGCTTTGATGGCTCCGTGAGCGCAGGCAATGGCTCGGGCGGGACCGTCGAAGGTGGCCAGGAAGCCGTCACCGGTGCCGCGGACCTCGTGGCCGCCGTAGCGGGCGAGCTGCGCGCGGACGGTGGTGTGGTGGGCCTCGAGGAGCGCGCGCCAGCGGCTGTCGCCGAGCTCGGCCGCATGGGAGGTGGACTCCACGATGTCCGTGAAGAGGATCGTGGTGAGGACCCGTTCGGGGGCCGTGTCGATCCGTCCTTCGGAGAGGAAGCGCTTGGCCGCGTCGGCCACACCCTGGTCGGCATAGATGCTGCTGTCGGGAGAGAACACCTCGAGCACTTCGGCGTGCGGGATCCGTTCGGCGAGGTAGAGACAGCCGTCGCTGTAGCGCTCCTGGTACATCAACAGCGTGGGGACGGAGATCGTCGGCAGCACCTCGCGGATGTCGGTCTCCATCAGGACCCGCAGAAACCAGGCGGCCGCCCCCGGGCTCGCGGCCAGACGCTCGTGGTTCACGTGCCAGTGCTCGAACTCCGGATCTCCCACGTGGCTCGGGAAGTACTTGCGGAGCTCGCCCAGCTGGTAGTCCCGGTCACCCCACTTGCGTCGCGTCTCACGCACCCGCCTGTGCCACTCCTCGAGCGTGTTCCCCATCGGGTAGTCGGGGGCCGAGACGACGCGCGGCCACGTGTTGTGCAACATCAGCGCTTCCACGCGCTCCGGGTAGGTCGCGGCGAACACGGCGCAGAGCTGGCCCCCCGGAGACCCCGCACCGAGGAGCGCGGCCCGCTCGGAGCCGGCGTCATCCATCACGGCGCGGATGTCGTCCATCCGGCTTTCGAAGCTCGGCAGGTCGCGGGGCCGGTCGGACAGGCCGGTGCCACGCTTGTCGAGCAGGATGAGACGCGAGAAGTCAGCGAGCCGGCGGCAGAAGTCGACGAAGATGGGCTGCTCCCAGGCCCAGACCAGATTGATCATGAAGGGCACGAAGATCAGATCCACCGGGCCCTCGCCCACCACCTGGTAGGCGATGCTGAGGTCGCCGCTGCGCGCGTAACGGACCTCAGGCGTCTCGAGGTTCACGGGCGCAAGACCGCTAGGCGGTCTCGAGGTTGACCATCACGTGCTTGATCTCGGTGTAGTCCTCCAGCGCGTACTGCGACATGTCCTTGCCGTAGCCCGACTGCTTGAACCCGCCGTGGGGCATCTCACCGGCCATCGTGATGTGGTCGTTGATCCACACGGTGCCGAAGCGGATCGCGTTGGCCACACGGTGAGCCCGAGCGATGTCCCGGGTCCACACCGATGAGGCGAGCCCGTAGCGGGTGCCGTTGGCCCACTCGATCGCCTTGGCCTCGTCGTCGAAGCGCTGGACGGTGATCACCGGGCCGAAGATCTCGTTCTGGATCATCTCGTCGTCCTGCTCGAGGTTGGCGATCACCGTGGGCTCGAGGAAGGCTCCCGGCAGGTCGGGCTGGTTGCCCCCGGTCACGATCTCGGCGCCCGGCGGCCGGCGCTCGAGGAAGCCCTCCACACGCTCGCGCTGGGTCAGCGAGTTGAGCGGGCCGAGCGTGGTCTCCGGGTCGAACGTGTCGCCCACCCGGTAGCCCTTGACCTCGTCGGCGAGGCCGCTGACCACGTCGTCGTAGACCTTCGCGGAGGCGAGCACGCGGGTGGCGGCGGTGCAGTCCTGCCCGGCGTTGTAGAGGCCGGTGGCCGCGATCGTCTCGAGCGCGGTGCCCACGTCCACGTCGTCGAAGACGATCACCGGCGCCTTGCCGCCGAGCTCGAGGTGCACACGCTTGAGCTGGTCGGCCGCGGCGGCGGCGATCCACTTGCCGGTGCCCGGCGAGCCGGTGAGGGAGACCATCTCGACGTCCGGGTGGGTCACGATCGAAGAGCCCGCCGGCTTGCCGTGACCGGTGATCACGTTGAGCACGCCGGGCGGCAGGATCTCACCGGCGAGCTCCGCCAGCTTGACCGTGGAGACCGGCGTCGACTCGGCCGGCTTGAGCACGATGGTGTTGCCGGTGGCCAGCGCCGGCCCGATCTTCCAGATGGCCATCATCAGCGGGTAGTTCCAGGGGGTGATCTGGCCCACCACGCCGATCGGCTCGCGCCGGATGATCGAGGTGCGCCCGGCCACGAACTCGGCGGAGGCCTTGCCCTCCATCACCCGTCCCGCTCCCCCGAAGAAGCGCAGGTTGTCGCACAGGAAGGGCATCTCGTCCTCGAGGAAGACGTTGCGGGGCTTGCCGGCGTCGGCCGCCTCCAGATCCGAGATCTCGTCTGCGTGCTCCGCCAGCGCATCGGCCAGCTTGAACAGGGCGTCGGCGCGCTCTCCGGGCGGCGTGGCCGCCCAGCCACCGAATGCGCGCTTGGCGGCGGCCACCGCGCGGTTCACGTCCTCCTCGCCGGACAGCGGCTGCTCGGCGATGACCTCGCCGGTGGCCGGGTTCAAGACATCCTCGGTGGCGCCCTCCGCGGCGTCGACGAACTCGCCGTCGATGAAGTTGCGCAGGGAGGTCCTGGTGGCGATCGACACGGTGGGATCCCTTTCTAGGCGGCGACTTGGAGCACGTCTTCGACGGGGGTGTACTCGAGGCCGGTGCCTTCCGCCACGGCCGGGTGGGTGACCTTGCCGGCGGCCACGTTGACGCCCGGCCTGAGGCCGGGCATGCGCTCGATGGCGCCCTCCAGGCCCTTGTCGGCCACCGCGACCACGTAGGGCAGGGTGGCGTTGGTCAGCGCGAAGGTGGAGGTCACCGGCACCGCGCCGGGCATGTTGGCCACGCAGTAGTGGGTCACGCCGTCGACCTCGTACACCGGGTCGGAGTGCGTGGTGGGCTTGGAGGTCTCGAAACAGCCGCCCTGGTCGATCGACACGTCCACCAGCACGGCGCGCTCCTTCATCAGCGCCAGCTGGTCGCGCTTGATCACGTAGGGGGCCTTGGCGCCGTGCACCAGCACCGCGCCGATCACCAGATCGGCGCGCGGCAGCATGTGCTCGATCGAGAGCGTCGACGAGTAGACCGTCGAGGCCCGGCCGCCGAAGGCCACGTCGAGCTCGCGCAAGCGATCGATCGAGCGGTCATAGACGAACACGTCGGCCTCCATGCCGATCGCGATGAAGGCCGCGTTCTGGCCCACCACCCCGCCGCCGATCACCATCACCGTGGCCGCCGCGACCCCCGGCACCCCTCCCAGCAGAACCCCGCGGCCGCCCAGTGGCCGCTCGAGAAAGAACGCGCCCGCCTGGGTGGCGATCTTGCCCGCCACCTCCGACATCGGCGCCAGCAGCGGCAAGCGGCCCTCGGCGTCCTCCACCGTCTCGTAGGCCACGCAGGTCGCGCCCGACTCCACCAGCCCTCGCGTGAGCTCGGGATCGGGGGCCAGATGCAAATACGTGAACAGCGTCTGACCCGGCCGCAGCATCGACACCTCCACCGGCTGGGGCTCCTTGACCCCCAGCACCAGCTCCGCCTCGTCGAACACCGACGTCGCGTCCGGCAACAGCCGCGCTCCCTGCGCCTCGTACTCCGCGTCCGGGATCGTCGATCCCAGGCCGGCCCCCGCCTGCACCAGCACCTCGTGCCCGCGGTCGGTCAGCTCGCGCACGCCGGCCGGCGTGAGCGACACGCGGTACTCGTCGGTCTTGATCTCCGTCGGAACTCCGACCTTCATGGCGTCACTTTCCTCCCCTAATCAACCAGTTCGCGGGCGCGCAGGGCCAGCCAGAACTCGATGCGGTCGCGCGCGCTCGACAGGTCTCGCCCGGTGAGCTGCTCGACTCTCCTTATCCGATAGCGCAGCGTATGCCTGTGGCAGTAGAGCTCGCGCGCCGCCTTCTCCCACTGCCCGTTCTGCTCGATGAAGGCTTCCAGCGAGCGGATCAGCTCGTCGCCGTACTCGCCGCTGGCATCCTCGAGCGGGCCGAGCACGCTCTCGCAGTAGAGCCGCAGGGCCTCGTCGTCCTGCAGCGAGAGCAGCAGCTGGAAGGCGCCGAGGTCGCGGTAGGACGCAACCGCCGGCGCCGAGCCGTTGGTGAGCTCGGCCGCCTCGAGTGCACAGCGCGCCTCGTGAAAGGTCCGCCGCAGCGAGCCCACCGGCGCGGCCCGCGACGCCGCCGCTCGCAGCTCGCCGTGCTCGGGCACCAGCGCGTCGCGCGCTCGAGTGGCCAGCTCCACCGGATCGGCATCGTCCCGGACGTCCACCACGGCGCACAGCAGCCGCTCACGAGCGGCGACGAGGGCGCCTGTGCCCGAGTCGGCGAGGAAGCGGTCGAGGTCGCCCTCGGCGGCCGTGGCCGGGCCGCCGTCGGGGCCCGCGAACACCAGCACCGCGGCCTGCTCTCCCAGGCCGAAGGGCCGCAGCCGTAGAGCAAGCTCCGCCTCCGACAGCCGCCCGGTGAGGGCCTCGGCGAGCACGTCTCCGGCCAGCCGGCGCTCGGTGTCGCGCATCGCGCGCTGGCGCATCAGCTCGAGCGCGACGACCGTGACCGCCTGCTGGAGAATCAGTCGCTCGAAATCGCCGATTCCGCCCGCGTCGCGAGTGGCCACCAGCCAGGCCTGGGGGGCGCCGCGGCCGCGGATCGAGACCGGGAGCACCAGCGCGCGGCCGGCCAGCTCGGGATGCTCTGGAGCGAACTCTGCGTCATCACCCGGGCGGCTCGAGGCGGCGGTGCTGCTGAGCGCGGTCGAGCGGCGGCTCACCTCGCTCCCGACCTGCCGCATAGCCGCCTCGGGCACCTGGCGGCGAAACACCTTCGAGGAGATCGTCTCGCCCCGGGCCGAAAGGACGCTCACCGCGCCGCCGATGGCCGCCGTCAGCGCGCGGACGAGCTCGTCCAGCCCGCTCTCCTCGAGCACGAGCCGCTCGAGCCGCTTGTGGATCGCAATGCCGCGCTGGAGAACCTCGTACTGCTCGTTGACCAGGCGGGTGAACGCCTTCTCGGTGAGGGCGATGAACGGCAGCTCGTAGGGGATCTCGAACAACGGGAAGCCGAGGCTCTGCGCCTCGTCCACCACCGCCGCCGGCAGCTCGGAGTGGTCGAAGCCGGTGCCGAACCCGAGGCCGGCGAGGTGGCGGTCGGCGAGCAGCCGCACGAACTCGCGCTGACGCTGCTCGCTGTCGAGCTGGATCCCGGT
Source organism: uncultured Thermoleophilaceae bacterium (assembly GCA_963751105.1). Classification (GTDB taxonomy): domain Bacteria; phylum Actinomycetota; class Thermoleophilia; order Solirubrobacterales; family Thermoleophilaceae; genus JACVRW01. The sequence goes on along the minus strand of CAVVTG010000001.1, from coordinate 315,434 downwards.
GGTGAGCAGCAGCTCGCCGCCGGACAGCCAGGGCGTGGGGTCCGGCAGCTCCGAGATGTGCACCCAGCGCACGGGCGCGTCGGCGTTGTCCTCGCCGGCGGCCAGCTCGAGGGCCATCTCGGTCACGAGGCCCCGGACGGTCAACATCGGTCAGCCCCGGCCTGGTCCGCCGGCCTGGCGCTCAGCTACTGATCCGGTCCCAGGCCTGGGAGAGCACCGAGCGCAACACGCGGTCGATCTCCTCGAACTGCTCGGTGTCGGCGATCAGCGGCGGTGAGAGCTGGACCACGGGGTCGCCGCGGTCGTCCGCACGGCAGATGAGACCCTGGCGGAACAGCTCGCCCGACATGAAGCCGCGCAACAGCTCCTCCGACTCCTGGTCGTCGAAGCTCTCCTTGGTCTCCTTGTCCTTGACCAGCTCGAGCGCCTGGAAGAAACCCGCCCCGCGCACGTCGCCCACGATCGGCAGGTCCTCGCGCAGCCCCTCGAGCATCTGGCGGAACTCGCCCTCCTTCGAGCGCACGTGGCCGCACAGGTCCTCGCGCTCGAAGATGTCGAGGTTGGCCATGGCCATCGCGGCGGACACCGGGTGGCCGCCGAAGGTGATGCCGTGGTTGAAGGACTTCGTGTCGTGCATGAACGGCTCGGAGACCTTGTCCGAGACGATCACTGCGCCCATCGCCGCGTAGGCCGAGGTGAGCCCCTTGGCCGTGGTGATCATGTCCGGCAGCACGTCGAAGCGCTCGCAGCCGAAGTAGTGGCCTAGCCGGCCCCAGGAGCAGATGACCTCGTCGGAGATCAGCAGGACGTTGTGCTCGTCGCAGATCTCGCGCACGCGCTGCCAGTAGCCGTCCTGGGGAACGAAGCAGCCGCCGGAGTTCTGCACCGGCTCGAGGATGACCGCCGCCACGGTCTCAGGACCCTGGAACTCGATCATCTCCTCGATGGCGTTCGCCGCCCAGAGCGGATCGCGCTCCTCGGGCCAGCGGTAGCTGTTGGTGTTGGGCACGTGGTGCGCGCCGGGCACGAGCGGCTCGAACACGGTGCGCAGCGGAGTGATGCCCGTGATGGAGAGCGCGCCGAAGGTGGTGCCGTGGTAGGCCGTGTCGCGCGAGATGATCTTCGTCTTCAGCGGGTTGCCGCTGAGCTTGTGGTACTGGCGCGAGAGCTTCCACGCCGACTCCACGGCCTCGGATCCGCCGGAGGTGAAGAACACGCGGTTGAGGTCACCGGGAGCCAGCCCGGCGATGCGCGAGGCGAGCTCGATGGCCACCGGGTGGGCGTAGCTCCAGTTGGTGTAGAAGCCGAGCTCCCTGACCTGGGCCGCCGCGGCGTCGCCGATCTCCGTCCGGCCGTGGCCGGCGTTCACGCAGAAGAGCGCCGACAGGCCGTCGAGATAGCGCTTGTCGTGCTCGTCGTAGACGTAGCAGCCGTCGCCGCGGGTGATGATGGGGATCTCGTGGCCGTCGTCGTAGGCCCCCATGCGGGTGAAGTGCATCCACAGGTGCCTGCGGGCCTTTTCCTGGAGCTCGCTCGGAGCTTCGGCTGTGGTATCGAAGACCGCCTCGGGCGTCGGTGTTGCCACTTTGCTCTCTCCTCACCTTCGAATGCGACTAGACACTCTGGACAACGGTATCGGCGGTTACGGCAAGCGGCAAGGGCTCGGAAGGGCAAAACGGCGGAGTAGCGCGTTAGACGTTATGGACAATTAAGCCGTGGTGTTTTCGTCAACCCGCCACTTGCGGTTGTACCGTTTCGGCCATAAGTTGCGCACCAGCATGAGCCAGGGGGGCCAAGGGGATGGCGGTGCGCCCAGCGTTCGGCTCGACCATGTCACGAAACGCTTCGGAGAGTTCACCGCCGTGCAGGCGATGGAGCTCGACATCCCGCGCGGCGAGTTCTTCACCATGCTCGGCCCCTCGGGCTGCGGCAAGACCACCACGCTGCGCATGGTCGCCGGCTTCGAGGAGCCCTCGGAAGGGCGGGTGCTGCTCGACGGCGAGGACGTGACCAACCGGCCGGCGTTCAAGCGTCCCACCAACACCGTCTTCCAGAGCTACGCACTGTTTCCGCACCGCTCCGTGGAGAAGAACGTGGCCTTCGGGCTCGAGCGCAAGCGCGTCGATCGCGACGAGGTCAAGCGCCGGGTGGCCGAGGAGCTCGATCGGGTGGGGCTGTCCGCCGAGGCCAAGCGCCGGCCCGCGCAGCTGTCGGGCGGCCAGCAGCAGCGCGTGGCCCTCGCCCGGGCGCTCGTGAACCGGCCCGCGGTGCTCCTCCTCGACGAGCCGCTCGGCGCGCTCGACCTCAAGCTGCGCAAGCAGCTGCAGGTGGAGCTCAAGCGCATCCAGCGCGATGTCGGCATCACCTTCGTCTACGTGACGCACGACCAGGAGGAGGCGCTCACGATGTCGGACCGCATCGCGGTGATGAACCGCGGTGTCGTGGAGCAGGTGGCCGATCCCGAGACCGTCTACGAGCGCCCGGGCACGACCTTCGTAGCCGGCTTCATCGGCGTGTCCAACCTGATGCCCGGCGAGGTGGTGTCGGCCAACGGCGGCGGAGCCGAGCTCAAGCTCGACGCCGGGCCCACCGTGACCACGCGATCCTCGGCCGGCGCGACGGCCCGGGAGCGGGTGCACGCGGTGGTCCGCCCCGAGAAGCTGTCGCTCACCGCGGCCGGTGAGTCCTCAGGCGACGGCGCGAGCGTCGAAGGCCGCGTGGAGAGCTCCTTGTACATGGGCACGGCCACGCAGATGGTGGTGTTGCTCGAGGACGGCACCCGCATGACCGTGCTGGTGCCGAACGCGGACGCGCAGGCTCGCCACGACCTGCCCGGCGCCGGGGAGACGGCCCGCCTCTCGTGGGCCAGCGAGAACATCCACATAGTCAGAGACGCGGTCGGAGGAGCGGAGCCCGAGACCGCAGCAGCAGACCCATCCCAGAGAGAGGAATCAACGGCGTGAGCCCCATCGACGACGATCTGGACCGGCACTTCGAGCGGCTGCTCAGGGACCCGCTCACTCGCAGGCGCCTCATGAAGCGCGGCGCGGCCGGGGCTCTGAGCGTCTCGGCTATGGCCTACCTGGCCGCCTGCGGGACCGACGACCCCGGCGGAGGCGGCGGATCGTCGGACTCCGACGAGCAGAAGACGATCGCCAAGGAGAAGATCTCCGACTCCCTGTACTTCGCCAACTGGCCCCTCTACATCGAGGAGGACCGGGGGACGCTCAAGGAGTTCGAGCAGGAGTACGGCACCAAGACCAAGTACGTCGAGGAGATCAACGACAACACCGAGTTCTTCGGCAAGGTCCGTCAGCAGTACGACCAGGGCGACTCGGGTGGCCGCGACATCCACGTGGTCACCGACTGGATGGCGGCCCGCATGATCCGCCTCGGCTACGTGCAGAAGTTCGACAAGGCCGAGCTCGCGACGTTCAACAAGAACGTCATCGATCGCCTCAAGTCCCCGCCCTTCGACCCCACCCGTGACTTCTCGGCGCCCTGGCAGTCGGGCCTCACCGGCATCGTCTACCGCAAGGACAAGGTCAAGCGCGAGCCGAAGTCGATCGACGACCTGTTCGACCCGGACTACAAGGGCAAGGTCACGATGCTCACGGAGATGCGCGACAGCGTGGGCCTCGTGGCAGCGTCGATGGGGGCCGACCCCGAGAAGGCGAGCCTCGACGAGTTCCTGGCGGCGGTGGAGAAGATCGGCGAGGGGGCCGACTCCGGCCAGATCCGCGGCTTCACCGGTAACGAGTTCACCAAGGACCTCACCACGGGCGACTCCTGGGTGATCGTCGGCTGGTCGGGAGACTCGGTGCAGTTGCAGGCCGACAACCCGAACATCCAGTTCGTTTCGCCCGAGTCCGGGGTGCACCTCTGGACCGACAACATGCAGATCCCCGTGGGCGCGCCGGCGGCCTACACGGCCCAGAAGATGATCGACTTCGTCTACCAGCCCGAGGTGCAGGCCGACATCGCCGAGTACGTGAACTACATCTGTCCGGTGAAGGGCGTTCAGGAGATCCTCACCAAGCGCGATCCGGCGCTCGGCCAGAACCAGCTGATCTTCCCCGACGAGCAGACGCTCGCCGACGCGTTCATCTTCAGGCAGCTCAAGCCCGAGGAAGAGGCCGAGCTCGACGACGCCTTCCAGAAGGTGATCGGCGCCTAGAGCGGCGCCCACCGACGTGTCCGCCCGGCTCAGAAAGGCGGGTCTGCCCTACCTGCTCCTGTTGCCGGGTCTGGGATTCCTCGCGGTCTTCTTCGCGGTCCCGCTGTTCATCATGGCGCTGGAGTCGCTGAAGACGGGCACGATCGACACCGGCTTCGCGCTCACCTGGGAGTTCTCGAACTACACCGAGGCGCTGTCCGACTACAGCGAGCAGTTCCTGCGCTCCTTCGAGTACGCCGGGCTGGCCACCGTGCTCGCCCTGCTGATCGGCTATCCGCTGGCCTACGTGATCGCCTTCCGCGGCGGCCGCTACCGCAACGCTCTGCTGCTGGCGGTGATCGCGCCGTTCTTCATCACCTACCTGATCCGCACGCTGTCGTGGCAGACGATCCTCTCCGACTCGGGCTTCATCGTCGAAGGCCTGAGGACGATCGGGCTCCTGTCGGAGAACGGACGCCTGCTCGACACCACCGTCGCGGTGGTGGCCGGGATCACCTACAACTTCCTGCCCTTCATGATCCTGCCGCTCTACGCCTCGCTCGAGCGGATCGATTCGCGCCTGCTGGAGGCCGGCTACGACCTCTACGGCAAGCGGCGCGACGTCTTCCTGCGCGTGACCCTGCCGCTGTCGATGCCGGGCGTGGTGGCCGGCTCGCTGCTCACCTTCATCCCGGCTGCCGGTGACTTCATCAACGCCGAGCTGCTGGGCACGCCGAACCAGTTCATGATCGGCAACGTGATCCAGTCGCGCTACCTGGAGGTGGCCGACTACCCGACCGCCGCGGCGCTGTCGTTCCTGCTGATGGCGTTCATGCTGGTCATCGTCGTGATCTGGGCCCGCATCGCCGGCACCGAGGCGCTGCTCGGCAGCGAGGGCGAGGCGCGCTAGATGGAAGCCAGTACTGCCACCGCTCCTGCCCGCGGTCGGATCGGCCTGGGCCGCCGGGCGCTCGACTGGCTGCTCAACGCCTACGCCGGCCTGGGCCTGCTCTACCTGCTGCTGCCGATCTTCCTGATCATCGCCTTCTCGTTCAACAACCCGCGGGGGCGCTTCAACTTCATCTGGCAGGAGTTCTCGCTCGAGGCCTGGACCGACCCGTTCGGCGTGCCGGGCATCGGTGATGCCCTCTCCAACTCGATTCAGATCGCGGTCTTCTCGACCGTGGTGGCCACCATCCTCGGCACGATCACCGCGCTGGCGCTCGTGCGCTACGAGTTCCGCGCCCGCGCCCCCACGAACTTCTTCATCTTCATCCCGCTGGCCACGCCCGAGGTGGTGCTGGGCGCCGCGCTGCTCTCGCTCTTCCTGAACGCCGGCGCCGCGCTGGGCTTCGGCACGATTCTGATCGCGCACATCATGTTCAACCTGTCGTTCGTGATCATCACCGTGCGCTCGCGGTTGATCGGCTTCGACCGCTCGCTGGAGGAGGCGGCGCAGGACCTGGGGGCCACGCCGTGGGAGACGTTCCGTCTCGTGACCCTGCCGCTGATCATGCCCGGCGTCATCTCCGCCGCGCTGCTCGCCTTCGCGCTCTCGATCGACGACTTCGTCATCACCTACTTCAACAACGGGTCGACCATCACGTTCCCGCTGTTCATCTGGGGCGCCGCTCGAGTGGCGGTGCCGCCGCAGATCAACGTGATCGCCTCGATGATCTTCTTGTTCACGCTGGCGATGATGCTGCTGACGGTTTGGCAGCAGCGTCGCGCCCAGCGAATGGCCGAAAGGCGGCCCGATCCCGAGGAGGGATTAGATGGAAGCTTCGACTCCCGCGAGTGACGAGGGAAGAAGCGAGCATGGCCTGAAGAAGGACGCGATCGGGTTCATCGACGGCCTGATCATCGGCATCGCCTCGACGGCGCCGGCCTATTCGCTCGCTGCCGTGCTCGCCATCGTCGTGGTGCTCGTGGGTGTGCAGGCGCCGGCGGTGCTCCTGGCCTCGTTCGTCCCGATGTTCCTGATCGCGTCGGCGTTCTACTACATGAACCGCGCCGATCCCGACTGTGGCACCTCGTTCTCGTGGGTCACCCGCGCGCTCGGCCCGAGCCTGGGCTGGGTGGGCGGCTGGGCCATCTGCACCACCGGCATCATCGTGATCGGCTCGCTCGCGGACGTGGGCGCGTTCTACATCTTCGACATCCTGAGCCTGGACAGCCTGCGCGACGACAAGACGGCGGTGACGATCTTCGCGATCGTGATCATCGCCGCGATGACGGTGATCTGCGTGCTCGGCACGGAGCTGTCGGCCCACTTCCAGCGCTTCATGATCGGCGCCCAGGTGCTGGCCATGCTGATCTTCGCCGCGGTGGCGATCGTCAAGGTCGCGGCCGGTGACGCGGGGGGCGCCTCTGTCGATCCCGAGCTGTCCTGGTTCTCGCCCTTCGCGGTCGACAGCCTCAACGTCCTGGTGCTCGGCCTCCTCACCGGCGTGTTCATCTACTGGGGCTGGGAGTCGGCGGTCAACCTCAACGAGGAGACCGAGGACTCGGCCAGCGCGCCGGGCCTTGCCGCCGTCGTGTCGACCGTGATCCTGCTCGTGACCTACGTGGCCACCACCGTGGCGATCGTCGCTTTCGCCGGGCCCAAGCAGGTGGCCGAGTACGAGGACGACACCGCCCTCTTCGGGGCGATCGCCGACCAGGTGCTGGGCAGCGAGCTGAGCTGGATCGTGGTGCTGGCCATCATCACCTCGGCCATCGCCTCCACCCAGACGACGATCCTGCCGGCCTCGCGCACCTCGCTGTCGATGGCCCGTCAGGGAGCATTCCCGGCGGCTTTCGGCAAGGTCCATCCCCGCTACCTGACCCCGCACATCTCGACCATCACCATCGGGGCGATCGCGGCCATCTGGTACGGAGTGCTCAACTCGGTGTCGCAGAACTTCCTGTTCGACTCGCTCACCGCGCTGTCGCTGATGATCGCCTTCTACTACGCCCTGACGGGCCTCTCGTGCGCGGTCTACTACCGCCACGAGCTGACCAAGTCGGTGAAGAACTTCCTCTTCATCGGTGTCGGGCCGCTCATCGGGGCGGCGATCCTGGGGTATCTGTTCTACAAGGCGATCGTCGAGTACTCGAAGGTGGGCGATTCGTACAGCGGCACGCAGGCCTTCGGGATCGCCATCCCGGTCGTTCTCGGCCTGGGCCTGCTGCTCCTGGGCGTGGTGCTGATGCTGGTGTGGCGCTTCACCGGCCACGACGACTACTTCGGCCGGCGCCGGGAGATCGTCGATCCGGAGGTGGCCGCGGGCACCAAGATCGGTGTCGCGGCCGTACCGGAGGAGGCGGTCTGATGCCCGACTCGAGCTCGATAGTGGTCGGCATCGACGGAGGTGAGTGCGCGGGCCGCGCCCTCGACACCGCGATGAACCTCGCTCAGCAGTTCGGGGACCGGGTGGTGATCGTCTTCGGCTCGGGCCCGCCCGGCACTCCCACCGAGGAGTACCGCGAGCACCGGCGCGCCATCGAGGAGGTGGGCGAGCGAGTGACCAGTGAGGCGGCCGAGCGCGTGCGCGGTGCCGACGTCGACGTGGAGGTGGTGGTCGCGCCCGATCGTCCCTCCGCGGCGCTGACCAAGGTGGCCGACGAACGTGGTGCGCGCTTCATCGTCGTGGGCAGTTACGGCGAGAGCCCGATCAAGGGCGCGATCGTGGGCTCGGTGCCGCACAAGCTGCTCCAGATCTCGGACACGCCGGTGGTGGTGGTCCGCGCGTGAGCGCGGTCAGCCGTCGAGCGGGCGAGCGAGTGGATCGCGAGCGACTCGCCTCGCTGATCGGGCGGGAGCGCGAGCGGTTTGCGGCCGATCACCCGCGCTCCCGCGAGCTGCACGAGCGCGCCGCGCGCAGCCTGCTCGGTGGCGTGCCGATGCCGTGGATGGCCATGTGGCGAGGTGGCTATCCCGTCTACCTGGCCGAGGCCCATGGCGCTCGGGTGGTCGACGTGGACGACCACGAGTACGCCGATCTCTGCCTGGGAGACACCGGGGCGATGGCCGGGCACTCGCCCGAGCCGACCATGAGGGCCCTGCGCGAGCAGGCCGGCATCACCGTGATGCTGCCCACCGAGGACGGCCCCTGGGTGGGCGAGGAGCTGGCGCGGCGTTTCGGGCTCCCCTACTGGCAGTTCACGCTCACCGCCACCGACGCCAACCGCTGGATGCTCCGGATGATGCGCCAGGTCACCGGGCGGCCTCGGGTGCTCGTGTTCAACTGGTGCTACCACGGATCGGTCGACGAGAGCTTCGTCACCCTCGACGAGGGCGGAAGCGAGCGTTCGCGGGTGGGCAACGTGGGTCCGATGGTCGACCCCGCGCAGACCACCCGGGTGGCCGAGTTCAACGAGCTCGGCTCGCTGGAGCGCGCACTGGCCCACGGTGACGTGGCCTGCGTGCTGATGGAGCCGGCGCTCACCAACATCGGCATCGTCCTGCCGGAGCCCGGTTTCCTCGAGAGCGTGCGCGCCGCGTGCACGGCTGCCGGCACGCTGCTCATCATCGACGAGACCCACACGCTCAGCGCCGGCCCCGGCGGCTGCACGCAGGCCTGGGGCCTCGAGCCCGACGCGGTGACGCTCGGCAAGTCGATCGGCGGCGGCGTGCCGATCGGCGCCTACGGCGTCAGCGCCGAGCTGGCCGAGCGGATCGCCGCCGAGGAGGACGCCGACTACGAGGACACGGGTGGCGTGGGCGGCACGCTGGCCGGCAACGCCCTGTCGCTGGCCGCCACTCGGGCGACGCTCGGCGAGGTGCTCACCGACGACGCCTTCACCGGGATGATCGCGCTCCGCGAGCGCTTCGTTCAGGGCGTGGAGGAGGTGCTGTCCGAGCAGGGCGCGCCCTGGTCGGTCGTGAGCCTCGGCGCGCGCGCCGAGTACCGCTTCGCTCCCGAGCCGCCCCGCACCGGTGCCGCATCGGCGGCGGCGGGCGACGAGCAGCTCGAGGAGTACCTGCACCTCTACCTGCTCAACCGTGGCGTGATGATCACTCCCTTTCACAACATGGCCCTGATGTGCCCGGCCACCACCGAGACCGAGGTGGACCGGCACACCGAGGGCTTCGGGTCGGCCGTGGCGGAGCTGTTCGGGAGCTCCTGATGCTCAAGGAGTTCCGCGACTTCATCCTGCGCGGCAACTTGGTGGAGCTCGCGGTGGCCGTGGTGATCGGAACGGCGTTCGCGGCGCTGGTGAGCGCGCTGGTGTCCAGCCTCATCACGCCGCTGATCGCGGCCATCGGCGGCCAGCCCGACTTCTCGGAGCTCGACTTCACCATCAACGGGAGCACCTTCCGCTACGGCGTGTTCATCAACGCGCTCATCGCGTTCGTGATCATCGCGGCGGTGGTCTTCTTCTTCGTGGTCAAGCCGGTCAACCACCTGATGGACCGTCAGAAGACCGAGACGCCGGTGGGCGAGCGCACGCGCAAGTGCCCGGAGTGCCGCAGCGAGATTCCCGTGCTGGCCAATCGCTGCGCCTTCTGCACCGCGGAGGTCGGGCCCGAGCCCGCGTCCGCGGCCGGGTAGGCTGCCCCTCCTCGTGGACAGCTACGACCGGATCGCCGACCTACCGCTGGAGATCGACACCCTCGGACTCGAGGGCCGCCAGCTCGATCTGGGCGGGTTCATCCGCAAGACGACGCTGATCCACCTGAGCGGCGCGGGCAAGGTCGGGGTGGGCGAGGATGTGGTCTACGACGCCCGCGATCACGAGGTGCTCGAGGCCAACGGCGGGACGATCGAGGTCACCGGGCGCTTCACGCTCGACTCCTTCTCGCGCCACCTCGAGGACATCTCACTGTGGCCCGAGGAGCCCGAGCGTCCCGACAGCTCGCCCGACTACCGCCGCTGGGCCTTCGAGTCGGCCGCGCTCGACCTGGCGCTGCGCCAGGCCGGCCGCTCGCTGGCCGAGGTGCTCGAGCGCGAGGCCCAGCCGCTCAACTACGTGGTCTCGATGCGGCTCACGGCGCCGGCCGAGGGGCAGCCCGAGACCACCGAGCGCCTCCAGGTGGTGCTCGAGCACTACCCGGGCACGCGCTTCAAGCTCGACCCGACCAACACCTGGACGCCCGAGCTGGTCCAGGAGCTGGTGGACACGGGAGCGGTGGACTCGCTCGACCTCAAGGGCTGTTACAAGGGCACGCCGGTGGACGTGGAGACCGACCCCGAGCTGTACCGAATGGTCATCGAGGCCTTCCCCGACGCGTGGATCGAGGATCCCGACGTGACCGAGGAGACCCGGCCGGTGCTCGACCCGGTGAGCGACCGCATCACCTGGGACGCCCCGATCCACTCGGTGGACGACGTCCTGTCCCGGCCCTGGCCGCCGAAGATGGTCAACATAAAGCCGTCGCGCTTCGGGCCGCTGAAGAACCTCTTCGCGATGTACGACTGGTGCGAGCGCGAGGGCGTACGGGCGTACGGCGGGGGACAGACCGAGCTGGGCGTGGGCCGCGACCAGATCCAGTACCTCGCCTCGCTGTTTCATCCCGACACCCCGAACGACACCGCTCCGGGCGGCTTCAACCAGCCCGAGCTGCCCACCGACCTCCCCGCCAGCCCGATCGAGCCGCGGGTGGCGCCGTCGGGCTTCCGCTTTCTCTAGTGGCAAGCGCGGCGCTCGACGTCCACACCCTGCATCCCGGGCGCCAGACGGTGCTGGAGATGGCCCAGCGCGTGGCCGCCTTCCTCGGCGAGGCTCGCGAGTCGCTCGATCTCGCCCTCTACGACGTGCGCCTGCCCGGCGAGCCGGGCGACGTGGTGGCCGGTGCGCTGCGCGACGCCATGGACCGCGGGGTGCGCGTGCGGATCGCCTACAACGCCGATCACGACGAGCGCCAGTTCCCTCCGCCGCCGAGCACGGCGCCGGAGCTGCTCGAGGCTCAGCCGTTCGACACCAAGGGCGTGCCCGGCATACCCGACCTGATGCACCACAAGTACGTGGTGCGCGACGGCGACTCGGTGTGGACCGGCTCCACCAACTGGACCACCGACTCGTGGACGATCCAGGAGAACCTGGTCATGACCGCCCGCTCCGCGGAGCTGGCCGCCGAGTTCACGCAGAACTTCGACGAGCTGTGGCGCAGCGGAGACGTGTCGGACTCGGGCCACCGGGATCCGCGCCGCGTCGACCTCGGCGGACACGAGGCTCGCGCCTGGTTCACACCGGGGCACGGCGAGGAGCTGTCCCAGCGCATAGCGCAGGCCATCGGCACCGCGCGCCGGCGCGTGCGCATCGCCTCGCCGGTGATCACCGCGGGTCCTGTGCTGGGCACGCTGGCCGAGGTGGCGGCGGAGGCGCGGGTGGACCTGCGCGGCGTGGTGGACCGGACGCAGATGGACGGCGTGGTCTACCAGTGGCGCACCAACGGACGCTCCGCCTGGAAGATCCCGATCCTGGGCTCGGTGTTCGAGCACGCGGACTTCACGGGCAAGCAGTCGGTGCCGTGGACCCCCGAGTCGGTCCACGACTTCATGCACGCCAAGGTCACGGTCTGTGACGACGTCGTCTTCGCCGGCTCGTTCAACCTGTCGCGCTCCGGCGAGATGAACGCGGAGAACGTGCTCGAGGTGCACGACGCCGAGCTGGCCGAGCTGTTCGCCGGCTTCATCGACGAGGTGCGCGGGCGCTACGAGGCTATGCCCGTGCCCGACGGTGGACGGCGGAGATGAGCGTGTCGCGCACCTCGACCGGATCGTCGGTCAGGCGAAACAGGTCGAGGTCTCCGGGAGAGATCTTCCCGTCCGCCAGCAGGCGTTCGCGCAGCCAGTCCACCAGTCCCCGCCAGTAGCTCGTTCCGACGAGCACGATCGGGAAGGCCGAGATCTTGTCGGTCTGCACGAGCGTGAGCGCCTCGAACAGCTCGTCCATGGTGCCGAAGCCGCCCGGGAAGACGACGAAGGCACTGGCGTAGCGCACGAACATGATCTTGCGCGCAAAGAAGTAGTGGAACTCGAGCTCGATGTCGCAGTACGGGTTCGCCCCCTGCTCGAAGGGCAGCTCGATGTTGAGACCGATGGAGAGGGCGCCCGCGTCGCGCGCGCCGCGGTTGGCGGCCTCCATGGCGCCGGGCCCTCCGCCGGTGATCACGGCCATGCCGCTTTCGCCGACGAGCTTGGCGGTGCGGCGAGCCAGCGCGTACTCGGGATGGTCCTCGGGCGTCCGCGCGGAGCCGAAGAACGAGGCCGCGGCGCCCACCGGAGCCATGGCGTCGAAGCCGGCGCGCAGCTCTCCGGCTATGCGCTCGAGCCGGTCGCCGTCCGTGAGGGTGGAGACGACCGCGTCCTCTTGGGCCTCGATCAGCTCCTCGTCGAGGGTCTGCGGCATGCGAGGCTCGGGGCCACGGACTTCGTCCATGACCCCGAGCCTAGTCTCCTCCCCCAGGAGAACTCTTAGGGCGAGCGGAAGGCGATCGTGGCCACGCCGGCCTTCTCCAGCGCCTGCGGCAGACGGCGCGCGAAGGGGTGCTCGTCGGCCGTGAGACCACGCGGGTTGGCGATCACGAACGCCACCTTGCTCCGGCTGCGCGTTGCGTCGTAGGAGGCGCCCACGCGGTTCAACACCGCGGCCGCTCGCTCGGCGCTTGCCCTGGTCACCGAGAGCCTGATGCTCGTGCTGCCGCCGCTGAGCTTGCGCGCGGCTCGCCGGGCGCGAACCTCGAGTGCCTTTCTGCCTCCGGTTCCTGCCGCCGCCGCCCGTGCCGCGGAGAGGTCCGCGCCGAGGATGGCGTTGCGCAGGATCTTCTGGAACCCGGTGGTGAAGCCGCGGAAGTTCGGCTCGACGGAGAACACCGTGGCCCGGCCCGAGCCCACGGGCTCGTCGACCACCGCGGCCGTCTCACCCAGCTCCTCGGCGTCCAGGGCGAAGCCCGAGATGAACCAGTCGCCGCTGTCAACGGGCGGGAACTCCGCCGCCACGTGGTCGGGCGACGATGCGCGCATTACCGAGTCGTACTCGTAGAACGCGTAGGCGTGCGGGCCGACGCCGCGGCGCAGCGGGCTGTCCTCGTTCACGCGGACGCGGAACAGGGTGCCCGGGACCTCGGAGGTCGGATCGGTCAGGGTCACCGTGCTCAGGCCGAGCAGCGTCCCGAGTCGGGTGCCCTCGGCCCAGCTGATCCAGTGGCCGCCGCCGTTGGCCCAGTCGCGCACGGCCTGGACGCCCGCGGGTCCGAGCTCCTGCACGGCCAGGTCGCCGTCGCCGGGGTCGCCGTCCTCGGGCGCCGCGGCGTCAGGGACGACCACCACGTCGTAGTCGGCCAGCGCGCCGGCCGCCACTTCGGCGGTGGTCACCGGCGTGTACGAGGCGCCCCACCGCTTCTCGAACAGCCAGCGCAGCCAGCCGCCGGACTCGATCGCCGCGGTGGAGTCCGCGGAGAGCTGCCAGAGGGCGATACGCGGGGCGTCACCGGGCCACGGGTCGACGCCCGGATCGTCCACCTCGCTCACGCCGCGTGCGTCCACGCGCAGCCGCTCGCCCGAGTAGCCGCCGCGCACGTTGAACAGCAGCGGCTGGCTCCACGCCGTCACGTCGTAGAAGTACGGGAACGGGGTGTAGGTGTCCTCGTGCAGCATGGCCTGGACCCAGTGCTTCTGCTGCTGGGCCATCGGCACGTACCACGTGCCGGCCGGCATGTACCGGCGCCGGGTCTCGCGCCCGTACGGGGTGAAGTCGTCCACCCAGCGCCCGCGCCTCAGCTTGTAGACCTCCACGTCCATCCGCTGCAGGCGCCGCACCATCTCCTCCACCTCGTCCTGCTTGGCGGCCCTGCGGTCGGTGATCCAGTAGTGGCGCAGCTCGATGTCGGGAACCTCGGTAGCGATCTCCTGGGGATTGCCGTCGATGTCCACCTCGTTGATCAGCTCGTTGGGCTCGAGGAAGCCGTCGCGTCCCTGCAGATAGGCCTCACGCCACGCGCCCGCCCATTCCTCGAGCAGGGACTGCTTGCGAACGGCCGCAGCCGACAGCGACACCCACTGGGTCAGGTACTGCTGGTAGGCCCGCTGCGCGATCGGGTCGCCGTTGGCCTTCTCGAACGTCATGCCCGCCGAGATGAAGCCGGTGGAGGGCACGGTGTCGCCGTAGCCCATGTAGAACAGGTCGTAGACGTCCCGGTTGAAGTACGGGATGCCCTGGCGGTCGAACTCGGCCTGCATCGCCGCGCCGTAGACGTTGTTGATCCAGTTCACCGACTCGTCGGTGATCTCGTGGTAGACCGGGTCGGCGTTGGGCGGGAAGAAGTAGGTCGCGCGGCCCATCTCGTGCGCGTCGATGAACAGCGGGCTCGGGTACTCGCGCAGGAACTCGACCTTGCCGTCGGTCTCGGGCTGGGTGCGAGCGAACCAGTCGCGGTTCATGTCGAACCCGTAGAAGTTGCGGCGCGTGTCCGCCTCGCGGCCGTCCGGGTTCTGGATCGGCAGGAGCACGACGATCGAGTTGTCGAGAATCTGCCGGGCCGCGCAGTCGTCGCGGTCGGCGAGCTCGTAGAGCACGCGCATCGACGCGTCCGTGCCCGACTCCTCGCCGCCGTGGACGTTGGAGGCGATCCAGAGAATGGCCGGATACCGCTGGGCGATCTGTCGCGCCTGAGCCGCCGTGGTGCTCGGGTCACGCAGCGTCTGGGCCGCGCGCTTGATGTCGCGCAGCGCACGGCGGCCGAGCTGATCCGGCTGACCCACGATGGCCCAGCGCAGCTCGCGTCCCTCCTGCGAGGTCTGGTCGAGCGCGCCGGTGATGACACGCTCGCTCGCCGCGTCCACGGCGTCCATGTAGGCGTACGCCTGATCGGTGGTCACCTCGCCGTGCCACCCCCCGCTCTCGCCTCCGGGCGTGGGCACCACCTCGGCGAGCGTCGGCACCTGGCCGCGGAACTCGGGCGGTGTCTGCGTCGGGTCGCAGGCGGTCTGGGCCGCGGCGGGAGCGGCGGTGAACGCCATGACCGCCACAACGGCCAGGACGACGAAGCGCAAACGGGTCAAGGTTTCTCTCCTAGGCGAGACTGAGCGATCCGTTCGGCTCTACCCGGTAGCGGCGAATTCGATGTCTACGGCCCGCGCGCCAGATCTCCGCCGAGACGATCGGTCAGCCGGTCGAGCGCGCTCACCGGCACCGCGAAGGCGATCCCGTCGCCGCGTCCCTGGGCGATCACGCCGATCACCCGCCCGTCCGCGTCCAGCAACGGGCCCACCGGAGTTGCCCGGGTTGATGGCCGCGTCGGTCTGGATCGAGTCGCGGATGCGCGAGCCGTCGGGCGCGTCGATGCCGCGGCCCACCGCGGACGCCACTCCCGTGGTGATCGAGCGGCGCAGGCCGTAGGGATTGCCGATCGCCATGACCGTGTCGCCCGGTGTCACGGCGCCTGAGTCGCCGAGCGGCAGCGCCGGAGGCGGAGGCGTTCTACGAGCCGGCAGGGCCAGGACAGCGAGGTCGGTGGACGCGTCGCTGCCGAGCACGCGCACGGGCACGCGGCGCCCGCCGAGGTGAACCACCACGTCATCGGCGTCGGCCACCACGTGCTGGTTGGTCACGATCCGTCGCCCGTCCCCGATCGCGAAGCCGCTGCCGGTGGCCACGCCGTCGTCCTCGCGTCGGCGGCCCGTCGGGCCAGCCGACCCCGTCGGGGCGGGCCTCCACCACGAGCACGCCGGGGCGAGCGCGACGGTAGATCGCGGTCACGTCCGGTGATGCCGGAGCCGCAGACGCGATGCTCGCCGGGGCCGCTCGCCGCGCCTGCGACTCGTCGTCCCCGCCCATGCCCAGCGCCAGCAGCATCCCTGCCGTCAAGCACGACGAGACGACGCCCCCGAGGAGCGCCGCGAACAGATGGGACCTCGACCACATCGAAGCTGTCGGCCGCTCACCGGGCGGGCGCCGCGCGCGCGCCTACCCGGGAGCGGTCGGCTAGAGCTGGGTGGACTCCTCCTGTCCGCCCTGGCCGTTCTTCTCGGGGCAGTCCCCGCGGTCGCCTTCGCCGCGCTTCTGCTGCCCGTCCTCGGGCGCGGTCGACTGGACCGGAATCGAGCTCGGCGAGTTACCGTCGCCGGCCGCCGAACCGTCCGACCCCGATCCCGCCAGCGCGGCGCCCGCGGGCACCGCCGCCAGCACTCCGGCCGCCAGCAGGGCGATCGCTACGCGGCGTCCGCGCCGCGGCCCTCTGCCCGGCTCGTGGTCTGCGTTGTATGTGGGTCGTTCATCCATGCGCAGCGACCCTAAGAAGGGCGATGTCAACGCCGGATAACGGCCCTTAGGGTCGTCTTACAGTGCGAGCGAGAGCGGCTTCTCGAGCAGTTCCTTGACGCGGGCGAGGAACTGGGCGCCGTCGGCGCCGTAGAGGATGCGGTGGTCGCACACCAGGCTGAGCGTCATCTGGTCGCGGGCCACGATGCGGCCGCTGTCGTCCACCGCCGGCTTCTTGGCCAGCGCGCCCACGGTGAGGATCGACGCCTGGGGCGGGTTGATGATCGCGGTGAAGTGCTCGATGCCGAACATGCCCAGATTGGACACGGTGAATGTGCCGCCCGATAGCTCGGGCGGGGTGACCTTCTTGTCACGCACGCGCTCGATCACCGCGCGCGCGTCCTTGGAGATCTGGCCCAGCGACTTCTGGTCGGCGTTGAACACCGTGGGCACCACCAGTGCGTCCTGCGCCGCCACGGCCACGCCGATGTTGACGTTCTCGTAGAGCTCGAACTTGCCGTCGCGGTAGGCGCCGTTCACGCGCGGGAACTCCTTCAGCGCGGTGGCGGCCGCCTTGACCACCATGTCGTTGAACGACGGAGCCGGATCGGCCACCTCCTTGAGGCGGGCCCGAAGCGCGACCGCGTCGGTCATGTCGACGGTCAGCGAGATCGAGAAGTCCGGCGCGGTGGCCTTCGACTCGGCCATGCGCCGGCTCACCGTCTGCTGCAGCCGGCTCAGCTCGTGGATCTCGGCCTCGCCCTTCGGGCCGGCCTCGCCCCGCTGAGGCTCCGGCGCCGCGGCGGCCTTGTCGCCGTCGTCCTTGCCGCCCTCGCTCTCGGCCGCCGCCTCCGTTTCGGCCTCGCCTTCCTCCGCCGCGCCTGTCTCGGCCTTGGACTCGGCGCCGCCGTTCTCCGCCGCGGCCGTCACGTCGGCCTTGACGATCCGCCCACCCGGGCCGCTGCCCTCGAGCCGGGCCAGCTCCACCCCGAGCTCGCGGGCCATGCGCCGGGCCACCGGCGAAGCCTTCACGCGCCCGTCACCGTTGCCACCGGCGCCGTCCGCGTCGCCGGAGTCCTCGCGCTCGCGCGTCGCGGTGCCGCCCCCGTTCTCGCCGCTCTCGGCTTCGGCCCCCGCGGCGGTCTCGCCACCGCCGCCGTCACCGCCGGCCGCGCCGCGTGTCTCGCCCGCGTCGGCGGCCTCGGCGTCATCGCCAGCCTCGTCGCCGTCGCCTTCGGCCTGCGGTTCGTCACCCTCGTCCTCGGCGCTGTCGGCGTCGTCGCTCGCGGCCTCGGCCTCGTCGCTCTCGCCTTCAGCCTCATCGCCTTCGGCCTCTTCACCCTCGGCCTTGGCGCCGTCCTCGTCAGCCGCATCACCCGACGGCTCGTCACCGTTCTCCTTGACCTCTCCGGCATCGCCTATGCGCGCGATCACCTCACCGATGGCCAAGGTGTCGCCCTCCTGTGCCAGAACCTCGGTCAGGACGCCGTCGGCATCGGCGTCGTAGGTCATGTTGGCCTTGTCGGTCTCGATCTCCACGAGGGGCTCGCCGCGCTTGACCTCGTCGCCCACGTCCACCAGCCACTTCAGGACGGTGCCCTCTTCCATGGAGTCGGAGAGCCTGGGCATCGTGACGTCGTTGGCCATGAGCTGGGTTCTCCTAGAGGTCGCGGAAGGTGGCGATGGCCGCTTGCACCACATGCTCCTCGTGGGGGAAGGCGGCCTGCTCGAGAGGCTTCGAATAAGGCATCGGCACGTCGGCGCCGGTCACTCGCTGAACCGGCGCGTCGAGCCAGTCGAAGGCCTGCTCCTGAATCAGGGCGGCGAGGTTGGCGCCCACACCGCCGTGGGGCCAGCCCTCCTCGACGATCACTGCGCGGTTGGTCTTCTTGACCGAGTCGAGGATGGTGTCGAGGTCGAGCGGGCGCAGCGTCCGCGGGTCGATCACCTCGGCCTCGATCTCGTGCTCCTCGGCCAGCGCCTCGGCGGCCTTCAGGGCGGTGACGGCCATGCGCGAGATGCCGATCACGGTCACGTCGTCGCCTTCGCGGCGGATGGCGGCCTCGCCGAAGCGCATCGGCCCGCCGTTCTCCGGGACCTCGCCGCGCTGGCCGTAGAGCGTCTCGTGCTCGATGAAGATCACGGGGTTGTCGTCCTTGATCGCCGCCTTGAGCAGTCCCTTGGCGTCGGCGGGCGTGGACGGCGCGGCCACGAGCAGGCCGGGAACGTGCAGGAAGAACGCCTCGAAGGAGTGTGAGTGCGTGGGGCCGAGCTGATGGCCCGCGCCCTGCGGCATGCGGATCACCATCGGCACGCTCACCTGGCCGCCGAACATGTAGCGGATCGCGGCGGCGTGGTTGACGATCTGGTCCATCGCGAGCAGCGAGAAGTTGATGGTCATCAGCTCCACCACCGGACGCAGGCCGATCATTGCCGAGCCGACGCCCATGCCGACGATGGTGTTCTCCGAGATCGGCGTGTCGCGCACGCGCTTCTCGCCGAACTCCTCGAGCAGGCCGGCGGTGACCTTGAACGCACCCTGGAAGACGCCGATGTCCTCACCCATGATGAAGACGTTCTCGTCGGCCTCCATCTCCTCGCGAAGCGCCTGATTGAGCGCCTCGCGATAGCGCATGGTCGGCATCAGTCGCCGCCGCCCTCGTTGTCGCGGTCGTCGGCCGCAGGCTCGCCCTCGCCGCTCGCTTCCTTGCCGCCCTCGGCCGACGCCTCGGTGTCGTCGGCCTCCTCGTCCTCGTCGGCCCCCGGGCCCTGTTGGCTGCCCTCCTCGTCCTGATCCTTGGGCGAGCCGGCCTTGCGCGACCGGCGGTCGCCGACGTTCGCGTAGGCCGCGCCCTTCTCCGCGAGCTCGTGCGGGATCTCGCCCGCCTCGCGCTCGCGCTCGCCGCGGTGAACCTCGGGACTGCGTTCGTCGAGGGTCCACCAGGCGGGCACGTCGGCGACGAGGTCGTAGATGTCGTCGTAGAGCGAGTCGAGGTCGGGGAAGGGCGAGTTGTCTGCGAACTGGACCGCCTCGTCCACGTGCTCGATGGCTTGCTGGTCGAGCTTGTCGACCTCCTCCTGGCTCATGACGTCCTCGTCGACGAGCCGCTTGGCGAACGCCTGGATCGGGTCGCGCTCGCGCCACTCCTCGACCTCTTCCTTGGAGCGGTACTCCTCGGGGTCGGCCATCGAGTGGCCGCGGTAGCGGTAGGTCACGGCCTCAACGAGCTGCGGCTGGCGCTCCTCGCGGGCGCACCGGAGTGCCTCGGTCACGACGGAGTGAACGTCGAGCACGTCCATGCCGTCGCAGCGTGTGCCCGGCACGCCATAGCCCTCCGACTTCAGGGACAGATCGGTCACCGCCGAGTGACGATGCAGCGCGGTGCCCATGCCGAACTGGTTGTTGATGATCAGGAAGACCACCGGCAGCTTCCACAGAGCGGCGAGGTTCATGGTCTCGCCAAAGGTGCCCTGGTTGGTGGCACCGTCCCCCATCATCGAGAGGATCGCGTCCTCGGTCTCGGAGTAGTCACACGCGAGAGCCACGCCCGCGGACAGGGGAAGGCTGCCGCCGACGATTCCGTAGCCGCCGAGGAAGCGCTTCTCCCAGTCGAACAGGTGCATGGATCCGCCGCGGCCCTTCGAGCACCCGTCGACCCGGCCGAACAGCTCGGCCATCACGGCGTTGGGTGAGGTGCCGCGGGCAAGCGCCTGACCGTGCTCGCGGTAGGTGGACATCAGATAGTCGGTCCCGCGCAGCGCCTGGGTGGCGCCGACCACGGTGGCCTCCTCGCCGATGCACAGGTGGAGAAAGCCGCCGATCTTTGCCTTGGCGTACATCTCGCCCGCGCGCTCCTCGAAGCGGCGGATGAGCATCATCTTCTCCAGAACTGCCCGCGTGGTGTCGGCGTCCGGCAGGTCGTGCTTGACCTCACCGAAGCCGATCTTCTCGGCCCCCGGTACCTCAGACGGGGACTCGGCCCCGTTGTCCTTCTCCTCCTGGCCCTTGGCGTCTTTGCCGGCCTTCGTAGCGTCCTTGGTCGCCATTGGTCGGACTGTACCCGGTGCAGGTCTTATTCAAGACGGGGTGGCACGGCTTTGTGCGCGAACGACCCCCGCTTGGGGGGTGGACCGCGCCGGCTCGCTCGCTAGAGGCGGTCGGCCATGGCCGCTGCGGCGTCATCTAGGTGGTCGTCGCCGTAGTAGAGCGTCGTGCCGATCGCGACCGTGGGCACTCCCCTCACGCCGCGCTCGTAGGCCTCGGCCGTGGCCTGCTTGAGGCGGTCCTTCACGGACTGGGTCTCGAGTGCTTTGAGCACCGCGTTCGGATGGAGCTCGCACGCCGCGGCGGCCATGAGCACGTAGTCGATCTGTGACAGGTCCTTGCCCCCGGCGAACGCTTGCCTGAACGCGGCCAGTGAATAGGCCACCGCGCGCCCGGCCTGCTGCGCGAACGTGGCCACCCTCATCGCCTGGAGGCTGTTGCTCGGCCAGGGGTCGGGCCAGCGGAGCTCCATGAGCCCGTAGCGCTCAGCTCGCCGCTCGATCTCCCGCATGCCCTCATCGCGTGCGTCGGTGTTGGCCCACGACCCGCCGCCGCTCTGCTGCCAGATCCCGCCGAGGAGGATCGGCTGCCAGACCGGGATTTCGGGGAGCGTCTGGTTGATGCGCTCCGCGGCCAGGTAGGCGTAGGGGGAGCCGACGTCGTAGTAGAAGATCGCCCGGTCGCTCACCGGCGAAGCGTAGTGCCGGTCCGCCGGGCCGCTAGCGGAGGCGAAGCTTCGTGCCCGCCATGATCATGTCGGGATCGCCGGTGCCGATCGCGTCGGCATTGAGCTCCCACAGCCGAGCAATCTCGGCCGATATCGCCGCGGCGCCCGCACCCGGCCCGAGCAGGCGCTCGGCGATGACCCAGAGCGACTCGCCGGGCTGGACGGTGTGGAGGCGGGCCTTGCCGGTCCGCTGCGCCGTGGCCTCGACAGCGACGGCCTGCCCGCCGGCCGCGTCCGATGCGGCGGGTTGCAGCGGCGCCGCAACCTCGTAGCTCGCGGATGGAGGTGTGGCCGGCGGGCGCTCGGCCGACGGCCGCGTGAGCCAGATCAGACGCTTGGGTGTGTCGCTCGTAGCCGAGCCGGGTTCGGATTCAAGTGACTGGACCTCGGGCGAAGCCGCGGGTGTCTCCGCGGCCCCGGGCGGAACCGGCTCGACGGTCAAGCCTCCGGAGAGCGGCGGGGCCTGAGGAGCCTCACCGATCGGGCTGCTCGAAGGGTCATCAACCGCTCCAGGAGGAGCGGCGTCGGGCTCGCTTGCCTCCGGGGCCGGGACATCGAGATCGCTCCGCGGTTCGCTCTCGACCGGACCGCCGTCATCAGGGTCGCCGGAAAGCGGGTCGCTCGGAGGAGGACCGGCATCGAAAGGAAGCGCCGTGTCGCCGCCTGGATCGAACGCCGGCTGGTCGGACTCCGGGCTGACGCCCTGCCCGGGCGCCGTGACGCCCTCCTGGGCGTTGTCGGGCTCAGCAGCCACGGAGGCCCCGGGAAGGATGCCGGCGAGAGCAATTAGCGCGCCAGCGATGAACTTGCGGCGGCGTGCGGGCCGAGCGACGGGCGGGATGTGGCTAGTTGAGAGGATCGGTGACACAGCGGAAGGGTTTCGCTCCGGCGGCAGTGTTGGGGGTCACGGCGACGCTGCCGACGTCGTCGGTGACGTAGAGGACTTGGACGCGGCCTGGGGTGGCCGCAGGGAAAACCTCGCGAGTGAGCTCGCCGCCGGGGGCGAGCGTGATGCCGGGATTGCCGACAGCCGTCAGCAGCTCATCGTGATTCGGCAGCCGACGACCGGGCGTAGCGGGGCGCGCCACTTCCTCGCAGGCGATGCGCCGCCGCGGTATAGGGAGCCGGCCCGCGGAGGCTCGTTTCAACACATACGTCGTAGACCGGGATGGTGTCCGCTCGGACACCGGACGAGGAAGCCGAGCCGCAGACACCCCGTTCAGCCTCGCAGCGTTCCTGGCCCTGCGGTACTCGACCGAGGCTTGATTCCTTAATCCGGCTCCCGCCGAGTGTGTTCCTCTTTAGGTCGCGGTAAGTGAGGGAGCTGTTCTGGACATCCCTTCCGGTGATCGACAGCGCTGCGTAGGACGACCCGCCAAGAGCGATGAAGACGGCGATCGTCGCCATCACGTTGGCGTAGGTCAGGCGCTGCTTGATTGCCTCGATCACGCGTTCACTCGCTTTCGTCGGGCTATCTTCGGGATAACCCCGGCGGCGAGGCGGAGTCTCGCACTCCGGTGCCTCAAGCGAAATGTTTGTGTCGCGGCTCATGAGCACCGCGGCCCCCGAACCTGAACGGAGACTTCCTTCGTGCGCCCGGTTTGGAACGCATAGCCCGCTTCGGCGGGAAGGCGGGCCCGGAACCGATAGCGGACCACGCCGCAGGTGCGCCGGAATGCGTATCGGACTGTCCACGAGCCGTCGGGCGCCGTGCGTGTGGTCCTGAAGGTCTGCCAGCGTCCGGAGAGCACGACCTGAAGCTCCACGAGCTTGCCGGCCGGAGGAGCGGGCAACGAGCGAAGCGTTCCCGAGAAGCGAACGCTTCGGCCGTTCCTCAGGCGGCGTGGCGTGGCACGAACGGATGACGCTGCCGACGTGATCAGGCTGACCTCGGTCTGTGAGGGCAGCATCAACTGAGTCCCCCGGTAGACGAAACGCAGGGTGCGTGTTGCGTCGGCTGTCGCCCGGTATGTGTATCTGCCCTCGCCGTCCGTGGTGACCACGCCGACCAGATGCTCGGGTACGGCGGTGCTGCGCGAGAAGACCTCCAGTTGTGCGCCAGGAATCGGTTGACCGTCGCGGTTCTGGAGCCGGCCTCTGATGTCCACCTGTTCGCCGTACTTGACGCGAGCCTGCTGGCGAAGGATCTCGACACGTCGCCGAACCCTTCGCCGCTTTCCGCCGCGCCTGATCACTTTGCTGAACGATCCGCTCGCTCACCACCCCTGCGTTCACTGCGGTGCTCACTCGCAGAGGAAGGGTCAGCGTCATCGGTTGCCCGTCGCCTCGCCGGTCGGTCGTATTCAGGTTCGAAGCCCGATCGCGGGCGGTTGCGCGGAGCTGGTACACGCCGGCGGGAAGGAGGGAGTCGTCAACACGAGCCACTAGGCGGCTCCCCTGCAGTTCGGTGTCGGAGGGTCTGCCAGGTCCCGGAGCCCTGCCGGCTCAGTTCGATCTCGCCGCTGGCGAGGCCGGAGAACTTGTCGGTCACGGCGACCGAGACAAGCGTCGGATCGGAAGACGGCGAGTTCTCGAACGCAAGCGTTGGTGGCTCAGGGTCGAAACGCAAAGCGACCGGCACCGAAGCATTGGCGGGCTCTTGATTACCGGCGGCATCCTGACGCCACAGGCGCAGTTGCCACTCCCCGGGCCAGGCACGGCGGTATTGGGAAGACTTGAGATGTTCCCGCCAGCCGTGGCTCTTCGTGGTGCACGCTGTTCCCGTCGAGGAGCAGATCTCGGTGAGGCGCCCCTGAGATTGGCGCGCGGTCGCCCTCTGGCGTGTTTGTCCAGCTCAGATCGAAATCATTGGTGTTTCGCCAGCCATCGCCTCCGTCGAGGCCGACCGCAACTGCCCCCGGCGCGGTGTTGTCGACCCGCACACCGCGTCGGCGCTGAAATCGCGACGTTGCCAGCGGCATCAGTGGCGTCCACCGCAAGCGGTTGTGTTCCGTCGAGCATTGCTGTGGTGTCGACGGCGATCCCGCCGGCGTCCGTTGGCGCATGGCACGGGCTGCGCGTAATTGCAGGGGCGATTGTCATTGCCCCAGGAGGTGCCCGAGACCAGGGCCCTCGCCAGCTTCACCCCAACATTGTCCAACGCCCCATAGCTCACGCTCTGCTTGCCCCGCACCCACTGCCCCTGCGTGAACGGGTTGTTCTTCACGATCGTCACCGCCGGCGGGCTCACGTCCACGACCGTCGCCTGCGCCTTGAACGTGCGGATGTAGTTGAGGCCTCGGCTCGAGCAGTACGGCTTGTTCGCCTTGCCCAGGCAGACGATTCGCTGGACGATCCTCGTCGCGCCTCGGATGTCGTAGGTCCGTGGGCGTGGCCAGGCTGCGGCTTGGGCGAGGCCGCGCTTCGGGCAGCCCTTGTTGGCGCGGACGTTCTTGATCGGGACGGGTGGGCCGTCTGGGCGGCCGGCCCAGAGCTGGAGGGCGTAGCGGCAGTCCCGGCGCCGGGCCTGGCCTGACCAGGTCAGTCGCGCGAAGCGCGTGCCCGGTGGGGCGTTCATCACGAACCCCGAGCGCGAACCGCGCTCGACCCGTCCCGCCCGCGGCACGTTCGACGTGACCAGTCCTCGCAATCCGGGCCCGAGTGGATCGCAGGCTCGTTTCCACATCATCCCGCGGGTGGCGAAGTCGCTGAACGCCTGGGTCGAGAAGTTGCCCGGGTCGGCCAGACAGGCGTTGATCGAGTACTCGCTGGCTGCGGCTGAACCGGTCTGAGGCCCGAGAAGGACGACGGCGGCGAAGAGGGTGAGCACGACGCGCCGGGGGAACACCGCGGTCGAGGCCGCGCGTGCGACATGGCGAGTGAAGCAAGCGGCGAGGCGGTTGGTCATGGCCCCTTAAGAACCGACGACGGAAGGTTCGCCCCCTTCGGGGGCGCCGCAGACTAATGGGCGGGGTCGGCGCTCAGCTGGGGCAGCCGCACACGGCCCACGCTTTTTTTCGCAACGTGCGGTGTTATCGAGGCAGACGACTGCTCCCTACGAAGTGCATGCATTTCATGCCGAACGTAGGGAGAGGGCGTGCAGGCCGAGCACGCGCCGCCCGCGCCGCCTACCCGTGAATCAGCCAGCCATCCGTCGCCCGGGCCGCCTCCATGACGGTCTCCGCGAACGCCGGGTGGGGGTGAATCGTGCGCGCCACCTCGGGGTAGCCGCCCTCGAGCTCGCGCGCGTTCACGAGCTCCTGGATCAGGTCGGCCGCCTTCACCGAGCAGATGTGGCCGCCCAGGATCTCGCCGTACTTCTTGTCGCCCACGATCTTGACCAGGCCGTTGCGGTCGCCGTAGACGGTCGGCGCTCCGACGGCGCCCATCGGGACCTTGCCCACGGTCACGTCGAAACCCTCGTCGCGGGCCTCCTTCTCGGTCAGACCGAACGAGGCCACCTGCGGATGGCAGAAGGTCACAGCGGGGATGTAGGTGTAGTCGATGGGATGAGGGTCGTTGCCGGCGGCGTCCTCCACGGCGATGATGCCCTCGTCTGACGCCTTGTGGGCCAGCGCGGGCCCCGGGACCATGTCGCCGATCGCCCACACGCCGTCCAACGACGTGCGCAGCCGGCCGTCGACCTTGATCAGGCCGCGGTCGTCGACCTCCACGCCGGCCTCCTCGAGCCCCAGCCCCTCCACGTCGGGCGCGCGGCCGGCGGCGATCACCAGGTAGTCGAAGTCCTCGGACTCCCCGTTGAAGGACACCGAGACGCTCGGAGTCGGACGCCGAAGCGCCCTCGACCTTCGCCCCCGTCTCGATGCGCACGTTCTGCTTCTTGATCTCCCGCGCGCACGCCTTGGCGATGTCCTCGTCCTCCAAGGGAAGGATCTGCGGCAGCGCCTCGAGCAGCACCACCTCGGTGCCCAAACGCCCGAACGCCGAGGCGATCTCGGTGCCCGACGCGCCGGCGCCGATGATGCACAGCCGCGCGGGCTGCTCGTCCAGGAGCCACATCCCCGCGGTGTCGAGGATCCGCGGCCCGAACTGCAGGTCGAGCAGCGGCTTGGCCACCGAGCCACAGGCCAGGATCACGCGGTCGGCCTCGATCTCGGTGCCGTCGAACTGACCGCCGATCTTCACGTTGGCGTCGTCGGTGACCGAGCCGAAGCCGTCGATGTAGTCGATCTTGTTCTTGTCGAACAACATGCTCACCCCGCTGGTGAGCGTCTTGACCACCTTGTCGCGGTGCTTGGTGGCGCCGGAGTAGTCGATCGAGGAGCCGTCGACCTTGATGCCGAACGCACTCGCGTGCTGGACCTCGCTCGCAGACCTCGGCGACGCGCAGGATCGACTTGGCCGGGATGCAGGCCTCGTTGAGGCAGCGCCCGCCGACGTTGCCCTTCTCCACCACCGCGGTCTTCAGGCCGAGCTGCGCGGCCCGGATCGCGGCGACGTAGCCGCCCGGGCCCGAGCCGATCACGATGCAGTCGTACTTGCTCTCCGGCATGGCGGGTCGAGAGTACCTATCGCGCCGAGGAGCCCGGGCGCTCGGGCATCTGGATGCGAGCCATGGCCTTGACCAGGTACCAGAACAGCACTCCCGAGCCGACGAGGATGGCGGTCACGATCAGCGCCGCCCAGATCGAGGTGGCCTGAATCAGCGCCAGCGCGCACACGATCAGGGTGATGGCGAGCAGCGTCTGCATTCCGAGCACCGCCCAGTAGCGCGCCTTCCACATCCCGTAGGCCACGAGCGCCAGCACCGCCGCCACCAGCAGGCTGCCCACGAGCGCCTGATTGCTGTCCGAGTCGCCTCCGCCGTTCCAGCCGAAGATCGTGGCGACCACGTTCGCCAGGCAGAGCAGGGCCGCGGCGATCGCCCCGACCGTGACCGCGGTCGGCCGCTCGCCCTGTCCCAAGCGGCTTGAGCGAGCGCCGCGCCTCCTCGTCCTTGGCCCGGCCGCGGGCGTAGCCGCGCGGGGGCGCCTCCTCGGAGAGGGAGGGGCGGCGCGGCGGAGCAGGCGGAGCCCCGGCCGCCCGGCGCCGCTTACGGCTGTTCTTCTGAGCCACCCGAGCCCTCGAGGAGCGCGGCTCGCAGCGCCGCGGCCGCCAGGCGCGGGTCGGCCGCGTCACGGATGACGCGCACTACCACGATCCGGGAGGCGCCGGCGGAGATCACCTCGCGGACGTTATCGAGGTCGATTCCGCCGATCGCGAACCAGGGCGTGCTCCCGGCGACCGACGCCGCGTGACGCACGTAGTCGAGGCCCGCCGCCGGCCGGCCCTCCTTGGTCGGCGTCTCCCACACCGGCCCGACGCTCAGCTCGTCGGCCTCGCCCGCCTCCAGCGCCGCGTCGAGTTGCGCCGCCGAATGCGTCGACAGCCCCAGCAGCATCTCGTCCCCCGCCACCGCCCGGGCTTCGGAGAGCGACATGTCGTCCTGGCCCAGATGTAGCCCGTCCGCGCCGCAGTCCGCCACCAGGTCGGGCCGGTCGTTGAGCCAGAACAGCGCGTCGTGCTCGTCGCACACCCGCCGGAACACGGCGGCCGCCTCGAGCAGCTCCGCGTCGCCGGCGGACTTGTCGCGCAGCTGGAGCATGTCCACCCCGCCCTCGAGCGCCGCGCGGAGCAGCTCCTCGAGCCCGGGCCGCACGTCGGTGACGAAGTACAGCCGGGCGCGGGCGAGCCGCTCGCGGCGGGAGCTCAACGGCCGCTCAGGGGTTGAAGGCGGATCCGCGCAGGGTCCTCTTCACGGTCCGGTATGCCGGGCGCGGCTTGTTCTTGTTGGTCACCAGGCCGGCGTCGAAGCGATTGCGCCCGACGGGCTGCTGCCAGTTGTAGATGTAGAGCCGCTTGATGCGCGAGCGGTAGCGCTTGGCCAGCGCGAACATCCGCCTGACCGCCTTGTCGGCGCGGCTCTCCGAGAACGGGAACAGCTTGCCGCCGGTGGGCAGCGTGAACTTGACGATCCCGCCGGTCTCGGTCAGCCAGATCTGGCCCTTGACGGCCTTGACCAGGCGCTTGGTGCCGCCGGTGACCTGACCCTTTCGCAGGTTGGTGTCGCGGTAGTTGTGGAGACCCCAGATCCTCGGGCTGCGGGCGTACTTCTTGAACTCCGCGAGCCACTTCTCCATGTTGCGCTCGTCGATCACGTCCGCGGCGACGATCTTGCAGCCGCGGCAGCGCGCCCGGACCACGTTGTAGAACTGGGCGGCGCGCTTGGGGTTCTTGAACGTCGGCTGCGAGCGGTGGTTGGCCTCGTTCCAGGGGCTGATCACCTTGACCTGGGGCCAGCGCTTGCGGAAGGCCTTGAAGGCTCGCGTGTACTCGCTGACGGTGGGGAGCTTGCAGGGCCGGCGCGGACAGGCCGAGCCGAGCGACTGGCTGAAGCTGATCAGCGGCTCCACGCCCGCCAGCTCCGCCTGCGCCAGCCAGGTGTTGAGCCAACCGCGCTCCCGCGACTTGAGCGCCACGTTCCACGAGGGGAAGTAGCGCGCCCGCTTGATCTGCAGATCCTCGAACAAGGGGTCGGTGAACATCGCGGCACTCTGCTCGCCGATGCCGACCGAGATGGCGGCCTCGGAACGCTGAGGAGCGGCGAGGGTGACGGCCACGACGGCCAGGGCGGTTGCCAGTACGGCGAGCGAGCGAGTCATGATCCTCCGGAGCGTAGCTAGGGGTGCGGTGGTCATCAGAAGAGCGTCACGGGCTTGACCCTCGGGCTGAACTGCCCGCCCGAGGTCAGGCGGTAGGTGCGCCGGGAGGCGCCGGACAGCCTGAAACGGGCGCTGAAGTAGCCGCGCACGTTGCGGACGGTGATCGGCGAGCCGAGGTTCTGGAAGCTGCCGCTGCCGCGGCGCTGCTGAACCTGAACAACGGCGCCCGCGCCGCCGGGGCGGGCCGCGCCACGCACCTCCACGGCGTTCGAGCCGAGCCGGCGGACGAGGATGGGCAGGCGGTACGCGTCGTACACGCCGGGCTTCTTGCGCCCGCCGGCAAAGCGCAGTCCGCCCTGCCAGAGCCCCGGGTCACCGGGGGTGTCCTCCATCGTGTACTGCGAGTACGCGGCCACCCGGCGGTTGCGCTGCGCGAGCCAGAGCTCGGAGATCCCCATGAACAGCGGGATCCGCTTGAGCCGGGCGCCGAACGGGTCCGGAGGATCGGACTGGAAGTCGAACTCGGTGATCCAGATCGGCAGGCGGCGGCCGCTCACGCGGCGCTTGGCCCGCGCGCGGTCGAGCAGCCTCGTCACCCTGGGAAGGGAGCGGATGGTGGCGTCGTCGGAGGAGATCTCCGGAGTGCTCGGCCCGCCGCCTCGTGTGTAGGGGTGGTAGGCGAAGCCGTCGAGCCCCGAGATGCGCCTGTAGCCCTGGCAACCACGCACGCGGGCGGCGCGTCCCCGGTAGGCGCGGTAGCGGGTATCGAGGCAGAAGAACTCGCGCAGGAAGCGCAGCGGCCTCAGGTTCTTCCGCGGTCCGGTGGAGCTGCTGCCCTGGGGCAACAGCTCGCCGAACAGGGTCGTGTCGCCACCGGCCCCCGCCCGCCGCAGCCCCGACACGCCCGAGCGCACCATGTCGCGGTAGAGATGGGGAGCCACGGGTACGCCCTTGCGGGCCTGCGGATACAGGTACTTGAACAGGTTCGGCTCGTTGTAGAACGACCACACGTCGACGCTTCCGTAGCGCGTGGCGGCCGCCTCGGCGAAGCGCCCGTATTCACGGGCACTGGGCCGGTCGTAGCGCTCGTAGCGCCCGCGCCGGCCCTTGGTGGCCCAGCTCGGGGCCGGAGGCGTGAGCGCGAAGATGACCTCGAAGCCACGGGCCTGGGCGTCGCGCACGAACCCGTCGTAGGCGCCCCAGCCGGGATAGTCCGCCGGGTCGGAGCCGTCGAAGCCGGCCGGCTTGCGGCGCCCACCCGGGGCCACGGTCGCCCAGTCGAGGTTGGCCTTGACGGCGTCGGCGCCGAGGCCCTCGATCTCGTCGAGGGTGGTGTTGCGGACCGCGTCGCCGCTGTTGAGCAGCAGCGAGTCGTCCTGGAAGATCGCGAGCTGCCGCGAGGAGGCGGCGGCCGCGGAGGGAATGAGGGCCAGCGCGGTGAGCGCGAGCGCGAGCATGGTTATGAGCGTTCTTGATCGCATTTCGTCAGCAGGCGAAAGGTCGGGTGCGGCGAACATGACGCGGGGGCCTGATCGCGCGCCTTCGGCACCGGCACGCAGTCGCGTCTTCGCCCTTCACAAACACACGGAACGCGTTCGGTTGCGGTCCCCCGCGACTGCTAGCGTCCCGCCGGCAGGGCCTAAGGGGTATCAGAAATGAGTATTGGGGTTTCCATCTTCTTGATCGCGGCGGGCGCCATCTTGCGCTACGCCGTAACCGCCGAGGTCTCCGGCGTCGAGCTCCAGACCGTCGGATTGATCCTCATGATCGTCGGCATCATCGGGCTCGTGATCTCGCTGGCCGTGATCTTCCTGCGCGACGACACCCGCAACGGCACGTTGCCCGACGACCCCACGCGTCGTTACTAGCGCAGCCGGCCGGGTACCATTCCCCACAGACACGGGAGCTCGGGCGGACCGGGCTGAGAGGGTGGCTGCGGCGCCACCGACCGTCGAACCTGACCCGGGTAATGCCGGTGGAGGAAGGGGCGATGCCAGAGCCGCACAGACACAGGGGGACCGACGGCGAGCGTTATGACGTCGTCGTCATCGGCGCGGGGCTGATCGGGCTCGCGTGTGCGTGGCGGGCGCAGCGCCGCGGCATGTCCGTGCTCGTGATCGACCGTGCCGACGAGCCGGGCGCGGCCACGTCGAGCGTGGCGGCCGGGATGCTGGCGCCGGTCACCGAGGCCGACTTCGGCGAGGAGGGGCCGCTTCGCGTCAACCTCGCCGGCCGCGAGCTCTGGGCCGCGTTCGCTGCCGAGCTTGAGGAGGTCAGCGGCCTGCCCACCGGCTACCGCGAGACCGGCGCGCTCGTGGTCGCCGCCGACCGTGACGACGCCGAGGGACTGCACCGGCTGCATGATTTCCAGCAGTCGATCGGCCTGGAGGCCGAGTGGCTCACGCCCTCGCGCTGCCGCGCTCTCGAGCCGGGGCTGGCGCCCAGCATCGCCGGCGGCATCCTCGCTCCCCAGGACGGCCAGGCCGATCCCCGGGCGGTGACGAGGGCGCTCGCCGCCGTCGTGGGCGAGCTGGCGCTCGGCACGGAGGCCCGCGAGGTCGAGCACCACGGCGGCCGGGTGACCGGCGTGCGCACCGCCACCGGGACCATCGCGTGTGACCAGGTGGTGGTGGCCGCGGGGCCGTGGAGCGCCGCGCTCGCGCCGCAGGGCCCGGGTCCTCCGGTACGCCCGGTGAAGGGCCAGATCCTGGAGCTGCGGGTGCGTGGCGGCGCCGGCGACCCGCTGCGCCGCGTGATCCGCACTCCGCGCTGCTATCTCCTGGCCCGTGGCGACGGCCGCGTGGTGCTGGGCGCCACGGTGGAGGAGCAGGGCTTCGACACCGCCGTCACCGCCGACGGCGTGTTCCGGCTACTCGAGGCGGCGTGGGAGGTGCTGCCCGAGGTGGGCGAGCTCGAGCTGGTT
This sequence comes from uncultured Thermoleophilaceae bacterium, assembly GCA_963751105.1. Taxonomy (GTDB): domain Bacteria; phylum Actinomycetota; class Thermoleophilia; order Solirubrobacterales; family Thermoleophilaceae; genus JACVRW01. The sequence goes on along the minus strand of CAVVTG010000001.1, from coordinate 283,796 downwards.
CAGGCCCGGGCAGGTCTGCGGCCCGGCACGCCCGACAACGCCCCCGTGGTGGGTCGCGACGAGCTCGACGGGCTGATCTGGGCCACCGGGCACTGGCGCAACGGCGTGCTGCTCGCGCCCTTCACGGGCGACGCGGTGGCCGACCTCCTGAGCGGAGCCGAGCCACCGGAGGAGCTGAGCGCACTCGCGCCGCAGCGCTTCGCCACGGCGGAGGCGCCGGCGTGACCGCGGTGGTGCTCAACGGCGAGGCCCTCGACCTGCCCGACGGCGCCACGGTGGAGTCGGCGGTGCGGGCCGCCGGCGCGCCCGAGGACGGGCGCGGCGTGGCGGTGGCCGTGGACGGCGAGGTAGTGCCCCGCACGGCGTGGGCCACCACCGGCCTCGGCGACGGCCAGCAGGTGGAGGTCCTCCACGCGGTCCAGGGCGGCTGCTGATGCTGTCGATCGCCGGCCGCGACCTGCGTTCCCGCCTGATCCTCGGCACCGGCGGCTTTCGCAACCTCGAGGTGATGGCCGCGGCGGCCCGCGAGTCCGGCGCGGAGCTGGCCACCGTGGCCATGCGCCGGGTGGACCCGAACGCGCGCGGTTCGATCGTCGAGGTGCTGCGCGACGAGGGCCTCGACGTCCTCCCCAACACCGCGGGCTGCTTCACGGCGCGCGAGGCCGTCGGCACGGCGCGGCTCGCCCGCGAGGCGCTCGAGACCGACTGGGTCAAGCTCGAGGTCATCGGCGACGACCGGACGCTCCTGCCCGACCCGGCAGAGCTGCTTGGCGGCGGCGGAGGAGCTCGTGGCGGACGGCTTCACCGTCCTCCCCTACACGAACGACGATCCCATCCTGGCCCGCCGGCTCGAGGACGCGGGCTGCGCGGCCGTGATGCCGCTCGGGTCGCCGATCGGCAGCGGGATGGGCATCAACAACGCCTACAACCTGCGGCTGATCGTGGAGGCGGCCCGGGTGCCGGTGGTGCTCGACGCCGGCATCGGCACGGCCTCCGACGCCGCCTTGGCCATGGAGATCGGCTGCGACGCCGTGCTGCTGGCCAGCGCGATCTCACGGGCCGCCGATCCCGTCGCCATGGCCGGCGCGATGCGCAAGGCGGTGGAGGCGGGCGTCGAGGCGCGCGAAGCGGGCCGCATTCCGCGCCGGCTCTACGCTCAGGCCTCCTCGCCGGAAGAGGGCGTGGCCGAGCTGACCCCGTGAGCACCGAGCTCGAACGTCACGAGATCGATCTGCTGGCCGACCGCTGGAGGGCCGGCTGGCAGGGCGCGGGCTTCGAGAGCTGCTGCACGCCCGACGTCTCCTACGAGGATCCGGTCGCCAACGACCTGCTGCGCGGCGTGGACGCGCTCGACCGTCACGCCCTCGCGCTCCGGGACGCCTTCCCCGACCTGAGAATCGAGATCACCGCATCGCCCCTGTACCGCGGCGACCACGCCTGCGTGCCGTGGCGGGCCCTCGGCACGCACCGCGGCGACCTGGGCCAGCTGCTGCCCGCGTCCGCGCGTTACGTGACCCTGCACGGTGTCCACTACATCGAGCTCGTCGACGGCGCGGTCAGGCGGGCGCGGGGGTTCTTCGACCTCTACGAAGCGGCCACGCAGCTCGGCCTGCTGCCCAGCCGGGGCGGATTGGGCGAGACCGCCCTGCTGATGCTGCGCGGCTTCGGGGTGCGCCGCCGCCCGGAGCCGTGACCCCGCCCGAGCGCTACTTGACCGTGATCGTGCCCGCCATGCCCGGCGCGTGGACACGGCAGACGTACTCGTAGTTGCCGGCCCGGTCGAGGGTGAGCTCGTAGGTGTCGCCCTCGCTCATCCCGCCCTCAGGGCCGGACTCGAAGTCGCCGCCGGGCCCGCCCGTCTTCTTCACGTCGTGCGGCACGGCCTCGTTGTTGGTGAAGGTGATCGTCTCGCCGGCATTCACGCTGATCTCGGCAGGCTGGAACTGAATGTTCTTCATCCCCACCGCCGCTCCACCGGCGTTGCCCTCGTCGGCGGTCGGGCCGTCGGTCTCCGTGGGCTCCTGCTCTTCGCCGCTCGCGTCACCGCCTCCGTTGCCGCCGGAATCGTCGTCGTCGCTTCCGCATCCGGCCGCCACGAGAGCGAGAGCCAGGCAAGCGAGCATGAGGGCGAGCCACTTCTTCATCGAATCCTCCACATTATTCCGTCGTCAACAGCTCCATCAGCGCCTTCTGTGCATGAAGGCGGTTCTCGGCCTGGTCCCACACCGCCGACCGGTCGCCGTAGAGGACCTCCTCGGTGATCTCCTCGCCCGGGTGCGCGGGCAGGCAGTGCAGCACGATCGCGTCGTCACGAGCGTGGGAGAGGAGATCGGCGTCGACCCGGTAGGGCGCCAGCAGCGAGCGCCGCCGGTCGGCTCCGTCCTCGTCCCCCATGCTCACCCACACGTCGGTGTAGATCGCGTGCGCGCCTTGCACCGCCTCCTCGGGATCGAGCCCGGGAGCCTCCGGCAGGGACAGCTCGGCTGGGGTGGCCATGACCACTTCTACGCCGGCAAGGCGTCCTGCGAACAACAGCGAACGCGCCATGTTGTTCCCGTCGCCCACGTAGGCGAGCTTGAGGCCTTCGAGCCGCCCGAAGCGTTCGAGCAGCGTCATGAGGTCGGCCAGGGCCTGACAGGGGTGGTGCTCGTGGGTGAGCATGTTGATCACCGGCACGCTCGACCAGCGGGCCAGTTCCTCGAGGATCTCGTGAGGCCCCGTTCGCACCGCGATGGCGTGGACCATGCGCGAGAGCACGAGCGCGGTGTCGCGTGGCGACTCGCCGCGCGACAGCTGGAGCTCGCCCTGGCGCAGCACCAGCGGATGGCCGCCCAGCTCGAACACCCCTGTCTCGAAGGACACCCGTGTCCGCGTGGAGGGCTTCTCGAACAGCAGCGCGACGCTCTTGCCCTCGAGGGCGCGCGAGCCCAGCCGGTCCGCCTTGAGCTCGATCGCCCGCGTGAGCAGCGCGCGCTGCTCGGCGGTCGTGAGCTCCTCACCTGTTAGGAAGTGCCTGGCCAAATGCGAGTCCTCAGCTGGAACCTCTACCACGGCCGCGACTTCCCACCCGATCCGGCCCTGTTCACCCTGCGCTCCCGCCTGCTCCGGCGCGACGAGCGCAACGCCACCCACCTGCAGGTCAACCGCGTGCTGCTGGACGAGTTCGCGCGCGTGCTGGACGGGCTCGATTGGGACGTGGCCCTGCTCCAAGAGGCCCCGCCCCGCTGGTTCGCCGAGCTGGGCCGGCGCACACGCTCGAGCGGCGTGCTGGTGCGCACCTCGCGCAACCTTCCCGGGCCGCTCGAGTCGCTGCAGCGGCTGCTGGCCAACTGGAACCCCGATCTGATCGCCTCCTCGGAGGGGGGCTCGAACCAGATCCTCGTGCGCCACCCGGGCCGGGTGATCGATCATCGCCGCCTGACGCTCGCCCGGCGTCCCGAGCGGCGGCGCATGCACTGGGCTTGGCTCGAGCTGCCCGAAGGGAGGATGTGCGTCGCCAACCTCCACGCGTCGGCCGGCCTCCCCGAGCGGGCCGCGGCCGAGGTCGTGCGGGCCGCCGAGCGCGCCGTGGCGTGGTCGGACGCACAGCCGCTCGTGTTCGGCGGCGATTTCAACGTGCGCCCGGCGCGCAACCCCGAGCCCTTCGCCGAGCTCCGGGACCGTTTCGGCCTGGCCGAGCCCACTGCGCCCGGCGCCATCGACCACCTGCTGGCTCGAGGGCTCGAGGTGGTCGAGCGCCCGCACCGTCTCGCGCCCGAGCGCCGTGAGCTGATCGAGCCCGGCGGCCTGCGCCTGCGCCTCTCCGACCACGCACCGGTGGCTGCGGCGTTCCGGTTGCCCGGGGTGGAATAGTCCGCGCTCGGGCCAACGACGAGGAGGGGCGAATGGCAGAGCGGAAGACGAAGAAGTCCGGTGGCGGGGTGGAAGCCAAGTCCGTGGCCGAGTTCCGCGACGCCCTGCGCAAGAACCTCCTCGAGCCCGGCGGCATGGTCCTGGTCACGCGGGAGCGGATCGAGGAGGCGCTCGAGGGCGCGGTCAAGGAGGGCCAGCTGTCGGCCAAGCAGGCACGAGGGATCGCTACGGATCTCGTCAAGCGCGGCCGTAAGGAGACCAACGACGTGCTCAAGGATCTGGAGGGCCTGCTCGCGCGCGGACGCAAGGCCGCCTCGCCGGTGCTCGCCCGCGCCGATCGCGCGCGCCGCGCCGCGGGGGTGGGTGCGTCCTTTCCGATCACCGGGTACGACGAGCTGACCGTGGCCGAGGTCAAGAGGCGCCTCGGTTCTCTCACGCCCGCCGAGCTGCGCAAGGTGCGGGACTATGAGCGCCGTCACGGCAAGCGCAAGGGCGTGCTGAACGCCATCGAGTCCAAGCTCAGGTAGCTGCGACCATAGGACGCCGTGGAAGGCGTCCAGACGACAGGTGCTCGCCCGCGCAAGGGCGACGAACTCGAGCTGCACATCGACGCGCTCGCGTACGGGGGCGCGGGCGTCGCGCGCACCGACGGCTACGTGGTCTTCGTGCGCGGGGCGATCCCGGGCGACCGGGTCCAGGCGCGCGTCGTGAAGTCGAAGCGGTCGTTCGCCGAGGCGGACACCGTGGAGCTTCTCGAGCCGAGCCCCGACCGGATCGAGCCCGCGGCCCCGCACCCGGGTGCTCCCTGGCAGGTGCTCCCCTACGAGCGTCAGCTCGCCGAGAAGGAGGCGCAGGTCCGGGACGCGCTGGAGCGCATCGGTCGCTTCGAGGAACCGCCCGTGGAGCCGATCGTGCCCGCGGTGGAGCAGTGGCGCTATCGAAACAAGCTCGAGTACTCGTTCGGTGAGGACGAGGACCGCGACGAGCTCGTGCTGGGCTTTCACCGGCCCGGCCGCTTCGACGTCATCGACGACGTGTCGCGCGACATCCTCGCCTCCGAGCGCGTGGACGAGCTGCGCGAGACGGTCAAGTCCTGGTGTCGCGAGCAGGGCCTCTCCACCTGGGATCGCCGTGCGCAGACCGGCCTGCTGCGCAACCTCGTGGTGCGAGAGGGCCGGCGCACCGGGCAGCTTCAGGCCCGCATCGTCACCAGTCCCGGGGCGAGCTTCGACGTCGACGCCCTGGCCGCGGTCGCGCCGGCCGACTCGTTTCTGTGGACGCGCGCCGCGGGGGTGGCCGAGACGACCCGCGAGGGCGACACCCAGATCGTCAAGGGCGACGCCGCGCTTCAGGAGGAGATCTCGGGCCTGCGCTTTCGCATCTCGCCCGACGCCTTCTTCCAGACCAACACCGAGATGGCCGAGCGCCTGTACGCCTCGGCCGCCGAGCTGGCCGGACTGTCCGGCCGCGAGCGCGTGCTCGACCTGTTCTGCGGGATCGGAACGATCGGGTTGGTGCTCGCTCTGGACGCAGCGGAGGTCTTCGGCGTCGAGATCGTGGAGGAGGCGGTGGCCGACGCGATCGAGAACGCGCGCCTCAACTCGATCGACAACGCCCATTTCTTCGCCGGCGACGTGCGGCTGGCCATGCGGCCTCTGCTCGAGGAGTCGGGGCCGCCGGACGTGGTGGTGGTGGATCCTCCTCGCGCCGGCCTGTCCCAGAAGGTCGTGCGGCGGGTGCTCGAGGCCGAGGCCAAGCGGATCGTCTACGTCTCCTGCAACCCCACCACGCTGGCGCCCAACGCGCGTCAGATGGCCGACGCCGGCTATCGCCTCAGCACGGTGCGCCCGGTGGACATGTTCCCGCAGACGCCGCACATCGAGTGCGTCGCGCTGCTGGAGCGCTGACCCGAGCGGCGCTCAGGCCCCGGCGCGCTCGTCGTCGAGCGGCACTTCCTCGCTCGCGTGGACCGAGCACAGGAAGGGACCCTCGGTCTCGAGCGAAGCGGTGATCTCCTCCTTGGTCAGCACCGTGCCGCATTCGGCACAGCGCCGCTCGATCACCGGATCGACACCCTCTCGTTCCTCGAGATTCATGATCGCCTAGCTCTCGCTTCCCACCACGTGCGTCACCGGCAGCCCGGTGGCCGCCTGGGCCTTGCTCGGCAGATCGATCCGCAGCCACTTCGAGATGTGCAGCGGAAGCGTCGAGACGATCAGCTCGTCGTACGTGTTGAAGTTGCATTCGTCCTGGATCGCGGCCAGCGCATCGCCGTCGCCGACCTTGGCCTCGCCCACGTCGAGGCCGTCCTCGCGCAACTCCTCCACGAACGCCTTGCGATGCTGCTCGGCCTCGTCGCCGCCGGCGTGCATGTCGGCTGCCCAGGCCAGCCCGTGAGGAGTCGACGGCACCAGCAGCGTGAACTCGCAGGGTCCCCGCCCGGAGCGGGTGCGGAGCGCATCGAGCAACTCCGGCGACTCGGCCGTGCGGTTGGCGACAACGAGGACTCTCGCCCTGTCAGCCATGGAGCGCAGGTTATCTCTGTCTCAGTACGGAGGGAAGTCCGCGTACCACTCGCCCAGCGCCCGGAACGCCGCCCAGAACTCGCGCTTGGATCGCTCCTCGTCGAGCGAGCGGTCGATGTCGGGCACCACCAGGGCGTCGCAGGTGGGGGTGAAGCGCTGGATCTCGCCGGGCGTGGCCTCGAGCTCGCGTCCGAGCGGCACGCCCAGCCCGTTGAGCTCCTCGAGCGCCTCGTCGCCCATGATCACCACGATCCGCGGCTGGACGATGGCCAGCTCGTCGAGCACCCGTGCCCGGCACTCGGGGGCCGAGTCGTCGGTGTCGTGCACCGGGCACTTGACGAAGACGGTCCCGTATACGGCCAGCGGATCGACTCCGAGTCGCTTGAAGCTCTTCATCAGAGCTGAGCCGGCACGGCCGTAGAAGGCCACGCCCTCCTCGATCTCCGAGGGCACGGGAGCGAACTTGAGCATGAAGATGTCGGCCTGGGGGTGACCGGAGCCGAGCACTGGCATCAGGTTGCCGCGCGGGCAGTGATTGCAGCCCTGGATGTCGCGAGTCAGGCCGTTGAGCTCCCTGATCGCCCGCTCCAGGTACTTCTCGCGGATCTCGTCGTCGGTAGCGGGCATCTGATCCGAGGGATTTGACGGATCGGCGGACGGTCCTTGTGGGCGCATCACTTCTTGCCGCGCGTCTGGATGAACTTGAGCGCCTGCACGTAGAGAAGCGACTGCTTCTTGCGGACGATGTCGGCGTCGCGGAGCGACTCGAGGAACTCGTCCGGGCCGTCGAAGTCCCGCATCTTGATCTTCACCGAGCCGAGCCCCTGGGCGACGTGCGAATCGGATCCCGCGCCGGCCACGATGCGGTACTTGCCCGCGAAGCGAGCGGCCTCCTCGTTGAAGGCCGAGAAGGCCACGCGCGGGTTGAAGACCTCCATCGCGTCGATGTCCTCGACCACGTCGAGCAGGTGCTCGTAGTCGGGCACCGAGTGCATGCGGTCGAAGGGATGGGGCACGTAGACGAGCCCGCCCTGGCGGCGGATCTCGGCGATCGTCTCCTGCAACGTCATGCCGCGCGGGATCTTCTCCTCGATGAAGAGGCCGATCACCTCGCCCTGGTCGGCGGTCTTGACCTCCTCGGCCACGATCACCTTGATGCCGTTGGCCCGGTCGCGCGCGGCCAGCGCGCCCGAGACCTCGTTGTGATCGGTGACCGCGATGGCGCCGAGGCCGACCTTCTTCGCCGTTTCGAGGAGTGTGTCGACGGGAGTGGCGCAATCCGGGGAGTGATCGGTGTGCATGTGGAGATCGACGTGGATGAAATCGCGGCTCTTCAGGCGCTCGCGCATTCCGGGCCGCCCGTCCTGGTCGTGACGGCGCCCCGCGATGCGGTCGTAGAGCTCCTCGTAGTCGGCCGCCACCCGTGACCACTCGAGCTCCGGGTGGATCTCGGCGATGCGCTCGGCGTAGCGCGTGACGAGCTCGGGCTCCGAGACCAGGCGCTCGAGCTGGGCGGCCATCGTCAGCGCGTCCCGGGGCTCGAACAGGAGGCCGAGGTCGCCCTCGCGCACGAGCTCCTCGTACTGGGGCAGGCGTGACACCACGGGCACCGCCCCGCCGGCCAGCGCGCGCAGCACGAGCTGCGGGGCCGGCGCCGTGCCGGCCGATGCGGCCACGGCGATCGTCGCGCGGGCGATGTGCTGCGCCTCGGAGCCGTCCGCCGGGCCGGCGATCCGCACGCGGTCGCGCAGGCGGCGGGGCAGCGTGACCGCTGGGGCCGACAGCGGATCGCGCAGCCAGATGGTCGCCATCCAGTCGCGGTCCACGGGCATGCGCCGCAGGGCACGCAGGAAGAGGCGCAGCGCGCCGCGTTCCTCCTCGGCCGAGAACACGATCTCGGGCGGCCCGCTGCTCGCCTCCGGCCGCTGCAGCAGGTCGGCCCCCGGCAGGATCACCTCGTAGCGGCCCGGGAAGTAGCGCTCGATCAGGTCACGGGTGGCGACCGAGCTCGCGGTGCGTCCGTCGAGCCGGCCGAACAGCAGCTCCACCACCTTGCGCGCCACCTGGGTGGAGACGAAGCGCTCGGTGGTGGCGTGGAAGGTGCCGATGTTGAGGGCGCGGGAGTGCCGCAGCGCCGCGGAGCTGGCGCTCGGGGCGAACGGCTCGTGCACGTGCACGAAGTCGAGCTCCACCCGGTCGAGCACATCCTCCAGCGAGCGCGACACGTCGAGCGGCAGCGACACCGACCCGCCGCGCCGGAAGGGCAGCGACTGACCCACGGCGAGCACGGAGGCGCAGCCGGGATCCGCGAACACCGCATCGGGATCGGACTGCGCCGCGGCGATCTTCGAGCGCCCTTCGCGCACCAACTCGCGCGAGTCGGACGGAGCCACCACCACCACGCGGTGCCCCCGGGCGCAGAGCTCATCGGACAGGCGCTCGACGAACCGGTTGACCTCGTGGTGCTGCTCCCACGGCCACGGCGTGACCTGGGCGATGGTGTAGGGCACGGGCGCAGGATACGACCCCGCGCACCGTGCCCGCCCGTCTACTTCCTGACCTTCACCTGCTTGGAGTAGGTGGCGTAGCCCTTCTTGGAGACGCTGATCCTGTACTTGCCGGGCTCCAGCGAGAAGGACACCTTGCCGGATGCGCTGGTGGTCGTCGAGCCCTTGTTTCCCTTGCCCTTCCCCTTGAACTTGACCTTGACGCCGCCCACCTTTTGGCCGGCGTCGGTCACCTTGACCACGGTCTTGCCCTTCTTGCCCTTCTTCGCGCTGAAGCCGAGACCGGGCAGGATGCGCTGATGCCAGGAGGCGAGCGGCGACGTGTCGACGTGCGCCAGCAGGTCGAGCGGGCCGGCCGAGGCCTCACCCACGAGGTTGTAGATCGCCGAGCTGTTCTTGGGCGGCTTGATCGAGACGATCCGTCCCCACTTCGTCGCCGCCGGGTTGGAGCGGGTCGCGCGAATCGCCTTCTCGTCCTTCCAGAACGCCCACAGCCTTCCGCCGGGCGCGGCGGCCAGCGAGATCAGCTCGCCGTCCTTCTTGGTCAGCCGGATCGCCTGACCGGTGTCCGTGCGGTAGACCGACGGGTCGGACAGGAACGGGTTGGTGCCGCGGTGGTAGCCGACGAACACCCCCGGAGCGCCGATGCGGCCGGTGATGCCTACCGGATGCAGGGAGTTCCCGGCCGAGTTGGGGATCGAGACGGGGCCGCCCGCCGGAGCGATGGGCATGACCACCACGGGCCCGTCGTCATCTAGCGAGTTCCAGGCCGAGACCACCTGGCCACTGCCCGCGTCCACGCCGAGCTTGGGATCCGATTGCAGGCTGCCGGGCAGCTCGCCGTCGGGGGCGTTCGGGTCGAGACCGACGTGGTAGCCGGCTCCGTCGGGGCTCGAGTCGCCCCAGATCGAGTAGAAGGTGCCGTCCTTGCCGACGGCCGCACCGATGCCACCGGCCGTGTAGACGTCCTTGCCCGGAGCCCCGTTCTTCGACGCTGAGCCGCCCACCGTCCAGCTCGCGCCGCCGTTGGCCGAGGTGGCCGTGGCCAGCACGTCGTCGAACACGTTGGTGGCGGCGAAGAACGCGCGCAGGGTGCCGTCCGGAGCCACCACGAGGTCGGAGTGATAGTTGACCCCGCCGGCGACGTTGTCGTAGATCGAGACGGGCCCGGAGACCGTCTTCGCGTCGGCGGAGATGGCGCTGTGCAGCAGGCTTCCTCCGCCCCCCAGGTCCCGGGTCCAGCTGACGTGCAGGACCCCGTCGGCGGTGCGGGCGAGATCGGGTCGCATCGGGTTGCCGTCATCGGCCCCGACCCCGGTCACCTGGCTCCACTTGCCGGGCGGGCCGGCCTCGGCCGAGCCCGCGGCGGCGAGCAGGACGACGGCGGCGACAGCGGCCGTGCGGAGGGTCTTGGTGGTGGCCATGCGGGTGCGCTCCTTTGAAAGGGGGTGCCGAGCAGGGTACGTCCGCGAGTCGCGCGGGTCAGTACCAGCAGAGTCTCGGCGTGGTCTCATGGCGCTCCAACGGAGCACCCGCCGGCGAATTACGCCGGGACGTAGATGAGTTGCTGCACGCGCCCGTCGAACAGCCGTGAGTCCACGAGCTCCAGGTCGATATCGGGCAGGCCGGCCAGGATCGGGTCCTTTCCCGACTCCCCGGTGATGACGGGGAACACCATCACGTCCAGCCGATCCACCAGGCCGGCGGCGAGGAGTGCGCGGTTCATCGAGATGCTGCCGTGGGCGCGCAGCGGGACGGGCGACTCCGCCTTCAGGCGTGGCACGGCGTCGAGCGCATCCTCCGCGATGAGCGTCGTGTTCTCCATACCGAGCGGCTCCTCCAGCGTCCGGGAGATCACGACCTTTCGAGCCGCGTTGAGCGACGCGAAGTTCGGACCCTCCTCCGTCGCGACGAAGCCCGCCATCAAGCGGTAGGTGTTCGCCCCGAACACCAGCGTCTGATCTTCTCCGGCGAAGAAGGTCCGGGCCTGCTGCTCACGCAACTCGGGGCCGTCCTTGCCCCAGTAGCCAACCCGACCTGTGCCGAAGCCGTCCAGGGTTGTGAACAGGTGTGCCGTGTACGTCGCCATAGTCCTAGCTCCCGGTGCCGAGGTCGTCGTCGTGTCCGGCCCTGATCCGTGGCCACTGGTACACCGGACGACCGCCGTTTCGGGGCCCCATCGGCGCACCGTGCTCGTCGGTGCGCAAGAACGAGTGGGTCGCGATCTGCGGCCACCCCTCGGGTGAGTCCTCCCACTCCTCCCGCCGCCCGTAAGCGGTCATGTCGAGCAGCCCGAACAGGGGACTCATCACCTCGTCGCCACGGGCGGTCGTCCAGTACGTCAGGTAGATCTCTTCCTCCCACCGCAGGTAGCAACAGATCCGTCCGGAGCCGGCCACGGTGGGGTCGTCGAGGTGAGCGTTGGAGTACCACGGCGTTGTGTAGCCCATGAAGTCGCGGAAGGCCGCGATCTCCTCGTACGGCCCGGGGGCGAGGATGGCGAAGGTGATCCCGTAAGCGTTGATGCCGGCCGCGTCGGCGGCTTGCTGCATCGGCCAGGAGTTCCTGGTGCAGCCCTCGCACTGCCATTCCGATGGCTGCCCGTCGTAGAACATGTGGCTGTAGACGACGAGCTCGTCGCGCCCCGCGAAGACATCGCCGAAGGGGACGCGGTCCGTCGGGGCCGATGACGGTGGTGTCGGGCGGCACCTCTGTCATGGGCAGCCGGCGCCGTGCCGCGGCGATCGCGTCGCCCTCGCGGGTGTGTGCCTTCTCGCGCTTGAGCAGTTCGAGTAGCTGTCGCTCGAAGTCGTCCTGGTCGGTGACGGTCGGGGCTGGCGTGGTCATGGTTTCCTTCTTGCTTCGCCGGTTGGTCCGTCCGGTAATCTACAACCATATGGTTGTAGGTGACCTCGCGGACGAGGTGGTCGACGAGCTCTTCCATGCCCTGGCCGACCCGACACGTCGCGACATACTCCGTCGCTGCGCCACCGGCGAGCCCTCGGTTTCGCAACTCGCGCTCGCGTACCCGATGAGCTTTGCGGCCGTGCAGAAGCACGTCGCCGTGATGGAGCGGGCCGGCCTGGTCACCAAGGAGCGCCGCGGGCGAGAGCAGCTCGTGCGCACCGATGCAGGCGCGGTCGGCCGCGCGCGGCACGCCCTCGACGAGCTCGAGACGACCTGGCGTGGCCGGGTCGGCCGGATGTCGGAACTGCTCGCCGAGGACAGGGAGTCAGCGGGTTGAGCGTCATCAGCGTCGATACCGACTACGACCGCCTGGCCATCACCGTGGTCTCCGACTTCGATGCCCCGATCGAGCAGGTGTGGGAGCTTTGGTCGGATCCGCGCAAGCTCGAACGCTGGTGGGGTCCGCCGGACTATCCGGCGACCTTCGAGAAGCACGAGCTGATCCCGGGCGCCGAGGTGACTTACTTCATGACCGGTCCGGAGGGCGGTAGGTACGGGGGCCTGTGGCGTGTCGAGGTCGTCGATCCGCCGACCTCGCTGGAGTTCGCCGCCTACTTCGCCGACGCGGACGGGACGCCGACCGCGGACATGCCGGTCAGCAGCGTCACGGTCCGGCTCACCGAGCGCGACAGTGGCACGCGCATGGAGCTGCGTTCGAGATTCGAATCGAGCGAGGACCTGGACAGGTGGATGAGCACGGGCACGCTCGAGGGGCAGCAAGCCGCCATCGCTCAGATGGACGCCCTCCTCGGCCCATGAAGACAACGGGCGGCCCGAAGGCCGCCCGTTGGGAAGCGTGTTACGTCGAGTCGCCTAGGCCTTGGCCTTCTGCTTGCCCTTGGCCTTGACCTTCGGCTTGCCGGGCAGCTTGGGCGCTCCGCCGTACTGCTCGATGAAGTCCTCGACCATCTCGCGGGCGATGTCGTCCGGGAACTGCTCGGGCGGCGACTTCATCAGGTAGGCCGAGGCGCCTCCGATGGGACCGCCGAGACCGTGGTTGAGCGCGAGCTTGCAGCAGCGCACGGCGTCCGTGACGATGCCGGCCGAGTTCGGCGAGTCCCACACCTCGAGCTTCATCTCGGCGATCAGCGGAACGTCACCGAAAGCCTCGCCCTCGAGGCGGATGTGGGCCCACTTGCGGTCGGTCAGCCACGGCACGTAGTCCGAGGGACCGACGTGCACGTCGTCGGCGGGCAGCTCGTGGCCCATGATCGAGGTCACGGCCTGGGTCTTGGAGATCTTCTTCGACTCGAGGCGATCGCGCTCGAGCATGTTGTAGAAGTCCATGTTGCCGCCCACGTTGAGCTGCGAGGTGCGCTTGAGCGACACCCCACGCTCGTGGAACAGGCGAGCCATGGCGCGGTGGGTGATGGTGGCGCCCACCTGCGACTTGATGTCGTCGCCCACCACCGGCAGGCCGGCCTTCTCGAAGCGCGTGGCCCAGTAGTGCTCCTGGGCGATGAACACCGGGATGCAGTTCACGAAGCCGCAGCCGGCCTCGAGCACCTGCTCCACGTACCACTTGGTGGCCTGCTCCGAGCCCACCGGCAGGTAGGAGACGACCACGTCGGTCTTGGTCTCCTTGAGGATGCCGACGATGTCGGCGGTCTCGCCGGGAGCCTTGGTGATCTTTTCCTTGAGGTACTTGCCGAGCCCGTCGTGGGTCATGCCCCGGTGGACCTTCACGCCCAGCTCGGGAACGTCGGCGAACTTGATCGTGTTGTTCTGCCCCGCCCAGATCGCCTCGGAGAGGTCCTTGCCCACCTTGTCGGCGTCGATGTCGAAGGCGGCGGTGAACTCGATGTCGTTCACGTGGTAGCCGCCGAGGTCCACGTGCATCAGCCCGGGAACCCGCTTCTTGGGGTCGGCGTCCTTGTAGAACTCCACGCCCTGGACGAAGGACGAGGCGCAGTTGCCCACGCCGATGATGGCTACGCGGACCTTGTCGGTCTGATAGCGCGCAGCTCCGTTCGAAGAGTTGTCAGCCATTGTCAGAAGCCTCCTGAAGTCACAGAGAAAGTGGATCTCCCCCGCGAGGAGACTCCAAGGAAAAGCAACCCGGAGCCCCTGGTGGGTTACACCGCGCCCGCGCCGCCGGCCAGTTGCCGGCGAACGTGGAGCACCCGCTGAAACGTGGTGAAGATCGTGAGCGCGGCCATCACGTAGATAGCCGGCTCGAGCAGATCCAAGTCTGGCACAAGCTCGCCGGCAGCGAACACCAGTCCGATCGAGAGGATCACAACGCGCACCGCGCGCGAGGCGATACCCACCTTGCACTCCACCCCCAGCGCCTCGGCCCGCGCCCGGGTGTAACTCACCGAGAAGGAGCCCACCACTGCGAGCACGGTGGCCGCCGTGGCGACGTCGTCCTGCTGCTGGGCGAAGTAGGCCGCGATGGCGGTGAGCACGATGCCCTCGGAGACGCGGTCGAGGGTCGAGTCGAGGAAGGCGCCGAAGGGCGAGCCCTTGCCCGACATGCGCGAGTAGCGACCGTCCATCATGTCGCAGACCGAGCCGAGGATGAATGCGATGCCGCCCAGCACGAAGTGGTTCTCGAAGATGAGGACCGCGGCGATGATGTTGCCGATGAGCCCGGTGATCGAGATCGCGTTCGGGGTGAGCCGCGACTCGATCAGGCGGTCCCGCGCGAGCGTCCTGATCTCGGTGGCCGTCAGCGGTCCGTCTCCGCGACCGTTGCTTCTCCTGCGCGGCCGCTCGCGAACCTCGTCGGTCATGCCTTGGCCGCGACCGTCCTGTTGAAGGACCACGCCTCAGGGCGGGCACGAGCGAACGCCGCACTGGCGGCGTAGGCCGACACCGCGGCCACGAGCGCGCCGAGCGCCGCGTCCAGCCAGAAGTGGTTGGCGGTGACCATCACCACGAAGGTGACCACCACCGGATAGAGCGCCCAGAGCACCTTGAGCAGCCGCGTGCGCACGAGATAGATCGCCGGTATGGCGATCATGAGCGCGAAGGCCACGTGCATGCTCGGCACGGCGGCGAACGGGTTGTAGAGCACGTTGGCGCTGTTCTCGGCCGTCTCACCCACGAAGTTGGCCACGGTGTCGGTGAAGCCCCACTCGGGCAGGAAGCGCGGCGGCGCGGTGGGGAAGGCCATGTAGCCCACGAGCGCGAGCCCCATGGCCACCATGAACATGTTGCGCACGAAGTAGTAGGCGTGGTTGCGGAACAGGTAGAGCCAGATGAGGAACGTGGTGGTGACCACGAAGTGCGAGTTCACGTACATCCAGTTGGCCGAGGTGAGCAGCCACTCCTCGCCCTTCGCCCAGGCCTGTAGCCCGGGCTCGAAGAACAGGCCGAGCGCGCGCTCGGCGTCCACCAGCGCGCGGGCGTTCTCGAAGGCCAGGGTCGCCTGCCCATCGACGAAGCCGCGCACCAGGCGGTAGGCGTAGTAGGCCCCGGCGAACAGCGCGAGCTGGCGGATGGCGTCGAGCCAGCCGTTGGGCAGCCAGCGGCCGGTCTGGCGCCAGACCCGGACGAGCTGCTTGTACAGCGGATGCGTTCGGGGCACGGCAGGAGAGCCTAGCCGGTCACATCGTCGTCACAACGGCGCCCGCGCTGGAACAGGCGCTCGGGCGAGAAGCGAGTGGAGAGTCGCACGAAGCCGACCTCGTCCGCGATCACCCTGGTCCAGTCGCCGTCCGGCTCGACGCAGGCGTTCGACGCATACCAGTAGGGCGTCCAGCGCACCTTGACGATGGCCTCGCCCGGGCGCTTGACGTCCAGCAACAGCTCGTCGGACTCGAACTGTTCGAGCACGAAGTTGGCGTCTCCCTGCGGGATCACCAGGGGCGCGGCCAGCAGCACCTCGTACACGCGCCAGTCGTCGGACTTCCAGCGCAGCCGCAGGTACGGGAGGCCGCGCTCGATCAGCGCCCGTTCGCCGTAGGAGCTCTTGTCCGGCTTGGCGCTCGGCAGGGCCACATAGCGCACCGCGTTGTCGGCCAGCCAGCTCGCGTAGGTCAGCCGGTTGATGCCGCCGCGGTAGAAGATCGGATGCAGGCCGGTGTCGAGTTGACGCAGCCAGCCGCGCGCCAGCGGCACCTCCATCGCCACCTCGGCGCTCTCCCAGTGGCTGCGCGTGAAGGGGATCTCGACGCGCCTCTGGTCGGGCAGCGTGTAGAGGAACTGGCGCAGCGGCTCGAAGTAGTCCGACTTGGCCGCCGGGTCCTCGATGTACTTGATCACGTCGCGCACGGCCGGCGACCACTGCCAGAAGGCGAGCGCCACGAAGCCGGTGACCAGCAGCGGGAGCACGACCCGGGGGTGCGGAAAACGCCGTCCCCACAGAGCGCACAGCAGCAGCGGGCCGCCGAACAGGGCTCCCAGGCGGACGGAGTTGCCGCCCATCGGCGTCTCGATCACCACGGCGAGCGTGGCGCCCAGGCCGTAGAGCAGCGCCCCCCAGCGCAGGGCGGCCTCCTCTCTCGGCAACAGGATCAGGCAGGCGATCGCGAACAGCGGGATGGGCACGTAGGACGAGTCCGGGAACGGCGCCCAGCCGCCTTCGGGGAAGGCCCAGGACAGGAGCACCGGGGGGATGAACGCTCCGGCCGCGATGGCCAGGCCTTCGAAGCGCTTTGTCCGGTCCCGGCGCTCGGCGATCGCGTAGGCCACGCCGGCCATCGCCAGGAACAGGCCCGCCACCGGGCTGCCGAGCGGGCACAGGATCGCCAGCACGATGGCCAGCGCGTAGCGGTGACGCTGAAGCGCGAGCAACGCGGCCAGTCCGAACGCCACCCCGATCGCGAAGGGCAGACGGGATGTGAACAGGAGGGTCGCCGTGGACGCGCCGAACCAGATCGCGCCCCAGCGCGCGCGCTCATCGCCGAAGTAGTCGCGCACCAGCGGGCCGAACAGAGCGGCGGAGCTGACCGCGGCGATGGCCATGGCCAGCGGCGGGCCGAGCAGCCAGGCCAGCGGGGGCGAGAGGATCGAGTACGCCGGCGTGTGGTGGCCGCCGTACCACTGGCCGTTCCAGATCGTGAAGCCCTCCTCGCCGAAGAGATCGGCGCGGAAGGTGTGAGCCGCGAGGTCGACGGTGCGGGGCTGCCAGATCAGGTAGGCGATGGCGAACAGCGCCGCGACCGCGACCGGGGCGACGTGCCACGGATCGATGCGCCGGTACCAGGCGCGATCGGGGCCGTCCCCGCGTCGGAGGCGGGCGCCCGGCGCCTCGGTCCCGGAGTCTCGTCCGCGCGACCGGGGCGGCGCCGTAACGGCGGAGAGAGCGGCGCGCAGCACGGCCGGCCTGAGGCTAGTAGATCGGTCAGGACAGGAAGCCGGCCACCCGCTCCACGAGCTCCGGGCGCTCGTGCCAGGTCCAATGACCGGCACCCTCCACGAGCTCGAGCGTGGTCTCGCCGCCCAGTGCGTCGGCGTAGCGCTGCCCGAAGCCCGCGGCGATGTAGGGATCGGCGGTGGGCCAGAGCACCAGCGCCGGCGCCCGCAGCGCCCCCAGGTTCTCGCCCGCGCGCGCGAGCACCTCCGGTGGCGAAGCGCGGTAGAGCCGCAGGATCGCGCGCTGGGTGCCCTGGTCGAAGCACTCCCAGGCGCGGCCGGCGAGCTCGGGCGGGAGAGAACGACGCATCGCGTAGCGCGTGGTGAAACCCATGGTCAGCTCGCCCAGCACCGGAGTGCGCCAGGCGCGCGCCACCCTGTGCCAGCTGAAGCCCGGCAGGAGCGGGACGCAGCTGAAGAGGACCAGGCGCTCGATGCGCTCGGGAAAGCGCTGGGCGAGGGCCAGCCCCACCCCGCCCCAGTCGTGCACCACGAGCGAGAAGCGCTCGAGCCCCACGTACTCGGTGAACGACTCCAGGAAGCGGTCGTAGCCCTCGATCGAGTAGTCGAAGTCGCCGGGCTTGTCCGAGCGGCCGAAGCCGGGCAGGTCCGGCGCCACCCCGCCGATGCGGCGAAGAAGCGGATCCCAGTCGAACGAGGCGGTGGGAACACCGTGCACGAACAGCACCGGGGCGTCCCCGGCGCGGCGCCAGTGCACGCCGAGCCCCGCCACCTCCGACTGTTGCTCGGCGATCTCCACGCGCGTGTCTTCATACCATCCGCCGCTCATGGCCGACCGGCGCAGGCTCCGAACCATCCGCGATCGCCTTCGCCGCGATTACGGCCGGCCGCTGTTGCGACCTCACCGCCGGCCGGTGGACGAGCTGATCCTCACCGTGCTGTCCCAGAACACCAACGACCGCAACCGCGACGTCGCCTTCGGTCGCCTGCGGGAGCGGCTGCCGTCCTGGGAGGCGGTGCGCTTGGCCACGGAGGCCGAGGTGGAGGAGGCGATCCGGCCCGGCGGCCTGGCGCCGACCAAGGCGGTGCGCATCAAGCAGATCCTGCACGCCCTCGGTGAGGACGATCTGGCCTGGCTCGAGACCGCCCCGCTCGACGAGGCGCGCGACCACCTCTGCCGGCTGCCGGGAGTGGGCCGCAAGACGGCGGCCTGCGTGCTGCTGTTCGCCTACGGGCGCCCCGACCCGCCGGTGGACACGCACGTGTACCGGGTGGGGGCGCGGCTCGGGCTGTGGCGCGAGCGCGAGCCGCTCGACCAAGCTCACGACGAGTTGGCCCGCCTGGTGGGCGACGACGGCCAGGAGGCCTACGCGGTGCACATGCTGCTCATCCGCCACGGCAGGCGCACCTGCGTGGCCCGCACGCCCCGGTGCGCGGACTGTCCGTTGCGGCGCATGTGTCCCGAGGGCCGGCGCCGGCTCGCCGCGCGGTGACGACCGAGCCGCCGGGCTGGCTTCAGCCGCTGCTCCTGGCGCTGCCCTTCCTCGCCGGCATCGCCGTCCTGCGCGGGCTCACCGTGGAGATCGACACGTTCCACGCATCCGATGCCCGGGTCTACCAGCTGCCCACGATCCTGCAGCTCTCCGACCGGCTCGACCTGTCCGACTATCCCTCGGCGCAGCCGCCGCTCTACCACCTGCTCACGGCGGCGTGGGGGAAGCTCGTGGGCTTCGAGCTCTGGAAGCTGCGGCTGCTCAACGTCGGCTTCTCGTACGGCATGGCGCTGGCCCTCCTGCGCCTGTTGCGGCGAGCCACGCCCCTGGCCGCGTGGCCGGCCTTCGCGCTCACCCTCGTGTTCGTCCTGTCGCCCTACGTCTTCGGGGTCTCGTTCACCCTGCTCACCGACAACCTCGCCATCCTCTTCGCGCTCATCGCCCTGGAGCGCATCCACGCCTGGTCCGGCTCGGGCTCCTTGCCGGCGTTCGCGCTGGCCTGCGTCGCGATCGCCGCTGCCCTTCTCACTCGCCAGGCCTTCGTGTGGCTCGTGCCGGTGGCGGCGTTCTTCCTGATCACCGGCCCCGCGCCGGGCGCGCGCAAGCTGGCCGGCGCGGCGCTGCTGGCAGCCGCCCTCGCCCCGCTGGCCGCGCTCGTGCTCGAGTGGAACGGGCTGGTTCCGCCGAGCTCCGACCCCGCGTCCTGCGGGCTGTGCGAGGACCGTCACGGCCTGGCGCGGGATGCGCTCAGCCTGCGCACGGTGGGCTTCTCCCTGGCACTCGCCGGGGCCTACGGCGGCCTGATCTTCGGGCCCGGCCTGGTGCGCCGCCTGCGCCGCCTGCGCTCATCGCTTGTCGCGCGCACGTACGTGAGCTTCACGGGCCAGGCACGGGACGCGCGCCGGGTGGTGGCCGGCGGGGTCGCCGCGGGCGCGGTGCTGCTGCTGGTGTCTCCGCTGGCCTACCTCGCGATCATCCCCGGCCGGGCGGGCGACGCCGGCTGGCTGTGGAAGCTCTCCGATGCCTTTCCCGAGGTGCTCGGCACCTCGCTGCTGTTCTGGCTGCTGGTGCCTCTGGGCTGCGTGGGGCTCGCGCTGCTCGTGCGCCGCGCCGGGGTGTGGTCGCTGCCGGCGGTCTATCTCGTCTGCTTTCTGGCCGCCGCGCTACCGGTGCGGCTGAGCTACCAGAAGTACTTCGACCCCTTCGTGCTGTTGGCGCTGGCGCTGCTGGCACGACCGCCGGACCTGAGCCGGCGCGCCGACTACGCCGGCATCGCGGGCCTGTGCGCGGCCTTCGTGGCCTACGCGGTGAGCTTCGCCGGCTGAGGCAGGATGAGCATGGTGAGCGGCTCGGTCTTGTCGTCGACCACGGTGAAGCCGAGCCGCTGATAGAGCTCAAGCGCAGAATTCTCGCGGGCGACGCTGAGGCTCAAGCCCCGCAGCCCGCGCGCCGCCGCCTCCCTGAGCAGCTTGCGGAGCAGCGCCGTGCCGATGCCGCGCCCCCGGTGGCCGGCGAACACCGAGCGCCAGCTCCGGAACGTCCCCGGCGACGACCCGTAGCCGGGCAGCTGCGCCGAGAACTGACGCCACCAGGCCCCGCCTACGGCCCCGGTCGGCCGAAACCGTTGAGGTATGCGGCCAGTCGCGGATCGGCCATCAGCTCGTCGAGCGACGGAGAGCCGGGGTCCTGCCGCCAGACGACGGCCTCGTAGAGGAGCGAGCCCAGGAGAGGCTCGTCTGCCGGGCCGGCGGCTCTCAGCCTCACGAGAGAGGCGTCAGCGGATGTCCACGGCGTCGATCACGAAGACGAGCGTCTCGTTGGGCGCGATCGCCGGCGGTGAGCCCTGGGCGCCGTAGCCCAGCTCCGGCGGGATCACGAGCTCGCGGCGACCGCCCTTCTTGATGCCGACGAGGCCCTTCTCCCAGCCTTCGATCACCCCGCCGGCGCCGAGCTGCACCGGAAAGGTCTGACCCGAGTCCCACGACGCGTCGAACTCCTCGCCGGTCGAGAAGCTGACGCCCACGTAGTTGACGATGACCGTGTCGCCCGGCTTCGCGCCGGGGCCGCTGCCCTTGACGATGTCCTCCTTCACGAGCTTGCGCGGGGGAGCGCCGGTGGGCTTTTCGATCACGGGCTTGGTGCTCGTGTCGGTGGGGTTCGAGCTCGTCTCGGTCGTCTCGGTCGTGTCGGTGGTGTCGGCGGGCGCTTCCTCCTCGCCGGTGCCGGCCGACCCGCCGGCGGGGATCGAGTCCTCCTCCTCGCCGCAGGCGGCCAGCGCGAACACCAGGCCGAGCCCAATGAGGAGAAGCAGCGCGGCGATCGGGCGGCGTGAGATGAGCTTCATGGGCGGCGGAAGCCTACACTCCGGACAACATCTGCCATACTGGCACTCAGATTTCTTCGGTATGAGTCAGTAAGCGACAGAGAGAGGCAATACGGATGGGCAAGACCATCGGAATCGATCTTGGCACGACCAACTCGTGCATGGCCATCCTCGAAGGCGGCGAGCCCACAGTGGTCGAGAACGCCGAGGGTGCTCGCACGACCCCCTCGGTGGTCGCGTTCACGGAGGGTGGCGAGCGGCTCGTGGGTGCTCCCGCGAAGCGGCAGGCCGTAACCAATCCAGAGAACACCGTCTTTTCGATCAAGCGCTTCATGGGCCGCAAGGAGGCCGAGGTCAAGGAGGAGGAGAAGATCGTCCCCTTCGAGGTCGTCGCCGGCCCCAACGGTGACGCGCGCGTCAAGGCCGGGGGCAAGGAGTACGCCCCGCCGGAGATCAGCGCGATGATCCTCCAGAAGCTCAAGGCCGACGCCGAGGCCTACCTGGGCGACACCGTCGACAGCGTTGTCGTCACGGTCCCGGCGTACTTCAACGACGACCAGCGCCAGGCCACCAAGGACGCCGGCAAGGTCGCCGGCCTCGACGTCCAGCGCATCATCAACGAGCCCACCGCGGCCGCGCTGGCCTACGGGCTCGACAAGGAGGACACCGACCAGACCATCCTCGTGTTCGACCTCGGCGGCGGCACCTTCGACGTCTCGGTGCTCGAGATCGGGGACGGCGTGTTCGAGGTCAAGGCCACGGCGGGCGACAACCACCTGGGCGGCGACAACTTCGACAAGGAGATCGTCGACTGGCTGGTGTCCGAGTTCAAGAAGGCCGAGGGCGTGGACCTCTCGCAGGACAAGATGGCCCTGCAGCGCCTCTACCAGGAGGCCGAGAAGGCCAAGACCGAGCTCTCCACCACGCAGGAGACGCAGATCAACCTGCCGTTCATCACGGCGGTGGACTCGGTGCCCAAGCACCTCAACCAGCGCCTCACGCGCTCCAAGCTCACCGAGCTCACGGCCGATCTGGTGGACCGTGTGGTCGGCCCGACCAAGCAGGCGCTCGAGGACTCGGGTTCGGGCAAGGAGGGCATCGACCACGTGGTGCTCGTGGGCGGCATGACCCGCATGCCCGCGGTGCAGGAGAAGGTCAAGGAGCTCACCGGCAAGGACCCGCATCGCGGTGTCAACCCGGACGAGGTCGTGGCCGTTGGCGCCGCCATCCAGGCGGGCGTGCTCGCCGGCGACGTCAAGGACGTGCTCCTGCTCGACGTGACCCCGCTCACCCTCGGCATCGAGACCAAGGGCGGCGTGATGACCAAGCTGATCGAGCGCAACACCACGATCCCGACCCGCAAGTCGGAGATCTTCTCGACGGCGGAGGACAATCAGCCGAGCGTGGAGGTCCACGTGCTCCAGGGCGAGCGCGAGATGGCGGCCTACAACAAGTCGCTGGGCAAGTTCCAGCTCACCGGCATCCCGCCGGCGCCGCGCGGCGTGCCTCAGATCGAGGTCTCGTTCGACATCGACGCCAACGGCATCCTGTCGGTCGGAGCCAAGGATCTCGGCACGGGCAAGGAGCAGAAGATCGAGATCAGGGCCGGCTCGGGCCTGGCGGACGCCGAGGTGGAGCGCATGGTCAAGGACGCCGAGACGCACGCCGAGGAGGACCGTCACCAGCGCGAGGTCGTGGAGGCGCGCAACGCGGCCGAGAACGCCGCCTACCAGGCTGAGCGCCAGCTCAACGAGCTGGGCGACTCGGTCGACTCGTCCTCCAAGGAGGAGATCCAGGAGGCGATCAAGGACGTCCGCGACAACCTCGAGTCAGACGACGTCGCGCTGCTCCAGCAGAAGACCGAGACGCTGCAGGTGGCCTTCCACAAGGTCTCCGAGCAGATGTACGCCGCGGCTCAGCAGCAGGCGACCCCGGGCGGCAACGGAGGCCCCACGGACGGTGCGACTGACGACGGCTCGTCCTCCGACGAGGAGGAGGTCGTGGACGCCGAGGTCGTGGACGCGGAGGACAAGAGCTAGTGATGTTCGAGACCCCTCCCGTTCCCTCTCCGGAGGAGGAGCCGGTGACCTCGCGTGACGAGGCCGGCGAGCCCTCCGGGGAGGAGGACCCCGCTAACGAAGAGCAGCGCGTGGCCGAGAAGGAGGCCGCCGAAGAGGAAGGTCCCCTGGACCGCGCGCAGCGCGAGCGCGACGAATACCTCGGCCTCGCGCAGCGGACGCAGGCCGACTTCGAGAACTACCGCAAGCGTGCCGCCCGTGAGGCTTCGGTCGCGGGCGAGCGCGCGCGCAGCGGGCTCGTGCGCGAGCTGCTGCCGGTGGTGGACAACCTCGAGCGGGCCCTCGGGTCGGCGGAGGAGTCCGAGCAGCACCTCGCCGCCGGCGTGCGCCTTGTGCACTCCGAGCTGATCTCAGTGCTGGAGCGCAACGGCGTGCAGCAGTTCGACCCGAGCGGTCACCGCTTCGACCCCGGCGAGCACGAGGCGCTCTCCATGCGCTCGCAAGAGGGCGCTGAGCCGGGCGTTGTCCTCGACGTGGTCGAGAAGGGCTACCGCTCCAACGGAACGGTGCTCCGTCCGGCTCGCGTGGTCGTCTCCGGGTAGAGCCGATGGCCGCCGTCAACGATCCGTACAAGACGCTCGGCGTCGACAAGAAGGCCTCCGACGAGGAGATCAAGAAGGCCTACCGCAAGCTCGCTCGGGAGTATCACCCGGACCGCAACAAGGACGACGCCAACGCCGAGGAGCGCTTCAAGCAGGTGCAGGAGGCGTACTCGATCCTGTCCGACGCGGAGAAGCGCAAGGCGTACGACTCCGGTGGCGGGATCTTCGGCGGCGGCTTCGATCCCGGCTCGTTCCGAACGGGCACTCCCACGGGGGGCTTCGGCGGCGGCTTCGGCGACATCCTCTCCGACCTGTTCGGCAACGCCGGCGGCCGTGCAGGGGGCCGCACGCCAGGCCCCGAGCGCGGCCGCGACCTGGAGACCGAGGTGCACATCTCGTTCGAGCAGGCGATGGAGGGCGCCCAGATCCCGGTGTCGGTGCCACTGTCGGCGCCCTGTCCCACCTGCAGGGGCACCGGGGCCAAGCCCGGCACCCAGCCCACGATCTGCTCGCTCTGCAACGGCCGCGGCGTGGAGGCGGAGTCGCAGGGGCTGTTCTCGATCTCCCAGCCCTGCCGCCGCTGCCACGGCACCGGCACGGAGATCAAGGACCCCTGCCCCACCTGCCAGGGCAGCGGCCGCACCCGCCAGGTCAAGCGCTATCGCGTGAACATCCCGGCCGGTGTCAAGGAGGGCAGCCGGGTTCGCCTCGCCGGCAAGGGCGAGGCCGGTCCGCGCGGCGGTGACACCGGGGACCTCTACGTGATCACCCACGTGGCCGGCTCACCGGTCTTCAGCCGCAAGGGAGACAACCTCGAGGTGGAGGTGCCGATCACCATCCCGGAGGCCATTCGCGGCGCCACCATCGAAGTGCCGACGCTCGCCGGGAGCAAGCGCATCCGTGTTCCCCCGGGCACCAAGCACGGCACCGTGCAGCGCCTGCGGGGCGAGGGTCCGCCCAAGCTCAGCGCCCGCGGGCGAGGCGACATCCACTATCGCCTCGCCATCGACGTCCCCAGCTCGCTCTCCAAGGAGCAGCAGGAGGTCGTGGACGAGCTGGCCACCGTGATCGACGGCAACCCGCGAGAGAGCCTGCTCTCGCAGAAGGGCTAGGCGATGGCCGATTCGCCCGACACCTCCCGAGGCGTGTACATGATCTCGGTGGCCGCCGAGCTGGCGGGGATGCATCCCCAGACCCTTCGCATCTACGAGTCGCGCGGCCTCATCACCCCGAAGCGCTCGCCCAAGAACACGCGTCTCTACTCACAGCGGGACGTCGAGCGCCTGCGCAGGATCCAGGAGCTCACCGGTGAGCTCGGCATGAACCTCGCCGGGGTGGAGAGGGTGTTCGAGCTCGAGGCGGAGATCGAGCGAATGCGCCGGCGCATGCGCAACCTGGAGCGCCACGCCGCCCGGATCCAGCGGGAGCTCGGCAGCGAGATCGAGCGCGTGCGACGTTCCGTCAAGCGCGAGCTGGTGGTCTACGAACCGCCGTCGAACGCGCTGATCCCCCATGACGGCGAGCAGGGCGTGCGCGTGCCGATCGAGCGCCGCGCGCGCTGAGCGTCTGGGTCCGCCGAGACGGGTGGTGGTACACGCCATGATCTGCCATACTCGCACTCAGATTTTCTATGCAAGCTGATCGACTCACAGTCAAGGCCCAGGAGGCTCTCGCCGCCGCGCAGTCGCTCGCGCGCGCCCGGCGCAATCCGGAGGTGAGCCCCGCTCACCTCCTCGTCGTGCTCCTCGAGCAGGAGGGCGGCATCGTCGTTCCCGTCCTGCGCCGGGCCGGCGCGGATCCGGAGCGGGTCCGCCGCCGCGCGAACGAGGCGCTCGACGCGCTCCCCACCGTCAGCGGCGATTCGGCCGCGGCCCCCTCCCTCGGCCGCGACCTGATCGAGGTGCTCACGCGCGCCGAGGAGGAGGCGCGCGGAATGGGCGACGAGTACGTGTCCACCGAGCATCTGCTCCTGTCGCTGGCGAGCGAGCCCAAGCTCGACGCCGGCGCGTCCCAGGGCCAGATCGCCGAGGCCGTCGGCCAGGTGCGGGGCCCGCACCGCGTGACCGATCAGAACCCCGAGGACAAGTACCAGGCGCTCGAGAAGTTCGGCCGCGACCTCACCGAGGCCGCCGAGCAGGGCAAGCTCGACCCGGTCATCGGCCGCGACGACGAGGTGCGCCGCGTGATCCAGGTGCTCTCGCGCCGCACCAAGAACAACCCGGTCCTGATCGGCGAGCCCGGCGTGGGCAAGACGGCGATCGTCGAAGGCCTGGCCCAGCGAATCGTGTCGGGCGACGTGCCCGAGTCGCTGCGCGACCGGCGCGTGGTGGCACTCGACATCGGCGCGCTGATCGCCGGCGCCAAGTACCGCGGCGAGTTCGAGGACCGTCTCAAGGCGGTGCTCAAGGAGGTCTCCGAGGGCGAGGGCCGGATCATCCTGTTCCTCGATGAGCTGCACACGATCGTCGGCGCCGGCGCCGCCGAGGGCGCCGTCGACGCCGCCAACCTGCTCAAGCCGATGCTGGCTCGTGGCGAGCTGCGTGCCGTGGGCGCCACCACCCTCGACGAGTACCGCAAGCACATCGAGAAGGACGCCGCACTCGAGCGCCGCTTCCAGCCCGTGATGGTCGTCGAGCCCACGGTGGAGGACTCGATCGCCATCCTGCGCGGCCTCAAGGAGCGCTACGAGGTGCACCACGGGGTGCGCATCCAGGACTCCGCGATCATCGCGGCGGCCACCCTCTCGCAGCGCTACATCGCCGACCGCTTCCTTCCGGACAAGGCCATCGACCTGATCGACGAGGCGGCCTCGCGGCTGCGCATTGAGATCGATTCGATGCCCACCGAGATCGACGAGGTCGAGCGCCGCATCCAGCAGCTCGAGATCGAGCAGCAGGCGCTGAAGAAGGAGAAGGACGAGGCCAGCACCTCCCGCCGCGAGGCGATCGAGCGCGAGCTGGCCGACCTGAGCGAGCGCTCCAACGAGATGAAGGCCCATTGGCGCGGCGAGAAGGAGGCCATCGAGGCCATCCGCTCCGCCAAGGAGCGCTTGGAGCAAGCTCACCGCGACGCGGAGCGGGCTGAGCGCGATGCCGATCTCCAGCGCGCGGCGGAGCTCCGCTACGGCGAGATTCCCAAGCTCGAGCAGGAGGTGCTCGATCAGGAGGCGCGGCTCGACGGCATCCAGGCCGACGTGACCTTCCTCAAGGAGGAGGTCGACGACGAGGATGTGGCCGAGGTGGTGGCCAAGTGGACCGGCATCCCGGTGTCGAGGCTGATGGAGGGCGAGGTGGCCAAGCTCGTCCACATGGAGGAGCGCCTCCACGACCGGGTGATCGGCCAGGACGAGGCGGTGGAGGCCGTCTCGAACGCGCTGCGCCGGTCGCGCGCAGGGCTGCAGGACCCGAACCGGCCGATCGGGGCCTTCCTCTTCATCGGACCCACCGGCGTCGGCAAGACCGAGCTGGCCCGGGCGCTGGCCGAGTTCATGTTCGACTCCGAGCAGGCGATGATCCGGATCGACATGTCGGAGTACATGGAGAAGCACTCCGTGTCGCGCCTCCTGGGCGCCCCGCCCGGATATGTCGGTTACGACGAGGGCGGGCAGCTCACCGAGGCGGTGCGCCGCCGGCCCTATTCGGTGGTGCTGCTCGACGAGCTCGAGAAGGCGCACGCCGACGTGTTCAACGTGCTGCTCCAGCTCATGGACGACGGGCGGCTGACCGACGGCCAGGGCCGCACCGTGGACTTCAAGAACACCGTGGTGATCATGACCTCGAACGTCCCCGGCGGCGTAGCCGGCGTGGAGGCCGCCTTCAAGCCGGAGTTCGTGAACCGGCTCGACGAGATAGTCGAGTTCCAGTCGCTCACCCGGGAGGAGATCGGCCAGATCGTCGAGCTCCAGACGGCCAAGCTGGTGGAGCGGGTGCGCGAGCGCGGCATCGAGATCGAGCTCACCGACGACGCCCGCGTGCTGCTGGGCAACCTCGGCTTCGACCCGACCTACGGCGCCCGTCCGCTCAAGCGCGTGATCCAGAAGCAGCTGGTGGACAAGCTCGCGCTCCGGTTGCTCGAGGGCGAGTTCGCGCCCGGCGACATGGTCCGCGTGGACGCCGAGGGCGGGCAGCTGGCCTTCGAGAAGCTCCCGTTGCCGAGCATGAGCGAGCCGGCCGCCACGGTCTGACGGCCGGCCCTGCCCTCAGGGGATCTCTAGAACAGGCGGTCCCAGGTCGTGGCCGGCGCGACCGAGCTGGCCGCCGCCGCCGAGACAGGACGGACGGTGAGCGTGAACAGTTTCCGAACCACCCGGTTCTTTCGGTACCTACGGAAGGTGTCGAACTGCACCGTGTACACGCCGGCGGAGGCGTTGCGAGGCAGGAACCGCTCACGACCGGTGAGCCGCCCACAGGCGCCCTTGAGCCGACCGACCCTCAGGTCGCGCTTGTAGCCCCCTTTGCGGATGTGCACCCAGAGGGCTTTGCCCGTAGTGAAGCCGGTGGCCTTGATGCGCACGCGGCGGCCCGGCCGGCCGTTCTCGGGCCGGACGCCGACCTTGACGGCGCTGACCTGGAGGGCCAGCGACGCGGTGAGTGCCCGGTTGGTCGTGTCGGTGGCCGTGTAGGTGCTGGTGCGAATCCCGTCGGGCTGCCCGAGCTTGAGCGGGCTCGCCGCGTTCCCGAGCGCGTCGGCGCTGAGGTCCCCCAGGAGGGTTGTCCCGCGAGTAACGCGGATGCCACCCGAGACGTTTGCAGTGAACCCTGTAGCGAGCAGGTTGACCGTTTCCCCAGATCGATAACAGTCCTTCACAGGATCTACGGCAAGCGTCGCGGCGGACGCTGCGGCGGGGGCCGCGAGGGCCACGGCCGCGACACACGCGGCGGTGAGACAGTGCTTCATCAACTTCTCCTGTCGGTGAGGGGGCGCGAGCCCGGCAAGGCGGCTAGATTCACGCGCGACGTTGGTACTGAGGAAAGGAACACGTTGCCGACCTATGTGATGCTGTCCACCCTCACGCCGGAAGGCGTACAGACTCTCAAGAGCAATCCCCAGCGGATTCGTGAGGTAAACAAGGAGATCGAGCAGCTTGGCGTGACCGTCACCGCCCAGTGGGCCGTGCTCGGGCAGTACGACTTCGTGAACGTCGTCGAGGCGCCCGACGAGAAGACCATCGCGAGAGTCTCGCTGGAGCTCGGCTCGCGCGGCACCGCCCACTACGAGACGCTCACGGCCATCCCGGTGGACGACTTCATCTCGGCGCTTTGACCCACGGGCACAAGCGCGTCCTGGTGGTGGGCGGCGGGGGGCGCGAGCACGCCCTGGTGCGCGGCCTGCTCAGGAGCCCGCAGGAGCCGGAGCTGCTGTGCGCGCCGGGGAACGCCGGCATCGCGCGACAGGGCGTGGAGTGCCTGGCCGGCGACGACGTGGTGGCGCTCGCGGCCGAGCGAGAGGTCGACCTGGTGGTGGTGGGGCCCGAGGCCCCGCTCGTGGCCGGGCTGGTGGACGATCTCGGCGCTGCCGGGATCGCCGCCTTCGGGCCCACCCGGGAGGCGGCGCGCGTCGAGGGGTCGAAGGCCTACGCCAAGCAGCTGATGCGCGAGGTGGGGGTGCCCACCGCCTCACACGTGCTGTTTCGCTCTCGCGAGGAGGCCGCCGACCACCTGGCCTGCGCCTCCTATCCCGCCGTGCTCAAGGCCGACGTCCTGGCGGCCGGCAAGGGGGTGATCATCGCCCAGAGCGAAGCCGAGGCCCGGGCCGCGCTGGACGTCTTCTTCTCCGAGAAGCGCTTCGGCGAGACCGAGGTCGTGCTCGAGGAGTTCCTCGAGGGAGAGGAGCTCTCACTGCTCGCCCTGTGCGATGGGGAGCGCGCGCTGCCGCTGGCCCCGGCGCAGGACTACAAGCGGATCTTCGACGGCGACGAGGGACCCAACACCGGCGGGATGGGCAGCTACTCGCCGGTGCCCGGGATCGACCCCGAGCAGGCTCGCGAGCTGGCGGCCGAGGTGCACCAGCCCATCGTGGATGAGCTCGCCCGGCGCGGGACGCCCTTCCATGGGGTGCTCTACGCCGGTCTGATGATGGGACCGGCGGGCACGAAGGTGCTCGAGTACAACGCCCGCTTCGGCGATCCCGAGACCCAGGCGGTGCTGCCCCGGCTGCGCGGCGACCTGCTCGAGCTGCTCGAGGCCACCACCCGCCGCGGCGGGCTCGCCGGGATGGAGCCCGACTGGGCGGACGAGTGGGCGGTGGCGGTGGTACTCGCCTCCCGGGGGTATCCCGAGTCCGCCTCACAGGGGGATCCCATCTCCGGACTCGAAGAGGCCGAGGCCACGGGCGCCGAGATCCTTCACGCGGGCACCGCGGAGCGTGACGGCCGGATCGTGACCGACGGGGGCCGGGTGCTGGCGGTCACGGGGCTGGGCGACGGCCCCGGCGAGGCGCGCGAGCGCGCGTACGCCGCCGCCGAGCTGATCGACTTCAGCGGCCGTCAGATGCGGACCGACATCGCGTCGCGCGCAGTAAGTAGGGTCGAGGCCTGATGGGAACCGAGGAGACAGCAGCTGCCCCGCCGGTCACGCAGACCGAGGTGGAGCACCAGTTCGACGAGCTCGACGTCGACTCCCCTCCGCAGGTGGGCATCGTGATGGGCTCCAAGAGCGACATGGCAGTGATGGAGAAGGCGGCCGCTCGGCTCGAGGAGCTCGACATCCGCCACGAGATGCGCGTCATGAGCGCCCACCGCGACCCCGACACGGTGGCCGAGTACGCCAAGAACGCCCGCATGCGAGGCCTCAAGGTGATCATCGCCGGCGCCGGTCTGGCGGCTGCCCTGCCGGGCGTGGTGGCCGCGCACACGGACCTCCCGGTGATAGGCGTGCCGCTCACCTCGAGCACCTCGGTGGCGGGCGGCCTCGACGCCCTGCTGGCCATCGCGCAGATGCCGCCGGGCGTGCCGGTGGCCACCGTCGGCGTGGATAACGCGCGCAACGCCGCGGCGCTGGCCGCGCGGATCCTCAGCGTCTGAGCCGGACACGGCGATGATCGAGCGCTACACCCGGCCCGAGATGGGGGCCGTCTGGTCCCAGCGCCGCAAGCTCGAGTCCTGGCTCGAGGTGGAGCTGGCGGTCGTCGAGGCCCTCGCCGGCGAGGGTGTGGTTCCCGAGGAAGACGCCGCGGCGATCCGCGACCGGGCTTCGTTCACGGTCGAGGCGGTGGAGGAGCGCGAGCGCGTGACCGACCACGACGTGGCCGCCTTCGTCGACGTGGTCGCGGCCTCGGTGGGTGAGGCGGGTCGCTGGGTCCATCACGGGCTGACCTCGTCGGACGTCCTCGACACGGCGCTGGGCCTTCAGCTCTCTCAGGCCGGCCTCATGCTCGTGGGCGGCGCGCGCGACTACCGCGACGCGCTGGTGCGTCGCGCGCGCGAGCACGCCGACACGCTGTGCGTGGGACGCACGCACGGTGTGCACGCCGAGCCCACCACCTTCGGCGTCAAGCTGGCCGGCTTCGCCTTCGAGGCGCACCGCAACATGCGCCGCCTCGAGCGCGCGGCCGAGGGCGTGTCGGTGGGCGCCCTGTCGGGCGCGGTCGGCACCTACTCGGCCAACGGCCCCGAGATCGAGGAGACGGTGCTGCGGCGACTCGGGCTGGGACGCGAGGACGTCTCGACGCAGGTGGTGCCGCGCGATCGTCACGCCGAGCTGCTCGAGGCGATCGCCCTCGCGGGAGCTGGGCTCGAGCGCTTCGCCACCGAGATCCGGCACCTGCAGCGCACCGAGGTGCGCGAGGTGGAGGAGCCCTTCCGCGCCGGCGCCCAGAAGGGCTCCTCGGCCATGCCCCACAAGCGCAACCCGATCGTGAGCGAGCGCATCACCGGCATCGCCCGGCTGCTGCGCGGCTACGCGCTCACCGGCCTGGAGAACGTGGCCCTGTGGCACGAGCGCGACATCTCACACTCGTCGGTCGAGCGAGTGAGCCTGCCCGACGCCACCATCCTGCTCGACTACGCCCAGCACCTGGCCATCCGTGTGGTCGACGGCATGACCGTCCACCCCGCGCGCATGCGCGAGAACCTGGAGGCCACGCACGGCGCCCTGTACTCGCAGCGCGCCCTGCTCGCGCTGGTGGAGGCGGGCCGTTCTCGCGACGATGCCTACCGGATCGCACAGGAGGCCGCGCAGCGCGCGTGGGACGAGGGCATCGAGTTCCGCGGCTTGTTGGCCGAGCGCGCGCCCGACCTCGACCTCGACTCGGTCTTCGACCCCGAGGCGTTCGTGCGCCACGCCCGCGCGCTGGTCGGGCGCCTGGATCGCATCACCTAGGCGTTGAGGACCCAGGGATCGAGCGACGTTGACGATGGTCGCGTCGACGAACGCGAGCACTGCTCCCAGCGACGCCGCGGCCAGGACGCGCCCGGAGTCACGGCCCCGCGCGTCGTCGGTTCGGTTGCGCGTCATGCTACGGCGAGCAGCGCCAGCCCGAACAGGACGACCACGTGAAAGGTCTGGTCGACGGCCACGGTGACCATCGGATGCGCACCGGGATCGGTGTGCTTGACCCTTCGCATGTAGCCGTGCAGTAGCCGGCCGTCATCCTCGGCCACGTGGGTCGTGAACAGCAGCGCGGCGAGGGCGAGCACCAGCGCCCCCGACTCCTGCCAGAGCCAGACGAAGGCCGGGGCGAAGGCGACGGTGTAGACGAAGACGTGTGTGAGCAGGGCACGCCGCGCCTGCGGGTCCCGGCCCAGCCCAGCAAACTTGTGGCGGGCCTGCCACTCGGTCTGCAACGCGTAGTCGCCCACGAGATGGCAGACGAGGAACACCCCGAAGACCTCGACCCAGGACACGAGGTGAGCATGTCGTAGCGCGGGCGATTCGGCGTGACGCTCGTCACGCTCGGGGGCCGGTTCCGAGCAGAATATGCACCTCTGAGCCAGACTGGCTGTGGAATGCTGGACTCGCGCCCCAACAGAGGCCGCTCGCGGCGGTCGGGACGGCGGCTGCGGCTGCTCATGTTCGTGGGCACCGCCGTCGCGCTCACGGGCTTCGTGCTCGCCCTGTCCGCAGCCGACGTGCTCGAGGGCTCCGAGCTAGACACGGTGGATGCCCGCTTCGCCATCCGGGGCGAGCTGGAGCCACCCGAGGACGTGGTGATCGTCGGGATCGACGAAGCCAGCTTCACGGAGCTCGGTGAGCAATGGCCGTTCCCGCGTTCGCTGCACGCAGAGGCGATCCGGGAGCTCAAGCGGGCCGGCGCCAGGGCGATCGCGTATGACGTTCAGTTCACAGAGCCCTCGAACCCGTCCGACGACCAAGCGCTCGCGGACGCGGTGGCCGACGCCGGCAATGTGGTGCTGGCCACTACCGTCGTCGATGAGCGCGGGCGTCCAAACGTGTTCGGCGGGCCCAGGGTCCTGCGTTCGCTCAACACGCGTGCGGCACACGCGGGCTACGCCACCGACAGCGGACGGGTGGTGCGCCGGATGGCGCCCGAGCTCGACGAGCTGGAGACCATGCCCGTGGCGGTGGTGGAGACGGCCGAGCGGCGTCAGGTCGACCACGACTCGTTTCCCGACCCTGCCTGGATCGACTACCACGGCGTTTCCAACGTCCGCCAGGTGCCGTTCTACCGGCTGCTGCGCGGCGCCGTCCCGCCGGAGACGTTCCGGGACAAGATCGTGGTGGTGGGGGCCACCGCACCCTCGCTCCAGGACGTCCACCCTACGTCGGTCAGCGGTGAGGAGTACATGTACGGGACAGAGGTACAGGCCAACGCGACCTCCACCCTGCTGCGCGACTTTCCGCTGCGGGGGGCGCCGGGGTGGACGGGGATCGCGCTGATCCTCGTGTTCGGCGCCGTCGGCCCCCTGCTCGCGCTGCGCTTCGGGCCGTTTCGGGCCGCCTTCGCCGCTCTTGGCCTCGTGGTGCTCTACGCGGTGTGCGTCCAGCTCATGTTCAACTGGGGCCGAATCGTCTCGTTCACCTACCCCGAGCTGTCGCTGGCTCTCGGCGCGGTTGGGGCGCTGGCGGTAGGGCTCGTGGTCAACGCCTTCGAGAAGGAGCGCACGCGCGACCTGTTCTCGCGTTTCGTGCCCGAGCCGGTGGTGGACGAGGTGCTCAAGGACGTGAACGAAGACCTGCGGCTGGGCGGTGAGCGGCGGGTGGTGACCGTGCTGTTCGCCGACGTCCGTGGCTTCACCACGTTCTCCGAGACCAAACCGCCGGAGACGGTGATCACGGTGCTCAACCGCTACCTCACGAGCATGACCGACGTGATCCTCGCCCATGGCGGCACGATCGTCTGCTTCATGGGCGACGGCATCATGGCCACGTTCGGGGCGCCCATCGAGCTGCCCGATCACGCCGACCGCGCCCTCGCCGCCGCCCGGGAGATGACCGGGGCGGCCCTCAACGAATTCAACGAGTGGATGCGCGAGGAGGGCCATGGTGAAGGCTTTCGCATCGGGCTGGGGCTGAACTCCGGGGCGGTCATGGCCGGCAATGTCGGTTCGGAGCGGCGCCTCGAGTACACCGTGATCGGTGACACCACCAACACGGCGTCTCGCCTGGAGGGCTTGACCAAGGGGACGCCGCACATGATCTTCATGTCCGAGTCGACCCGCGCGATGCTCACCGCCCAGCAGCCCGACCTGATCAACGCGGGCGACTTCGACGTGCGCGGCAAGCAGGTTCAGGTCACCCTGTGGTCGGTCGGAGCCAACGGCGGCGGCGCCTAGCGCGGTCGCGCGAGGTAGCGCTCACCGGCCTCGATGAGGGTCATCCTGCCGCGGACGAAGTCCCGCACCGCCACCCGGCCGCGGCGCACGACCGTGAGCGTTCCGTCGCAGCTGTCCTGCACGAGCCAGCGCGTGCCGCGCACGGCGCCGGAGGAGTAGCGCCCGCGCGTCTTGAAGCGACCCTTGGCGTTGCCCCAGAGACGCCGGCGCTTCGCCCGTGAGCTGACCGCGCTGCCCGTCGCACACGGGCCGTAGTTCCCTCGCAGCACGAGCTCGGTGAAATAGCGGTCCGCGCGGCGCTGACGGACCTGGAAGACGCCGTCGGAGAAGCGCCCCTGCTGAACCCCGCCGCGACGGCTCCTCACCGAGCTGATCACCACGCGGCCCCTGCTGGTGTCGACCACCGACCCAACCGGGACCTCACGCAGCGTCTCGAGCCTCACGAAGCTCCGCCGGCCAGGTAGCCGGACGCGAACCCGCCCGCCGGCCGGCTCGACGACGATCGTCTCGCCCAGGTCGGGCGTGGCCGCCTGGGTGGGACCGGCGGGGCCATCCGGCCGGGGTGCGGCCCTGGCGGCGAGCACCTCGACCGACCTGAACGTCTCGGCGGTCGGTGACCCGTTACCGAGCACCGACCCGCCGGTGAACACCGTGCGGGTGGAGGCCCCCTCGTTGTCGGTCACGGCTAGCCGGGCCCGGTACGTGCCCGGTCGGGCGTAGACGTGCGACACGCGCGGACCGCCGTTCAGGAGCACGTTGCCGTCGCCGAAGTCCCAGTCGTAGCGGAGGATCGAGCCGTCGGGATCGGCGGCGCGCGAGCCGTCGAACGTGACCGCGCTTCCAGCCGCCGCCGAACCGACCTCGAAGCTCGCTACCGGCGCCTGGTTGGGGCTCACTACGACCCCGGCGGCGCCGAGCAGGCCGAGCCCCGGTGAGCTATTGGGCGACGCCAGGCCGTCGGTGGCCAAGTCGAAGAGGTTCAGGTCGGCGCCCGCCAGATAGAGGCTGCGTCCGTCGGGGGTGACAGCAAGGTCGCGCAGCTCGGACGCGGGAGCCGCGACGCCTGCGGGCGTACGGGGGATCAGCCGGCCGTCGGTGCCGATGGCGTACTGGAGCAGGTGGCGCTCAGCGGCGACCGTGGACGCCGCGGCCACGTAAAGGCTGTCCCCGCTCGGGGCGATCGCGAGCGCCGACGGCGTTCCGCTATCGGCCGGCGCCTCGGCGGGCGTGAGCGGGGCGAGGGCGCCGCCGGACCCGACCGCGAACTGGAAGACGCGCCCGTCGCCGCTCGGTGCGTACAGATGAGCTCCGTCTGGGGTGAGTGCGGCGTCGGTGAGTGCGCCTCCACTCTCCACGGAGGTGTGCCCGGCGGGCTCGAGGCTGCCATCGGCGCTGATCGGGAAGCGCTTGATGGACCCTCCAACGGTCACGTATACACCGCTGCCGTCGGGCGAAACGGCCACCCCGGCAGGAGTCCCGGAGAGCGCGAGCGCACCGGTCGGCTCAAGTCGCCCTCCGGCCGCGATCGCAAACTGCAGCAGGCGGCACGTGCCCTCGTCCACCACGTACAGGGCGCGGCCCGCGGGATCCGCGGCTATGGCCACGGGACGCTTGCCGGCCACGACGGCAGCCGGATCCTTGGGCGAAGCCAGACCGGCCGCGCTCACGTCGTACTGGAGCACACGGCCCTGCCCCACCGCCCCGGCCGTCACGTAGAGCGACGCGCCGTCCGGCGTCATCGTCAACCGGCGGGGCTCCGTGGCCGGAAGCGAGGGCGGGACGAGGGGCGTGAGCGCCCCTCCCCCGCCAACGGCGAGCTGAAGAATCTCGTCGCTGACGGGATCGGCCACGTACGCGTCGCGCGCGGCCGAGGCGCTCATCGGCACGGTCAGGGCCACCGCCAGAGCGGCCGCAATTGCAGGCGAAAGGCGCATCAAGCTCAGAAGTTCGGGGCCAAATTCAGTGCGGGTCCGTGCCCAACCTAATCGAAGTGGTACGCACATGTGGCCTGACGGGGGACAGGATTTGGGCCGATCGGTGAAGGCGACGCCGGTGGCGGAGCGGTCGGGCGCCGTTGATAGCCTCGGGCCGGTGAGCGACGCCGCCGCTCTGAAGCACCTCTCGAGCGGGAAGGTGCGCGACATCTACGCCGTGGGCGAGGATCGCCTGGTGCTGGTCGCCTCCGATCGCATCTCCACCTACGACGTGGTCCATCCCACGCCGATTCCCGACAAGGGCAAGGTCCTCACCGGCCTCACCGCCTTCTGGCTCGCGCGCACGAGCTTGGTCTGCCCCAACCACCTCGTCTCCCTCACCGACGTGCCCGACGAGATGCGCGGACGGGCCATGCTTGTGGAGCGGCTCGAGATGGTCCCGGTGGAGTGCGTGGTGCGGGGCTACATCACCGGGTCGGGTTGGAAGGACTACCAGGCCAACGGGGCCATCTGCGGCATCGGGCTGCCCGCCGGGCTCGAGGAGTCCGAGCAGCTCCCCGAGCCGATCTTCACCCCCGCCACCAAGGCCGAGGTGGGCGACCACGACGAGAACGTGGACTTCGACCGCGCGGCCGAGATCGTGGGTGACCGCGCGCTGCTGGAGGAGCTGCGGCGGCTGAGCATCGGGCTGTACGAGCTCGGCGCCGCCCACGCCCGCGAGCGCGGGATCATCCTCGCCGACACCAAGTTCGAGTTCGGCCGGCGGCCCGATGGCACCATCGTCCTGGGCGACGAAGTGCTCACGCCCGACTCGTCGCGCTTCTGGCCGGCCGACGGCTACGAGCCGGGCCACGGTCAGCCCAGCTTCGACAAGCAGTACGTGCGCGATTGGGCCTCGGGCTCGGGCTGGGACCGCACACCACCCGCCCCGGCGCTGCCCGACGACGTGGTCGAGGGCACCCGCGCCCGCTACGCGGAGGCCTACGAGCGCATCACCGGCGAGCCCTTCTCGACCTGGCTGGAAGCATCCGCCAGGTGAGGGCGCGTGTGTTGATTCGGCCGAAGCAGGGCATTCTCGACCCACAGGGTCAGGCGGTGGAGCGAGCGCTTCCCGCACTCGGGTTCGAGGGAGTCGCGAACGTGCACGTGGGGCGATTGATCGAGTTGGACGTGGAGGACGGTTCGCAAGTTCCCGCAATGTGCGAGCGGCTTCTGGCCAACCCGCTGATCGAGGACTACGAGGTGATAGAGGTGCCGGGCGTATGAAGTTCGGCGTGGTCCGCTTCCCCGGCTCCTGCGACGAGGTCGACGCTCTGCACGCCTGCCGGCGATTCAGCGACGCCGAGTTGCTGTGGCACGGGGACAACGACCTGAGCGGCATCGACGCGGTCGTGGTTCCCGGTGGCTTCTCGTACGGCGACTACCTGCGCGCGGGGGCGATCGCCCGTTTCTCTCCGATGATGGAGGCGGTGATCGACTTCGCCGGCGACGGCCAGCCGGTGTTCGGCATCTGCAACGGGTTCCAGGTGCTGTGCGAGACGGGCCTGCTTCCGGGCGCACTCCTGCCCAACGACTCGCTGCGGTTCGTCTGTCGTCAGGTGGAGGTCGTGGTCGAGACCACGGACACCCCGTTCACCCGCGGATGCGAGAAGGGTGAGCTGCTGTCGGTGCCGGTCAAGCACACCACCGGCCGCTACTTCGCCCCTCCGGGCTCGCTGCCCGAGGACCAGATCGTCCTCCGCTACGCGCCGGGCCAGAACCCCAACGGCACGATGGACGACATCGCGGGCGTGTGCAACGCCACCCGCAACGTGATGGGGCTGATGCCCCACCCGGAGCACGCGGTCGACCCGCTCACGGGCTCGGCCGACGGCGGGAGGCTGTTCGAGTCTCTCGCCATGGTCCCTGCGTGAGCGAGGCGGCTTCCGCCGCCCATCGGGAGCTCGGGCTCACCGACTCCGAGTACGAGGGAATCGTGCGAACGCCTGGGGCGCGAGCCCAACGTGCTCGAGCTGGCCGTGTTCTCGCTGATGTGGTCGGAGCACTGCGCCTACAAGCACTCGAAGAAGCTGCTGCGGCTACTGCCCACCGAAGGAGCGCACCTCCTGATGGGGCCGGGCGAGAACGCCGGCGTCGTCGACGTGGGCGACGGCCTGGCGGTGGCCTTCAAGGTCGAGTCCCACAACCACCCCAGCGCGGTCGAGCCCTTCCAGGGCGCGGCCACGGGCGTCGGGGGCATCCTGCGTGACATCTTCGCGGTGGGAGCGCGCCCCATCGCCGTGCTCGACTCACTGCGCTTCGGCGAGCTGGATTCGCCCCGGTCGCGCTACCTGTTCGACTACGCGGTCAAGGGCATCGGCCACTACGGCAACTCGATCGGCGTGCCCACCGTGGGCGGCGAGGTGCTGTTCGAGCCCGCCTATGAGCACAACTGCCTAGTCAACGCGATGTGCGTGGGCCTGGCCCGCCGGGACTCCCTCATCCGCAGCGCCGCCGCAGGGGTCGGCAACTCGCTCGTGCTGCTGGGCGCGCGGACGGGCCGCGACGGGATCGGCGGAGCCTCGGTGCTGGCCAGCGCCGAGTTGTCGGACGAGGACGAGTCGAAGCGGCCCAGCGTGCAGATCGGCGATCCGTTCGAGGAGTCGAAGCTGGTGGAGTGCTGCCTCGAGCTGCTGGAGCGCGGGCTGCTGTCGCTCGCTGCAGGACCTGGGGGCCGCCGGCCTCTCGTCGAGCTCCTCCGAGATGGCCTCCAAGGGCGAGGTCGGGCTCGAGATCGACGTGGCGCGCGTCCCGCTGCGCGAAGACGACATGGAGCCGTTCGAGATCATGGTCTCGGAGTCTCAGGAGCGCATGCTGTGCGTGGTCGAGCCCGAGCAGCTCGACTCGGTGCTGGCTCTCTGCGAGCGCTGGGAGGTTCGCGCCAC
This sequence comes from uncultured Thermoleophilaceae bacterium, assembly GCA_963751105.1. GTDB lineage: Bacteria > Actinomycetota > Thermoleophilia > Solirubrobacterales > Thermoleophilaceae > JACVRW01. The sequence goes on along the minus strand of CAVVTG010000001.1, from coordinate 244,657 downwards.
GCCGATCGGCGTGGTCACCGACACCCGCCGGCTGCAGGTGTTCGAGGGCGAGGAGCTGGTGGGCGACATGCCGGTCGAGGCGCTGGTGGACGACGTTCCGCTGTACGACCTGGAGCCCGAGCCCCCTGCGCGGCCGCTCTACCCCGACCCGCCCGCGCGGCTCGGCGAGGACGCGGGAGAGGAGGAGATCCTGCTGGCCCTGCTGGGCTCGCCCAACATCGCCTCCAAGCGCTTCGTGTTCGAGCAGTACGACTCGATCGTCGGGTCTCGCACCGTGCGCCGGCCACAGGCCGCCGACGCCGCGGTGCTCACCCTGGCGCCCGACGGTGGCCGCGGCGCACTGGCGATGTCGATCGACGGCAACGGCCGGCGCGTGGCCGTCGACCCCTACGCCGGCGCCGTGGAGGCCGTGCTCGAGAGCGCCCGCAACCTGGCCTGCGTGGGCGCCGAGCCGCTTGGACTCACCAACTGCCTCAACTTCGGCAACCCCGAGAAGCCGCACGTGGCCTGGCAGCTCACCCGCGCGGTGGAGGGGCTCCGCGACGCATGCCTGGCGCTCGGGGTGCCGGTGGTGGGCGGCAACGTCTCGCTCTACAACGAGGGCGGAGGCGGGCCGATCTACCCCACGCCGATCGTCGGGATGGTGGGCAAGCTGCCCGACCCCTCGGCCCTCCCCGGCATGGGCTTCGCCGAGCCCGGCCACGTGGTGGCGCTGGTGGGCGCGTTCGCCCCCGCGGTCGAGAGCAGCGAGCTCGACAAGCTGCGCGGTCGCCAGGGAGCGGAGCTGCCGGCCGTGGACCTGGCCGAGCAGGCGGGCTCGCTCGACACGTTGCGCGCCGCTGTGCGCGGCGGGGGATTGGCGACGGTGCATGACATCTCCGAGGGCGGCCTCGCCTGTGCCCTGGCCGAGTGCGCGATCGCCGGTGGCCTGGGCGCCCGGGTGGAGCTGCCCGGCGGCGTGGATCCGGAGGCGTTCCTGTTCGGCGAGGCTCCGGGGGGCGCGGTGGTGGCCGGCCCGGCCGCAGTCGTGGACGCCGTCGCGGGCGCCGTCCGGCTCGGCGAGACCGGCGGCGACACACTGGAGCTCGAGGGCCGGCTGTCGGTCCCGGTGGGGCGTCTGCGCGAGGTCTGGGAAGACGCGCTACCGCGCCTGCTGAGCTGGTGAGCGAGAGCTTCAGCCGGCTAGCCGACCAGCGCTCCGGTGGCCCCGTCAGTCACCCCGGGGCGACGGGGGGCACTGGTACCCTCAGCCGGGGCAGGGTTCTCACCGCCGGAAGTCCCGGAGGACCCGCTCGCATCCCATGAAAACAGAGCTCGACCATCGCGACGGGCCTCGCGACGAGTGCGGCGTTTTTGGCGTGTATGCGCCGGAGAACGACGTCGCCCGGCTGGCCTACTTCGCGCTCTTCGCCCTTCAGCACCGCGGCCAGGAATCCGCGGGCATCGCGGTCTGCCAGGACCGCCAGATCATGACGTTGCGGGACGTGGGCCTGGTCTCCCAGGTATTCGACGAGGAGAAGCTGCGCGCTCTGCAGGGTGAGCTCGCGGTCGGCCACGTGCGCTACTCCACCACCGGCTCCTCGGCCTGGGAGAACGCCCAGCCGGTGTACCGCTCGGATCGCCGCCAGGTGGCCCTCGCGCACAACGGAAACCTCATCAACGCGGTCGAGCTTCACGCGGAGCTCACGGAGCGCGGGGTGAGCTTCCGCGGTACCTCCGACTCGGAGATCATCGCCGCCCTGCTGTCCACCCACGAGGCCGATCGCATCGAGGACGCCCTCGCTGACGTCATGCCCCGCCTCGAGGGCGCCTTCTCCACCGTGGTCATGACCAAGGAGTCAGTGGTGGCCTTCCGCGACCCGGCCGGGCTGCGGCCTCTGTCGCTGGGCATGATCGGTGGCCGGTACTGCGTGGCGTCGGAGAGCTGTGCCTTCGACATCATCGGGGCAGAGCTGCTGCGCGAGATACAGCCCGGCGAGATGGTGTCGCTGAGCGAGCGGGGGATCGAGACAAAGCTGCTCGTGGAGTCCGAGCGTCGTGCCTTCTGCGTGTTCGAGCACATCTACTTCGCGCGCCCGGACTCGATTCTCGAGGGCAACCGCACGCAGGTGTCGCGACGCAAGATGGGGGAGATCCTCTGGCGCGAGGCGCCCGTCGACGGGGATGTGGTGATCGCGGTCCCCGACTCGGGCAACCCCGCGGCGGCGGGATACTCGAAGGCTTCGGGCATCCCCCGCGACGACGGCCTGATCAAGAACCGCTACGTGGCCCGCACGTTCATCCAGCCGGGCCAGGAGCTGCGCCGCCACGGCCTGCGCATGAAGTTCAATCCCCTGCGCGAGGTCGTGGAGGGCAAGCGACTGGTGGTGGTGGACGACTCGATCGTGCGCGGCAACACCACCCGCCAGATCGTCCAGATGCTGCGCGACGCCGGCGCGGCGGAGATCCACATGCGCATCTCGGCGCCGCCCATTCGCCACCCCTGCCACTACGGGATCGACATGTCGACCACCCAGGAGATGGTGGCCCACGGGCGCACCCCCGACGAGGTGGCCGAGGAGCTGGGCTGCGACTCGCTGCGGTACCTCTCGCTCGACGGCGTGTACGAGGCGATCCGCTCCACTCGCGAGACCCACTGCGACGCCTGCTTCTCGGGCGAGTATCCGCTCGAGCGCACCGAGGCGGCGAACGGCAAGTTCGCCCTCGAGGAGCTCGCCGTACTGCCCAGCCGCTGACCCGGGCGCGAGCAAGACGCACACTGGTGTGACGGGCTCGCTACGAGTTCGCCACAGGCGCCGCCTCCCGCCGCGGCCGGCGCTACTGTGGCCCCTCCCGCCATGGAGCTCACCACCGCCCTTCGCGAGCACTTCGGCTTCCCGGGCTTTCGCCCCGGGCAGCGCGAGGCGTGCGAGGCGGCGCTGGCCGGCCGCGACGTGATGGTGGTGATGCCCACGGGCTCGGGCAAATCGCTCTGCTACCAGCTTCCGGCGCTGCTGAGGGACGATCTGACCGTGGTGGTGTCGCCTCTGGTGGCGCTGATGCAGGACCAGGTGGACGCGCTACGCGCGCGCGGCCTGGGAGAACGGGTGGCGCTGGTCAACGCCCAGCAGGACGCCGCTCGCAACGCCGAGGTCCTCGAGCGCGCCGCCACCGGTCAGCTGCGGCTGCTCTACGTGGCGCCCGAGCGCTTCGCCGCGCCGGGCTTTCTCGACCGTATGCGGTCGCAGGTCCGCGTCGGGCTGTTCGTGGTGGACGAGGCTCACTGCGTCTCGCAGTGGGGCCATGACTTCCGGCCCGACTACTTCCGCCTGGCCGATGCCGCCCGCGCGCTCGGCGCCGACGCTCTGGTGGCGTCCACCGCCACCGCCACCCCGCGGGTGGCCGCCGACGTCGTCCGCCGCCTCGGCCTGCGCGATCCGCTGCAGGTGGCCACCGGGTTCGACCGCCCCAACATCAGCTTCGCGGTGGCCCGCCCCGGTGGGCACGAGAAGCCCGGGCTGATCGCCGAGGCGCTGCGGGCCGAGGACGCCCTGCCGGCCATCGTGTACGCCGGCACGCGCGCGGGCTCCGAGGAGCTCGCGCGGCAGCTCACGGCAGCATTGGGCGAGCCCGCGGCGGCCTACCACGCCGGGCTCCAGCGCGAACGGCGCGCCGACGTGCAGCGCCGCTTCCTCGCCGACGACATACGGATCATCTGCGCCACCAACGCCTTCGGGATGGGCGTCGACAAGCCCAACGTCCGTACCGTGCTGCACTCGAGCGTTCCCTCGTCGCTCGAGGCCTACTACCAGGAGGCCGGTCGCGCAGGGCGCGATGGGCTGCCGGCGCGGGCGCTGCTGCTGGCGGAGAACCGCGACCGCGCTCTGCACGTCCACTTCATCAAGCGCGAGGAGATCGATCCGGACCTGCCCGGCTGGCTGGCCGATCGCATCGCGGCGAGCGCGGACGGCAACGGTCGCTACGCCCTCGACGCCTACGCGCTGGCCCGCGAGCTGCGCGGCGACGGGGAGCGCCTGCGCGCGCTGGTCGGCCACCTCACCCGGGCGGGCACCATCGCTCCCTCTCCCTCCGCACCCGATCGGATCGCGGGGCGGGTGCTGGGGCGCTTCGACGGCCGCGCCGCCGCGCTGTGCCGCTCCTCGATCGAGGAGGCCGCCCGCGCCCGCTGGCGCCAGTACAGAGAGATCTGGGCCTACGTGGAGCAGGAGAGCTGCCGGCGCCAGGCCATTCTCCGGCACTTCGGCGATCCGGCCGCGGCCGCGGGCGGAGCCGCGCAGCCCTGCTGCGACGTCTGCGACCCGGCTCTGCGCCCGGTGGCGCCGCCGCCCGACCCGGTGGAGGTCGGCAACCTCGACGAAGCCATCATCGCGGTGGCCTCGAGCGCCCGTCCCGCCGTGGGGCGGACCACCTGCGCGGAGATCCTTCATGGGTCTCGGTCGAAGAAGATCCAGCGCAACTCCTACGACGGGCTGCCCGCCTACGGGATCTCCTCGCACCTGCGGCGGGCCGACATCCTGGCGCGGGTCGACGAGCTGATCGGCGAGGGGCGGCTCCAGACCACGGGCGGTCCGTATCCGGTGCTGCGCGTGGCGGCGTGAGCTTCCGCGTCGCGGTCCTGATCTCGGGCGAGGGAACGAATCTTCAGGCGCTGATCGACCAGGTTCACGGTCGAGACGGAATCGAGATCGTGGCCGTGGCGTCCAGCACCGAGGAGGCACCCGGGCTGATCCGGGCCGAGCGGGCCGGCGTAGACACAGGTGTGTTCGCAATCGCCGAGCACGCCGATCGCGGCGCTCGCGACGTCGCCATGGCCGACTGGCTCGACGAGCACGATGCGCGCCTGATCGTCCTGGCCGGCTTCATGGAGCTGCTGACCCCTGAGTTCGTCGCCCGCTTCCGCGGGCGCATGATCAACGTGCATCCCGCTCTGCTACCGGCGTTCCCCGGCCTCAGGGCGATCGAGCAGGCGCTCGACTACGGCGTTCGGGTCACCGGGGTGACCGTGCACTTCGTGGACGAGGGCACCGACAGTGGTCCAGTTCTCTTGCAGGAGGCCTTCACTCTTCCTTACCATCGTGGTGACATCTCCGCTATCGAGCAGGGCATCCACGAGATCGAGCACCGGCTGTTGCCGGAAGCGGTGCGGCTGATCGCTCGAGACGGGGTGCGAGCGGACGACGAGAATCCCCGGCGGGTGAACATAGATGTCTCAGACTGAGCCACATGGCATGGACGTCACGGCTCCCGGTGAGGTGCGCATACGGCGTGCCCTGCTGAGCGTCTCGGACAAGCGCGGACTGGTCGAATTCGCCCGCGGCCTGGCCGAGCTCGGCGTGGAGATCGTGTCGACCGGCGGCACCGCGAGCGCGCTCGTCGAGGAGGGTCTCGAGGTCCGCGCCATCGACGACTACACCGGTTTCCCCGAGATCCTCGACGGCCGGGTCAAGACGCTCAACCCGCGCATCTACGCCGGGCTCCTCGCCGTGAGGGGCGAGCGCCGCCACGTCGACACGCTCAACTCCCTCGACATCGAGCCCATCGATCTGGTGTGCGTGAACCTGTATCCGTTCGAGCGCGTGGCCGCCCGGCGTGGGGTTGAGGACGCGGAGGTGATCGAGAACATCGACATCGGCGGACCCACCCTGATCCGCGCGTCCGCGAAGAATCACGATTACGCCGGCGTGGTGGTCTCGCCCGAGAGCTACGACGCCGTGCTCGAGGAGCTGCGCGAGAGCGACGGACGGCTGTCACAGCGCACCCGGCAGAGCCTGGCACTGGAGGCCTTCGCCTACACCGCCCGTTACGACTCCGCCATTTCGCGCTGGTTCGCCGAGCGCGAGGAGGACTTCCCCGCTCAGTACAGCCGGGCCTACGAGAAGGTCCTGGATCTCCCCTACGGCGAGAACCCGCATCAGCGGGCCGCCTACTACGCCGAGGTCGGTGTGCGCTCGGACCTGCTGTCGATGGTGTCGAAGCTGCACGGGCGCGAGCTGTCGTTCAACAACCTGCTCGACGTGGACGCCGGCCGGCGCCTGGTGGAGGACTTCGAGCTGCCCGCGGCCGCGATCGTCAAGCACAACAATCCGTGTGGCGCGGCGGTGGGCACCAGCGTGACGGACGCCTTCGACAAGGCGCTGGCCACCGACCCGCAGAGCGCGTTCGGTGGGGTGTTCTGCTTCAACCGGATCGTCAACACGGAGTTGGCCGAGAAGCTGTCGGCCATGTTCGTGGAGCTGGTCTTCGCCCCCGGCTACGAGGCCGAGGCGCTGGGCATCCTGGAACGCAAGCCGAACGTTCGCATCCTCCACAACCAGGAGCGCCGGCGGCCCTCGATCAACGAGCACGACGTCAAACGGGTGCGCGGCGGGATCCTCGTGCAGGACCGCGACACCGGGCTCGAGGTGCGCGAGGAGATGACCGTGGCCACCGAGCGCAAGCCGAGTGAGGAGGAGTGGGGAGAGCTCCTGTTCTCCCTGCGCGTGTGCAAGCACGTGCGCTCGAACGCGATCGTGCTGGCCCGTGGCCTGGCCACCGTGGGCATCGGCGCGGGGCAGATGAGCAGGGTGGACTCGGTGAGGATCGCCATCGACAAGGCCGGCGCCGCGGGGCTTCCGCTGCAGGGCGCAGCCATGGCCTCCGACGCGTTCTTCCCCTTCGCCGACGGCCCGCAGGCGGCTATCGACGCGGGCATCACGGCGATCATCCAGCCGGGTGGCTCTCAGCGCGACGACGAGGTCGTGGCCGCCTGCGACGCCGCCGGGGTGGCGATGGCGTTCTGCGCGCGGCGCCACTTCCGCCACTGAGTCTTCGACGTCTGTCGAACGGTCGCTAGAGTTGGCGCCGACGGCTTCCTTATGAGAGAGCCCCACCATCCATCTCGCGACGAGATCGAGCTCGCCGCCGTGCTTCACGCCCTGAGCGATCCGGCACGCCTCGAGATCGTGCGCCAGCTCGCCATCGGCGACGAGTGCACCTGCGGGACCTTCGAACTCGGTCTGTCGAAGGCCACCCTCTCGCATCACTTCCGCGTGCTGCGCGAGGCCGGCGTGGTCCGCACCCGGCCCGAGGGCCGCAAGCGGATGCTCTCGCTGCGCCAGGAAGAGCTCGATCAGCGCTTCCCGGGCGTGGTTGAGGCGATCGTCTCGGCCAGCGAGGCTCGCACCGCGGTGCCCGCCCGGGCACCCAGCGCCGCCTGAGCGGGGCACCGCGCTCCGCTCGCGCGCGTGAAGTACGCGGGGGTCTGACGCTCTGTCCGCCCTATGGACGAACAAGTCGTCAAACCCCTGGTGGGGCCCGCTGGCCCGGGTCCACACCGAACGCTCTGGTTACTCAGATGGGCCGCGTCGGACTCGAACCGACAACCTCGGGATTAACCTGCCGCACCGGCTCTCACCGGCCACGGCCGAGGCCGTGTTGCGGTCTGGACCATCTCTTCGCCCTCGACTCGACGTTAGGGCGGGCAGCGTATGGCCTCTGAGGGCTCTCCCCCGCAGGGGGTTGCCTGCTGATAGCCCAATCCTGAGGATTTTCACGCTTCGGTACCTCAGGCTCTAAGGGTGTCCCAGCACACAGCTGCCGACGAACTAGAGGTCTCCCTGCTAGCGCTCCTTTTATGTTGAAGTCCCTCGCTCTGCCAATTGAGCTAGCGGCCCACGGCTGAGTCTAGCCCGCGCCAGAGTCGCCGGACTCGGCGTCGTCGGGCTGCAGCCAGGTCTGCAGGTTCTCCTTTCGTCCCACCAGCACGGCCCGCGTGATGGCTTCCGTGCCGAAGCGATCGCGCACGTCGTCGACGGTGGTGTCGAGCGTGCGCCCACGCTGGCCGCCGATCGGCAGCGCCAGCTGCACACCGTCGTCGTCCTCGAGGTTGGTGAGCGACAGGCCGATCAGCGTGATCCCGTCGCGCTCGATCGCCGGCATGGCGCCGCGCAGGAGTGAGCGCGCGGTGGCGAGGATGTCCTCGGTCCGGTTGGTGGCCTCGAGCATCGTCTGGGAGCGCGTGGCCCTTCGCGAGTAGTCCCGGAACCGCAGACGCAGGACCACTGTCCGGCAGAGAAACTCCTTGGCACGCAGCCGGCGGCCCAGCCGATCGGCCAGCGCCACCACCATCGTGTCGAGGCTTTCGGGAGTCGTCGCAATCCGGCCGAAGGCCCGCTGCGATCCGATCGAGCGCCGGCGCCGCGTCGTGCGCACCCGTCGCGGGTCGCGGTTGTTGGCCAGCGCGTGAACCTGCCGGCCGGAGGCGCGGCCCAGCATCTGGACCAGCTCGGGCTCGCTGAGCTCGGCCACCTGCCCCACGGTCTCCAGGCCGTGGGCGTGCAGCTTGCGGGCCGTGGCCTCGCCCACGCCCCAAAGCCGCTCGACCGGCAGGGGATGGAGGAATGCGACCTCGTTCTCGGGCTCGACCACGAGCAACCCGTCCGGCTTGGCCGCCGCGCTGGCCACCTTGGCCAGGTGCTTGGTGCGCGCCACCCCCACCGTCACCGGCAGACCCACCTGCTCGCGGACGTCGCGACGCAGCCGCACGGCGATCTCCCGCGGCGTGCCCGAGATGCGCTCGAGTCCACGCACGTCGAGGAAGGCCTCGTCGATCGACAGGGCCTCCACCAGCGGGGAGGTCTCGCGGAACACCGCGAGCACCGCCTTGCTGGCCGCGACGTACGCGTCCCAATGAGGGTCGACCACCACGGCATCGGGGCACAGGCGGCGAGCCCGGTGACCGCCCATCGCCGACTGCACCCCGCGCGCCTTCGCCTCGTAGCTCGCGGCCAGCACGACTCCGCCGCCCACGATGACCGGCCGCCCGCGCAGGCTCGGATCGTCGCGCTGCTCGACCGACGCGAAGAACGAGTCGATGTCCGCGTGGAGGATGGTGGCCTGCGCCGGCATCGAACATACGTTCGCACCAGATCCGGCGGAACGCACGACGGCGTGCAGGCCACCCGGGAGGAGTAGGGGCGACGGGATTCGAACCCGCGATCCCCGGCGTGAAAGGCCGGTGTCCTGAACCGCTAGACCACGCCCCCTTGGCCAGTCAAGTGTACGGCGACCGCTAGACCGGCTCCTCCATCGCGTCCGGGTCGTAGGTGGCGTTGGAGGCCGCGAACACCAGGAGGGCCACGATCATCCCCGCGATGTGGCTCGCGGCCAGGAGGACGATCAGGCCGCACACCCCTGCCGCCACCGCCGAGAAGAGCACGTAGGCCGGCGGCACGGACAGGATGCGTGCGGTGCCGGCCGCGCAGAGCCAGCCAGGCCAGCGGCCCGACGATGAAGCCGTAGTCCTCGAAGAAGTCGTCTCCGAGGGGCAGTGCGATGAGGATCCCGAACAGCGCTCCGACGAGCAGCGCCTGCACGATCAGGGACTTCCAGAACAGCCGAGGATCCACGGAGGCTGATACTAGACTCGGCCTCGCGGGCGGTTAGCTCAGTTGGTAGAGCGCCTCCCTTACAAGGAGGAGGTCGCCTGTTCGAGCCAGGCACCGCCCATCTGCCCGTCCGCCCTCGCACCTCTCCGCATAGCCCCGCAAACCGAATAGGCAAGCGCCGTCTACGGGGCCATGCGGGGCTATGCGCAGGCCAACCGTGACACAGCTGGTGACGCAGGCTCGGAGGTGCGTCACGGTTGTTCAACAAAGCGCGTGCCGACTAGCGGTGGGCAGGGTCCCCCTCTGCGGCCCCGGGACACCTCCGGTGCTGCGGCTCTGAGTGTCTGCCGTGCGAAAATCCGGGCCGCACCGGCTCCTGCCGGCCTCGAACGATCAGTGCCAAGGCCGGACCGGCCAGACCATTTCGGACGCGCCCGTGTCGCGGTTCTCTCAGGTCGGCCAGCTTGAGGACAGGCTCGCCTTGAACCCGCGGGCGCGGCGCCAGGCGGGGATCGTGCTAGTCGCGGCCGCCGCCGAGCGCACCGGCCGGCGGCTGCCGGACAGTCGCGAGCGCGAGCGCCTGCTGCGCGGCTCATGGGCGACACCGCCGGCGAACTACTGCGGTACGTCAAGAGCGCGATTGACGAGCACGACCTGCCACTCGCAGGCGCTTGAGGAGTCACAGCAACCCTGGCGGCCCTCGGTGGCCGCAGGTATCGAGCGACGCCCCGCGTCGTCAAGGAACGTCGCGAGGACCGGTAGTCGCTCTCTCAAGTCACCCGAGCGACCCGCTGCGCCCAGTCAAGTCGAACGCGAGTGCGAAGCGAGAGCGCGCGGTTGCCTGGCACCTGCCGAGATAGAGAGGATCCGGTCGGTCCACCTGAGAGCGCCAGATCTCCTAGACCCCGTGTGTCGTGCCGTAGTAAGGACATGCTCGCTCACCAAAATCCGGGAGGGGCTCCTCTCGGGCCGCTGGGTGGTTTTGCGCCAGCTCCGCTCGGGTTGTCGTGGGCGCCCGTTCCGCGGCGCAAGACCACGACTTCGCACACGAGCGTGGAGCACGCTCGCTAGTTCGCGCATTGCGATAGAAAGCCTACGTCGGGGAACTGCGCTTGCTCTTCGTCCGAAGCGGTAGCGAATGCCCCCTCGGCAGGACGCCTCCTTTCGTGTGGAGGACGGGCGCGACGACGGCCGATCACTTAGCGAGGAAGCCGCCAAGTTCCCAAAGGCGGCTGCCATCGAGAGGTGTTCGACGCGCCCGTTGCGTTACGAGAGCGCCTTCGCTTTGAGCGCGTTGAACTCGTCCTGCGTGATCGCTCCCTGGTCGAGTAGCTGCTTGGCCTTGGCGATCTCGTCGGCGGAACCGCCGGACGCCTCGCGCACGTACTGGTCGAACTGCTCCTTCTGTGCCTGCGCCTGCTTCACGCTGCGCTCGCGCATCCCGTCGTGCTCGACGATCAGATAGATCAGCACGCCGAGCCACGGCAGGATGACTACGAAGATCACCCACAGCGCTTTGGCGAAGCCTCCGATGTCGTGGCGGCGGAACACGTCGATCAACACCGTGATCACGATCCAGATCCAGATCACCCAGAAGAAGAAGATGATCATCGACCACAAGACGTCCATGAACGGATAGTCGGCCGCTATCGGCACAGTCGAGACTCCCCTCGTCGCCAGCGAATCCAGCGCATATATACACACACGGGCGGCGTCTCCGTTTTGCGTGAGCGCGAGATCTCAACCGGCACCGCCTGGACTCACCGGGGTGGGCGCACGGGAGCGGCCTGGCTGCTGCGTGTGACCGAGGAGGGCTTCGCCAAGCGGCTGCTGGTCGAGCAGCTACTGAAGGAGCGTAGGAGACGCTCGCCTCGAGGCGACACCGGGTTGCGCCAGTGGGTGAGCACTGCGCGGACAGCCCGACCCTGTCCAATTAGGCACAGCCGTCGGGCTTACATCCGCTAGTTCGAATCCGTCGAAACGTCGTATCAACCCGGCCCGCTGACATCTCAACCCGCCCGCTGACATCTCACCCGAATGGGATGATGCGCCGAATCGGATTGGACGTTGGGGTTAGGGCGTGAGTCGCAAACACACTTCCCGAAAGGCTTCGGCTCCGACGGGCAGGGGGGTGCTGCGCCTAGGCTCACTTGTCGCGGGGCTCCTCCTCATCGCGGCAACGGCGCTCGGATGCGGAGAATCGGACGAGGAGAAGGCGCAGTCACAGGTCTGCGACGCCCGCGCCGACCTGAAGACGCAGATCGACGACCTGGCTGGGCTCACGCCTGCGACCGCAACGGCCGACGGCGTGAAAAAGAACCTGAACGCCATCGAGGACGACCTCAAGCAGATCAAGGACGCACAGGGCGATCTCACCGAGGAGCGAAAGCAGGAGGTCGAATCGGCCACCCAGCAGTTCACCTCCGAACTCGAAGGGATCGCAAGCGGCCTCACTTCGGACCTCTCTCTCAGTGGCGCAAAGGCCAAGCTGGAGACCGCAGGGAAGCAGCTAGCAAGCTCCTACCAGCAGACCTTCGCGCAGATCGACTGCGAATGATGCGCAGGAGACGGGGCTCTGCCGTGCCGCGCGCTCAGGCCGGGCGGGTCTGGCCTTGCCGCTCCTTGCATTCGTGGATCGCGCTTCGAGGCTCGCGCTACCCCTTTCGATGCAAAGCGATAGTGAGCGACGCTCGGGAACCGTGCTCGCTCATCGTCCGCACCGGGCGTCTGGCTGACGCTTGCCCGGACGCCCGCTCCTCGTGCGAAGCGACAGTGCTGGTCCGGCACCACTAGGACATCCGCGCCCTATCGCGGGGTGCTCTCGCCGCTGCGGAGGTGCGCGAGCGCGGCGAGGAGAGCGATGGAGGCTACGATTGCGGTCGCCCCGGCAGCGGTGATCGCCGGCGATCGCGCCACATCGGCTTCGGCGGCGATGAGTACAAGGGCGCTCGCCGGGATCGCGGCGGCGGTGACGGCGAGGATGGCAAGCAGGCGCGGTGTGACGACGTCTGCGTGGACCCGTTGACGGACGCGCTCGTCGAGCGACCAGTACGCGAGCTCGGCGGTGAGCAGCAGAGCGCTGCCGTAGATCGGCGCGGCGATCGCCCGGTCACCGTGGGGGACCGTGTAGATCGCTCCCAGCAGCAGCAGCGCGAACGGGATGGGCGCGGACCATGCGGGGATGAGAGCGAGCGACAGGAGGAAGGTCGCCAGCGCCGCGCCCGCCAGCACCGACGCGCTCAGTCCGGTATCGAACGCGGTGGTGGCGCCGAGCGTGGCGGCGAGCGCGAGGGCACCACCTGCGGTCGCTAGGCGCGCGGGGCGGGTCGTGCGTGGCGTCGAAACGTGGTCACCTCCTCGATCGCGAGCTCGAGGCTTGTGTGCGGGTACTCCCAGCGCGCGACCGGGACGCCGAGTGTCTCGAAGCGCGCGCGCAGCGCGTCGCGCTGCAAGCGCCAGAGCCGGAGCGGCAGCCGGTGGGCCCCGGCCTCGTCGGCCGGTGTGTGTGCCAGCGGTGATATCTCGACCACGGCGAGGTCGTAGCCGCGCGCGCGCAGGTCGAGCAGGGCGCCTATCCCGCGCGCATCGAGCAGCGGGCTCAGCGCGAACACGAGCGCTCCGGCCGGGAGCAGGCGGTGCGGGAGGTGCGTGACGTCCTTCCATGCATGGCTGAGCCTGGCGTCGCTGGCGAGCAGCCCGTCGACGATGCGATAGAGCTGCCTAGTCCCGGCGCTCGCCGTGAGCCAGTTGAGTACGCCGCCGAAGCTCACGAGCGCGACGCGATCGCGCCGCGCGAGGTGTGCCGAGGCGAGTGCGGCGGCGGCGCGCACCGTGGCGTCGAGTGTGCCCTCGCCGGCGTGCTCGGCTTCGGCGAATGTGTCGAGGAACAGGACGACGTCGGCGCTGTGCTCTGGATGCTGCACGTTCACTTGGGGGACGCGGCGGCGCGATGTCGCGCGCCAGTTGATGTGCCGTACGCGGTCGCCGGGCTCGAGCGGTCGAAGATCGGCGAACTCGATGCCCTCGCCGCGCTCGCGGGCGACCTGGCTGCCCAGGACCGGTCGGGTTCGGAGCGGTGCGGCGAGGCTGTGCAGCCGGCCGACGTTGGGGTAGGCGCGAAGCTCGCACGATTCCCCGAGTTGACCCTCTTGCGTGAACGCGCCAAGGCGGTCGCGGGCGCGGACCACTATGGGCCCCGCGCCGTGTACGCCCCAGCGGCCGACGGTGAGCTCGAACCGAACCTTACGCCGCTCGCCGCGAGGGAGCCAGAGCGCGATCGGAATCGGGTCGGTGTGCAGCCGCGCCGTCGTCGGCAGATAGAGATCCACGCGCGCTGCGGCACCGCAGGCTTGGATCGTCACGGTAGCGCCTACATGCTCGGCCTCGAGCGCACGCTCGCGGTCGAGTCGCAGCGCGCCGTCGAGCGCCGGCGGCGCCGCTCCCGCCAGGCCGACGGCGACGAGCAGGACGAACGGCGTCGCCAGCGCGGCAAACTCAGGGCGGCCCGCGGCGAGCGCCGCGATGAGGGCGATCGCGGCGAGTGCCGTGTATGTCTGTAGTCGCGGCGAGACCGTGATCGTCATCGCGCCTCGTCGGGCACGCGAACGGGCGGGACGGGGCAGCTGTCGAGGCAGTCCCGTACCACGTCCTCGGGGTTGACGCGCTGGATCCAAAGCTCGGGGCGCAGGGTGATTCGATGCGCGAGAGCCGGCACAGCGATCTGCTTGACGTCGTCGGGCGTAACGAAGTCGCGTCCGTTTACCCCGGCCTTCGCCCGCGCAAGCTTGAGCAGCGCCAGCGTGCCGCGGGGACTGGCTCCGACCTGGATCTGGGCGCTCTCCCGCGTGGCGGTGACGATGTCGACCGCGTATCCGAGGATGCTGGCGTCGGCGTGCACCCGCTCGACTGCCCGCTGCATTGCCAGCAGCTCGTCGCGGTCGACGATTGTGTGCAGCTCGACCCCGTCCTGGCCGCGCTCCAGGCGCCGGGCGAGAAGCTCGAGCTCCGCCGTGCGGTCGGGGTACCCGACGCGGAGGCGCAGCAGGAAGCGGTCCAGCTGCGCCTCGGGGAGCGGATAGGTTCCCTCGTACTCGATCGGGTTCTGCGTCGCGAGCACCAGGAACGGGCGTTCCAGCGTGCGGGTGCCGTCCTCGCTGGTGACCTGGCGCTCCTCCATCGCCTCCAGCAGTGCCGCCTGGGTCTTTGGCGGCGCGCGGTTGATCTCGTCGCCGAGCAGGACGTGCGTGAAGATCGGGCCCGGCTGGAAGCGCAGCTCCCCGCTGCGCTGGTCGTAGATCGCCGAGCCGGTCACGTCCGACGGCATCAGGTCCGGCGTGAACTGCACACGAGCAAAGCGGAGACCGGTTACCGCCGCGAAGGAGCGCGCCATCAGCGTCTTGGCAAGGCCTGGGTTGTCCTCGATCAGCACGTGTCCGTCGGCCAGCAGGCCGGTCAGCACGAGCTCGAGCACGCCACGCTTGCCCACGACGGCACCCTCCACCTCGTCGAGGATCCGCGCCGCTTGCTCGCCGAGCTCGACGAGATCGCCCGGCCGCTCGTTCACAGTGCCTCCAGCGCGTCGAGGATCTCCTCGAGGTCACGCACCGCGATACCAGGCGCCTCGCGATCCTCCGGCCGCGGCCGGCCGGGACGCAGGAGCTCCCACGCCTTGGGCCCGAGCAGGCGCCGCGCCTCGGCGACGTCCCGGTCCAGCCGGAGGCCGCGCCGGGCCAGACGCGCCTCGGCGATTTCGACCAGCACCGGCCGCAGGCGGGTGTGCGCGTCCAGGCCGCTCGAGCCCGACCGTTCGACGATGCGTTGGAGTCGCACCAGCTGGGCCGGCCACAGCTTGGTCTTGACGCGAGGCCGCAACCCGTGCTCGAACACCGGCTGGCCCGCCGGCAACCGAGCAGCGAGCGCCGCGAGGCAGACCGCCGTCCCGATGGCTCCGACGATGACGAACGCCACCTCGGCGACCAGTCTCACCGCGCAAACCTCCTCGCAGCCGGGGCTAGCGGGGGAGACCGCTGGTGCCCTCCTCGGGCCCGCCGTCGTAGCGGATGCCGGCCGACGTGCTCATTGCGGCGCTCAAGGGCTGGATCGCGCTGCTGCCCTCCTCCGGGCCGCCGTCGTAGCGGATTGCGGCGCTCGGGGTGGCGTTAAGCGGGGCGAGTCCGCGGGTGCCCTCTTCGGGGCCACCGTCGTAGCGCTGGCCAGGCGCCGCAGGGGCGGGCGTGCTGACGCGCGCTGCGGTCGCGCTGGTGCCGCCAGCGCCGCCCGTAGCGAGAATCACAACGGCCACGGTCAGGCCGACGACGGCAATCACCGCGATGGCGAGTAGCGCTCGTATGTGCACGTAGTGCGAGCGAGGGACGACTGCGGGGTGCTGCGGGGAGATCGAGTGACTCATGACTGCCTCCTGTCGCGGGGGCGGCCGCTTGACGGCCTGCCCGGTTGTTTGATGTCTCCGACGTCGAGTGACGATCGTCTGGGGTAGTGCCTGCGGCGCGGCAAAAGTGCGGTAAAAGCGCGGCCGGGACAGCTTGTGGGGCAAGGTATACCCCTGTACGTTGGCCTAATCGGCCCGCGCCCACGGACTCACATGGAGTTCCGCATCCTTGGTCACTTGGAGGCCCTCGACGGGGGCCGCGTTGTCACGCCGCGCGGGATCAAGCAGCGCTCGCTCTTGGCGCTGCTCGTGCTCCACGCCAACGAGACGCTCAGCACAGACCGCCTGATCGACGAGCTGTGGGGAGAGCATCCGCCTACAACCGCCACGAAGACGCTGCAGGTCCACATCTCCCACCTGCGCAAGACGCTCGCCGGGGAGACCGGCAACGGCTCGGGCGACATCATCGTGACCCGGGAGCACGGCTACGAGCTGAGGCTCGATCCGGAGCATCTCGACTCCCACCAGTTCGAGCTGCTGGTCGCCGAGGGCAGAAGCGAGCTGGCCCAGGGCCGCCCGGAGCGAGCCGTTCAGGCGCTCGAGCGGGCGTTCTCGCTGTGGGGCGGCCCGCCCCTCGCGGACGTCGCGTACGAGCCATTCGCCCAGCGCGAGGTCGCGCGGCTGGCAGACCTGCGGACCGCCGCTCTCGAGCAGCTGGTGGAGGCGCAGCTGGAGCTGCGGCCGCCATGAGGAGGTGGTGCCACAGCTCGAGGCGCTGATCCGCGAGCATCCCTACCGGGAGCGTCTCCGTGCGCAGCTGATGCTCGCCCTATACCGCTGTGATCGGCAAGCGGATGCGCTGCAGGCCTACCGCGATGCCAGGAGGAGCCTGGTCGAGCAGCTGGGAATCGAGCCGGGGGAGCATCTGCGGGAGCTGGAGCGGGCGATACTCGCGCAGGATCCCGCCCTTTCCTCACCGGCGGCGGAGGCGGCGGAGCTCCCGCCGGAGCTCGACGCAGGCACGCTGTTGGCGGGCCGAGAAGCCGAGTTGGAATTGCTGCGTGGGCACTGGCGGCGGACCCAGCGCGGCGCTGGCCGGCTCGTGCTGGTCGCGGGCGCGCGCGGGATGGGCAAGACGCGGCTGGCGGCCGAGCTGGCCGGTGAGCTGCAGCGCGACCGCGGCGAGGTGCTCTACCTGTCCGGCGCGGGCGCGCCGGAGGCGGCGCGCGCAGCGCTCGCGAGCGCGCGCGAAGCGCGACGGCCGACGCTGCTCGTATTCGATGACGTCGACCGCGCGGGCGAGGAGCAACTGGCCAGGCTCGGCGAGCTCGTGGCGGAGCTGGCCGGGCTGCCGGTGCTCGTGTTGGCGACCACCGAGGATCCCGCGCTCGCCACCCGGCTGCGCACCGACGCGACGCTGGAATTGCCGCCGCTCGACACCGACGGCGTGCGCGCCGTGGCGCAGCTCTATGCCGGGGGGCGCGATGACGTGAATGTCGCCGTCGAGCACCTCGCCGAGGTGAGCGGCGGGGTCCCGCAGCACGTGCACCGCGCAGCGAGTGATTGGGCGCGCGCCGAGGCGTCACGCCGGCGCGGCGCGGCCGCAGATCGCGCGGCGGGTGAACGCAAGGGCTTGCGCGTTGCGGAGGACGACCTCGCGAGCGACGTGGTGGAGCTACAGGCGTTCCGCCAGCGCGCCGCGCTGGAGGACGCCGAGCGGGCCGTCGTAGCCTGCCCTTTCAAGGGGCTCGCCTCGTTCGACGTGGAGGACGCCGAGGTCTTCTTCGGTCGTGAGCGGCTCGTGGCCGAGATGGTGGCGCGCCTGGCGGGCGCGCCGGTGATGGGCATCGTGGGGCCGTCGGGCAGTGGCAAGTCCTCGGCGCTGCGGGCCGGGCTGCTCGCCGCGGTGGCCGGCGGCGTCCTGCCGGGCAGTGAGGGCTGGGCGCTGGCGGTGCTGCGCCCGGGCGAGCATCCGATGCGCGCGCTTGAGCAGGCCACCGCCGACGCCGCGTCGCCGGGCCGACTGATCATCGCTGTCGATCAGTTCGAGGAGACGTTCGCGACCTGCCGCGACGAGTCCGAGCGCGGGGCGTTCATCGACGCGCTCGTCAGCGGTGCTCGCGACCCGCGCAGACGGGCATCCGTGCTCGTGGCCGTGCGCGCCGACTTCTACGGCCGCTGTGCCGCGTATCCCGAGCTGTCGCGCCTGCTCGGCGCCAACCAGGTCCTGGTCGGGCCGATGCGCCGCGGCGAGCTGCGACGCGCGATCGAGCTGCCCGCACGCCGCGCCGGCCTCCGTGTGGAGCCGGAGCTCGTCGATGCGCTGGTCGCCGACGTCGAGGGCGAGCCGGGAGCGCTACCGCTGCTGTCCACATCGCTGCTGGAGCTGTGGCAGCGTCGCGATGGCCGGCGCATGCAGATGAGCGCCTACGAGCACGCCGGCGGCGTGCACGGCGCGGTGGCGCGGATGGCCGAGGGGGCCTATGAACGGCTCGACCCGGATCGCCGGCGACTCGCCCGGCGGATCCTGCTGCGGCTGGCCGGCCCGGCTGAGGGCGAGGCGGTCGTGCGCCGGCGCGTGCCGCTGGTTGAGCTCGATAGCGGGCGCGACCATCGCGTGGCCGAGGTACTGACCGTGCTGGCGCAAGAGCGACTGGTCACCATCGGCGAGGGTGAGGTCGAGGTCGCGCACGAGGCGCTGTTGCGCGAGTGGCCCCGCCTGCGTGGCTGGCTGGAGGAGGATGCCGAGGGTCGCCGTCTGCAGCTCCAACTGGGCGATGCGGCGCGCACCTGGGAGGTGGGCGGGCGCGACCCGGAAGAGCTCTATCGCGGTGCCCGCCTGGCGGCGGCGCTGGATTGGTCGGCCGCCCATCGGGGCGAACTCAACATGAGCGAGCGCGCCTTCGTAGACGAAAGTCGTGCGGCAAGCGAGCGCTCGAACCGTCGCCTACTCGCCGTGCTGGCAGGTGTCGCCGCGCTGCTGCTACTCGCGGTGATCGCCAGCCTCGTTGCGCTCGACCAGCGCGGCAATGCCAGAGACGAGGCAGTCGCAGCCGACGCTCAGCGGCTAGGCGCGCAGGCGCTCGTCGAGGACGACTTGGACCGCTCACTGCTGCTCGCCCGCCAAGGCGTGGCGCTCGCCGACACCGTGCAGACGCGCGGCAACCTCCTGGCGGCGCTGCTCAAGAGCCCGGCGGCGATAGGCGTGCTCCGCGGCGACGGCGACCGGCTGATCAGCCTTGACCTCAGCCCCGACGGGCGCACCCTCGCGTTCCTCGACCACGACGGCACTTTGACCTTCGTCGACGCGCGCACTCGGCGATCGCCGGGCCGACCGTCAACCGTCTCCGGCCTCGCCGGCGTCATCATCGACGCGGTGCTCAGGCCCGACGTGCGGTTCAGCCCCGACGGCTCACGGGTCGCGGTCGGCGGCGGCGAGCCCGTCGTCCTGGACGCTCGCACCCATCGCGTGCTCGCCCGGCTTCGCATTGGACGCGATCGGATCATGTACGCCATGCGCTTCTCGCCCGACGGGCGCACGCTGTTCGCCGCCATCGCGCTCCCGCCAGGCGGCGGCACGAGCATCCAGCGCTTCGACACGCGCACCGGCCGGCCGCTCGGCCGGGAGAGGCACGTCAGCAACGACCTCGTGACGTTGATGCTCACGCGCGATGGCCGGCGCCTTGTGACGACCCGATTCGACGAGGACACGGAGATCAGGGACGCCAGCACGCTGCGCTCGCTGCGACGCCTGCCCGTGGGCGCGGAGCAGGCGGCCCTGAGCCCAGACGATCGCACATTGCTGGTCGGCGGCCGCGACGGATCGGTGCGCTTCCTCGACCTGAACACGGACAAGGTTCGCCGAGCCTCCGGACGACACGCGGGCGCCGTCGTGGAGTCGGCGTTCAGCGAGGACGGGCGGACCGCGATCACCGCGGGCGAGGATGGCGAACTCATCGTCTGGGACGTCCAGCGGGCCGCCGCCAGCGAGACGCTTGAGGGCCACGCCGGACAGATAACCGGTCTGGCGATAAGTCGCGACAGCTCGACGTTATATACAACCGGCCTGGACGGCAAAGTTCTCATCTGGGATCTCGCCGGCACCCGCCGCCTGGGCCGCTCGTTCCAGGCCGGCCGGAACAACATGGACGTGCCCCGCTTCGCCCTGAGTCCCGACGGCCGCGTGCTCGCCCTCGGGCGGGTGGACGGGACCGTCGCCCTGGTCGACGCCCGGACGCTGCGGGAGCTCTCGGAGTTCCGCGTGGTCCCGAAGGGTCCCGTCAGGGGAATGGGGTACGTGCCGCGCGGTAGGCTGCTCGTCGTCGCCGGCGACGACGGCTTCCTCGCCCTGGTCGACCCGCGCCGTGGACATATCGTGAAGCGCCTAGTGGGGCACCGCGACACGGTCTTCACGCCGAGCTTCAGCGCCGACGGACGCCTGATGGCAACGGCGAGCGACGACACGGGCGACCGGAACGACGGCGTCGTCCGCTTGTGGGCGCTTCCCTCGGGCGAGCCGGCCGGCAGTCCACTTCGCTACCCGGCGGTTGGGGACATATCGCTCAGCCCCGACGGCCGGCGGCTGGCCGTCACGCGCCCGCCATCGGGGGGTGTCGAGATTTTCGATCTGACCAAGGGCCGGCGGCGAGCGTCGCTGGTGGGGGCGGAGACGGTGTGGGACCTCGTGCGCTTCACGCCCGACGGCCGCTACCTGGTGGGCGGCAGCTACAAGGGCTGGGCGCGGCTGTGGTCGGTCGAGGAGCCGGCTCCAGGCAACCTCGCCGAGGACTGGAATCCGGCCACCCGCAGGTTCACCGGCCACGCCGGACGAGTGGAATGGCAGTCGATGAGCCCCGACGGCCGCACGCTCGCCACGGGCGGCCCCGACGGCACCGTCCGTCTCTGGGACCTGCGGACGCAGCAGGCGCTCGGCGCCGCGCTGCCGGGCCTGCCGAACCGCTATCTGCTCCCCCAATTCACACCCGACGGCGCCCATCTGTTCGCCCTAACCGACACCGCCCGCGCCTACCGGTGGGACGTTCGCCCCGCCTCATGGGCACGACACGCCTGCGCTGTGGCCGGCCGCCGGCTCACCCGAAGCGAGTGGCGCGATGCGCTCCCCGAGCGTGACTACAACCCCGCCTGCTGAGCGTCACGGCGTTGCGCGCGATGGGCGAACCGTAGCCGTCGTCATCGCGTTGACGATGCTGGTCTGCGGAGTCGCCATCGCCGGTCGCGAGCCGCTGTGGGACACGACCGGGCAGCCCACCGGAACGCCTCAACGGCCGACGGACGTCGTGATGCCCCCACCGCCGACGTTCCCGGTGCCGGGCGCCCTGCCTCCCGAGGTGTTCGTCATCGAACCAGACGAGGAGTCCACCACGCCGGCGTGGCTGCGGTGGACGATCGCCGCGATCGGCGTGGGCATCCTCGCCGCGGGAGTGCCGCTCGTTCGCGATCTCCGGAGGCGGGGGGGCAGACGGCGTAGGCACCGCGATAGCCGGCCGACGCCGCCGGAAACGACCGTGGCTCGGCCGTCCATTGCGGGCATGGAGAACGACGCGGAGGTAGCGCGGCACGCCGTCGACACAGCGTCGGAGCTGCTGCGCGAACCCGCGGACACCCGGGCTGCGGTGATCGAAGCGTATGCGCGCATGGAGCAAGTCCTCGCCGACCGAGCGCTCGGCCGGCGAACCCCCGAGGCACCACGCGAGTACCTGGAGCGAGTGCTACGCGAGCAGGGCATGCCGGAGCGATCGTTGACATCGCTGATGGCCCTGTTCGAGGAGGCGCGCTTCAGCCTGCATCCAATCCCCCAATCCGCGCCCCGTCGCGCGCTCACCGAGCTCG
Organism: uncultured Thermoleophilaceae bacterium; assembly: GCA_963751105.1. Lineage (GTDB taxonomy): Bacteria > Actinomycetota > Thermoleophilia > Solirubrobacterales > Thermoleophilaceae > JACVRW01. The sequence goes on along the minus strand of CAVVTG010000001.1, from coordinate 223,054 downwards.
AGAACGCCCGTGTGGCCTTGGCCGCAATGGACGAGCACAACCGAGCGTCCCACATCCCGCCGCACGCCCAGTCTTCGAGCTCGGGTGCCAGCTGAGGGGCGACCACGGCGGGCCGCAATCATCTAGGCAGGCACGACGGCATCTCCGAGCGCGGCCTTCCCGAGAGGTGGGGGAGGCGCGCATTTGGGATCGCCGCCGAAGGAGCTGGCATCCCCGCGGAAGGTCAAGCCGCGGGGCGATGGGCAGGTGAAAGGGCTGGGGAGCCGTGGCAGAGCCGGCGGGAGTGCTGATGGCCTGGAAGGCGTCGTACCGTTGAAGTCGGTCGGTCCGTCGGCAGGTTCTGCGAGGCGAAGTAGCCGTTGAACACCCTTTCCACCACGCCGGAGCCGGCGAGCCGACCATGTCGAAGTTCAGGTTGACGGCGATGCTCTTAAGCTCACGGGAAGTGAGCCTGAAGCGCGTTACCGGGGACGTCCTCCGCCGGCCTCTGTTACATTCGCGCCGCGACCCCTGGCCGGGGCCGCGTGGGCTCGACGACGAAGGCCAAGGAGGTTCGGGGTTGGGGGAGAGGCCAACACGTGAGCGGCGTTTCACGAGGCGTGGAGTATCGCTGGCCGCCACGCTCGCAACCGTGATGCTGGCTCTGCCGGCATTCGCCCTGGCTCACCTCGAGCGGCCGTCGTACTGGCCGGACCCACGCCCCGACAACTCGGTCAGCCCGCCGGCCGGCGGCAAGGTGCCCAAGGCGCGCTCGCTGAAGTCGGCGGCCAGCGGGGCGGGACCGGGCGACGTGCTCGTCGTCTGCAAGGGCAATGGGGGCGCGCAGTCGCTGGCCCTCTTGCGCGCATCGGTGCGCAAGGCCCGCAAGGAGGGCTACCGCCTCCGTCCAAGCCAGCCGAAGATCAAGCTCTCGAAGCGCGGGGCGCAGCGGCTGCTCGCCATCAACGACGCCCTGGCCGCGCAGTGCGACTACCGCTCGGTCCAGAAGGCGGTTCTCGACGCGGGCAACAACGACCGGATCCTGATCCTGCCGGGCCACTACACCGAGCCGGGCTCGCGCAGGGCCCCGGAAAACGACCCGAAGTGCAACCCGAGCCTGCTCCAGAAGGACGCCAGCGGGGACCTCACGCCGAGCTACGAGTACCAGGTCACCTGCCCCAACGACCAGAACCTGATCTACGTGCAAGGGCGCGCGATCACGGGCGATCCGCCAGTGCCGCCGCGCTCGGACCGCAGAGGGATCCCGGCGCAGGAGCACGGCCAGTGCCTGCGTTGCAACCTGCAGATCGAGGGCACCGGGCCGAAGCCCGAGGACGTGATCATGGACGCCGGCACGGACTATCGGCGCAAGGGGCCGGGGGCCAAGCCGGGCGGCTACGCCAAGCACGTCGTCCTGCGAGTCGACCGCGCCGACGGTTTCGTCGGACGCAACTTCCTCGTGCGCGGTGCGCGGGAACACACCTTCTACAACGAGGAGGTCGACGGCATCCTGCTCGACCGGGTGAAGTTCTTCTGGGGCGCCGACTACGGCCACCTCTCCTTCACCTCGGACCACAGCCTCGTCCAGAACTGCGACGGGTTCGGCGCGGGCGACGCGGTGGTGTACCCGGGCGCCGCTCCCGAGACCGGCTCCCAGTCGACCGACTTCTATCCGGACGCCCCGCGCCCCAACACGGTCATCAGGAACTGCGACCTCCACGGCTCTGCACTCGGCTACTCGGGCTCGATGGGCAACGCCGTGCGCATCACGCGCAACCACATCTACGGAAACATGACCGGGATCTCGAGCGACACGCTCTCGGCCGCCGGTCATCCCGGCTTCCCCGCCGACAGCTCGGAGATCGACCACAATTACATCTACGCGAACAACCTCGACCTCTACACCGACCGTGCGCCCGTGGCCCCGCTGGTGGCAGTGCCGATCGGCACCGGGATCATCTACGCGGGCATGAACGACGCCCGCGTTCACCACAATTGGATCTTCGACAACTGGCGCGACGGGGCGATGCTGTTCGCCGTCCCGGACTCCCTCACCAACGGCGGCGGCGCCGAGGGCGACATCTTCCCCGGCATCTCATGCCCGGGTGCGCCAGCCAACGGGCTGTCGACCTCGTGCGGCAACCGGTTCTTCCGCAACCGCGTCGGCAGAGAGCCGAAGGGCTTCCGCTATCCGGGTGCGGTCGACATGTTCGCCAACGCCCGCACCCCTGGTGCGAGGCCGGATAAGCCGAACGGCAACGACTTCTGGTGGGGCGAGTTGTTCCCGGCCAATACCGGGAACTGCTGGTTCGGGAACACCGGCCCCGACGGGGCCGCGGCCAGCGTGACCGGTCCGGGCAACGCCGGGCGTCTCCCGGGAGACCCGCCTCAGGTGCTGCCGTCGAACTGCGCCACCAGCGTCGGCAACAACGACGTTGCCAAGCTCGCCTACCTGGTCGACTGCGGTAACGGCCCCGACGACGCAACCGGGCCCACGGACTGCGACTGGTGGACACGGCCGGCCAGGCCCGGCAGCCCGGCCGCACGGAGCACGGTCCTGAGCCGGACCGCCGCGGCGCGGGCGTTCGAGAAGTCGGCCGAGGCGGACGCGCTGAGGAAACGGCTCGCCGAACTGATGCCTTGAGGCGAGTGAGCCGCCCCGGCCTCGCCATGCTCGTTGTCGCGGCCGCCGCGCTGCCGGCTTGCGGAGCGACCGACGACCGCGGCACCGTCGGCCGTGACAGGGAAGCCCCGGTCGACATCCGGGGCGTGGGCCTGGTGAGTGGCAATTCCACGGCCCAGTTCGCGAATTGCGGCGACTGGCGGGGGGGCTCGGTGAAGCGGCGCTACGCGACGATCGAGGACATCCGCGGGCAGCTCACCCCCCAGAGCGCGAAGTCGGCGGAGTCCGACCTCTCCGACGAGGACGCGTACCGAATCTTCCAACGGGTGTGTGCCACCGGCTTCTCCGACGAGCTGCGGCTCTACAAGCTCTACGCCCGCGCCCAAGCTTTCGCGCCGCTCACCAAGAACGCAGGCGAAGCCGATCCGGCGCGCCCTGAGGATCGCTAGCGCGCAGAGAAGCCACGAAACTTCCGCGTTCCCCGATATGTACCTCGGAACGACGCTCGGACCGTGCAGGAATACCGGCTGGCGGCCCGATCCGCTGCTGTAGCTCCGTGCGCACCGGGGGAGCGACGGTTACTACTCGGCTTTGTATGGCGTGCTCGCTTCAGCCGAACGACGGCGGCGCGTCGGCTGGGCCGCGCTCGCCCGGATCGCCGCTGTCAGCGTGTGCCGGTCGTGCCTCGAGCCAGCGCTCGCCGTGTCGCCAAGAAGGTGTGCCGACGGCCTTTCCCCGCAGGCTTCGACGCCGCGACTGTTCGAGAGAAGGCCAACGACTGTATGAGCGGGCCGCAAGCCGTCTACTCGCCGGCGTGCCGTGTTGGTGCTGGGCGAACTCGAGGCCGAGGTGTTACCAGCGGCATTCCGTTCGTGCAGCCGTATGGCCGCCTGATTGACGGGAGCGACCCGCTTTCGGGCGGGGTCGTTGCCGCCAGTCGACCGACTCGCCACCGGTCGCTCCTCAGCGCAGCCTCGGGACTCTTCCCTTCGACTAGAGCGATGAGCGTGTGGAAGCGCTTTGGAAGCGGCAAACGGCAGCAGACCGCAGCAGCTATGGAGGATCATCGCTCGTCGAGCGGTCCGAGCGACAGGCGGCAGTAGACCGCAGCAGCTGCTCGCGCCTTACAAGGAGGAGGTCGCCTGTTCGAGCCAGGCACCGCCCATCCCCAGGAGTCCGCGTGGGAAGCGGAACGGCTGCCATCGCACCAACGGACGGACAGGTCGAGACTGGTGCTGTGGAAGCGTCGTGGAAGCGCGGAGCTGTCCCGCGTGCGCCCCAGCCCGGCCGCGATCATTGCGCTGCTGTTTGCGTCGAAAACGGTGCAAACTGCGAGCAAGAAATGCGCAAACTGCGGGTTTTCTTGGCGCGATGCCGCACTCGCGACCTCGCCCGCGGGGGATACTCGATAGTCAGGAGTCAGATCGGTCCTGCCCCAATGTCGATCTGGCCGGGAACCCTTCGCGATCGCTCGGCGTTCGCGGCGGTCAGCTGGGTTCGGTCCGGCCGCCAACGAGGAGGTTGGCGAAATGTGCCGAGGTCCCCCTGAAGTCGCCGGAGCAGGCTCCACTCCACCCTGGTATGAGGCCAACGGCGGAGCGGAGCCCCCCCAAGACTGCGCCTCGAACCGAGGCGCAGCAGGACTACTGAAGGGATGAAACAGCATGCAGCGAGTATTCGCAATCACCGCACTGGCGGTAACCGCGCTGTTCCTGATGGCTTCCTCAGCTTCGGCGCAGGTCGCACCGGGGACCTACACCCCGACGGCGGACAGCTTCAACTCCGACAATGCGCCGGGGAGTTCGCATGTCAGGTCGGGTTCGCCCTCGTGCACGGTCAGCCTGGACCTGTCGGTCGACTGCTCCGCGTACGTGCTCGGCGGCGTCGGGCACACGAACGCGGACGTCGCCTTGGAGGCCGAGTACACGGCGACCATCGACTGCAACAACCCCGGCAACAACAGGAACAACCCCATCGAGTCGCACACCGCGGCGTTCTCCGCCTCGGATTCCGCAACGGTGACCTCCTCGAGGAATGGGCAGCTGCGGGTTCCCACCCAGTCGGTGAGCCCGTTCGACGCGCCCCAGGTCTGCCCGAACTCGAACTGGGTCCCGGAGATCCGGGAGGGCACCCTCGAACTCGTGAGCTTCACGTACACCCTCACGTTCGACGGGTTCGACGCGGCCTACATCACCATCAGCGCCCCGTAGCAGGCATGCGCTGACCGCTGGACCCAGGAAGGGCCGGGCCTCCCCGAGGTCCGGCCCTTCTGCCCTTGCCACGCTGCGCGGCCATCGGCTCGGCGAGCGGTCTGAGTGACATGCAGTAGACCAAGCGGGTCGCCGAGCGGCCGTGAATCGCGCGCGGGGCGGGTGACGCTCGGGCGGAGGAGGCGCACGGCCATCGGCCCCTCGAACGCAATACGGCGTACCTTGATTGGCATGAGCCAGAACGCCAGGCGGGGGTAGCGCTCTCTTGGGCCCGATCAACGATCGGAAGGGGGCCCCGCGGTGACCAGCGTCTCGCTGGCCGTCGGCGTGGGCCTTGTCTGTGCGCTGCTGTCCGCCCTTGGGACGAATCTCGCCTTCCTGTTCAAGCACAGGGGGGCGGTCGAAGCGCCCGATGTGGTCATGCGCCATCCACTGCGCAGTGCGATCGATCTCTTTCGCTCCAAGTGGTGGAGCATCGGCTGGGGCGTGGCGGCGGTCGCGTTCGCGCTGCACGTGGCCGCGCTCACGCTTGCCCCGATCTCGATCGGCCAGGCCGTGCTGGCGGGAGGTCTCGTCTTCCTGGCGGTGCTTGCCGAGCGCTTCTTCGGCTTCGAGCTGGGACGTCGCCAGTGGATCGGGATCGGACTGGTGGCGGTCTCGCTCACGTTGCTGACGTTGACCGGCGGCGGCGAAGGAGAAGCCCACTCCGGCTACTCCCTTGCGGGGATGATCATCTTCGAGTCGATCGCTGTCGGGGTCGGCGTGCTTCTCGTCGTCTCCCATCTGATCGAGCGCATCCCGGCGCAGCGCGGCGTGCTGCTCGGGATTGCCGCCGGGCTGGGGTTCGGGATCTCAGACGTAGCGATCAAGGCGCTCTCGGGAGACCTCGACAGCGGCCCGGTCGGCCTGCTCAGCCCTTGGAGCCTGGTCATCGTCACGGCGGCGGTGTTCTCGTTCTACGCCTCCGCTCGCAGCCTCCAGATCGGCGACGGCGTCGCGGTGATCGCCGTCACCTCGGTCGCGGCAAACCTGTCGACGATCCTCGCCGGGCTGGCGGTCTTTGGAGACCGGCTCGGCAACGACGCCTTCGTGATTGGGGTGCGCATCGCGGCGTTCGCGCTCATCCTCGTAGGGGCGGCGCTGATACCGGCGCCCGTGCGCGCCGGCGAAGCGCTTGAAGAGGCAGCCGCTGAGCCCGGCACCCCGACCGCGAGTCCCGCCCTGGGCCGAACTCCCGACGCCGAACGAAGCCTGCAGACCACGGCCGGCCAGCAGTAGTGCAATCGCCACCTCCTACCGGCCAGCCCCGGCTCGACTGCCGCTTTGACGAAAGGCCGGCGTGGTCCGCTGCCTGACCCCCCCTAGCGATCTCGCATGAGAGCAGCAGCGGACTCCCGGGGTTGAAGCGCATCAAGGAGGAGGTCGCCTGTTCGAGCCAGGCACCCCCCATCGCCCGCGAGCGCTAGCTGTGGTTCCTGAGCACGGTGTCCAGCTCGCCGATCAGCCGCTCGTCCACCGGCATGTCGATCGCGTCCGGCTCGACGGTGTGGTGGTAGTGGGGAAAGTTGCGCTGGCCCCAGCCCCGGAGCTCGCTGTGGAGGCGGTGAAACCGGCCCTCCACCGTCAACACCAGCCCCGGCTCGTAGCGATGGGGCTTCTCGAAGTCCTCCCGGTCGACCGGCCGCACCACCCACCCACGGACCGAGCCCGCCCGCCGAAAGGCCGACTGCTTCGCCATGGACGTCTCGACGGCACCGGGGTCGCCGGCCGCGTGCATGGCCGCAAGGAAGGCGGCGGTCGCGTCGGCGCAGCGCTCGGCCAGTGGGCGCCGGTCGCCCTCCCACTCCGCCCGGGTCGGTAACCGCTCGACCGCCGCGAGATTGCGTCCGCACGCTTCGCAGAACGTCCCGGGCCCGGGTGGATCGCCGCAGAACGGGCACACGCGCGCCTCCGCGTCCATGAGGAGGATCCTTGCATGCGCCTCTCGGACCGGCTTGTAGCATGGCCCGCGCGTGCCCAGAAGAGACGAAACCGACTCACGTCTCGCAGGCCGGATCGCCCTGGTCCTCTGCGCGGGACTCGCACTGGGAGTCGCCAATGCCGCGTTTACGAGCCCGGGCTCGGCCTCAGCGAGCGATGGCTCACGCTCGAAGCCACCCCAGCGCCAGGTGTTCCTGCTGGGCCTCCGCCAGCGGGGCACACCGGCTCAATTTGCGAGACGGGTCTCGAACCCCGCCTCCGACCGGTACCGCCGGTTCCTCTCGCTGCGCCAGTATCGGAACCGGTTCTCCGCCAGCCGGGCCGACCGCCGAGCGGTCCGGCGCTACCTGGAAGGCAGAGCCGGCGTCAAGAAGGTGGAGCTCAGCTCGGACCGGTCGGTGATCCTGGCGGTTCTGACCCCGCGAGCCGGGCGGCGGCTGTTCTGCGCGTCGGGTACCGCACCCCCGACTCGGCTGTGCACCCCACGTGCCCTGCGCAGAGTGGTGCGTCAGGTCTCGGGCGGCGAGGTCTACCAGCTCGGCAGCAGGTCGAGTGGTAGGGCGAGAGCCGGTGTCGCTCAGGGCTGCGAGGGCGCCCTCAAGACCGGTGCGTTCACCCCGAACCAGCTGTCCACCGCCTACGGGGTCGACGAGCTGCGCGCCCGCGGCCTCGATGGCTCGGGAGTCCGCGTCGCGACGTTGAGCTCGCAGGAGGTCGACGCTTCCGGCTTCCGGACTTGGGCGCAGTGCTTCGGTCTCCGGGCTCCCGTTGTGAGTCAGGTCGCGATGCCCAGCGCGACCACCGACACCGGCACGGCCCCCGAGGAGACGGTGCTCGACGTCGAGGCGCTGGCGTCGCTGGCCCCCGGCCTCCAACGAATCACGCCGATCTACGTGCCCCTCGACCAGAGCTTCCCCCACTCGTTCGTGCTGTTCATGTTCGGCGCGCTCGATCCGGCTCGCCAGGCCGGCAGGCTGCCGCACATCCTCTCGATCAGCGACGGCGTCTGCGAGAGCCGCTTCACGCTCGATCAGCTGAAGCTCGGAGCGCGGCTGCTGACCCAGGCGGCCGCCATGGGAATCACCACTCTCGCGGCCTCCGGCGATCTGGGCTTCGAGGGCTGCTTCATCAACCGGCCGGGCGTGCTCTTCCCGGCGAGCTCGCCGTTCACCACGAGCGTGGGTGGCACCGACCTGAGCTTGACGGGCGGCGATCAGATCGCCCGCCAGACCGTCTGGTCCACGTTCGCCACCCAGCCTCAGCAGGGGGTCGGCACCGGCGGCGGGCCCAGCAAGGTGTGGCATCGCCCGGGCTTTCAGCAGGCGCCGGGCGTCGGCCCTCAGCTGCAGAAGGCGAGTCCCACCCGGCTGAGCCCCGACGTCGCCGCGATGGCGTCGTTCATGCCCGGCCTCGCCACCTTCGACAAGGACGGAGGCGGCTGGGGAATCGGTGGCGGCACCAGCGCCGCCACGCCGCTCACGGCCGCGATCGTGGCGCTCGTCCTCGAGCAGGAACGCGCGGCAGGCCGCCCGCCGCTGGGGTCGCTGCCGCCGCTTCTCTACGAGCTCGCGCGCGGCCCCGGCTACAGCTCGATCTTCTTCGACATCACCAGCGGCACGAGTTCGAAGAAGCCGAACTCGGCCGTGGGGAGAAGCCCCGCCGGCGGCGCCGCGCAGCCGGGCTACGACCTGGCCACCGGGCTCGGCTCGCTGAAGGCAGCGGCCTTCGCCGATGCGGTGGCGGGCCGCTAGCCGTCCCGCTCTCGCACCACCACCGGCAGACCGCCGCGAGGCGAAAGCGTCGGCATCTGGCGGATCGAGAGCGGGCGCATCGGTTCCACCAGCTCGAGCGTGAAGCGGCGTAGCACCATCGTCGCGATCGCCTTGACCTCCAGGAGGCCGAAGCGCATCCCGATGCAGGTCCGCGAGCCGCCCCCGAAGGGTACGTACGCCCCCTTCGGCAGCTTCTCCCGCTCGCCGGGAGCGAAGCGCTCGGGGCGGAACTGCCATGGCTGCGGGAACACCTCGGAGAGGTGATGGCTGGCCCACGAGCAATAGTTGACGAGCACGTCGCCGGGCACGTGCACGCCGCCCAGCTCGAACGGCTCGATCGACCGGCGCGGGCCGATCCATGCGGGCGGGTACATCCGCAGCGTCTCGTCGATGGCCATGTCGAGCCGAGGCTGCGGGCCGCCGTCCAGCTCCGCTAGGAGCGGGGCGATCTCCTCGGGGTTCCGGGCCAGCTCGTAGAACAGGAAGGTGACGGTGGAGGTGGTGGTGTCGTGTCCTGCGAACAGGAGGGTCATCACCTGGTCGCGCAGCTCCGGGACCGAGAGCCTCGAGCCGTCCTCGTCCTCCGCGTCGAGGAGCAGGCTGAGGATGTCGGACCCGCGCTCGCCGGAGGCCCGGCGGCGCTCGATCTGCTCGAAGATCACGCGATCCAGCACCGCGCGATCCCGCAGCATGTGCCTCCAGGGGCTCCCGGGACCGCGCAACATCTGGGCGGCGTACTCGCGCCCCCAGTAGCCGAGCACCCGCTCGAATACCTCGGCCAGGTCGGCGTCCTCGGTGCTGCGGTCGGGGTCGAAGCCGAACAGCGCCCGTAGCGCGATGCGCAGCGCGAGGTGGCGCGTCCAGCCGTACAGGTCGAGCCGCGCGCCCGGGCGCCAGCCGGCCAGGGCGCTCTCGCATTCCTCGACCATCGTGTCCCTGGCCGCCGCCACCTGCTCGCGGTGGAAGGCCGGCAGCATGATCCGGCGCGCCCGGCGGTGATAGTCGCCGTCGGTGGTGAGCAGGCCGTCGCCGAGCAGCGGGATCAGGTCGCCCATGCCGCCGTCGCGCCAGCGGAAGTTGGAGGCCCCTGAGACGGTCATGAAATGGTTGGCCTCGGGACCGAGGGCGAACACCACCGGCGCGTAGATCAGCCGGATCGAGAACACCGGCCCGTACTCGTCGTACAGCCGCAGCAGCAGGGGCAGCGGCTCCCGCTCGAACTCCCGCGTGCGGCGCATGCTGAAGGAGAGATCGCCCGCCGGGAACTGGCCGCGGGCCGCTCGCTGTGAGCGCAGATCCGAGCGGACCCTGCTGATCACTCCGTTGGGAACGGCTGGCGGCGAGGCGACGGCCATGCGCCAGCGATCGTATAGGTGACCCGGCTGCCCCCTACGCTTCCGGCATGGACGTGACGAGCGTCTTCGCCGCCTTCGGCCTGTCGGCAGCGGCCGGCCTGAACGCGTGGCTACCGCTGTTCGCCGGGGCCCTGCTCAACCGGCTCGACGTGGTCGAGCTGGCGCAGCCGTTCGACGACCTCACCGGGACCGGGACGATCGTGGTCCTCGGCGTGCTCACCGTCGCCGACTTCGTGGGCGACAAGGTGCCCGCGGTGGATCACGTGCTGCACGCCGTGGGCACCGTGGTGGCGCCCGTCTCGGGAGCTGTCCTGTTCACCGGGCAGACGGGCGTGGACACCGACCTGCCCACCCTGGCCGCGGTGGTGCTGGGGGCGGGCACGGCCGAGACCGTCCACACGGGGCGCGCCGCCGTTCGCCCGCTGTCCACGGCGGGTACCGGCGGGATGGGCAACCCGATCCTGTCCCTCCTCGAGGACATCGGCTCGGGGCTGCTCGTGCTGATGGCCTTCGCAGTGCCGGTGCTCGCCTTCTTGGCGGTGCTGGCCCTGCTGCTGGCCCTGTTCGCAGGCTGGCGGCGCCTGCGGCGAAGACCGCCGCCGGCCCAGCACCCCGCCGTCTAGTGCCCTGAGTCGTCGTTTCGTGCGCACCTTCCCGGCGTCTGGACGCGCCTGACGCCACCCCCGGGAATCGCCGATGCTGCGCATCGACTCATCCCGTGTGCGTCGCCAGCCACGCCCAGCAGCTCGGGAAGCTGAAGCCGAACTTCCGACTCAGGCCACTAGGCGCTCGCATGCAACAGCGCGCGCGACACCTGGGCCGGGTCGTCCCAGGTCGGGATGTGGCCGCAGCCGCGCAGAACGAGCGAGCGCCAGTGCTCGGGCTTCTGGTCGGGTCGGCGCACCAGCCGGTCGAGCTCGCCCCAGGCGAGCGTCACGGGCACGTCGATCTGCTCGACTCCGTCGAACACCTCGGCCCGCATCGCGGCGTTGGCGGCGTCGAAGCCCGGCGAGGTGACGTACGAGCGCACCAGCCGCGCCGCGGCCTCCGGAGGCACGCGCTCGGGATGGCCCACGGAGCTGGCCAGCAGCGCCCGGCGGCCCGCCGTGCTGCGGACCATCGCGGGGATCACCGGCAGCAGAGCCCGGCCGAAGCGGCGCACGTCGGGTCCTCCGCGCGGGCCCAGCGGACTGCGCCAGAAGCCGGCGGAGCACAGCCCGGTGGCCGACAGCGCGCGACCCTTCTTGGCCAGCTCGAGCGCCACCCAGCCACCCAGCGAGTTGCCGGCCACGTGCACCCGCCCGAGCCCGAGGGCGTCCAGGAAGCGGGCGACGGAGGCCGCCAGCGCCTCCGGAGTGGGCTCGGCGCCGCTGTTGAGAGCGGGCGAGCCGCCGAAGCCGGGCATGTCCACGGCGATGACGTCGCGCTCCGCGGCCAGCCGGTCCAACACCGGCTCCCACACCACGAGCTCGGCCCCGAGCGGATGGATGAGAATGAGCGGTTCTCCCCTTCCCCTGCGTACGTGATTAAGGAGCGCCTCAGACACCATGGACCTCACCGGAAAAACAGCACTCGTCACCGGCTCGAACCGCGGCATCGGCCGCGCGATCAGCGAGGAGCTCGCCCGTCGAAGGCTCGACCTGGTGCTCTGCGGGATGCGCGATCCGGACAAGTTCGAGCCGCTCGACCCCGGCCCCGGCGGGGCCAAGGAGATTCGCCCGGTGGCCCTCGACCTGTCCAGCAAGGAGGCGATCGCCGCGGGTGCGGCCGAGGTGCCCGCCGTGGACCTGCTCGTGAACAACGCCGGCCTGCTCACCGGCGGGTTGCTCGAAGAGCAGGAGGTCGACGACATCTACGCGATGTTCCAGGTCAACCTCGTGGCCGTGGTGCACCTCACCCGGCTGCTGCTGCCCGGGATGATCAAGCGGGGCCGCGGCAAGATCGTCAACAACGCGAGCATCAGCGGCTACGCCTGGTTCCCGGCCGCGTCCACCTACGCCGCCGGCAAGACCGGGGTGGTGGCGTTCAGCGAGTCGCTGCGGCGCGAGCTCAAGGGCACCGGAGTCGACGTGCTCCATCTCGTCACGCCCGGCATCAAGACGGACATGCTCGACGCCACCAAGAAGGCCTACGGCGGCCACATGGACACGACCGGCTGGACCGAGCAGGAGCCCGAAGAATGGGCTCGCAAGGTCGTCGGGGCGATCGAGAACGACGATCACGTGCTGGGGCCCGGCGGGACGCTCGCGCTGGCCAAGCTGGCCTCGCGCGGGCCCGGGGTGCTGCTGGACGTGCTCTCGGGCCGCATCTTCAGCCGCGACCCCCGGTAGCCCGGCTTGGCCAGCAGGAGCTGGACGTCGCCGATGCGCCGTTCGCGAAAGCCGCCCTCGGAGTAGGCCAGGTAGAGGTCCCAGAGCCGCCGGAAGCGCCGGTCGTAGCCGAGCTCCTCCGCGCGCTCGGCGGCGCGAGCGAAGTTCTCCCGCCAGCGGACCAGCGTGGGCGGGTAGCTCGCGGTGATGTCCTCTAGGTCGACCATGCGCATGTCGGTGGCCCGGGCCGTGCAGCGCGAGATCACCTCGAGCGAGGGCAGGCAGCCCGAGGGGAAGATCAGCTGCCTGATGAACGAGCGCGAGGCTTTCTCGACCTCGTAGGCACGGTCGTCGACGGTGATCGCCTGGAGCAGCATCAGCCCGTCGGGCTCGAGCAGCTCCGAGCAACGGCGAAAGAACCGCTCGAAGTACTGCCAGCCCACGGCCTCGATCATCTCCACCGAAACGACCTTGTCGTAGGTCCCACTCAGGTCGCGGTAGTCGCACTCGAGCACCTCGACGCGGCGCTCGAGGCCCCCGGAGCGGATTCGCTCCATGGCCAGAGCCCGCTGTTCGGACGAGATGGTGGTGGTCGTGACCCGGCAGCCGTACTCACCCGCCGCGTGCATCGCGAGCGACCCCCAGCCGGTGCCGATCTCGAGCAGGTGATCGTCGGGCGTGAGCTCGAGCTTCCGGCAGATCCGGTCGATCTTCTGGACCTGGGCCTCCTCGTGCGTGGTGACCCCTTCGTCCCAGTAGGCGCAGGAGTAGCTCATCGTCTCGTCGAGGAACAGCTCGAACATGTCGTTGCCCAGGTCGTAGTGGGCCGAGATGTGGCGCCGCGCGGCGGAGCGGGTGTTGCGGGGCACGCGCGACAGGAGGGCGGTCAGCGGAGCGAAGGGCGCGCGCAGGCGGTCGACCCGCGGCATGTCGCGCGCGCCGATGCGGACCAGGGTGACCAGGTCGTCGCAGTCCCAGGCGCCGTCGGCGTAGGTCTCGGCCAGGCCGAGGCTGCCACGGGTGAAGCCTCTCCAGAAGGAGGCGTCGTGCACCACGATGGTGGCCTGCAGCGGAGCACGCTCCGGGCCGAACACGTGGCGGCGCCCGCCGTCGGACTCGTCGACGATCTCCAGGCGTCCGCCACCGGTACGGCGCAGGACCGCGGACATTGCGGCGCGGGCGATCATCGCGCGGGATGGGGGTGGTAGGGCGCGCCCTTGAGCTTGAGCCGAACCGCCTGGCCGTAGATGCCCGCGAGCATGCGCAGGGTCATGAACGGGTAGCGCAGCAGCGGAAGCGCCGAGAGCTCGCGCCGCTGCAGCGCGAGCGTGGCGTCGAAGTCGACCCGGCCCTCGCGCCGGCTCTCCATGTGCACCCGCAGCTGCTCGGCCGGCGTCGTCAGCCGCACGTGGTACTCGGAGCCCATGCCGAGGAAGGGCGAGACGTGGAACTCCTTGTCGATGCGCGCCTCGAGCCCGTCGAGCTCGTAGGCGTGCTTCTCGCCCCAGGGGGTGTTGGTCACCTCGGCCACCACCTTCTCGACCTGCTCGCCGGCGGGGTCGAAGCAGTAGTAGAGGCTGACCGGGTTGAACAGGTGCCCGAAGGTCCGCACGTGCGTGAGCAGGCGGACCGGGCCGTCGTGGTCGAGGTCGAGGTAGTCGCGCCGGCGAAACCATGCCGGCGCCGGGCGCCGGGCCGACCACAGCGGCACCCGGTCGAGCAGCTCGGGCAGCTCGTCCAGGTCGAGGTAGGCCATGAACAGGCGGTAGCGAAACTCGTGCTCCACCGGCTCCATGCGCCGGTGACGGACCCAGCCCTCGTACAGGGCGGAGGCACTCACGCCAGGGCCTTTCCGAAGCGGCTGCACACCTTCAGGCCCGAGACCACTCCGTCCTCGTGGAAGCCGTAGCCCCAGTAGGCACCGCAGTAGTGGGTGCGGCGCACGCCGCTCACCTCCCGCCAGCGCCGCTGGGCCGCCAGCCCGGCGGGTGTATAGACCGGGTGGTCGTAGCGCAGCGTCCGGATCACGCTGTCCGGATCGATGGCCTCGGTGCGGTTGAGCGTGACGCAGAACTCGCGGTCGGCGCGCAGGGACTGCAGGCGGTTCATGTGGTAGGTGACGGTGGTCCGGTCGGCCGGCTGGTCCTGGAGGTGGAAGTTCCAGCTGGCCCAAGCGCGGCGGCGTCGTGGCAGCAGGCTCTGGTCGGTGTGCAGCACCGTGTCGTTGGCCTGATAGGGGATCGCTCCGAGCACCTCGGCCTCGGCGGCGCTCGGGTCGGCCAGCATGCGCAGCGCCTGGTCGGAGTGCACGGCCAGCACCACCTCGTCGAAGCGCTGGGCCTCGCCTCCGGCGGGCGTGACCTCCACGTGGTCGTCGAAGCGCTCTATGCGCCGTACGGGCGTTGAGAGCAGGAGCCGCTCGCCGAGCGGACGCGCGATCGCCTCCACGTAGCGGGCCGAGCCTCCCTGGACCGTGAGCCAGGCCGGGCGGTCGGCGAAGCCGAACATGCCGTGGTTCGCGAAGAAGTCGGCGAGCATGCTCGCCGGGAACTCCCACATACGGCGCGGATCGGCCGACCACACCGCCGAGGCCTGGGGCACGATCAGCCCCTTGATGAATTGAGGCGAGTAGCCACCCTCGTCCAGGAACTCGCCCAGCGACGGCCCCGACCCGTTGAGGCCCACCAGCGAGCGTGCCTTCCGGTTGAATCGCATGAGGTCGAGGATCATCCGGTGAAAGGACGGGCGCGCGAGGTTGGAGCGCTGCGCGAACAGGCCGTTGGCCGACGAGCCGTTGTACTCGAAGTCATTGCCGTCGCTGACCGAGAAGCTCATGTTCGAGGGCTGAGTGGCCACGCCCATCCCGGCGAGCAGCCGCTCGAACTTGGGGTAGGTCCGGTCGTTGAGGACGATGAAGCCGGTGTCCACCCAGTGGGTCTCGTGCGCGGTGTCCACCCGCACGGTGTTGGTGTGGCCGCCCGGGTAGTCGTTGGCCTCGAACACCGTCACGTCGTGCTCGTCGTGGAGCAGGTGGGCACACACGAGACCGGAGATCCCGGCCCCGACAATGGCGATCTTCATTCGTCCACCAGTGCGGTGAGGGTCGCGCCCAGCACGGCCGTGCCCCCTGCCAGGGCGACGGTGCCCTTGCGGGCCCGGTCGGGCACGCTGTCACCGGCGGCCAGCGTGGCCGCGATGTCCAGCAGGTCGGACGCGACGGTGAGCGCGAGCCAGGGGCGCGCGCCGGAACCCCGCGCGGTGGCGAGTGCGGCGCCGGCCGCCAGCGCAATGTCGCGCCCTCCCAGACCGCGCAGCGCGATGTGCGTGGCGGGGTGCTCGGCCGGCTTGCCGAGCCAGCTCGTGCCCACGCGCTCGGGCGCCGCCAAGAGGGCGGCGCCGAAGGCGATTCGCCCGGCGGCGAAGGCGTAGATGAGATTGCGCTGTAACGCCATGCCCCTTTCCTTACGTTACGGACACCCCTACCCGATCAGTTGGGTAGAGTCGCCGCGACCGAGACCCAGGAGGCTCCGTTGGACTCAACCAGGCTGAAGTCGATCCCCCTGTTCGATGATGTCCCGGAGGAAGAGCTCACCCGGCTCGCCACGTTCGCGCAGGACGTCACGGTCGAGGCCGGCCGGGAGCTGGTCCGCGAGGGCGACTTCTCCTACGAGTTCATGGCCATCGAGGAGGGTGAGGCCGAGGTCACCCGAAACGGGGAGCATGTGGCCGATCTCGGCCCGGGCGACTTCTTCGGGGAGATGGGGCTGCTGGAGAAGACGCTGCGCAACGCCACCGTCACCGCCAAGACCTCCATGCGCGTGATCACGCTCACCGGCTGGGACCTCAAGCGGCTGGAGCGAAAGTCTCCGCGAGGCGATCGAGCGGGTGCGGGCCGTGCTCGAGGCGCGCCGGCCAGCGGCCGAATAGCGTGGCCGGCCGCATCGTCCTGTTCGGCGCCACGGGCTACACCGGGCGCCTGGCCGCCGAGGCCATGTCGGAGCGTGGGCTCGAGCCGGTGCTGGCGGCCCGCAGCCGCTCCAAGCTCGAGGCGCTGGCCGGGGAGCTCGGGGGGCTCGAGACCGCCGTGGCCGACGTGTCCGATCCGCCGACCGTGACCTCGCTGGTCGAGGAGGGCGACGTGCTGGTCAGCACCGTCGGGCCCTTCGTGCGCTGGGGGGCCACGGCCGCGGCCGCCGCGTCCACGTCCGGGGCCCACTACCTCGACTGCACCGGCGAGCCGCCGTTCATCCGTGACGTGTTCGACCGCTACGACGCGCCGGCAGAGGAGACAGGCAGCGCGATGTTCACGGCCTTCGGCTATGACTGGGTTCCCGGCAATCTCGCCGGCGGGCTGGCCCTCGACCGCGCGGGCGAGGCGGCGGTCAGGCTGGACGTCGGCTACTTCCTCACCGGCAGCGCGGACACGAGCTCGATGAGCGGCGGCACCAAGGCGTCGCTCGTGGGCGTGATCGCGGCGCCGTCGTTTCACTTCCTGGACGGCCGGGTGCAACCCGAGCGGGGCGCGCAGAGCATGCGCACCTTCCCGGTCGGCGCCCGCCAGCTGCCCGCGGTGTCGGTGGGCAGCTCCGAGCACTACGCCCTCCCGCGCTTCGCTCCCCAGCTGAAGGAGGTCAACGCCTACCTCGGCTGGTTCGGCCCCGCGTCGAAGGCGATGCAACTGGCGTCGGGCGGGATGAGCCTCGCCATGAAGATCCCCGGCGTGGAGGATCTCTGGAAGGCGGCGGGCGAGAAGCTGGTCAAGGGCTCCACGGGCGGTCCCGACGAGAGCACCCGGGCCAAGTCCGGGTCCCACATCGTGGCCATCGCCTACGACGAGTCCGCCAACCCGGTGAGCGAGGTGCACCTCACGGGCGTGGACGGCTACACCTTCACCGGCCGCATACTGGCCTGGGGAGCGGAACAGGCGGCGGCTGGCGCCGTGAAGGGCACGGGCGCGCTCGGCCCCGTGGACGGCTTCGGGCTCGCCGAGCTCACCGACGGCGTGGCCCAGGCGGGCATAGCCGAGGAGGGTTCGACGGCCTGACCGCGCCACGCCGGCGGCTCGCAGCCCTTGCAGCGGCGGCGGCGCTGGCCCTGATCGTGGGCGTGGCGGTGGGCGCTGGTGCAGGTGGAGGCGACGACGCCGGCGTCCAATCCCGCGCGGAATCACCGCAGAGAGAAAGGCCGCCCGGCCTCAGCCTCCGTCGCCAGGTCGGCCTCCTCCTGGTCTCGAGCTTCGACGAGCCGGAGATGCCGGACTACATCCGGCGCCGGCTGGCGGCGGGCGAGACCGCGGGGGTGATCCTGTTCGGCCGCAACGGCGGCGACGCCCGGCACTGGCGCGAGCTCACCCGCGCCCTGCAGCGCCCGGCCAAGGGCCGCGCGCTCGTCATGGCCGACCAGGAGGGCGGCGACATCCGGACCCTCGGCTTCGCCGGCCCGCCGGTCAGCCAGCCGCTGCAGGGAACGGCCGAGGACGTGCGCCGGGCGTCCCGGGCGGCCGGCCGTCAACTGCGCGACGCCGGCGTCAACGTGAACCTCGCGCCGGTGGCCGACGTTGCCCGGCCGGGCTCGGTCATGTCCTCGCGCGCGTTCACAGGCGACGCCGAGGCGGTGGCGGCGAGCACCGCAGCGGCCGTGCGCGGACTGCGCGACGCCGGGGTGGCGGCCACCCCCAAGCACTTCCCGGGGTTGGGCGGCTCGGCCGTCAACACCGACGACGCCTCGGCCGGCGTACCCGGCGAGCTCGACCAGGATCTGATCCCCTATCGCTCCGCCATCGAAGCGGACGCCCCGCTCGTGATGGTCTCGCACGCGCTCTACCCCGCCGTGGACGGCGGCGCGATCGCGTCCCAGTCCGAGGCAATCGTCACCGGTCTGCTGCGGGAGGAGCTGGGCTTCGAGGGCGTGGTGATCACGGATAGCCTCGAAGCCCAGGCGGTGCTCGATCGCTCGGATGTGCCCACCGCGGCCGAGCGCTCGCTGCGAGCCGGAGTGGACCTCATCCTCATGACCGGCTCGGCCAGCTGGAACGACGTGTTCCCCCGCCTGCTGGCCGAGGCGAGACGCGATCCGGCCTTCCACGAGCGGGTCAGGGAGAGCGCGGCGCGGGTCCTTGCGCTGAAGCGGGCTCTCGGCTAGTCGACCACGCTGCGCTCGAGCGCCCGCTCCATCAGCTCACGCTGCACTGAGCGCGTGCCGCCCCGCCGCCGCTCCCACGACTCGTCGGGGCGCAGCTCCCAGGCGAAGGTGTCGTCGGCGAAGCTGCGCTTGAGCGTGTCCTCGATCTCGGCCTTGAGCGGCTCGGAGTTCACGGGGGTGAGGAGCTCGACGCGGGTGTCGAGGTTGCGCGGCATGATGTCGGCCGAGCCCATCCAGTAGCGGCGCTCGTCGCCGCGCCGGAAGCCGTACACGCGGGTGTGCTCGAGGAAGCGCCCAACGACCGAGACGACGGTGATGTTGTCGGACACCCCCGGCACGCCCGCGCGCAGGCAGCAGATGCCGCGCACGTTCACGTCCACCCGGACGCCGGCCTGCGAGGCGGCGTACAGGGCGCGGATGCAGCGCGGGTCGACCAGCGAGTTCATCTTGAGCACGATCCGGGCGTCGAGCCCGTTCTGGTGGGCCTCCACCGTTCGCTCCACCTCGCGCAGAAACCACTTGCGCATGTGGTCGGGGGCCACGATGGCCTGGCGGTACTCGGGTGAGCGCGCCGCGCCGGTGAGCGAGTTGAACAGCTCGGCCACGTCCTGGCCGATCTCGCGGTCGGTGGTGAACAGACCGAAGTCCTCGTACAGGCGCGCCGTCTTGGCGTGGTAGTTGCCGGTGCCGATATGCACGTAGTGGCGTACTCCCGAGCCCTCGCGACGCACCACCAGGAGCGCCTTGGCGTGAGTCTTCAGGCCGGGCAGGCCGTGGACCACGTGAGCGCCGGCCTCCTCCAGTGAGCGCGACCAGCCGATGTTGCGCCGTTCGTCGAAACGGGCCTTCAGTTCCACGAGACAGACCGCCTGCTTGCCGCTCTCGGCGGCCTCGATCAGCGCGGGAATGAGCGCCGAGTCGTCGGAGGTCCGGTACACGGTCATCTTGATGGCCAGCACGTCGGGGTCGCGCACCGCCTGCTGGATGAAGCGCTCGACGCTGCCGGCGAACGAGTCGTAGGGATGGTGGACCAGGATGTCCTGGTGGCGCATTGCCGCGAGCACGTCGACGTGCCCGTGCTCGGGATCGGCGAGGGCCGCCTGGTTGACCGGAGTCCAAGGGGCGTCGCGCAGGTCCCGGTGGCCGTCGACCCCGTAGACCGCCCACAGGTCCTCCATGTCGAGCAGCCCGTCCACGTCGATCACCTGGGACTCGTGGATGGCGAGTTGCTCGACGAGGTAGTCACGCATGTCCGGGTCCATCGAGCTCGACACCTCGAGGCGCACCACCTCGCCGAAGCGCCGGCGCCGCAGCTCGTCCTCCACGGCGCGAAGGAGATCGTCGGCCTCGTCGGAGACGGTGAAGTCCCCGTCGCGCGTGACCCGGAAGTAGTCGTGGCGCAGGATCTCCATCCCCGGGAACAGGTCTTCGAGGTGGCGCGCGATGATGCCCTCGAGCGGGACGAAGGTCTCGGCCCCGATCGGCACGAAGCGCGGCAGCACCTCCTTGGGCACCTTCACCCGGGCGAAGGTCTCGCTCTTCGACACCGGGTCGCGCAGCCACACCGCCAGCGACAGGGACAGGTTGGAGATGTAGGGGAACGGCCGTCCGGGCCCCACCGCCAGCGGGGTGAGCACCGGGAAGATCTGCTCGGAGAAGACGCGGTCGACCTCCTTGAGCTCTGTGGCGCTGCACTGGTCGGGATCGATCACGCGGATTCCGTGCTCGGCGAGCGCCGGGCACAGCTGCTCGTCCCATACGCGCGACTGGCGGGCACCGAGGTCCCCCGTGCGCTCGCCAATGTGCTCGAGGGTCTCGCCCGGGGAGAGCCCGTCCGGTCCCCGCGCGTCGATGCCGGCGTCGACTTGGTCGTGCAGGCCGGCCACGCGGACCATCACGAACTCGTCGAGATTGGACGAGTAGATGGCCGTGAACTTGACCCGCTCGAGAAGCGGCACGTCCTCGTCCTCGGCCAGCTCGAGCACTCGCTCGTTGAACTGCAGCCAGGACAGCTCCCGGTTCACCAAAAGCTCGGGAGCGTCGAGGTCCGGTATCTGCGTCTCTGCTGTGGTCGCTTCCATGCTCATCGCCTTATGGGTGGGTATCTTGACGCCTCGTGCTCTGGCTGCTTCGCCACGGTGACGCCGCAAAGGGTTCTCCCGACGCCCAGCGCCCCTTGACCGACAAGGGTCGCGCCCAGTCGTCGGCGGCCGGCCGGGCGCTCGCCGCCCTCGGAGTGGAGCTCGACGCCTGCCTGACCAGCCCCAAGCTGCGGGCGGCGGACACCGCCGCACTGGCCTGCGCTGACGCTCGGGATCGAGCCCCGCGAGGAGAGCGCGCTGGCCGGCGGATCGTTCGACGCCCACGCGCTCGCCACGGGCCTGGGAGACGAGGTGCTCCTCGTGGGCCACGACCCGGACTTCTCCGAGGCGGTCCACCGGCTCACCGGCGCGCGCGTGAGCATGAAGAAGGGCGGCCTGGCCGGGATCGCCGGCGACGAGCTCATCGTGCTCCTGCGCCCCGCCGAGCTGACGCGGATCGCGCGCTAGGCAAGCTGGCGTCCCTCCACGAGCTCGAGCAGCACACCCTCGCGGAGGCCGCCCCGGGCGATCCGCAGCGGCAGGCCGAGCAGGTCCGAGATCGCCTCCAGCACGAGAATCCCCGCCGGCAGCAGGCGCACCCGCTCCGTGTCGAGCTCGAAGCGGCGAGCCACCTCCGGGATCGGCGTGGAGTAGAGCACGCGGATTCCTCGCTCGAGCGTGTCGTGAGCCAGCTCGGCCCCCACCAGGCGGCGCAGCGAGGTGGCGGTTCCGCCCACGGCCACGGCGCTGTCCGCGGGCGGCGGCTCGAGGCCCTCCAGCGTGCCCGCCACGTGACGGCGGACCTTCTCGAGCTCGTCGACCGAGGGAGGGTCCGAGCGCAGGTAGGCGTCGGCCAGAAAGCCGGAGCCGATACGAAACGACTCGCACCACTCCATCATCCCGTCGGCCTCGCCGATGGCGATCTCGCTGGACCCGCCGCCCACGTCGATCACCGCAACGGTCCCCTCGAGCGGCTTGATCAGAGTGCGGGTCGCGCCCACGAACGCCAACCGGGCCTCTTCATCGCCCGTGAGGATCTCGAGCTCCGTGCCGCCGGCGTCGAGGACCGCGGTCGCCAGCTCGTCGCGATTGGGGGCGTTGCGAATCGCCGCGGTGGCCACCGCCACCAGATGCTCCGCGCCCACCTCGGCGGCCACCGCCACCTGCGTGCGCACAACCTCCGCCGTCTCGGCGATCTTCTTGGCCGGGATCGCCCCGCCGTCGGCCAGGCTCTTGCCTATCCGCGTGAAGGCTCGCTGGGTGACCAGCTCTCGCAGGGTTCCGTCACCGGCATCCGCCACGAGGAGGCGCGTGGTGTTGCTGCCGATGTCGATGCAGGCGCAGATCAAGCAGTGGGCGGCGCGAGCTCCGGGTGCGATGCGTCCTCGAACTCACGGAAGAGACCGGTGACGACGAAGGCTGTCTGCTCGCCGATGTCCACCGCATTGTCTCCTATCCGCTCGAGGCATCGCCCCACGAGCATCATGTGCATCGCCCACTCGCGCGTATCCGGATCTTCGCCGATGTCGAGCGCGCGCTTGAACACCTGGCGGTTGAGCCGGTCGATCTCGTCGTCCTGGCGCACGAGGTCCTGGGCCATCGGCACGTCCCGCCGCTCGAACGCCTGCCCGCACTGGACGACCTGCTGGCGGGCCTGAGCGCCCATCCGCTGGATCAGGTCGAGCATGTCGGGATCGGAGGGCGGCTCGTGGCCGGCCAGCGGAACGAGCTTGGCCATGTTCACGCACTGGTCGCCCATGCGCTCGATGTGCTTGATCATGTGCAGCAGGGCGGCCACGAGGCGCAGGTCGCCGGCCACCGGCGCCTGCAGCGCCAGCAGCGACAGCACTCCCTGGTGGACCTCCAGGTAGCGGCCGTCGATCCGGTCGTCGTCGGCGATCACCATGCTGGCCAGCTCGATGTCCTGGTGCTGCACGGTCTCCAGTGCGCGCTCGAGCGCCGTGACCACCATCGGAAGCGCTCCGAGCGCCTGATCCTCGAGCTTCTTGAGCTCGGCCTGAAACTGAGTGCGGGTCGTGTCGGACACGACTAGCCGACCTTGCCGGTTACGTAGGCCTCGGTGCGGGAGTCGGACGGATTGGTGAAGATCTTCTCGGTGTCGTCGAACTCCACGACGCGGCCGGTGCGGTGCTCTTCGTCCGACAGCTCGACCGTGAAGAAGGCGGTCTTGTCCGACACGCGCGCGGCCTGCTGCATGTTGTGCGTGACGATGACGATCGAGTATTCCTTCTTGAGCTCCAGCATCAGGTCCTCGATCTTGCCCGTGGAGATCGGGTCGAGGGCCGAGCAGGGCTCGTCCATGAGGATCACGTCGGGGTTGACCGCCAGGCAGCGGGCGATGCAGAGGCGCTGCTGCTGGCCGCCCGACATGCCGAACGCGTTGGTCTTCATGCGGTCCTTGACCTCGTCCCAGAGGGCGCCCTGGTTGAGCGCGCGCTCCACGATCTCGTCCATGTCGCCCTTCATGCCCAGCACGCGCGGGCCGAAGGCGATGTTGTCGTAGATCGACTTGGGGAACGGGTTGGGCTTCTGGAAGACCATCCCGATCCGCTTGCGCACCTCCACGGCGTCCACCTGCGAGCCGTAGAGATCCTGGCCGTGGTAGTTGACCTTGCCTTCGACTGTCGCGCCGGGAATCAGGTCGTTCATGCGGTTGAGGCAGCGGATCAGCGTGGACTTGCCGCAGCCCGACGGGCCGATCAGCGCCGTGATCTCGTTCTTGCCGATGTCGAAGGAGACGTCGCGCACCGCCGGCTTCTTGTTGTAGGCGACCATCACCTTCTCGAGCGAGAAGATCGCCTCGCGCGCCTCTCGCCTGGCGGCCGGAGCGCCGTCCACGGCAGGGGAGCCGGCCGCGCCATGGGGTGATCCGACTCCGATGGGCTGGGACAGACCGCGCTGCTCGGTCTGTAGGTGGTTCCTGAGGCTCGGTCACGCGCTCGGACACTCTAGATCACCTACCACTTCTGCTCGTAACGGTTTCGTAGCCAGATGGCGATGCTGTTCATGAACAGGAGCATGATCATGAGCAGCAGGATTCCCGCCGCGGCAAGGGGCACGTAGTCGTTCACGTCGTTGGAGGGCCGCGTGATCCAGTCGAAGATCTGGATCGGCATCGCGGTGAAGAACGAATTGAGGCCGTCGGGGTTGAAGGCGATGAAGGTGGCGGCGCCGATCACGATCAGGGGGGCGGTCTCGCCGATGGCGCGGGCAAGAGCGAGGATCACGCCGGTGGCGATACCGGGGATCGAGGCGGGAAGGACCTGCTTCCAGATGGTCTGCCACTGGGTGGCGCCGAGAGCCATCGAGCCCTCTCGGATCGAGGGCGGCACCGCGCGGATCGCCTCGCGCGAGGCGACGATCACCACGGGCAGCACCAGCAGCCCCAGGGTGAGACCGCCGGCGAGCACCACCGGGCCGAGCGAGAGCGGGCCGCGCACCAGGAAGGCCAGGCCGAGGATCCCGTAGACGATCGAGGGAACCGCGGCCAGGTTCTGGATGTTCACCTCGACGAAGCGGTTGTACCAGCGCGTCTCGTCCGCGTACTCCTCGAGGTAGACCGCCGTGGCCACCCCCACCGGGACGATGAACAGGGCGCAGACGCCCATCAGCCAGATCGTGCCCCAGAAGGCCGCCTGGATGCCGGACTGGTCGGCGTTGATGGACGAGAAGCTCGTGATGAAGTCCAGCGTGAGGTTCCCGGCGCCGTCCGAGACGATGTCGAACAGGAGCACGGCCAGCAAGAGGATCGACAGGCCGACGCAGAGCAGCAGCCCGATCAGGAAGCCGCGATCCTTGGCCTTGTTCTTGCCGGAGGGCTGCGCGACCGGCTGCGCGGTGGGCTGCGCGTGCGCTTCCATCACTCGTACACCTGCCGGTACTTGCGCACGAAGCGGATCGAGATCAGGTTCATGATCAGCGTGATCACGAACAGGGTGGCGCCCACCGCGAAGATGGTCTTATAGGCGATCGAGCCGGTGGCGATGTCGCCCTTTGCCGTGGAGGCGATGAAGGCGGTCATGGTTGCCATGGGTTCGGTCGGGTTGGGGTTCATGGTGGCCACCAGGCCCGCGGCGATCACCACGACCATGGTCTCGCCGACGGCCCGGGAGATCCCGAGCACGATCGAGGCCACGATCCCTGAGAGGGCGGCGGGGAAGACGACCCGCATGGTGGTCTGCAGCTTGGATGCGCCGAGACCGAAGGAGCCCTCGCGCAGCGACTGGGGCACGGCGGACATCGAGTCCTCGGAGATCGAAGCCACCGTGGGGACGATCAGGAAGCCGATGATGATGCCTGCGGACAGCGCGTTGAAGATGCCCACGTCGATGCCGACCAGCCCGCGGAGCAACTCGGGCGTGATGAAGGTGAGCGCGAAGTAGCCGAAGACGATCGTGGGCACTCCGGCGAGCAGCTCCAGGATCGGCTTGACGGTCTTGCGAACCGCGGGCCGGGCGTACTCGGCCAGGTAGATCGCCGCCGCCAGGCCGAGCGGGATGGCGACGAGCATGGCTATCGCCGTGATCGTGAACGTGGCCTGGATCAGGGGAAGCACCCCGAAGCTGGCCGGCTCGATCAGCGGAGACCATTCCGTGCCGAAGAGGAAGTCCGCGACGCCGACTTCGCTGAGGAAGCTGACCGTCTCCTCCAACAGGGAGAAGACGATCCCGGTCGTGGTCAGGACCGAGATGAACGCCGCCAGCATGAGAAGGCCCTTGATTAGGTCCTCCCCCCAGCGGCGGCGGGCCGCGCGGAGGCGTGGTGCCTCCGCGCGGCCCTCTGCTGCGGTTGCCGAGCCTGCTTCCACCTAGGTGCCGGCTCCGCCCAGCGCGGTCTTGGCCTTGTCGGCCTGCGCCTGGCTCATGGGCACGATCGCCGAAGCCTCGGCGATGGACTGGTAGTTCTCGACGACGTAGTCCATGAACGCCTTGACCTGAGGCTTCTTGATCGCCTCGCCGCTCGGGTACATGAACAGCGGCCGCGAGAGCGGCTTGTAGGAGCCGTCCGCGATCGTCTCGGCGCTCGGCTTGATGCAGCCGTCGCCCGCGTCGATCGACACGAGTCCCAGCTTGTCCTGGTTCTGCTCGTAGTAGGAGAAGCCGAAGTAGCCGAGTCCGCCGTCCTCGCCTTCGACGCCCTGAACCAGCACGTTGTCGTCCTCGGAGGGCTGGTAGTCCTTGCGGCTGTTGCCCTCCTCACCGTTGATCTCCTCGGTGAAGAACTCGAACGTGCCCGAGTCGGTGCCAGGGCCGAACAGGCTGAGCTCGGTGTCCGGCAGCTTGGGATCGATCGCGCTGAGGTCCTTGACCTTCGACCCCGACTCCCAGAGCTGCTTGAGCTGGTCGGTGGTCATGCAGTCGACCTTGAGATTCGGGTTGGTCACGACGGAGATGCCGTCGTTGGCCACCTGCACCTCGGTGTACTTCACGCCCTCCTTCTCGCAGAGCGGCACTTCTTCCTCTTCATCGATCGGACGAGAGGCGTCCGAGATGTCGGTCTCGCCGGCGCAGAACTTCTCGAAGCCACCGCCGGTGCCGGATGTGCCGACCGTGATGCGCACATCGGGGTTCTGGGCCTGGAATTCTTCGGCTGCCGCTTGGGCGAAGGGCCCGACGGTGCTGGAGCCGTCGATACGGATGGAACCGGAGACGCTTTCTCCGCCTCCACCACCCCCGCTGCCGCTGCCGCCGCTGTCTTCGTCGTCGCCACAAGCGGCCGCGCCAAGGGCGAGGACGCCGCACGCGGCGAACGCGAGGAGCTTCCTCATGCGCATGTCTCCTTCTCTGGGGTCATTACGGCGGCGACACTCACAGCGGCCCGGCGCCAGTCTGTTATTCAGCTGTCGCCCTCTTGTGAAAAAGATGTGAAGGTCAGTCCGACGACAGCCGGTAGCCGAAGCCGAAATGCGTGTGGATGAACTCACGTTCCGGCCGGGCTCGCTGCAGCTTTTGGCGCAATTTGCCCACGTAGACATCCACCGAGCGGTCGGACTTGCGGTAGGGCTCGCCCCACACCTCGCGGTAGAGCTCCTCGCGGCTGACGATGCGGTCGTGGCGCTCGGCCAGGGCGGTGAGCAGCTCGAGCTCCCGTACGGTGAGCGCCAGCCGCTCGCCGTCCACCAGCGCGCTGAATTCCGTCGGGCGAATCTCGAGGTCCCCGATGTTCATGGCCCGGCGACTGTTCCAGCTAAGTGCGGAATGTCCGTTATCTCGCCGTTGTCGGGCTGTGAAAAAGCTGTAAATCATCGGGGTCCCGCTTGCCCCTGGCGTAGACTTCGCGGCGGATGTCGGACCTGCGTCTAGCGATCCTCGACTCAGATTCGGGATTCGTCCGTGTGCTGGTCAAGCGCGCGGGCGATCTCGGCTGGCAGTATCGTCGCCTCGAAGCCCCTCCGCGCACGGAGGAGTTCGTCGCGATGCGCGTCAACGCGGTGGTGGTCGATCTGGCCCTGCTCGGGGGTGGCGCCTGGGAGTTCCTGGAGAAGCTCTCCGCCGCTCTGCCGGGGCTCGGCATCGTGGTCTGCACGGGGCGCTCGACGGTCTCGCAACGTGTCCGGGGCCTGCGCCTGGGGGCCGACGACTGGGTCACCAAGCCCTGCCACCCGGAAGAGGTGCTGGCCAGGGTCGAGGCCGTGGTGCGCCGGCGCAAGCGCGCGTCGGCGCGGGTCGAGACCGGGCCGCTGGTGGCCGGCGACCTCGAGATCCGGGCCGACCAGTTCCAGGCGTTCGCGCGCGGCCGGAGCGTCGATCTCACCCGGCGCGAGTTCGAGGTCCTGCAACTCCTCGCCCAGGCGGAGGGCAAGGTCCTCCAGCGCGAGGAGATCTACCAGGCCGTGTGGGGCTACGCGATGGCCCACGGCGACCGCTCGGTGGACGTGTTCATCCGCAAGGTCCGCCAGAAGCTCGAGAAGGCGTCCTCGGACTGGAGCTACATCCACACGCACTTCGGGGTGGGCTATCGCTTCGATCCCGAGGCCGTTCGGCCGGGAGTCGAGACGCCGGCGGTGGCCGAGGTGCCAGAGACAGCGAGCGAGACCGAGATCGCTGTCGGCGACGGAGCTACGCCGCTCTAGGCACCGGCGACGGGCGCGGGGTCATCCCGCGCGCCAGCAATCGCCGCGGCGCGGCGGAGATCAGCAGGGCGGCCAGCGGCTCGTCGGCCAACACTCTCCTTGCCTCGCTCAACAGGGGCGGCCGCGTGGGTCCGTGAGCGTCCGAGGCGATCAACGCGATCATTCCTTCGGCGAGCAGGGCGCGGGCGGACGCGCGTGCCTCGCGGCCGTGATCGCCCAGCAGCGACGCCGCGGTCAGCTGGGCCAGGGCCCCGCGATCCAGCTCGCGCCTCAGCCCCCTGCTCCCGTAGACGATTGCGTCGGCGCTGCGCTCGGGGTGGGCCAGCAGGATGCCGAAGCCGCGCGCGCGGAGCTCGTCGGCCGCGGCGTGGAAGTCCCCGTCCACGCCCTCGAACGGCACCTCCAGCAGTAGCCAGCGAGCGGTCGGCGGTCCCTGGGCGATCGTCTCGAGCTCGCGATGGTTCAGGCGCCCGACCATTCGGTGGTCGAGCTCCCCGCCCACGTGGAGCTCGAGATCGATTCGCTGGCGGACGAACTCCGCCCGGAGCTCCCGGACCATCTCGGGGAGCGCGAAGACGTCCGCCACGCAGTCGTCGCGCACGTGCGGGGTGGTGACCACCGCCCGGCTGCCGTCCGCCACGGCAGCGCGGGCAAGGTGGAGAGCGTCATCCAGGCCCTCGGGCCCGTCGTCCACGCCCGGAAGGAGATGGAAGTGAAGATCGACGGACTTCATCTCCCTACAGCT
Source organism: uncultured Thermoleophilaceae bacterium (assembly GCA_963751105.1). GTDB lineage: Bacteria > Actinomycetota > Thermoleophilia > Solirubrobacterales > Thermoleophilaceae > JACVRW01. Next base: position 194,766 of record CAVVTG010000001.1, on the reverse strand, counting down.
TCGGCATCTGCAGCCTCTGCCTCGTCACTCCGATGTGACCTCTCTGTTGAGGGTGCGTGAACGGCGGTCGGCTCAGGCGGAACGTCCCCTCCCTTGGCGTTGCCATACTTGGCTTCCGCGATGTCCAGGAATCAGCGCATCATGCTGGTCGTCGCGGCACTCGCCGTGGCCGTGATCGCCTTCGTGATCGTCAGCCCGGGCTCCGACGAGGAGAGCGGCGAGCAGGCCGCGCAGACCACCACCGAAACTCAGACCGAGACCGACACCGAGACGGAGACCGAGTCCGTTCCGGAAACGGAGACCCAGCCCGAGCCTCCGCCCGAGCCCTCGGTCACCCGCATCCAGATCCAGGGCGGCCAGGTGGTGGGCGGGCCCAAGCAGATCGAGACGGCCAAGGGCGATCCGGTTCGGATCGTGGTGACCGCGGACTCAGCCGACGAGATTCATCTGCACGGCTACGACATCACCAAGAACGCGGCTCCCGGCGCGCCTGCCCGCTTCAGCTTCAAGGCGAACCTCGAGGGGGTCTTCGAGATCGAGAGCCACGTGGCGGAGGACGCCGGTCAGAATCCGCTCGTGGCCAACCTCGTCGTGAACCCCTCCTGATCCTCACGTGATCCAGCTTGCGCACGGGCTGGTCGCCCGGTCCGACCTGCCCATCCCCGAGTGGCTGTTCGGCTGGGCCGCCGCGATGGTCCTGGTCGTCTCCTTCGTCGCCCTGGCCGTGCTGTGGCCCGAGCCCAAGCTCGACAAGGACGGCTGGCGCCCGCTTCCCGGCGGCGTGGGGCGCGTTCTCACCAGCCGCCCGGTCGAGATCGTCTGCGGGGCGATCGGGGTCTTCCTGCTGGTGGTGGTCGTCTACGCCGGCCTCGAGGGGGTGCAGAGCTCCACCGCCAACTTCGCCCCCACCTTCATCTACGTGATCTTCTGGCTCGCGCTGGTGCCGCTCAGCGTGCTGTTCGGTGATGTCTTCAGGGCGTTCAACCCGTGGCGCGCCATCGGGCGCGCGGTGGCTGGAGTGGCCAAGCTGCTCAACCGCGGGCGGCTGCCCGCTCCTCTCCCGTACCCCGAGAAGCTCGGGCGCTGGCCCGCGGCGCTGGGCATCTTCGCCTTCGCGGCCCTCGAGCTGGTGGCGGCCAACGGGGACCAACCCGAGAACCTGGCCGTGGCCACGCTCATCTACTCCGCGGCGACGTTCATCGGCATGGCCCTGTACGGCATCGAGGCCTGGATGGACCGCGGCGAGGCCTTCTCGGTCTACTTCAACCTCTACTCGCGGCTCGCCCCTGTAGGGACGAGGGACGGCGAGCTGGGATTGCGCAAGCCGCTGTCGGGTCTCGCCGCGCTCCCGCCCGCCGCCGGGACCGTGGTCCTCCTGGCGGTGATCATCGGCTCGGTCAGCTTCGACGGGGCGTCCGAGGCCTCGCCGTGGACCTCGATCGCACCTGACATCGCCCAGTTCTTCCAGGACGTCGGGCTGTCGCCCCAGAACGCCCTCGAGCTCACCTTCCTGATCGGCCTGCTCGCCGCCGTCCTGTTCGTCTTCGCCTTCTACCGCCTCGGCGTGCTCGGGGCGAAGAGCGTGGGCGGGGGATTCAGCGCCGACCGCCTGGCCAACGCCTTCGTCCACTCGCTCGTCCCGATCGCGCTCGCCTACACCGCCGCCCACTACTTCACGCTGCTGCTCTTCCAGGGGCAGGCGATCGTGTACCTGTCCTCCGACCCCCTGGGCGACGGCAGCGACCTGTTCGGCACCGCCAACGACCAGATCGACTACACGATCATCGGCGGTGAGGCCACCTGGTATTGGCAGGTGGGATTCGTGGTCGCCGGCCACGTGGCCGCGCTGGTCCTGGCCCACGACCGGGCCCTCCAGCTCTACGACGACGCCCGCCTCGCGGTGCGCTCCCAGTACTGGATGCTGGCCGTGATGGTGGGCTTCACGAGCCTCGCACTCTGGCTCCTGTCGCAGTCGAACGTCTGACGCCAGGCGACCGCTATGCTCGGCAATCGCCTAAGCGGGCGTAGCTCAGCTGGTTAGAGCGCCGGCCTGTCACGCCGGAGGTCGCGGGTTCGAGTCCCGTCGCTCGCGCTCAGGGCTGCAAAGCTTCGCCGGCCGGGGTCATCGGGGGGACTCGCGTGCGGAGCACGCGTCGCCCCCTGCTTCCCCCGCCCTGCTCGCTTTTCGCTTCTGAGCGCGAGCGACTTCGTTCGCTTGGATGCCGAGCACCCCGGGCACGTTGGTCAGCGCGTCTCGTGGTCCACGGGCTCGAGGCCGGCTGCCTCGGCCGCCTCCTCGTAGCTGGCGCAGGCGCGGTGCAGGTCGATTAGGCCGTCGCGCACGCCGATCACCCAGCAGCAGGCTGGATCGTCTTCGGCCCCGCTCGAGCGGCCCCGCACACGACAATGGCCGACCACCAGGACACGGTCGCCCAGATCGTGGAACTGGTCGCCCTGAGGCTCGAGCACGTCCCACAGGTCGTGGGCCTCCTGCATGTAGGCCCAGACGCCCTCGTGACCGCTGTACCCCCCGGTCTCGATGCGGGTGCCGGTCAGCGGGAGCAGCTCGATTTCCGGGTGATAGAGCTGGAGCAGCGTGTCGATGTCCCACGCGGCGATGGCCGCGAAGCTGCGCCTCACGAGGTCGACGTTGCCGCCCTGCGCCATCAGCGTGAGTCTCCCGACAGCGAGCCGGGGCCGAGACTCTTCGGGGTCGCATAGCCGGCATTGCCGAGGGTGAGATCCAGCTCGGCGAGGAGGGTCCGCAGGACATGCCTGACGCCCTCCTGCCCGTCCAACGCCAGGCCAAAGACGTACGGGCGGCCGACGAGGACGGCGTCCGCTCCCAAGGCCAGCGCCTTGAAGGCGTCCGGCCCGGTGCGAACGCCGGATTCGAACAGCACGGTCAGCCGTCTGCCCGTCGCGCGCGCGATCGCCGGCAGCGCATCGAGCGATCCCCTCGATCCGCTTCTCCGCCTCCCGTGGTTGGAGACCACGATGCCGTCCACGCCGCTCCTGGCCGCCCGCCTTGCGTGCTCGACGGACTGGATTCCCCTCAGCACGATCGGCCCGTCCCAGTTCTGCCGAACGCGAGGCAGCTGCCCCCAGGCCGGGCCGGAGCTCGGAAGCGTGACGACGAGATGGCTGTAGCCGGCGGCACGAGCGCGCTGAAGCAGGCTCACGTCCAGCCGGCCGTTCCTGGGCCAGTCGACCTCGTACCAGCGCGACCCCGATCCGTTGGCCGTCGCCACCTCTTCCAGCGTGCGACCGGACTCGGCCGAGTGGATGTACGTGAGCTCCAGGGCCGCGGCGGCACGGGCGCTTCCCGACTCCCCGTCGGCGTGGCCCAGCCCCTGGCGCCCCACCGGAGCGAAGAGGATCGGAGCGGGCATGGGGACGCCGAGGACGGTGGTGGACAGGTCGCGCACCGTGTGGTCGCGGAACATCCGCGGGACGATCCGCCAGTCGCTCAGAGCCCGGGCGTTCGCGCGCACCGTCGCGCGTCCTCCGGCGTCGGCCAGGAGATACCGCTCGGCCTGCGGGCTCAGCACCGCGGCCGCCTCGGCCTCGAGACGGGTGAGGTTGGTGGTGACCTTCGGAGCCGTGCCCGTGGTCATTCCGTTGATGAAGATCTCGGACTGATAGCCGGAGTAGGCGGGGCGGGCCTGGGCGCCGGTGGCCACCGGGGCGCCGGCCGCCACGCCGCCGCCGCTCGCGGTCGCCGCGCCGCTGGAGGCGAGCGCCTGCGGGGCGAGGACGGTCACTGCCGCAGCGGACCCGATCGAGCCGATGAACTGACGGCGGGTGCGGTCGGGCATCGTCACCGGGCCTCCCCGAGCGACTCTCGGCTGAGGCCCTTGTGGCTGGCGTACCCGGCCCGCTCGAGTGTTCGCTCGAGCTCCGCGAGCAGCGTGCGCATCACGTGCTTCGTGCCCCCTCGTCCGCCCAGGGCCAGGCCGTAGAGGTAGGGGCGGCCGATGAGGACGGCGTCTGCGCCCAGGGCGAGCGCCTTGTAGGCGTCGCGGCCGGTGCGGATGCCGGAATCGAACAGGACGGTCAGCCGATTGCCCACTGCCTCCGCGATCTTCGGCAGGGCGTCGAGTGAAGCGATCGCGCCGTCCACCTGCCGGCCGCCGTGGTTCGACACCACGATGCCGTCGATGCCGTTCCTGGCCGCGCGTCTCGCGTCCCCGACGGACTGGATCCCCTTGAGCAGGATCGGCCCGTCCCAGTTGGCTCGGATCAGCGGCAGCTGGTCCCAGCTCAGTCCGGGATTGGGGAAGACGGTGCTGAAGGCGATGCCGGCGCCGATCGGATCCTCGGTCGCGGGCCGCGTCAGACGACGCCGGAATACCGGGTCGCTGGTGTAGTTGGCGATGCCCATGTTGGCCAGGAACGGCAGGTAGCCGCGGTCGAGGTCGAGCGGCCGCCAGCCCAGCAGGGTCGTGTCGAGCGTGATCACGAGGTGGCTGTAGCCGGCGCTTCGGGCGCGCCTCAGGAAGCTGACGCACAGCTCATCGTCGTTCGGCCAGTAGAGCTGATACCACCGCGAGCCCCCGCCGTTGGCCTCGGCCACCTCCTCCATGGAGTAGCTCCCCTGGGTCGAATGGAGGTAGGTGAGCTTCAGCTCGGCGGCGGCGCGGGCCGTGGCCAGCTCTCCCTGAGGATGAGCCAGCGTCTGGACACCCACCGGCGCGAACAGCACGGGGGCGGGCATGCGGGTGCCGAGAATGGTGGTCGACAGGTCGGGCTTCGCCTCGCTGCGCGCGCGTGCCTTTCTCGGCACGATGCGCCACTGCCGAAACGCCCTGGCGTTCGCGCGTGTCGTGTCTCTATCGCCGGCCCCGGCCAGTATGTAGCCCAACGCCTCGGGCTCGAGCACCTTCGCGGCCTGCCTCTCCAGCTTGGACAGATCGCTGGTGATGCGGGGCTGACGGCTGGTGACCGCGGACATCGGCGCACCGTACCCTGATTCACTGGGACGCTCCCCCGAGGGAAGGATCGGATGACAGAGGCCACAGGCGCGGTGAGCGAGGACAACGACCGCGTCCGCATCACCACCTGGACGTTCGAGACCGCCGGGGCCGCCACCGGCCGGCATCGGCACGAGTTCGACTACATCGTGGTGCCGGTGACGGGCGGGACGTTCACGGTCACCGACGCCGACGGCAACGTGCTCGAGAGAAACCAGGTGGCCGGCGAGGCCTATCTCGGGACGGAGGGCACCGACCACGACGTGGTCAACAGCTCCGACCACGAGGCGGTCTTCGTCGAGATCGAGCTCAAGGATTGACCGGTAAGTCGATCGCCCTGTTCATCGCTGCCGCCATCGCGGAGATCGGCGGCGCCTACCTCGTGTGGGTGGCAATTCGCGATGACAAGGGCCTGATGGTCGGCCTACTGGGCGCGCTCAGCCTCGTGATCTACGGGGTGGTCGCCGCCCTCCAGCCCGAGAACGAGTTCGGGCGCGTGCTCGCCGCCTACGGCGGCGTGTTCATCGTCGGCTCGATGGCCTGGGGCGTGGCCTTCGACAGCTTTCGCCCCGACCGCTACGACTTCGGCGGAGCGGCGATCTGCCTGATCGGTGTCGCGGTGATCATGTACGCACCTCGATAGCCCTACGCGTCCGGCTTCGCCTCGAACTCGAGGCGGCCCTCCATCGGCATCATGGCCGAGAGGAGCGGGGAGGGCGCATCGGGATCGTCCTGATCGCAGACGAAGGTGAAGTCGAGCACGCCGGTGTCCATCGCTGCGTGCACTCCCTCCACCTTCCAGCGGCGATCGATCGCGCGCAGCCGGTGGACGGTGCCGTCGGCTTCGAGCGTCCCGACCACCGATCCCTGGATCTCGCCGCCCTCCGCCTCGGCCGACGCCGTGAACACGAGCAGACGGTCAGCGATCGGGGTGGCGTCGCTGAACGTGAGCTCGACCCCGTCGATCGACCCGAGCTCGTAGGCCCGCAGGTTCTCCAGCTCGTGGGCGTCGATACGCAGGTCGCGCCGCAACGACTTCATTACCTCGGCGAGTGAGAGCTCGGCCACCAGGTTGGGGCCCGGATTACCGCGCTGAAGCAGCCACAGCTGATCGCCCATCGCCGCAGCGCCCTCCACGTTCAGCTCCTCCACGTGCTCCCGCAGGAGCTCGTAGACCGGGTGCAGGTCGATTTCGTCGGGGTCCTCGGCCAGCGATCCGTCCGGCCCAAGCGCGCACACGAATCCGCGGTCGCGGTTCGGTCCCGAGCCCGATCCGAGACCCAGGAGCGCTCCGTACGGGTGGTCCTCGAAGGGAGGCAACAGGGTCAGCGCCTCGAGGTCTGGCTTCTCGTCCGAGCGCTCCTCGTGGTCGCTGGGCAAGTCCCCCTCGAGAACCCTCAGGAGCCGGCCCGGCTCACCCGACGAGAGCGTGAAGACCCCGAGATGCAGCTCGTCGTCGCCGATCACGTAGACGAAGTCGCCGCGCCGCACCACCCCGCTGGCGGCGCTCAGGTGTGCCGGGCGCCCCGGCGCGGAGGGCTGGTCGATCTCGAGGTCTCGCAGATGCCGGAGCTCGAGCGGAGGGAGGTCCTCGGGGCTGGCCGACTCGCGGTCCACCTACCTTGGTTGCCCGCTGGCCCTCTCGGGCAAACCGCGGTCGGGCCGCCGACATCAGAGCGGTCGACCCTGCTTTGCCGCGCCCGTGTAGCTCGGCCGGCCACGGAAGTAGCCGAACCGATCGCGTTTGCGACATCCGTAAGGGCGGATGTAGAGGTAGCCGGAGCGCCGCAGCACGCTGCTGACGACCCTTGTACACCGGTCTCTCTCGTAAGTGTCCAGGTCGATGTCGCCCATGACACAGTCCACGCGCCGCGGGCCGAACCGGCGACACTTCTCAACCGTGTCTTCAATTCCGCCGCACTCACCGAAGCATGCGTATTCGGCGATGCTCTGCCAGGCCGCGACCTTATTCGGCAGCCAGGGCCCGACCAACACCCTGAGCGCGTTGGTCGCGACCGAGCCGTCGGGAGCCAGGGCCCGAAGCTTCAGGTAGCGCAGGCCAGGCTCGGTGCGGCGCGGGAGTTGCAGCGTATTGAGCCCCGCCGCCCCCGACACGGTGCGGCGGGCTACGACGTGACGGCCCCGGTAGAGCTTCATCTTGACCCGAGCGGCCCGGGTCAGCCGGAACCGGACTCGGCGACGAAGCAGGGCGGGCAGCGTTTCCCTGGCCACGGCTATGCCCAACCGGGTCGTGCGCGGCGGCGCGATGAAGAAGACTTGGAGCTCGCCGGCGAGTAGGAGGCCGCCATCGGCGGTGGGCTCGATGTCCTCGAAATCGAAGGGAACGTTGCTGGCCAAATCTCCGTAGCCGCCGAAGTACCCCGGACGTCCCCCGGACACCCGCCCCTCAAAGCCGGCGCTGGGGTGCAACACCCCGTTCTCGCTGTAGGTGGTCGCCAACCCTCCGACCGGCACGATGATTCCGTCAGGCCGTACACGGTGCACCCCGTTCTGATCGGTGACAAGGAAGCCACCGCCGGTCAGGGGCGCCAGAAGTCGGGGCAGGAACAGCCGTACCGCGGTTGCCCTGCCGAACTCGGGGGCGCCAAACTCGCTCGCGGCGCCCGTGCCGGCCACAGTGGAGATCTTCCCGTCGCTGGCTACGCGGCGCACCCGGTTGCCCTCGGCGACCAGGAAGCCACCGCCAGGGAGCGACGCAACGGCCAGGGGATCTCTCAACAGCGCAGCTGTCGCCGGTCCGCCGTCCCCGGGCGCCGGGCCCGCCGTATCGGGTAGTGAGCAGTCCCTGGGGGGGCCGGACCCCGCGACAGTCCTGATGATCCCGTCACGTCCCACCGCCCGCACCCTGCAGTTGTCGACGACGAGGAAGCCTCCATCGCCACTGACGGCAACGTCTTGGACCCAGTGCATGAGGGCCTTTGTGGCCGGGCCGCCGTCGCCGCGGAAGCCGTACTTCTTCGTAGTCCCGGCCAGGCGCGAAATCCGCCCTTTGGCGTTGACCCGAAGGACCATGCTCCCCAGGTCGGTCACCGCGAAGAGAAAGCCCCCGCCTGCGGTCGGGGCAATGTCTCCCCCGAAGCCGAACAGTCCGGCCTCCGTCGCAAGGCCCTCGTACGGTCCCGAGGCGTGAGTACCGTCACCCGCCGCCACGAACAGGCGATTCTCGGCCAGCGCGGGGCGGGCGGCAACCGAAAGCGCAAGCGCTAACGCCAGCGCCGCAACCAGCGCGAGCGCCGACGGACCCTTGACGACTGTGACTGGTCGTTTCACCGGATGCCCAGTCCTGTCACGGCCCGATTGACCGGTTCCTCGAGCCGCCAAGCGAGCCTAACCCAGGACACCCGCCGCAACAACCGACACTTCCGATGAGCATGTTGCGCACCGCAACCGGGTAGGCGGAGTCCGTGCCCGTTGTCGGTCTGCACTGCTCTCATGAGCAGATCCCGCCCAGCCGCCTGCTCGGTCATGCCAAGCACGCCGAGGCGGCGGGCTTTGGGGCGATCATGTCCTCGGATCACTTCTCGCCGTGGAGCGAGCGGCAGGGCGAGTCGGGCTTCGCCTGGTCATGGTTGGGCGCCGCCATGGACGCCACCGAGCTGCCCTTCGGAGTGGTCAACGCACCGGGGCAGCGCTACCACCCGGCGATCATCGCCCAGGCCGCCGCGACGCTGGGTGAGATGTTTCCCGGCCGGCTGTGGGTGGCACTCGGGACCGGCGAGGCGTCGAACGAGCACATCACCGGCGACCCGTGGCCCGACAAGGCGACGCGCAACGCTCGTCTGCGCGAGTGCGTGGACATCATTCGGGCGCTCTTCGCCGGAGAGACGGTCTCCCACGACGGGCTCGTACAGGTCGATCGGGCGAAGCTGCACACGTTGCCGCGGCTGCCGCCGCCGCTGATCGGACCGGCCATCAGCGTCGACACCGCGAGCTGGGTGGGCGAGTGGGCGGACGGCCTGGCCACGGTGAACCAGCCGCCGGCAAAGCTCGAGGAGATGATCGCGGCCTTTCGCTCCAACGGCGGGCAGGGCAAGCGGCTGGTGCTGCAGGTGCATCTCTCGTGGGCGCCGAGCGAGGAGGAGGCGCTCAGCGTGGCCCACCACCAGTGGCGCTCGAACGTCTTCCCGCCACCCACGTGCTGGGATCTCGAGATGGTCGAGGACTTCGATCGCCTCGCCCGCGACGTCACACCCGACCAGGTGCGCGAGGTCGTCCTCGTCTCGGCTGATCTCGCTCGGCACACCGCCTGGCTCCAGGAGCTGGCTGCCCTGGGCTTCGACGAGATCAACCTGCACCACGTCGGCGAGGATCTCGCCGCGTTCATCGAGGCGTTCGGCGAACACGTACTGCCCGAGCTGTCGACATGAGCCTCAAGCCCACCAGCGACCTGTGGTGGAAGAACGCGGTGATCTACTGCGTCGACGTCGAGACCTTCTACGACTCCGACGGTGACGGCTGCGGCGACCTGCGAGGCCTCACCGACCGCCTCGACTACCTCGGCGGCATGGGAGTGTCGTGTCTGTGGCTGATGCCGTTCTACGCGTCGCCCGGCCTCGACGACGGCTACGACATCTCCGACTTCTACGCGGTCGACCCCCGCCTCGGCACCCTCGGCGACCTGGTCGAGCTGGTGCGCACGGCGCGCGACCGCGGGATCCGCGTGATCGCCGATCTGGTGGTCAACCACACCTCCGACCAGCACAGCTGGTTCCAGTCGGCGCGGGCCGACCGCGACTCTCCCTACCGCGACTTCTACGTCTGGTCGGACGAGCGGCCCGAGGAGAAGCCGGGCGACGTCGCGTTTCCCGACAAGGAGACCTCCAACTGGGCCTGGGATGACCAGGCTGGCCAGTTCTATCTGCATCGCTTCTATTCACACCAGCCTGACCTCAACGTTGCCAACCCCGAGGTGTGCGACGAGATCGCACAGGTCATGGGCTTCTGGATCGAGCAGGGCCTGTCGGGCTTTCGCGTGGACGCCGTGCCCTTCCTCCTCGAGCCGATGGGGATGCCGGACGGAGCGCTGGTGGACCCACATGAGCTGATACGCGACCTGCGGGCGTTCACCGCACGGCGAAACGGCGAGGCGATGCTCTTGGGGGAGGTCAACCGCGAGTACCCGGACGCACGCGAGTTCTTCGGCGACGAGGACGGCGACGAGCTGCACATGCTCTTCGACTTCGTCGGGATGCAGGCCATGTACCTGGCTCTCGCCCGGGGCGACGCGGCGCCGCTGCGGACGGCTCTGCAGGAGGCGCCGGAGATCCCGCCGGACTGTCAGTGGGGGCGCTTCGTGCGAAACCACGACGAGCTGACGCTCGACAAGCTCTCCGACTCCGAGCGGCAAGAGGTGTTCGACGCCTTCGGGCCGGACGAGTCGCTGCAGCTCTTCGGGCGCGGCCTGCGCCGGCGTCTGCCGCCGATGCTGGACGGCAACCAGCAGGCGATCCGGATGGTCTACAGCCTGGCCTTCTCGCTGCCCGGCACGCCCGTGCTGTTCTACGGCGAGGAGATCGGCATGGGCGAGAACCTCGACATCGAGGGGCGCCTCAGCGTGCGGTCACCGATGCAGTGGTCGGACGAGCCTCACGGCGGCTTCTCCACCGTTGCGGTGCCCGAGGCCCTGTGCCGGCCGGTGGTCGACGACGAGCGCTTCGGGCCCGCCGCGATCAACGTCGCCCGCCAGCGCCGTGAGGAAGACTCGCTGCTCAACTGGTTCGAGCGGCTGATCCGGCGCCGGCGCGAGTGTCCCGAGATCGGGTTCGGCACGCTCGAGCTCCTCGATGCCGGAGCCTCGTCTGTGCTCGCTCACCGCTGCGACTGGGACGGCTCGGCGATCGTGGCGGTGCACGAGCTCGCCGGCGACGCGGTGAGCGTGACGCTCGAGCTGGCCGGCCCGGACGACGCCGATGCCCTGGTCGATCTGTTCTCGGCCGACGTGCTTCCGCTCGAGAACGGGAAGGTGGAGCTGGAGCTGCAGCCCTACGCGTATCGCTGGCTACGCATCCGCCGGGCATCGCGGCGGCTACCGCCCTAGTTCGGGGAGCAACATCGGGGTGCTCCCTGACGCGGGGCACCGGCCGCCCGGCCTACGGTCGGCCCATGAACGATCACACTCAGAACTCACAGCCCACCCTCGTCCTCGGCGGGACGGGCAAGACCGGCCGGCGAGTGGTGGAGGGGCTCACAGCGCGCGGGTTGCCCGTACGCATCGGATCGCGTTCGGCGCCGACTCCTTTCGACTGGGAGGACCGCTCGACCTGGGAACCCGCGCTCGACGGCGTGGGCTCGGTCTACCTGAGCTATTACCCAGACATCGCCATGCCCGGCGCGGTGGAGGCCGTCAGCGCACTGGCCGAGCTCGCGGTGAACAGGGGGGTCACTCGCATCGCCCTCCTGTCCGGGCGCGGTGAGCCGGAGGCGGAGCGGGCCGAGCAGGCCGTGCGCGCCACCGGCGCGCAGCTCACCGTCCTGCGCTCGAGCTGGTTCATGCAGAACTTCAGCGAGGACTACATGCTCGAGCACGTGCTGAGCGGCCAGATCCGGTTGCCGGCCGGCGACGTGCCCACGCCGTTCGTCGACATCGAGGACCTCGCCGAGATCGCGGTGGAGGCTCTCACCGACGACCGGCACATCGGGGAGCTGTACGAGCTCACCGGACCGCAATCGCTCACCTTCGACCAGGTGGCGGCCGAGATCTCCGAAGCGGCTGGCCGGGAGGTCCGCTACGTGCCGGTCTCGCTCGAGGAGCATGCCGCCGAGGCGGCGAAGCACGGCGTGCCCTCCGACGTCATCGACCTGCTCACCTACCTGTTCACCGAGGTGGTCGACGTCCGCAACGCCGGCACCACCGACGACGTCGAGCGGGCCCTCGGCCGGCCGCCCCACGACTTCGCCGACTACGCCCGGGAGGCCGCAGCCAGTGGTGTCTGGAGGGCGTCCGCCGTGACCGCATGACTCGAATATGGTGAACCCGCCCGGCGGCGGTGAGGCCGGCATCATCGTGGAGTCCGAGCTGACACTTCTGGAGCGCGAGCGTGAGCTCTCGATCCTCGAGGACCGGCTCCACGAGGCACGCGGGCGGCGCGGACAGGCGGTGCTGATCGAGGCGCCGGCCGGACTCGGCAAGACCAGCCTGCTCCGCGCCGCCGGGGATTCCGCCAGGGACGCGGGCTTCCTCTGCCTGACCGCGCGCGCCACCGAGCTCGAGCGGGACTTCGCGTACGGCTGTGTGCGTCAGCTGCTGGAGCCGGTGGTGGCGAGAGCGTCGGAGGCCGAGCGTGACGCCGCCTTCGAGGGTGCGGCCGCGTTCGCCCGGCCCCTGTTCTCGGCGCCCGGAGGCCCGGCGGACTCTGGGCTCCGTGGACAGCGCGTTCGGGATGCTTCACGGTCTCTACTGGCTGACGGCCAATCTCGCCGAGGAGCAACCCCTGGCCCTGCTGGTCGACGATCTCCAGTGGGCCGATCCCGAGACGCTGCGGTACCTCAACTACCTCGCGCCGCGGCTGGATGGCCTGCCGCTGGCGCTGGTGGCCGCCGCGCGGCCGGAGGAGACCGTGGCCGGCGAGCTGCCTCGCCTGGCCGGCGCTCCGGAGACGACCATCCTGCGTCCGCGACCGCTGAGTCTCGAGGCCACCGCCAGGCTGTGCGAGGCCGTGCTCGGCCAGGCGGTGGCCCCCGAGTTCGTGGCGGCATGTCGCGACGCCACCGGCGGCAATCCCTTCTTCGTCGAGGCGCTGGTACGCGAGGTGAGCCAGCGCGAGCTCGTGCCCGATGCGGAGGCCTCGGCCCGGGTCAGGGGCATCGGTCCCGCGGAGGTGGCCCGCGCAGTCCTGCTGCGCCTGACCGACAGTCCGGAGGCCAGAGCCCTCGTCCGCGCCCTGGCGGTGATGGGCGACGGCGCGAGCCTCGGCGAGACCGCCGAGCTGGCGGAGCTCGACGAGCCCGAACGCCGCCGCGGCCGCCGACGCGCTGGCGGCGATGTCCATCGTCAAGCGATCGGAGCCGCTCGAGTTCGCACACCCGGTGGTGAGGGAGGCCGTCTACGCCGACATCGGCCCGCGCGCGCGTCGCCGTCAGCACGCCCGCGCCGCGACGATCCTCGCTCGCCGAGGCGCCTCCGAGGAGCGAGTGGCCGCGCAGATCGTCGAGTCCGAGCCGGCCGGAGACCCGGCGAGGGTCGAGCTCCTTCGCCGGGTGGCGGCCGCCGCGCTGGCTCGCGGAGCACCCACGGCGGCCAGCGCCTGGCTGCGCCGTGCGCTGGCCGAGCCGCCTCGACCCGAGGACCTGGCCGACGTCCTTCTCGACCTCGGGTCGGCCGAGGTACGTCTCGGCAGTCCCGACGCGGCGGGTCACCTGACCGAGGCCGTCGAGCTCGCGGACCAGCCGGCGTTGCTGGGCCCCGCGGCGCGTCAGCTCGCGCTGGCGCTCAGCGTCTCGGGCCGCACCGACCAGTCGGTTGACGTGCTCGAGTCCGCCATCGCCGTGGTCGAGCCGGCGGATCGTGAGCTGTCCCTTCTGCTCGAGGCCGAGGTGGCTTCGCACGCCCAGCAGGCCAGCCCCGAGATCCGCGGACCGGCGGCCAAACGGCTGACGCGCCACGACGGTCTCCGGGGAGAGACGCCCGGCGAGCGGCTGGTGATGGCGAGCCTGGCCTGCGAGCAGGCGAAGCTCAGCCGTTCGGCGGCCGACGCGGCCGCGCACCTCCTGCCCGCGCTGGCCGACGGCCGTCTGGTGGAGGAGCAGCAGGGCGACCTGATCGGTCCCTTCTACGACCTGGTCATCGCGCTTCTCGCCACCGACGAGCTCGCCCCGGCCCTCGCCGCCGTAGAGCGGGCGCTAGTTCACGCTCGCGCGCGCGCCTCGGTTCCCGGAGTGGCCTACCTCACCACCCGCCGGGGCAGGATCTTCCTGCGCCAGGGTGATGTCAGGCAAGCGGAGGCCGAGGCCTGGATCGCAGGCGAGCTCCTGTCCACCCACCGGATCCCCCTCGGCACCCCGTTCGCGATGGCCCTGCTCCTGGAGGCGCTGATCGAGCGAGACGACCTCGAGGGTGCCGAGCGCGCTCTGGTTGAGCCCGGCTTGTGCCTGGACATGCGCCCGGGCCCGAGCAACAACTTCCTGACCGAGGCCATCGGCCGGTTGCACCTGGCGAGCGGGCGGACGGCGGAGGGCGTGGAGGGACTGATGGAGTTCGGCCGTCGCGACGAGCTCTGGGGCGGCGCCAGCCCGCTGGCCTCGCGCTGGCGCTCGCGGGCCGCGCTGGGGCTGGCCGCCCTGGGCGAGAGCGAGGACGCACGCCGGATGTCCGCCGAAGACCTGGAGCGAGCACGACAGTGGGGCACCGCCACAGGGATCGGCATCGCGCTGCGGGCGGTGGCCCTGGTGGAGGGCGGCCCGGCGGCGATCGGTCGCCTCGAACAAGCCGCGGAGGTCCTCGACCGCTCACCCTCGCGCCTCGAGCAGGCCCGGGCGCTCGCCGACCTGGGGGCGGCCTTGCGGCGGGCCAACCGCCGAGCGGAGGCCCGCGGCGTGCTGCGGGATGCACTCGAACGGGCCGAGCGCTGCGGCGCGCGGGCGCTGGCGAAGCGCACCCGGACCGAGCTGCGGGCCGCGGGCGGGCCCACGAGCGATCCCGAGGGCACCGGGGTGGAGCAGCTCACGGTCTCGGAGCGACGCGTGGCCGAGCTGGCCGCCGACGGCCACAGCAACCCGGAGATCGCGCAGACGCTGTTCGTGACCCGCAAGACGGTGGAGACACACCTCGGCCGGGTGTACCGCAAGCTCGACATCTCCGGCCGGGGCGAACTGACTGCGGTTCTGGCCGGGCCGAAGATCAGGGAGACGGATCAGGGAGGTCCCTGACGCCGGATGCGCGGGCGGCCCGTACGGTCGGCCCAATGCGCAAACTGATCACAAGCACATTCCTCACCCTCGACGGCGTCATGCAGGCGCCGGGCGGTCCTGAGGAGGACCCGTCCGGAGGCTTCGAGCACGGCGGCTGGTCGGTCAACTACTGGGACGGCGTGATGGAGGAGGTCGTGGGCGAGTCGGTATCGAGCCCCTTCGAGCTCGTGCTCGGCCGCAGGACCTACGAGATCATGGCCGCCCACTGGCCGCACGCCGACGACCCCGGTGCGGACATCTTCAACGACGCGACGAAGCACGTCGCGACGACCACGCTGGAGACGCTCGACTGGAGCAACTCGAAGCTGATCGAGGGCGACCTCGGTCCGGCCCTCCGACGCCTCAAGGAGCAGGACGGGCCCGAGCTCCAGGTGCACGGCAGCGCGGGGCTGATCCAGTCGCTGCTTGCCGAGGACCTCATCGACGAGTTCCGGATCCTCACCTTCCCGGTCGTCATCGGCAGCGGCAAGCGGCTGTTCGGCGAAGGCGCCTTGCCGGCGGGGCTCGAGCTGGCCGACTCGAGGATCTCCACCACAGGGGTGGTGCTCGCCACCTACCGGCGCGCCGGTGAGATCGAGCTCGGCTCGTTCGCCCTCGAGCAGCCGGCCGAGGCCACCGGATGAGCGGCGTGCCCTACGCGGTCACGCTGGCCACCGCGCTCGGCTGCGGACTGGCGGCCGGGGTGTTCTTCGCCTTCTCCACGTTCGTGATGCCCGCGCTGAAGCGGGTGACCCCGTCCGGTGGCGTCGAGGCCATGCAGTCGATCAACCGAGTGGCGCTGACCCCGCCCTTCATGATCGCCCTGTTCGGCACCGCGCTGGCGGCGCTGGGCCTGATCGTCTGGTCGGTCGTGTCCTCGGCCGATCGGCCCACGGCCCTGATCGTGGCCGGTAGCGGGCTCTATCTCGTCGGGACGATCGGGGTGACCATCGCGGGCAACGTGCCGTTGAACGACCGGCTCGAGCGAGCCGATTCCTCGCAGGCCACCAGCGGGAGCTGGCACGAGTGGGTCGGCCGCTGGAACGCCTGGAACCACGTCCGCACCGCCGCCGCGCTGGCCGCCGCCGCGCTGCTGACGGTGGCGCTGGACGGCTAGACGAACAACCCCAATCAGCAAGGTGAACCGACATGGCCAGATCAGGCGATGAGCTCGTCAACCCCGTGACCGGGCTGCGGACGGTGTTCCGCCAGACCTCGGATGACACCGGGGGCGAGCTGCTTCAGGTGGACTGGATCGCGGCGCCGAGCTGGACCACCGGGCCTGACCACGTGCACCGCCTCCAGGCCGAGCGCTTCGAGGTGATCTCCGGGGAGCTCGGGCTGCGGGTGAACGGCGTGGAGCGGTTCCTCGTCGCGGGCGACGTGCTCGAGGCGCCGGCGGGTGCCGCGCACGCGGCCTGGAACCTGAGCCAGGACGAGGAGGTGCACGTGCTCGTGGACTTCAGGCCGGCCCTGCGGACCGAGGTCGCCTTCGAGGCCCTGGCCGGCCTGGCGCGCGACGGGAAGACCACCAGCGCAGGTATCCCGCGAAACCCGCTCCAGGCGGCGGTCATCGTGCGCCACTACGAGGACGAGATCTACTTCGTGCGGCCCCCGCTGACGGTGCAGAAGCTGCTCTTCGGACCGCTGGCGGCAGCGGGGCGGCTGCTCGGGCATCGCCCGGACTACCCCTACCGCCGGGCCGCCGACCGCGAAGTGGCGCCGGCGGCTCGGTGACGATGATCGCCCGTGTCTGGAGCGGAGCGGTGCGCCGGGAGGACGGCGACGCCTACGCGGCGTGCGTGCTCGACACCGAGCTGGCGGGCTACGCGGCCACGACGGGCAACCGCGGAGCCTGGATGCTGCGGCGGGACACCGGCGCCCGGACCGAGTTCGTGATCTTCACGCTCTGGGAGTCTCTGGACTGCCTCGCCACACTCGCTCCCGACGATGATCGCTATCTCGTCGAGGACGGAGGGACGGTGGTCTACGAGGCGGCGGGGGGCGCTCCGCCTCCGGCGGGCTGGAGGCGGGGATGCTGATCCCACGGCCGGCCGCTCAGGCGCCGTCGGGCCGGCAGTCGAGCTCGCCGCCGGTCATCCCGTCGACGAGCGCCGCGACGTTGGCAGCCATCGCGCCGATGTAGGTGCCCGCGGCAGTGCCGCTCTCGCCGAGGGTGTCGGCCCAGAGGTCGGCGCCCACCTCCGCACCGGCCTCCCGCGACAGGGCCTGCTCGAGCCGCTCGCTCACGCCCGACTCCGGGAACAGCGCCTCCACGCCCTCGTCCTCGATCTGGCCGACCAGCCGCTCGACGTCCTTGGCCGACGGCTGCGCCTGGGTGGACAGCGAGGGGATGACCGAGCCGACGATCTCGATGTCATAGCGCTCGGCGAGATAGGCGAAGGCGTCGTGGGTGGTCACGATCTTGCGCCTGGCCGCCGGCACGCGCTCGAAGCACGCGGCGGCCTGCGAATCGAGGCGCTCGAGTTTCTTCACGTAGGCGGCGGCGTTGCCGGTGTAGGCCTTCCGGTGGTCGGGATCGGCCTCGATCATGGCGTTGCGAATGGACTGCACGGCGAGGATCGCGTTGCGGGGGTCCTGCCACCAGTGGGGGTCGGTTTCGGAGCCCTCGTCGACGGTGTCGACCGAGCCGATCAGATCCACCACTTCGCCCTCGAACCCGGAGCTCTCGATCAGGTCGTCGAGCCAGACGTCCACGTCGCCGCCCGAGCGGACGACCAGGGCCGCGTCGGACAGTGCCGCGGCGTCGCTCGGCCGGGGCTCGTAGTCGTGTGGATCGGCGCCGCTCTCGAGGAGCGCGTCGACCTCCACGAGGTCGCCCCCGACGTTGCGAGTCAGGTCGGCCACCTGGGTCGTGGTGGCCACAGCGGTCACCCGGTCATCGGAGCCCGGCTGCGAATCGTCACCGCAGCCGGCCAGAGGCACCAGGGCCAGGGCGCAGAGCAGCGCGACGATGAGGATGCCGGCGGGACGGAGCATGAGGCCGCCCGAGGATACTGAGAATGATTCTCACCCGCGGCTGCGGCGATCGCGCACCTGGGTGACCAGCAGCCAGACGAGGAAGGCCACCACCGGCACGAAGTAGGCGATGGTGGTGAGCCAATGGCCGGCGTGGGCGATCCAGAGCACGCCTCAATGGTGGCAGGCCGAGGCTTCTGCGCTAGCGTCCGCGGCCTGGACCTGGCCGGCTCAACAGTGCTGCTGACCGGCGCCTCGGGCGGAATCGGGCGCTCCATCGCCACGGCGCTGGACCGGGGCGGCGCGCGCCTGATCCTCAACGGCCGGCGCACCGACGCGCTCGAGGAGCTGCGCTCGCAGCTGGGCGACCGGCCGGAGGTCGCCACCGCCGACCTCTCCGACGGGCCGGCCGCCTTGCGCCTGGCCGAGCGCGCCGGCGTGGTGGACGTGCTCGTGGCCAACGCCGCGCTTCCTTCCAGCGGGGCGCTCACCGACTTCTCGCCCGAGCAGCTCGACCGCGCGCTCGACGTGAACCTCCGTGCTCCCATCCAGCTGTCGCGCGCGCTCGTGCCCGGGATGGTCGAGCGGGGCCGGGGTCACCTGGTGTTCATCTCCTCGCTGTCGGGCAAGGTCGCCTCACACCGGTCCACCGTGTATTCGGCCACCAAGTTCGGCCTGCGCGGGTTCGCCTCGGGTCTGCGGGAGGACCTGCACGGCACGGGCGTTGGAGTGACGGTGGTGTTCCCCGGGTTCGTGTCGGGGGCGGGCATGTTCGCCGAGGCCGGCGTGGAGCTGCCGCGCTTCGTTGGCACCTGCACGCCGGACGAGGTAGCCGCGGCCGTGGTGCGCGGCGTGGAGGAGAACCGGGCCGAGCTCGACGTCGCTCCGCTGGGCATGCGCGCCGGCGTCTTCCTCTCCTCGCTCGCCCCGGTCACGGCCGCGCGCCTGCAGCGCCGGCTGGGCTCGGAGCGTCTGGCCTCGGCCCTCGCCGAGGGTCAGGCCGGCAAGCGCTGAGCGGACCTCAGTCCGCCTCCACCTCGCTGCCGTCCTCGCTCCAGCGCGTGTGGAAGGCGCCGTCGCGGTCCACCCGGCGATAGGTGTGCGCCCCGAACAGGTCGCGCAAGCCCTGGATCAGGCTGGCGGGGCCGCGGCCGCGGCGGTAGCCGTCGTAGTAGGCCAGCGATGAGGTGAAGGCCGGCACGGGCACACCCAGCTCGGTGGCCCGCGCGATCACGCGGCGCCAGGGGTCCTGCGCGTTGCCGAGCGCGTCGGAGAAGGTGTCCACGAGCATCAGGTTCGGCGTCTTGGGGTCGGTTTCGTAGGCCTCGCGGATGCGGTCGAGGAAGCGCGCCCGGATGATGCAGCCGCCGCGCCAGATGGTGGCCATCGCGCCGAGATCGATGCCCCAGTCCTCCTGCTCGGAGGCGGCCGTCATCTGCTCGAACCCCTGGGCGTAGGCCACGATCTTGGACGCGTAGAGCGCGTGCTGGATGTCGTCGATGAGCGAGCGGTCCAGACGCTCTCCCTCACCCGGGCGCGGTCCGGCCAGCAGCTCGGAGGCATGGACGCGCTGGTCGCGCAACGCCGACAGGGAGCGGGCGAACACCGCCTCGGTGATCGCCGTGAGGGGCACCCCCAGCTCGAGCGCGTCCTGCGCCGTCCAGCGGCCGGTGCCCTTCTGCTCGGCCTCATCGAGGATCACGTCAAGCAGCGGTTCGCCCGTAGCCTCGTCGGTCTTGGCCATGACCGTGGCCGCGATCTCGATCAGGAACGACTCGAGCTCGCCCTCGTTCCAGCCCCGGAACACCTCGGCGATCTCCGCCACCTCGAGGCCCACCCCGTTGCGAAGCAGGTCGTAGGCCTCGGCGATCAGCTGGATGTCGGCGTACTCGATGCCGTTGTGGACCATCTTCACGTAGTGGCCGGCGCCGTTGTCGCCGACGTAGGTGCAGCAGGGCGTGCCGTCCACCTGGGCGGCGATCTGCTCGAACACCTCCTCGACCTCGCCGTACGCTTCGCGGTCCCCGCCCGGCATGATGCTCGGGCCCTTGAGCGCGCCCTCCTCGCCGCCCGACACGCCGGTGCCGAGGAACCGCAGGCCGCGCTCGGCGAGCTCGCCGCTGCGGCGTTGCGTGTCGCGGAAGTGGGAGTTGCCGCCGTCGATGATCACGTCGCCGCGCTCCATCAGCGGCACCAGCTCCTCGATCACGCCGTCGACCGGCTTGCCGGCCTTGACCATCACGATGATCGCGCGAGGCGGCGTCAGCGCAGCGACGAACTCCTCCGTCGAGGCGGTGCCCTCGAGCGGGCCCTCGTCGCCGTGCTCGTCCATGAAGCGCTCCGTCTTCGCTCCCGTGCGGTTGTGCACGGCCACCGGGATGCCGTGGTGGGCGACGTTGCGCGCGAGGTTGGCGCCCATGGTGGCCAGGCCGGTGAGGCCGAGGTGACGCTCGGAGGAGCCGCTCACATCAACGGCCGCTGCGCCGAGCTGTCGGGCTCGAGGCGGTCTTCCTGGAGATCCAGCGCCACGCGCACGATCCGCGCCTGCTCGCGCTTGTGCGCCGCCGAGTAGCCCTCCCCGGGAGCGGCGCGCAGCTGACGGCCGACGTAGTCGTAGGCCAGCCGCTCGGGCAGGATCTCCGCCATGCGCCGGCGCATGAACGCCCGGGCACCCATGTTGCGCGGCTCCTCCTGCACCCACACCACGCGCTCGAGGTTCGGATAGCTCTCCATCAGCTCGGTGAGCTCCGCCTCCGGGAAGGGGTAGAGCAGCTCGACCCGGGCCACCGCGATGTGGTCCTGGCCTTCCCGGTCCTCGTGGGCGTCGATGTCGTAGAAGATCTTGCCCGAGCAGAGCACCAGGCGAGTCACGTTGGCGCGGTCGGTCCCGCCGTCGCCGACGCGCGGGTCGTCCAGCACCCGCTCGAACGACCCCTCGGCGAGCTCGGCCAGCGTGGAGGTGGCGGCCGGCAGCCGCAGCAGGCTCTTCGGCGTCATCACGATCAGCGGGCGCGGCTTGGACACGAGCGCCTGGCGCCGGAGCAGATGGAAGTACTGGGCCGGAGTCGTGGCGTTGGCCACGCGGATGTTGCCCTCGGCCGCGGACTGCAGGAAGCGCTCCAGGCGGCCGCTCGAATGCTCGGGCCCCGAACCCTCGTAGCCGTGCGGGAGCAGGAGCGACAGGCGGGAGGTCTGGCCCCACTTGGCCAGGCCCGAGATGAGGAACTGGTCGACGATCACCTGGGCCGAGTTGACGAAGTCGCCGAACTGGGCCTCCCACAGGATGAGCGCGTCGGGCGCCTGCACCGAGTAGCCGTACTCGAAGCCCATGCAGGCCTGCTCAGACAGCGGGCTGTTGTGGAGCTCGAAGGGCGCGTTGGCGTCGCGCAGGCGCTGCAGCGGGGTGTAGCGCTCCCCGGTCTGTGCGTCGTGCAGAACGGCGTGCCGCTGGCTGAAGGTGCCGCGCTCGGAGTCCTGGCCGGTGAGCCGGGTGGGCACTCCCAGGGCGAGCAGCGAGGCCACGGCGAGAGCCTCGGCGTGGGCCCAGTCCACCGGCCCGCCCTCCTCGAACACCGCGCGACGGCGGTCGAGGAACGGCTTGAGCTTGCGGTGCAGCGTGAAGCCGTCGGGCAGCCGCAGCAACTGCTCGCCCAGCGAACGCAGTGTGTCCTCCGCGACGGTGGTGCGCGGCTCCCTGCTCATGGTCCGGTCGAGCTCGATCTCACCGGTCTCGGGCGGCGTTCCGATCGACTCCTTCAGCTCGGTGTGCGCGTCCGCCACCTTCGAGTAGGCATCGGCGGCCATCGCCTCGGCCTCGTCGCCGCTGACCACGCCCTCCTGCTCGAGCGTCTCGGCGTACAGCTTGCGCACCGGTGGGTGCTGCTTGATCAGCTCGTACATCTGCGGCTGGGTGTAGGCGGGCTCGTCTGTCTCGTTGTGGCCGAAGCGCCGGTAGCCGATCAGGTCGATCAGCGCGTCGCGGCCAAAGGTCTGGCGGAACGCGCCGGCCAGCCGCATGGCCGACACGCAGGCCTCCACGTCGTCGGCGTTCACGTGGATGATCGGCATGTCGAAGCCCTTGGCCGGGTCGGAGGCGTAGCGCGTGGAGCGGCTCTCCTCCGGGTCCGTGGTGAAGCCGAGCTGGTTGTTGGCGATCACGTGGAGCGTGCCGCCGGTGGAGTAGCCGGGCAGCGCCTGGAGGTTGAGCGTCTCGGAGACGACGCCCTGGGCGGGGAAGGCGGCGTCGCCGTGGATGATCACCGGCAGCACGGCCGACGGGTCGTGGGTCAGGTCGCGGGCCTTGCGGCCGGTCTGGTCGGCCCGGGCGCGGCCCTCGATCACCGGGTTCACGTACTCGAGGTGGCTCGGGTTGGGCGAGAGGGTCACGGTCACCCCCCTGCCCGACAGGGTGGCGTAGGTGCCGCTGGCGCCGTAGTGGTACTTCACGTCGCCGGTGCCGCCCTCGGGCGCGGCGGTGTCCACGGCCAGCGTCTGCTCGCCCTCGAACTCGGCGAGGATCGCCTCGTAGGGCCGCCCGACCGTGTGCGCGAGAACGTTGAGGCGGCCGCGGTGGGCCATACCCACCACCACCTCGCGCGCTCCGTCGGCCGAGCCGAGCTCGATCGCCTCGTCGAGCATGGGCACCAGCGTGTCGAGGCCTTCGATCGAGAACTGCTTCTTGCCCAGGAAGGCCTTGTGCAGATAGCCCTCCAGGGCCTCGACCTCCGACAGGCGCCTCAGCAGCCGGCGCCGGGCCTCCTCGTCGAGTGGCTCGCGGTAAGCGCCCGACTCGATTGCCTGGCGCAGCCATACGCGCTGCTCGTGGTCGGAGATGTGCTCGATCTCGTAGGCGATCGTGCCCGTGTAGGTGTCGCGCAGGCGCGGCAGCGCGTCCGCGAACGTATCGCCCGCCACCGCCACGCGCAGGACGGACGCCGGGATGCGCCGCATCAGGTCGTCGGTGAGCTTGACGGTGGCCGGCTCGAGGGCCGGATCGCCCACCGGCGCCGAGCCGAGCGGATCGAGCTGCGCGGCCAGGTGCCCGTGCATGCGGTGGGCCTTGACCAGCGACGTGGCCGCCTGAACTGCCTGGAGCAGTGCGGCATCGGCCACCGGGCCGGCCGCCGGGACGGTGGCGGCGGGCACCGGCTCGGCTGCCGTGACCGCCGCGGGCTCGGCCGAGGTCGTGCTCCCGTCGATCCCGAGACCCTCGAAGACCGTTTCGTAGAACCCGTCGGCGCCCTGCAGCAGCTCGTCCACGCGGCGCAGGAAGGCGCCCGACTCCGCGCCCTGGATCACCCGGTGGTCGTACGTGCTGGTCATGGTCATGACCTTCTGCACGCCCAGCTCGCGCAGCTTGTCCGGGGCCAGTGCGGTGAGACCGGGCGGATAGCCGATCGCCCCGGTGGCCACGATCGTGCCCTGGCCGGGCATGAGCCGCGGAACGCTGGCCACCGTGCCGATGCCGCCCGGGTTGGTGAGGGTGATATTGGCGCCCTGATAGGCGTCGGGAGGGAGCGTGTTGTCGCGCGCCCCGGCCACGAGCTCGTCGTAGCGGGCGACGAAGGAGGCGAAGTCCATCTCGCTCGCGTCCGCGAGCACCGGGACGACGAGCGAGCGACTGCCGTCCTTGCGCTCCACGTCCACCGCCAGTCCGAGGCTGGCCGAGCCCGGCGCGACCCGCAGCGGCTTGCCGTCCTGTTCCGAGTAGGCGTGTCCCATCACCGGCATGTCGCGCGCGGCCTGGACCACGGCCCAGGCGATCAGGTGGGTGAACGAGAGCTTGCGGCCGCTCGTCTTCACGTCCTTGCGCCGCGCGTCCAGCACGTCGACGGGCAGGGTGCGGAAGCTGGTGGCCGTCGGTATCGAGCGGCTCTCGTTCATGAAGCGCACGAGCGTGGCCGCGGGGCCGCGGATGGGGGTGGTGTCGGCTTCGCCGGCGGGCGCAGGCGCGGCGGCGCCTCCATTGCCTTCGACGGCGGCCAGCACGTCCTCCTTCGTCACCCGCCCGCGGGGGCCGGAGCCGCGGATGGCGTCCAGGTCCAGACCGTGTGCGCTCGCCATGCGCGCGGCCACCGGCGTGGCGTTTCCGCCGTTGCCCGACGCAGGCGCCGACTCCTCCACCGGCTTGGCCGCCGGCTCGGCCTTCGGCTGCACGGGACCGTTTCCGGAGCTCGGCGCCGCGCCGGCGCCCGCGGCGATCCGGCACAGAATCGAGCCCACGGCGACGGTGTCGTCGGGCTGGGCCAGGATCTCCTCCACCGTCCCGGCCACCGGTGCCGGTACCTCGGCGTCCACCTTGTCGGTGGAGACCTCCACGAGGGGGTCGTCGACGGCCACCGTGTCGCCCGGCCCGACCCTCCAGTCGAGCACGGTCCCCTCGGCCACCGAATCGCCCATCTCGGGAAAGGCGACGTCCACGAGCTCGCCGGAGCCGGCGGCGGGCGGGCTCTCGTCCTCCTCGGCGGGCGGTGCGTCGCCCGTCTCTATCTCGCCGAGGACGGCGCCCACCTGCACGAGCGAATCCGGCTCGGCCAGGATCTTCGCCAGCGTTCCGGTCGCCGGGGCGGGCACCTCGGCGTCAACCTTGTCGGTGGAGATCTCGACCAGAGGCTCCTCGGCCTCCACCCGGTCGCCCACCTGTTTGCGCCACTCGAGGACCGTTCCCTCGGTCACGGACTCGCCCATTTGGGGCATGGTGATCTGCACGGTCGTTACCGGCGTGGCCATTCGGGTTCAACTGTACCCCTGCGGCGGCCCGGTATCGCTTCACAAGTAGCGTGGCGCGCGATGACCGGCCGAAGGCTCAAGTTCTGGGGCTGGGGCTACGAGGACCAGCAGCCCTCTCACGACGAGGTGCGCGCCACCGTGGACGCCTCGCGCGCCCATCTCGGCTTCCCCCCGGCGGAGACCGAGCGGCCGGTCGAGCTCGACGCGCTCGAGCTGCCCCGGCCACGTCTCGAGGCCCCCTCGGCGCTGGCGCCGATCTGCCGCAGCGACCCGTACGAGCGCGCCCTCCACGCCTACGGCCGGGCGTACCGCGACGTGGTCCGCGCCTTTCGCGGGCGCTTCGATCACCCACCCGACGTGGTGGCCCACCCCACGAGCGAGGCCGAGCTCGAAGCCCTGCTCGCCTGGTGCGAGGAGGCCGGGGCGGCCGCCATCCCGTTCGGCGGCGGCACGAGCGTCGTCGGCGGCGTGGAGGCGGCCGAGGGAGCCGGGTACGCGGGCGTCGTGACCGTCGACCTCAAGCGGCTCGACCGCGTGCTCGAGATCGACCCGGCCTCACTGGCCGCCCGCATTCAGGGCGGCGCCACCGGGCCCGGACTGGAGGCGCAGCTGCGCGAGCACGGCCTCACGCTGCGCCACTACCCGCAGTCCTTCGAGTACTCCACCCTGGGCGGCTGGATCGCCACCCGGGCCGGAGGTCACTTCGCCACGCTGGCCACGCACATCGACGACTTCGTGGAGTCGGTGCGGGCGCTCACGCCCCGGGGTGTCTGGGAGAGCCGCCGGTTGCCGGGTTCGGGCGCCGGCCCGAGCCCCGACCGGATGCTGATCGGCTCCGAGGGCATTCTCGGCGTGATCACCGAGGCCTGGGTGCGGGTGCGCCCGCGGCCGCGCTTTCGCGCCTCGGCCGGCGTGACCTTCGGCTCGTTCGCCCAGGGCGCCGACGCGGTCCGGGAGCTGGCCCAGTCCGGCCTTCACCCGTCCAACTGCCGGCTGCTCGACCCCGGCGAGGCGGCGCTCACCGGCGCCGCGCCGGACGGGAGGGCGCTGCTCGTGCTCGGCTTCGAATCTGCCGACCATCCGCTCGAGCCCTGGATGGATCGCGCTGTCGAGCTGTGCCGGGACCATGGCGGTGAACTGCCGGAGCCGCCGCGGGTGGGTGAGCGCACCGCCTCGGCCGACGCCTGGCGCGACTCGTTCCTGCAGATGCCCTACCTGCGCGACACGTTCGTGGCCGGCGGGATCCTGGCGGAGACGTTCGAGTCGGCCGTGACCTGGGACCGGTTCGAGACATTCGTGGACGAGGTGAGCCGGCGCACGCTGGCCGCCCTAGGGGAGGGGTCGGTGACGTGTCGGCTCACGCACGCCTACCCGGACGGGGCGGCTCCCTACTTCACCGTGCTCGCCCCGGCCCGCCGCGGCGCCGAGGTGGAGCAGTGGGACGAGGTCAAGCAGGCGGCCTCCGAGGCGATCCTCGCGGCGGGTGGCACGATCACCCACCACCATGCCGTGGGCCGCGACCATCGCCCGTGGTACGACCGGCAACGTCCCGAGCCCTTCGCGGCGGCGCTGGCTGCGGCCAAGACGGCCGTCGATCCCGCCGGCATCCTCAACCCGGGAGTGCTGATCCCGGCCCAGCCGGCGCCGGCGCAGCCCTGAGATGATCTCCGCGTGACCGCACGGCGCCGAGAACTGGCCCGCGCCGACCGCGTGCTCCCGGGACTCTGGCGGCTGCGCCTGCCGCTGCCCTGGCCCGGGGTGCCGCACGGCAACGCCTATGCCATCGCCGCCGGCGACGGGGTGGTGCTGGTGGACACAGGCATCCACGAGCCCGGCTCGATGCGCCAGCTCGAGCGCGCACTCGACCAGGCCGGCCTGAGCCTGGAGCACGTTCGGCTCGTGGTGTGCACCCACGCCCACTCCGACCACTACGGCCAGGCCGGTCCCATCGTCCACGCCACCGGCTCCGAGCTGTGGATGCACCCGGACCACGAGCACATGACCCGCGCGGCCGAGGACCCCGACCAGGCCTTCGAGCGGCGCTTCGAGATCGCCCGCCAGAGCGGCGTCCCCGCCGAGGCGCTCGCGGCGTACCGCGAGTCAGGGCGCGGCCGCAACTTCGGCATCGCGGAGATCATCGAGCCGCACCGCGACCTCGTGCCGGGTGTGGAGGTGGAGACCGACCTCGGCACGTGGCAGGTGCACGAGACGCCCGGCCACGCGCCGTCCCACGTGGTGCTCCACCAGCCCGAGCGAGAGCTGCTGCTGTCCGGGGACCACCTGCTGGGCCGCGTGTCGCTCTACTACGACTACGGCTACTCGCCCGACCCGGCCGGCGAGTTCCTGCACAGCCTCGACGTGGTCGAGGAGCTCGACGTCCAGCTGATCCTCGCCGGCCACGGCAGGCCGGTGCGCGACGCCACCGCCCTGATCGAAGCCAACCGCCGCGCCGTCCACGAGCGCCTCGAGAGGGTGCGAGTGGCCTTGTCGGGCGGCCCGGTCCCGGCCTTCGACGTGGTCCCGCAGATGCTCGACCACGAGCTGCCCGGTCCCATGATGATCGGCTGGGGGCTGAGCGAGGCGCTCTGCTACCTGCGCCACCTCGAGCTCGACGGCGAGGTGGAACGCCTCGAGGAGGACGAGGAGGACGACAGCGAGCGCTGGGCCCTGGCGGCGTAGGCGGGGCCCTCGGGCCGAAGCCGACCGACCATGTGACATCGACCATGAGATACATGGTCGATGTTGCACGCTCGCTCAGTTGACGCCGTGGGTCCAGCCCACCGAGCGACCGTCGTCGGGAAGGGCGGCCAGCAGCGCCCGCATGGCCTTCTCGCCTAGATCGTGGCCCGCGCCCGCGTCCAGGGATGCGCCGCGCGCAGCGCCGCCAGGATGGCCCGTGTTGCGGGCGAGCGGTTGAGCGTGTAGAAGTGGATTCCGGGCGCGCCCCGCGCCAGGAGATCGGAGCACTGGAGGGTCGCGTAAGCGACTCCGAGCTCTGCAACCGCTTCCGGGTCGTCGGCGCGCCCGTCGAGCTGCGCGGTCAGGTCCGCGGGGATGGTGGCGCCGCACATCTCGGTGAAGCGCTTGATCTGGCCGTAGTTGGTGATGGGCATGATGCCCGGGATGATCGGCACCTCGATGCCGGCCGCGCGGGCCTCCTCGACGTAGGCGAAGTACGAGTCGTTGTCGAAGAAGAGCTGCGTGATCAGGAAGCCGGCACCGGCCTCCGCCTTGTCGCGCGCGTAGCCGAGATCGCTGGCGCGGTCCGGCGCATCCGGGTGGATCTCGGGGAAGCAGGCCGCCCCCACGCAGAAGTCGAAGCGCTCCCGGATCAGGCGAATCAGGTCGATCGAGAAGCTGAGTCCGCCGGGGTGCGGCTGCCATTCGGTCTCCCCGCGGGGCGGGTCGCCGCGCAGGGCCAGCACGTTCTCGATCCCCGCCGCCTCGATCTCGCTGAGGATCTCGGCGATCCGGTCGGCGGGCTCCCCCACGCACGAGAGGTGGGCCATCGCCTCGATGCCGAGGTCCTGCTTGATCGACTTGGTGATCTCAACGGTTCGGTTGCGCGTGGTGCCACCGGCGCCGTAGGTCACCGACACGTAGTCCGGCGAGTCGTCCTTCAGCGTCTCGAGCGTGCCCTCGAGCGTCCGCCGGCCCTCATCGGTCTTGGGGGGGAAGAACTCGAACGAGAACACGGGCCGGCGCTCGTCCAGGAGTCGGTCGATCCGCATTGCCGAATCAGGCTAACACAACCTTGACAAACTCGTGTCAAGGTTGAGGCGACGCGCTCGAACGCAGCACGTCGGGGCCGCTCGGCGCAGGGTCGCCGTCGCCGGGCTCGGCCGTCACGGCAAGGCCGGGGTACTCGGCGGGATCCACGGCGGCGGCGAAGCGGACGTCGGAGCGTCCCTGCTCGTCGGGGTGGAAGGTGCCGGCGGAGATCCGGTCGGGCCGTCCCGGGCGGTCGCCGGGGCCTACGAACCACAGCTCGTAGTACTCGCCCTTGGGCAGGATCGGCAGGTCGCCGGTGCGGAAGTCGATCACGCGCCCGATGCCGGTCTTCGAGACCGTCGCCTCCGCGGTCGCGCCTCCGGGCGCCTGCAGGGTGGCCTCGACCTCCTTGACCCCGGGCAAGCCGTCATCGCCGCCGCCGAGCATGGTTCCCAGGAGAACGCCGGCGGCCAGCGCCACCGCCAATCCGCCGGCGAGTGCGGGACGGCCGAGCCGCCGGCGTCGCGGGCGCGCCGGCACGGACACCGTCCGGCGGCTGGGCGCGGCGACCTCGGCGGCCGGGCCGTGGCCGTTCAGGCCGGCGGTGCGGATCGCGGCGAGGGTGCGCGCCTCGAGCTCCAACGGTGGCGAGGGCGCGGGGGGCGCGGCGCGGGCCAGCAGCCCCGCGATGTCCTCCACCTCGGCCCGCTCTTGGCTGTCGAGGCCGTTGAGCAGGCGAGCGCGGATGTCGCGCCGGTCAGGCAAGGAGGCCCCTCTCCTCGAGCTCGAGCTTAAGCGCCCTGAGGCCGTAGAAGGCGCGAGTCTTGACCGTCCCGACCGGGATCCGCAGGCGGCGGGCGATCTCCGCCTGGCCGAGGTCCTCGTCGACCATCAGCTCGAGCACCTCGCGGTGCTTGGACGAGATCGCGTTGAGCGCCTCACGCACGTCGAGCGCGAGCAGCAGGGCTTCGTAGGCCTCGCCCTCGAGCAGGTCGAACTGCTGATCCGGGGCGGGTCCGGTGGGTAGAGGACGTGAGGCCGAGCGGCGCAGCAGGTCCACCGCCGCACGACGCGCGATGGTGAAGATCCAGGTGCGCGCGCTGCCGCGGTCGGGATCGAAGCGCGGGGCGCTTCGCCACAGCCGGACGAAGGTCTCCTGCACGAGCTCCTCGGCCATGCCGCTGTCGCCCGTGAGACGGAGGCCGAGGCCGTACAGACGGGACGAGTAGCGGCGGTACAGGTCGACCAGGGGCTCACCGTGATCGCCCGCCGCGATGAGGCCGAGGAGGTGGGTCTCTTCGGTGGTGGCCGTCAGGGTGGTCGTGTTGCTGCGCATGGAGGGACGGGGGGTCCTGCCCAGTCCATTCGCAGCGCCGCTCCGATCGGTTCACTGTGCGCGAGACCGTCATTTCTCCTCGGGCGGCAGGATGTCGAGGCCGGTGGCCACCGTCTCCCGGCCGGCGAGGCGGTACTGCACGTCTACCGAGTCGTTCTTGCCGTACGAGCCGAAGAGGCCGAAGAACATCGCCGTCCAGCGGCCGGCGCCCAGCTTCTCCTTCTCGAGCGGCTTGCTGAACAGCAGCTGTCCCCCGTGGACCTCGTAGTCCTCGCCCTCCCGCTGTGGCACGCCGTTGACGAACACCCGGTACGGGGGGTCGGCGCCGCGCGGGAGCTTCACCCGCCAGACGGTCATCCTGTCTCCAGCGCCCGGCGAAGAGCCTGGTAGGCGGTCTCCCGCCGCCGCTGCTCGACGAGCCGGCGCCTCACACGGCCCGTGAAGGCCTCGCTCGAGCCGTCGCCGCGCACGTCCACGCCGGCCCTGAGCCCCCGGCCGGACAGCTCGAGCCGCGCCACCACCTGCTGAACCGGCTCGAGCTTGCGGATCACCGTGCCGCCGCGCGGGCGAGTGTGAGCGGCGCGCTCGAGCTCGGCCCCGAGTTGCTCGATCGCGCCGAGCGCCGCCGGCAGATCGGCGTAACGCTCGCGGGTCACCTTGGCACCGTGACGTATCGTGAGCGTGTACGGCATGCCGGGGAGCGTACTTTCAGTAAACGTCGCCGAGGTCCGGGAGCTGCCTCGCCGCGGGCACATGGTCAAGACCGGCATCTGGAAGCTCCCGGTGGAGGGACCCGTGGCGGTGACGGGAGTGACGCTCGACGGGGACTTCCAGGCCGACGCCGCGGTGCACGGCGGAACCGACAAGGCGGTCTACGCGTATGCGCGCGAGGACACCGACTGGTGGGAGGGCGAGCTCGCCACCGAGCTACCCAACGGCGTGTTCGGCGAGAACCTCACCCTGGGCGGCGTCGACGTGACCGGCGCTCGCATCGGCGAGCGCTGGCGAATCGGCTCCGTGCTGCTCGAGGTCTCCGAGCCGCGCTTCCCGTGCTGGAAGCTGGGCGCGCGCTTCGGCGATCCGCGGATGATCAAGCGCTTCGCCAAGGCGCTGCGCCCGGGTGCCTACCTGCGCATCGCCGAGGAGGGTCGGCTCGAGGCGGGCGATCCCGTCGAGCTCGTCTCGCGGCCGGCGCACGACCTCACCATCCGCGAGTTCGCCCGCGCCTACCTGGACGACCACTCACAACTCCCGCGCCTGCTGATTCCCGAGGTGTCGGAGGACTGGCACGCGTGGGTGCGCGAGCGCGCGGCCTGAGCGCTAGCCGCCGATGGCCGACATCGTCCGCGGCGGCTGGCGGAAGCCCGGCTCGTTCACGCGGTGCTTGAGCTCCTTGCGCCACACCGCTTCGCGGATGATCGTCTCGAGCTCGGCGTCCGATGCGCCGCCGCGCAGCGGGTCGCGCAGGTCGGTCTCGTGCAGTGAGAAGAGGCAGGTCCTGAGCTTCCCTTCCGCGGTCAGGCGCACGCGGTTGCAGTCCGCACAGAAGGGCTCGGACACCGGGTTGATGAAGCCGATCTCGCCCTGACCGTCGCTGAAGGCGAAGATGCGGGCGGTGGCGTGCGGCTCGCGCGGCCGCTCCTGGAGCGGATGCACGCGGTGGATGATCTCCCGGATCTCCTCTCCGGTGAGCACCTGGTCGCGGCTCCAGGCGTGGTCTCCGTCGAGCGGCATGAACTCGATGAAGCGCACCTCGTAGCCGGTGGAGCGGGCGAACTCGGCGAAGGGCAGGGCCTCCTCCTCGGTGAAGTCCCGCAGTGCGACTGCGTTGACCTTGACCGGCTGGATCTCGGGAAAGCGGCCGATCGCCTCGAGGCCGGCGAGCACCCGGGGGAGGGCGTCGCGCCGGGTGAGCTGGAAGAAGCGGTCGCGCTGAAGAGAGTCGATCGAGACGTTCACCCGATTGATGCCGGCGTCCACCAGCGCGGCGGCGTCGCGCTCGAGGAGGAAGCCGTTGGTGGTGAGCGACAGGTCCTCGATCCCCGGCACACGGGCCAGCATCGAGGCGAGCCGGGGGAAGTCGCGACGCACGAGCGGCTCGCCGCCGGTCAGGCGCAGGTCGGTGACGCCCATCGACGCCATCACCGAGACGATCCGCTCGATCTCCTCGAAGTGCAGGATCTCCTCGCGGTCGAGCCACGGCAGGCCGTCCGCAGGCATGCAGTACTGACACCGGAAGTTGCAGCGGTCGGTGACCGAGACCCGCAGGTCCGATATGCGCCGGCCGTGGCCGTCGACGAGAGGCTCGAGCTTCACTGTCCTTAGGGTACCCAGGGTGGAGCTTCCCGACGTCGCGATCAGAGCGCCCTCACGCGGCAACCGCAGGCTGGAGCGGCTGTTCGACGCCGCCAACGCGGACGACCGGCTGCGCGCCTGGTGGTACATGCAGCAGGTGAACGCCGACCGCCGCGACATGTCAGACCACTCCGTGGTCCACATCCAGATCGTGGTCAACATCGCCCTACGGCTGTTCCGGCTGCTCAACCGGGCGGGGGTGGAGCCGGCCATGGTCACCGATCACGGCATGAGCGCCCGCGACGCCGAGGTGGCGATCGCCGCGGCCTGCCTGTTCCACGACACGGGGATGTCGATCCACCGCACCGACCACGAGCAGTACAGCCTGTTCATGGCCTCGGATCGCATGCCCCAGCTCCTGGAGCCGATCTACGACGAGCCCGAGCTGACAGTGGTCATCTCCGAGGCGCTTCACGCCGTGATCGGCCACCGGCGCCGCGGCGACCCGATCACCATGGAGGCCGGGATCGTGCGCGTGTCCGACGCCCTCGACATGGCCTCGGGCCGTTCGCGCATCCCGTTCGAGACGCGGCGACCCAACATCCATTCGATCTCGGCGGCGGCCATCGACGCGGTTCGCATCGAGAGCGGAGAGGAGCGAGCGGTCCGGGTGGAGATCGAGATGAACAACTCCTCGGGGCTGTTCCAGGTCGACGAGCTGCTGGCCACGAAGCTGCGCGGCTCGGGCATCGAGGAGCACATCGAGGTGGTGGCCGAGATCGACGCGGAGCACGAGAAGCGTCTCGTGCCCGTGTTCAGGATCTGAGGCCGCCTTCGCGCGGCCTGGCCCTCAGCCCTTGGCCGGGTCGATCAGGTTGGTCTCCGCGGTGGGCTTCTCCGTGCGCTTCTCGCGGTCACCGATCTCCACGTAGTCCTGCTCGCGCTGGCCCGTGTAGATCTGCCTGGGCCGGGCGATCTTCGTGGCTTCGTCGGTGACCATCTCGAGCCACTGCGCGATCCACCCCGACGTGCGGGGTATGGCGAACATGACCGTGAACATGTCGGGCGGCAGGTTGAGCGCCTCGTAGATCAGTCCCGAGTAGAAGTCGACGTTGGGGTAGAGCTTTCGCTCGATGAAGTATTCGTCGTCGAGTGCGCGCTTCTCCAGCTCGGTGGCGATCTCGAGCTTGGGGTTCTTGCCCGTGACCTCGAAGACCGCTTCCACGTGCTCCTTGATGATCTCCGCCCGCGGGTCGTAGTTCTTGTAGACGCGGTGGCCGAAGCCCATCAGCTTCTCGTCGCGGTTCTTTACGCCGTCCAGGAACGCCGGCACGTTGTCGGCCGTCTCGATGCGACCGAGCATGCGCAGCACGGCCTCGTTGGCGCCGCCGTGCAGCGGCCCGTACAGCGCCGCCACGCCGGCCGCCACCGCCGAGTACGGATCCACCTGCGACGAGCCGACGCCGCGCACCGCGTTGGTCGAGCAGTTCTGCTCGTGGTCGGCGTGCAGGATCCACAGGACGTCGAGGGCGCGCGCGAGCCGCGGGTCCGGCTCGTACTTGACCTCGGTCATCTTGAACATCATCGAGAGGAAGTTGCCGGGATACGAGAGGTCGTTGTCCGGATAGATGTAGGGCAGCCCGAGGTTGTGGCGGTAGGCGAACGCGGCGAGCGTCGGCATCTTGGCGATCAGCCGCACGGCCGCCATGTGGCGCTCGGTCTCGTCATCGATCTTCTTGGCGTCCGGATAGAAGGTGGAGAGCGCCCCGGCGGTGGCCAGCAGCATCCCCATCGGGTGCGCGTCGTAGCGGAAGCCCTCTACGAACTTCTTGATGTTCTCGTGGACGTAGGTGTGGTGCGTGATCTCGAAGACCCACTCGTCGAGCTGGTCCTGCGTGGGCAGCTCGCCGTAGATGAGGAGATAGGCCACCTCGAGATAGGTGGACTTTTCGCACAGCTGGTCGATCGGATAGCCCCGGTACTCGAGGATGCCGGCCTCGCCGTCGATGAAGCAGACCGAGCTGCGACAGGACGCCGTGTTGGTGAAGGCCGGGTCGTAGGTCATGAGGCCGAAGTCGTCCTCGCCGACCTTGATCCCGCGGAAG
The DNA here is from genome assembly GCA_963751105.1 of uncultured Thermoleophilaceae bacterium. Classification (GTDB taxonomy): domain Bacteria; phylum Actinomycetota; class Thermoleophilia; order Solirubrobacterales; family Thermoleophilaceae; genus JACVRW01. The sequence goes on along the minus strand of CAVVTG010000001.1, from coordinate 160,732 downwards.
TCCATCGCCTTGACGGTGCCGTCGGCGATCTCGACCTCGTAGCTCTCACCCGTGCGATTGTCGGTGACGCTGAGGGTTTCGGCGGCCGTGGCTACCCCGCCGCCGTCGTCCTTGCTGGCCTGTTCATCTGCCATCGTCTCTCCTCGCTGATGCCTCGTGCGTCCTCTGTCCCCGGAATTCTGACGAAAGCGGCCTCGATGGTCCTCGCCGCCCTCGTCCTGGCGGGTTGCGGCTCGTCCGACGACGAGATCAAGACCTTCGACGAGGACGGGTTCGGCATCACCTTCGAGTACCCCGCCGACCTCCAGAGCACCGGCGACGTGAACATCGCGCAGTCCAGGGGCGAGGCCGACGAGTCGGTGGCCCTGGCCTCGAGTGAGGACAACGCGATCTTCGTGCAGCGCTACACGCTCAAGCGCTCGGTGGACGCCGGGGACGCCCGTGCGGTGAAGCAGGAGCTCGATCAGGTGCTCAGCGACCTGGCCGGGATGCCGCTCGAGGGCAAGCGCGTCGACGTGGGCGGTCCGCTCAGCTTCCGCTACGAGATCGATCGGCTGGAGACGCCCGAGGACGGGCGCAGCACCATCGTCGTCACCTTCGACGGCGACACCGAGTACTTCGTGAACTGCCAGTCCGTGCCCGATGGCCGCTCGGAGCTCGAGGACGCCTGCGACCAGGCAATCGAGACGCTCCAGCTCAAGAGCTCGACCTAGCGACCGGGCGCCGGTACTCGGCGAGGTCCATGCCGAAGCTCTCGTCGAAGTAGGGCGGCGCGGTCAGCGACCAGCCCTCGCGCTCGTAGAAGCGCCGGGCCCGGGCCTGGCCGGCCGGCGTGAACAGCCGGAAGCGGGTAAAGCCGCGCTCACGCGCCGCGTCGATCACGGCGCCGTGCAGGGTGGTGGCCACACCGCTGCCCCAGAACGGCTCCCGAACGAACAGCTGCCACAGGTGGGCGAGCTCGGGATCGGGCACGGGCCAGCCGGCGTGGGCAGCGGCCGGCATGAGCGCGACGTGGCCGGCCGTCTCGTCGTCCGCATCGGCTATCTGGCACCACACGTCGTCGTCGCCGAGCCGCTCGCGCAGGCGCTCATCGTCTCCGGCCGGCGGCTCCCAGGCGTCGGGCCCAAAGGCTCGGTACGACTCGAAGCCGAGCTCGATGGTCCTGGCGATCTCGGCGTAGTCGGCCGGCCCGCCGGCGCGGAAGCGAAAGGAGGGACCGTCCATCGGGGCACGGTACTCCACACGGCGAGGGCTGGAGGAGCGGGAGCTCAGCGCCGCCGAAAGCCGCCGAACAGCCGCTTGACCGGCCCGGCTGGGCTGGGCAGCCCGGGGCTGGCACTGTGCTCCGGCGGTCCCAGCTCGGCCACCTCGGCAGCGGTTATCCCGAGGGTCACGGCTCGCTCGGCGGTGCGCGCGACCTCCGGGGCGTCCACGAAGCGGTGCACGCCGTCCGCGGTCTGGATCACGAGCCCGTCGAAGATGTGCTCCTGGTAGTTGTCGAGCACCTCGACCACGGTCGCCACCTGCTCGCCGTCGGAGCTGATCACGGGAGTGCCCTTGGTCACAGCGGTGTAGTGGACCGCTACGCCGTCGTCGTCGATGGAAGGCATGGGCCTCAGATTGGCAGAACGAGGGCCGCTTCTTCGCCTTCCTCGCCCTCTTCCTCTTCGGTGGCCGCGCCGTAGAGGGCCGTGCCGATGGCGGCGGCCACGAGCACGAAGGAGATCAGCCCCACCACGCGCTCGGCCCCGGCGGATTCCGGGAAGTCGGGCCGTGTGACGCCGATGAAGGTGACGACGAGCGCCCAGACGGCGAGCACGATGCCGGCCACGTAGAAAGGGGTCACGGCGCGAAAGCTACCGCAAGCTCTGGCGGCTCAGCGATGCCCGGCGGGCACACGGGTACGACGGCCGCGCAGCACGCGCACACGGCGCGGCGAGCCCGGGTCCGGTGAGCGGTGCGGACCACGGCGGGGAGGACGGGGAGGCCGGTTCCTCGGGTGCGGGCGCGGATCGCGGTCGGAGCCGCCGCCCTCGTCGTCCTCGGCGTCAGGCACCGGGGGCTCCTTGATGGCCCACCAGACGATCAGCAGCAGCATCACCAGCGGGATCTTCATCACCACGGCGATCCAGAAGACGGCCCAAAAACCTCCCATCGCCGAGCATCGTACCCGGAAATCCGGGTTGCGCCGCGCCAGATGAGCGCCGGCCGCGAGAATGTGCTGATGGGCGCTCGCTCGGACCCCGCCTTCACTCCCGATCCGGCCCGGCTCGAGAGCGCGCTGAAGCTGCTCCTGCGCGAGCTCGGCGAGCCCTCGGGTGAGCCTCTCGGCCTACCGGGCGCCCTGCCCGAGCAGGGGCTCGGCGAGCGGTCCGCGCTCGAGCGCCTTGCGCCATCGGTCGTGGGCGGCGCGCGCCGGCTGGACGACCCGGGTTTCCTCGCGCACATGGATCCCCCCACCCCCTGGGTGGCCTGGGCCGGCGCCCAGTGGGCGGCGGCGCTCAACCAGAACCTGCTTCACCCGGAGACCGCGCCGGTGGCCCGCGAGCTCGAGCGGACCGTCGTGAGCTGGCTCGCTCCCTTCTTCGGAATGGGCGGAGGCCAGCTCGTGCCGGGCTCGACGCTGGCCAACCTGACCGCGCTGTGGGCGGCGCGGGAGCTTGCCGGTGTCGGTGAGGTGGTGGCCTCCGAGGCCGCACACCTGAGCGTGCGCAAGTCCGCCGCGTTGCTGGGGCTGGAGTTCCGGGCCGTGGCGGCCGACGAGGGCCAGCGCTTGCGGCCCGACGCCCTCGGCGACCTCTCTCGATCCGCGCTGGTGCTCACCGCGGGTACCACGGTCACCGGCGCGGTCGACCCGCTGGACGGCGGGCTCGAGGGAGGCGCCGCCTGGTGCCACGTCGACGCGGCGTGGGCCGGTCCCCTGCGCCTGAGCGAGCGTCACGCGGGGATCCTGGACGGAATCGAGCGTGCCGACTCCGTGGCGGTATCGGCCCACAAGTGGCTGTTCCAGCCCAAGGAGTCCGCCGTGGTCCTGTTCGCGGATGACGAGCGTGCGAGCGAGGCGTTGTCGTTCGGTGGCAGCTATCTGGCCGATCCCAACGTGGGCCTGCTCGGCTCGCACGGAGCCACGGCTCTGCCGCTGGCCGCCACGCTGCTGGCCTGGGGCCGAGAGGGCATGGCCGTTCGAATCGACGCGTGTATGGAGATCGCGGCGCGGCTGGCGGAACGGGCGCGTTCGGACGACCGACTCGAGCTCTGCTCTGGTCCCGAGACCGGCGTGGTTGTGTGGCGCCCGGCCGGCGTGACCGATCTCGCGTCGCTGCGCGATGGCCTGGAGCGCGCCTTCGTCTCCCTCGCCTCCGTGGGCGGAGGGTCGTGGCTGCGGTCGGTGTCGGCCAACCCGATGGCCGATCCCGAGCTGGTGGTGGAGGAGGTGCTGCGGGCCGCGGGGAAGGCCGCTACGCAGCCGGAACGGACTCGATCGTCGTGATTCTGCGGAAGGCCTCGAAGCGCTCGTCGATCTCCTCGCGGGTCAGGCGCTGACCGCGCTCGCAGCCGAACTCCTCAACCCAGAACGAGGCCAGCGTGGAGCCGTAGGTCATGGCCCGCCGCAGGGTCGGCTCGTCGAGTGACCGGTCGGCGGAATCGAGGTAGCCGAGGAAGCCGCCCGCGAACGAGTCCCCGGCGCCGGTGGGGTCGTTGACGGTCTCGAGCGGGAAGGCCGGCAGGGCGAAGTACCCGTCCTCGGTGAACAGCGCGGCCCCGTACTCGCCCTGCTTGGCCACGATCACGCTCGGGCCCATCTCCCGCACGGCGCGTGCGGCGCGGACGAGGTTGGGCTCCTCGGTGAGCATCCGCAGCTCGGCGTCGTTCATGAACACGATGTCCACCCCGCCGATCGTGCGCACCAGCGAGTCGCGGGTGGTCTCGATCCACAGGTTCATCGAGTCGAGACCGGCCACCTGCGCGCCGGTCGCCTGTTCGCGCACCTCCCGCTGGAGGTCGGGCTGGATGTTGGCCAGGAACAGCAGCTCGGACGCCCGCGAGGCGTCGGACAGCTTCGGCCGGAAGTCGCCGAACACGTTGAGCTGGGTGTCGAGCGTCTTCGCCGTGTTCAGGTCGTACTCGTACTCGCCGGCCCAGAAGAAGGTCCTGCCGCCCTCCACCCGCTCGATGTCGTCGGTGTTGACCCCGCGGGCCTGGAGCACGGCGTATTCGTCCTCGCCGAAGTCGTCTCCCACCGGCCCCACCACCCGGACGTCGGTGAAGAAGCTCGCGGCGAGCGAGAAGTGCACGGCCGAGCCGCCCAGCATGCGCTCGCGCTCGCCGAACGGCGTTTTGACCGCGTCGAAGGCGATCGATCCCACCACTGTCAGGGCCATAGGGCCGGAGAGCGTAGTGGACACGCGGAGCGTCTACGCTGCGCCGGTGCGCGCGGTGCAGATCAGCGAGTTCGGCGGTCCCGAGGTGCTCCAGGTGGTGGACCTGCCCGAGCCGGAGGCCGGGGACGGCCAGGTGCTGATCAGGGTCACGCGGGCGGGGATGAACTTCGCCGACACCCACCAGCGCGAGAACTCGTACCTCGCCCCCTACGAGGTGCCGCTGGTCCTGGGCGCCGAGGTGGCCGGCACGACCCCGGACGGGCAGCGTGTGATCGCGCTGCTGCCCAGCGGCGGCTACGCCGAGTGGGGGGTGGCGCCCGAGTCGATGGTCTTTCCGGTGCCCGACGGGCTCGAGGACGGCGAGGCGCTGGCCCTGCTGATCCAGGGGCTCACCGCCTGGCACCTGTTCCGCACCTCGGCCAAGCTCGCCGACGGGGAGTCGGTGGTGGTGGTCTCGGGCGCCGGCGGCGTCGGCTCGCTGGCCGTGCAGCTGGCGCGGCCCTTCGGGGCCGGGCGGGTGATCGCTACGGCCTCGACCGAGGAGAAGCGCTCGTTCGCCGAGTCTCTGGGCGCCGACGCCGCGGTGGACCCGGCGTCCGAGGACCTTCGCGGTGCCCTGCTCGAAGCGAACGACGGCAACCAGGTGGATGTCGTGTTGGAGATGTCGGGCGGGCGGGTGTTCGACGCCTGCTTCGGGGCTCTGGCGCCGTTCGGCCGGCTGGTGGCCTACGGGATCGCCGGCCGCGAGCCGAACACGGTCGAGTCCGGCCGCCTGATGCAGAAGAGCCGCGCCGTGGTCGGCTTCTGGCTGATGCACTGCCTCGGCCGCCGGGCGATGATGGAGGAGCCGCTGGCCGACCTGTTCGACCGCGCCGCCCGCGGCGAGCTGCGGCCCCAGGTGGGCCACACCTACCCCCTCTCCGAGGTGCGCCGCGCTCACGAGGACATGCAGGGGCGGCGGACAAGCGGGAAGCTGCTGCTGGATCCGTCGGGGTAGGGACGCCGGACGCGGGGCGTTCGACGACTTACTCGCCCCATAGGGACGTGTGTTTCCCGTCGGACGCTGCCAGCAAGCGCGATAGCTGAGCTGCGCACCGCACCTGGCTCGACGGCCAGCCGTCGCCGGGTGATCCGAATCACCCGCCATCCCGCTTCGACCAGCAGGGCGTCTCGGACGCGGTCGCGCTCGAACGCGGTCCGTCGGCCGGTGCGACCGCCCAGCCGTCGGTCTCGACGACCAAGCGCTGGGAGGGCCAATGGAAGTCGACCTCCTACCCTTCGACCTCGGTGTTCACCTGCGGTCGGCGGCAGTCCCGCGCGGCGGCAGACGGCGAGCATCGCTCCTCGAGCTCCGAACGAGTCCAGGTGCTGCCCGCCTCGTGAGTCGCCTGAGCACCCGAGTCAGCTTGCCGTACCCGCGCCGTCCCCAGCGCGGGCGACAGCCTGGCCAGGTCGAAGCCCAGATAGCCGCTTCGTCGAAGCACGTTCGAGGCGGTCGCCGAGCGAGCACGTCGGCCAGATCGAGCAGCGTCCGGACGACGGTGGTCACTGGGACGCCGTCACGCACAGTGACCTCTGCGTGGTCCAAGGCATGCGATGAACGACGATCAGCCGCCGGCGCGAGCGGCCACCGGGGGTCGGCACCGTGACGTCGATGCGGGGTCGTTCGCTGCGGAAGCAGCTCCCACAGCGCGGCGGCGCTGGCGTGGCTGAGTGCGGCGCCGTCACCCAGCGCCAGTACTGCCGCCAGCCACTCGCCCGTGCCGGGTCAGGGTCGGATATCGAACCGCGTATACCCCACGCTGCACCCGGAAGAGGGCGCCGCGACGCAGGCGCTTGGCGATGCGCCGACGCCGACAATCCGAGCGCGAGCAGCTGCTCGTGGGTGATCAGACCGTGCTGGCGCGCCGCCAACTCGAGCGATGCGCCGCTCCAAGGGGCCGTCCGACGATTTGCTCGTCCATATGGACCTCAAGTCGTCGGACGCCCGGGTTCGCCCCCCGGGAGACCACCCGCGCCCGCCGAGTAGTCTCAAACCCGCATGACGACGTTCGCCGAGCTCGGCCTGTCCGAGACCACTCTGCAGTGCCTGACCCATCTGGGTTACGAGCGGCCTACCCCGATCCAGGAGCAGACGATCCCGCTCCTGCTCGAGGGCCGGGACGTGATCGGCCAGGCTCAGACGGGCACCGGCAAGACCGCCGCGTTCGGTCTGCCGATGATCGAATACGTGGATCCGGGCGACCCGGACGTCCAGGCGCTGGTGCTCACGCCCACGCGTGAGCTCTGCATCCAGGTGACCCAGGCGCTGCGGGCTTACGGGCAGCAGAGCGGAGCTCAGGTGGTGGCCGTCTTCGGTGGCGCGCCGATCCGGGAACAGGCCACCCGGCTGAAGGACGCCCAGATCGTGGTGGGCACCGTGGGCCGCGTGATGGACATGATCGGGCGCCACCACCTGTTCCTCGACCAGGCCCGCTACGTGGTGCTCGACGAGGCGGACGAGATGCTCGACCTCGGCTTCCTCGAGGACGTGGAGGAGATCCTGCGCCGCGCGCCGATGGGCCGCCAGACCGCGCTGTTCAGCGCCACCGTGCCGACCCCGATCCGTCGCCTGGCCGACACCTTCATGCACGACCCGGTGGAGATCCAGGTCCGGGCGGCGACGCTGACGATCGACACGGTCGACCAGTACTACGTCGAGGTGCCCGACCGCGAGAAGCCCGGTGCGCTCGTGGACGTGCTCAAGGCCGAGCGGCCCGACCAGGCGATCGTCTTCGTCCGGACCAAGATCGGCGTCGACCGCCTGGCCCGTCGCCTCGGCGACGCCGGCGTGCGCGTCAAGACCCTCCACGGCGACATGACCCAGGGTCAGCGCGACGGCGTGATGATCGCCTTCAAGGGCGGCCGCGAGCGCCTGCTGGTGGCCACCGACGTGGCCGCACGCGGCCTCGACATCACCGGCGTCAGCCACGTCGTGAACTACGACGTGCCCAACTCGCCCGACATCTACGTCCACCGCATCGGCCGCACCGGCCGGGCCGGCGAGTCGGGTCGCGCCATCACCCTCATCACGCCGAAGCAGCGACGCGAGATCGACGCCATCGAGCGGCACGCCAAGACCGAGATCGAGCCCTGGGAGGCCGGTAACGGCCGCAAGCCCGCACAGGAGCCCAAGCCGGAGAAGCGCCGGCGCGAGACCCGGCGCCCGCGCCACACCAAGCCGCACAGCCGCGACGGTGTGCCCTACGCCAAGCTCGTGGTCAACGCCGGGCGTGCGGCCGGGATCGAGCCGGCCGACGTGGTGACCGCGGTGGTCGACAACACGCATCTGGAGAACGCCGACGTTCGCAACGTGCGGGTGCTCGAGCGCTTCAGCTTCGTGGAGGTGCCAGCGGCGCGCGCCGAGGAGGTGGCCGGCAAGGTCAGCGGAAAGCGAGTCCGGGGCGAGGAGCTCCGGCTGGAGGTGACAGGCAGGCGATGAGCACGGCGACGATGCACACCAACCACGGGCCGATCGAGATCGAGCTGTTCGAAGGCGACGCTCCTAAGACCGTCGAGAACTTCGTGAAGCTCTCGGGCGACGGCTACTACGACGGCCTGATCTTCCACCGCGTCATCAAGGACTTCATGATCCAGGGCGGGTGCCCGCACGGCACCGGGACGGGCGGTCCGGGCTACCAGTTCGAGGACGAGTTCAACGACAACAAGATTGTTCGCGGCGCACTGGCCATGGCCAACGCCGGCCCGAACACCAACGGCAGCCAGTTCTTCATCGTCACCACCGATGCCGCTCCCTGGCTCGACGGTAAGCACACCGTGTTCGGCCAGGTGACCGCGGGCATGGAGGCCGTGGACGCGATCGAGGGCCTGGAGACCGGCGCCGGCGACCGCCCGGTGGAGGACGCGAAGATCGAGCGCATGGAGGTCCATGCGGATTGAGCTGCTCTGGTGGGAGGGCTGTCCGTCGCACCCGGAGGCCCTCAACGAGCTGCGCGAGATCCTGAACGAAGAGGGGCTCGACCCCGACGCGGTGCAGCGCCGCGAGATCACCACGGACGAGCAGGCCGCCCGAGAGGGCTTCCCCGGCTCGCCGACGATCCTGATCGAGGGGCACGACGTGGCGATGGCCACCGACGGCGCACCCGCCGGCCTCACGTGCCGGCTCTACCGGCTGCGCGACGGCCGCCCCTCCCCGACGCCCGACCCCGAGGACGTGCGCGCCGCGCTGCGGCGGGCACAGGAGGACGAGAGATGACCGACATCGGAGACAGCGCCCCGGCCTTCACGCTGCCGGACACCGACGGCACGGAGCATTCCCTTGACGGCGACGACCGCGTGACCGCGGTGGTCTTCACCTGCAACCACTGCCCGTACGCGCTGGCCTGGCACGACCGCATCGCCGACGCCGCACGCGACTACCCCGACGTGCGCTTCCTGGCCATCAACCCCAACGACGCCGAGCGCTATCCGGGTGACTCCTACGAGGCCATGAAGGAGCGGGTGTCGCTCGAGGACTGGCCCATGCCCTACCTGCGCGACGAGAGCCAGGAGGTGGCGCGCGGCTTCGACGCGAAGACCACCCCCGACGTGTTCGTCCTCGACGGCGAGGGCAGGGTGCGCTACCGCGGCGCCCCGGATGCCGACCACCGCGATCCGTCCCTCAACGCGGCCTGGCTGCGGGAGGCGCTCGACGCGGTGAAGGCGGGCGAGGAGCCGGCACGCCCGGAGACCGACCCGGTGGGCTGCAGCGTCAAGTGGAAGTAGCGCCTACGACCCGGTGATCGCCCGGACGGCGGCCTCGGTGTCGCTCAGGTCCGCCAGCACGGCGTCGGGCTCGGCCGCTCGCAGCTCGTCCACGTCCGAGAAGCCCGTGGCCACCGCCACCGCCCGGGCACCGGCCTCGCGGGCGGCGCGCACGTCGAGCGGCGTGTCGCCGATGAGCACGGCGCCCGTGGGCTCGCCGTACTTGGCCGCCGCGCGTTCGCGCGCGATGGCCACGAGCTCGTAGCGCTCCTCGTGAGGATCGGAGCCGTAGGCGCCGACCTCGAAGTCGAGCCAGCGCTCGAGCCCGAAGGCGCTGACCTTCAGCGCCGCGTTGGCCTCGATGTTTCCGGTGAGCAGGGAGTTGATCACGTCGTCGCGGGCGTGCAGCGCGGCCAGCGCCTCGGGCACGCCCGGGTAGGCACTGCCCTCGGAGGCGATCTTCTCGCGGCGACCGTCGAGCGCGGACTCGAGCTCGGAGAGCACGCGGGGCAGGTGCTCGCGCTCACCCTCGAGCATGGACAGGGCGATCTGGTGATCGGTGCGACCGGCATACGAGACCCGCTGCTCGAAGGGCCGGCCGAGCACGACCTCGTAGGCCTCCTCGAAGGCGAACCGGCCGTGGCTCGCCGTGTGGACGAGAGTCCCGTCGACGTCCCAGAGCACCAGGAGCACCGCCCGAGCCTGGCAGACTCACCCGTCTCATGTTCGAAACCCTCGCCATCCCGCCCAAGCTGTTGCTCCGGGCTCTCGACGACCTCAACCGGCTTGCCGACGGCGTCGAGCGCCTGACCACGGGCGTCGACGGGCTCAACTCGGAGCGTGGAGGCGTGCCGGAGCTGGTGGGCGCCGCCATCGGCCTGTCGCGCTCCGAGGACGAGCTGTCGGAGAACATCGGGCTTCTGCGCAACGACATCAACTCGCTCCAGGAGTGGCTGCAGCCGCTCCACAAGGAGGTCACCGACCTCGACGAGACGGCCGAGAACCTGGAGCGCGGCCTCGCTCAGGTGAGCGAGTCGATCCTGGCCCTGCAGACGCTGCTCAAGAAGCTGCCCGGCATCTAGCGCAGCGCCACGCCCAGCAGCTCCTCGAGGCGAGGGATGGTGGCGTCGGGGCCGCGGTGCAGAACGGCCGTCATGCCCACCGCCTCGGCGCCCTCGCAGTTCTCGCGCAGGTCGTCGACGAAGACGCACTCGCCCGGCGCCAGCCCGACCCGCTCGCAGCCGAGCCGGAAGATCTCCGGCTGGGGCTTGTGCAGGCCGACCTCGCCCGAGATGACCACGCCGTCGAACAGCTCGGGAAAGGTCGAGCGGTCGTAGCGCCCGGCGCCCATGGAGTTGGAGATCAGGCCGGTGCGAACGCCCCCGGCCCGGGCCCGGCGCAGAGCCTCGAGCATCGTCTCCTCGTTGTGGAGCTCGCCGAACATCCGGTCCACGAGCCCGTGGTGGCGCTCGGGCGCCAGCGTCAGCAGCTCGCCGAAGCGGCGGCCGAAGTCCGCCTCGGACAGCTCCCCGGTCTCGAGGCCCCGCACGGCCGCCAGCGCCTCCGGGCTCTCGCGAAACAGCCGGCGGATGGCGTCCGGTGGGAGCCCCTCCGCCACGGCGAAGGCGCTGAACGAGTCGAACACGTTGGTGGTGAGGACCCCGCCGAAGTCGACGAGCAGGCCCTTCATCCGGCGTGGGCGATCTCCCGCGCCTTCTCGGCCAGTGCCGGCACACCCTCGTCGAACTGGGCCAGGTAGGGATCGTCGGAGGCGCCCATCGAGAAGCGCTTGAAGTTGCCCTCCATGAACACCGCCGCCTTCCACATGGCCAGCGCCTGGTACCAGTTGAGCGCCGACATCGAGCGGCCGCTCTGCTCCTCGTAGCGGGCGATCAGCTCCTCGCGCGTGACGAAGCCCTCCCGCCGCGTGGCCACGTTGAGTTTCCCGAAGCCGAGGTCCTCCGGGTCGCCCGGCTGCGCCCAGGTGACGGTGAAGTATCCGAGGTCGGCCAGCGGGTCACCGATGGTGGACAGCTCCCAGTCGAAGATCGCGATCAGGCGGGCGGGAGCGTTGTCGGCCACCATCACGTTGCCCATCCGATAGTCGCCATGGACGATGGTCGAGGGCGGGGATTCGGGGACGTTGGCGGCCAGCCAGTCGCGCACGTCCTCCACCACGGCCAGCTCGCGCGTCTTGCTGTATTCCCACAGCCCGCTGAAGCGCCGCACCTGGCGCTCGAGGTAGCCGGTGGGCTTGCCGTAGCCCTCCAGCCCGCAGGCGCGCCAGTCCACCTCGTGGATCTCCACCAGACGGTCCACCAGCTCGAAGCTGAGGCGCCTGCGCTCCTCCGGGTTGTCGAGCGCGGCGGGCATGTCGGCGGTGATCACCGACCCGTGGACCTCCTCCATCACGTAGAAGGGCACGCCCAGCACCGACTCGTCGTCGCACGTGGCCAGCACGGCGGGCACCCGCACGTCGGTGGGCCTGAGCGCGCCCAGCAGGCGGGCCTCGCGCAGGACGTCGTGGGCGGAGGGAGGCAGGGGAGGGCGAGGGGGGCGACGCAGCACCACCCGCGCGTTCTCGCGGCAGACGAGGAAGGTGACGTTGGAGTGGCCCTCGCCGATGCGCTCCACCTCCACGCGGCCCGAGCCGATCCCGTGGCCGTCGAGAAACGCCTCGAGCGGCTCGCGCACCATCAGCGGAGGGGTCTCGAGCGCCTCCGCGTCGCGCGCGGTGTCGACCACATCGGGCGAGGCCATCAGGCGAAGCATCCTATTTCGGGATGGAGCCGCGGCGCATCGAACGGTTCACGCGCGTGTTTAGAGTCCCGCTCATGCGTCCTCACCGGTTCCTGCTCCCGCTTGCCCTGCTCACGCCGCTCGCCCTGGCCTCACCGGCCGCCGCGGCGGACGTCCCGGTGAGCGTGACCGACTTCGCGTTCGGGCCTGAATCCCTGAACGTCGAGGTCGCCGTGGCACCGGTGACCTGGAACTTCGTCGACTCCGGGCACACAGCGACGAGCGACTCCTGGGCAGGCCGAGTCCTGGAACTCCAGCCGAGACTGAGCAACGCAGCCGGCACCAGCTACCCGAAGACCTTTTACAAGCCAGGTCGCTTCAGCTACGTACTGCACTCCCCACGCCACATTCATGGATGGCGTGGTTACGGTGGGGACCGACGAGTTCAAGAAGTCGCAGACCAAGTTCAGGACGGTGCGCCGCGGCACGAAGGTCACCTTCCGCTTCAGGCTGGTGGAGGCGGCCAAGGTGGTGGCCTCGATCAAGGGACCGAACAGGAAGAAGGCCACGAGCAAGCGGCTCACGGCCGGCAACCGCTCGATCTCCCTGCGCGGCCTCAAGACGGGCCGCTACAGCGGAACGGTCAAGTTCACCGACGACTTCGACAAGACGTCGAAGGTCAGGGTGAGCGTCCGGGTGCCGTAGGCGCTCAGTCGCCGAGCGCGGCCACCGCTGCGCTCACGAACAGCTCCTTGGCTTCCGTCAGCGCCGGCGTCTCGCCCCGCTCGAGGCGCTCGAGCGCCAGACCGTCGAGCGCGGCCATGGCGAACACCACCGCGCCCTCCCGCGCCTCCATCAGCTCCACCAGGGTGCGCCGCCACAGCTCACGCATCTCGACCATCACGCGCCGCACGTCGGGCTCCACGACGCTCACCGCGGCGAGGTCGAAGTAGAGCCGCGACACCCGCTCGTCGCCGTCCATCACCCGCCACAGGCCGTCGAGCACACCTCGCACCACGGCCTCCGGCGAGTCGGCGTCGCCCAGCCCGCTCAGCACCTCCTCGGTGATCGACTCGGCCACCTCCCGCGCCACCGCGGCCACCAGGCCCTGCTTGGACCCGAAGTGGTAGGCGATCAGCGCCTTGTTCTGGCCCGAGCGGGCGGCGACCTTGGCCGTGGTCAGCCCTGCGTAGCCGTCGGCCTTGAGCACCTCGAGTCCCGCGGCGAGGATGCGCTCCCGGGCGCCGGTGGAGGGACGACCGGGGCGGCGGGCCGCCTCAGCCGGCAAGGGGCTGCATCCCCATCGCCGCGAGCTTCTTCGAGAGCGACCGCATGGCGTACTCGTAGATCTCCGACGAGTGGTAGCCGAAGGGGGTCTGGAAGTCGTACGGGTCCTCCGCCATCGGCGGGGCCAGGGCCAAAGTGCCGATGGGGAGCGTCTCCTCCAGCGTGGCCTGGACGGTCTCCTGGTGAGCTCGGTCGGCGCGGATGGCGTCGGCCAGGAACTTGACCCCGAAGCCCACGTGCCGGGACTCGTCGCGGTTGACGGCCGTGAAGCCCTGGCGGAAGCCGGGCAGCACGTCCTTCTCCTTGAGCGTGCGGATGACGAAGCGCGCCCCGGTGAGGGCCAGCGTTCCCTCGATCACGATCATGTAGACCGTCACGCCGCGCACCAGGGCGCTCATGTCGGTGGGGTCCTTGCGGAGCGCCTCGGCGCAGTCGTGCAGGATGCCGTCGAACAGCTGGCCCCACTCCTTGTTCATGCTCGGCCGCTGCTGCTCGAGGTTGCGCGAGAGGGTCTCCGCGTCCACCCCGAAGACCTCGCGGTAGAAGCGGTCGAAGAAGACCATGTGGCGGGCCTCGTCGGAGATCTGGGTGGCGAGGAAGGCGCGGGCCTCATGGCTGGGGGCCGCGATGGCGAAGGGGAGCAGCTCGGTGGTCACGCGCTCCTCGCCCAGGAAGAAGCTCGACAGCGACCACTGGATGAACTCGCGCTCCTCCGGGTTGAACACGTCGCCGGCCCACTGCTCTGCGTCCACCGAGAAGTCCCACTGCTCGGAGCTCCAGTGCTGGTTCTCCCAGCGCGAGAACAGCTTCTCGTAGGAGGGAGCGGCCTCCACGATCCGGTCCAGGCCGGCCATGACCCGGTCGATGTCGGCGTCGAGCAGCACCTGAAGCGCGGCCTGCTCGTCGGACGGTTGGAGGTGAGCGGTGGTGTCGGTCGTCGCCATGCCGACAATTATTAGCTGATCGGTCAGTTATTGCAAGCTGTGCCACGCTGGACAGGTGCTGCGCGTCCTCCGTCACCGCGATTTCGGGCTGCTCTGGCTGGGCCAGGCGGTGTCGCTGATCGGCGACGGCATCTACCTCGTGGCCATCGCCTGGCTGGTGCTCGACATCTCCAACGAGCCCAGCGCGCTGGCGCTGGTCGGGCTTGCCTGGACGCTGCCCATGGTGCTCGCACTGCTGATCGGCGGAGTGCTGAGCGACCGTTTCGAGCGTCGCCGGCTGATGATCATCGCCGACCTCCTTCGCTGTGCCGCGATCGGCGGGATCGCCGTGCTCGCGCTCACCGAGAGCACCGAGCTGTGGCAGGTGGTGGTGCTCGTGGTCTTCTACGGGGTGGGCGAGGCGCTGTTCCAGCCCGCCTTCGCCGCGATCGTCCCGGACGTTGTGCCGCGCGAAGACCTGCTGCAGGCCAACGCCGTCAAGGAGCTGATGGAGCCGCTTGGGCTGCGCTTCGCCGGCCCCGCGCTGGGCGGGTTGCTGATCGCCGTGTTCGGCGTGGGCGAGGCGCTGGTGTTCGACGCAGCCACCTTCGCCGTGTCGGCGCTCGCGGTGTCCTTCATGACCCGGCAGCCGCCGGTCCGAGAGGAGCACGCCTCGATGCGCCGGGACCTGGCCGAGGGTTTTGCCTACGTGCGGGCGCACGCGTGGCTATGGGGCACGCTCGCGGGTGCGGCGGCATTCCTCCTGCTGACCTTCGGGCCGATGGAGGTGCTGGTGCCCTACATCATCAAGAACGAGCTCGGCGGTGACGCCTCCACCTTCGGCACCGTGCTGGCCGCCGGCGGCCTCGGCTCGATCGCCGCCGCGCTGATCGTGAGCCGCACCGGCTTCCCACGGCGCTTCGTGACCTTCATGTGGTCGGCTTGGAGCATCGGGGTGGGCTTCGAGATCGGCCTGGCCTTTGCCGGGGCGGCCTGGCAGATGTGCGTCCTGGCCTTCTTCGCCTTCGGCCTGTCGACCACGGGACTGCTCGTCTGGGCCCAGCTGATGTACACGCTGGTGCCGCAGGAGATGCTCGGCCGGGTGTCGAGCCTCGACTGGTTCGTGTCGATCGGCCTCACTCCGCTCTCGTTCGCGCTCACCGGCCCGGTGGCGGAATGGCTCGGTGCCCGCACCACCCTGGCGGTGGCCGGCGTGCTTGGCTTCGCCACCGTGCTCTTCCTGTTCATTCCCGGTGTCCGCGATCCGGAGCGATTTCCGCTGCCGGGCGCCCGGGCGCCCGCCTAGGGACCTCTAGCCGATCTCGTCCAGGTGGCGCACGTTGGCCATGTCGCCGGCCTCCGTGCTGGGCTGCCCCTCGAACCACGCGTCGAGGATCTCGCTCAGCAGGGCCTCGCTCGTGGTGCGCAGCGAGAGGGCGAGCACGTTGGCGTCATTCCACTTCCGGGCTCCGCCCGCGGTCTCGGCGTCGGCACACAGGGCGGCCCGCACCCCGGGCACCTTGTTGGCGGCGATCGAGGCGCCGGTGCCCGTCCAGCAGCACACCACGCCCTGGTCGGCGCGGCCCTCGGCCACGTCGCGGGCGGCGCTCTCTGAGGCCCACGCCCAGTCGTCGCGCTCCTCGTCGGACAGAGCACCGTGAGCGACCGGTTCGTGCCCGCGCCGGCGTAGCTCCTCGATCACCGCTGAGGCCACCCCCGTCAGCTCGTCCGCGGCCACCGCAATACGCATACGGCGCAGCGTAGCCTTGGATGAGCGTGCCCGAGCTACCTGAAGTGGAGATCACCGCCCGCCGCCTCACGCGGGGGCTCGCCGGTGCCCGGACCGAATCCGCGCTGGCCCCGGGACTCAACGCCCTCAAGACCTTCGATCCGCCGCTGGACGCCCTGGTCGGCCGCGAGCTCGACGGCGTGCGCCGGATCGGGAAGATGCTCGCGGTCGACGCCGGCGACCTCACCCTGCTGGTCCATCTCATGTCGTCCGGCCGGCTCCAGCTGTTCGACACCCGAGCGTCGCTGCGTGACCGCGCCTCGCGCATACTCGTGCGCCTCGAGGATGGGCGTGAGCTGCGGCTCCGGGAGTTCGGCACAAGGCAGCGAGCCTGGGCCAAGTTGCTGCGCGAGGGCGACGTGGCGGCCGACCCTGCCGTCGACGGCCTCGGCCCAGACGCGCTCCCGGCTCCGGACCCGGACGAGTTCGCCGCGCTCCTCGACCAGCCCCGCCACCTCCATCCGCTGCTGCGCGATCAGCGCACGATCGCCGGCATCGGCCGCTCCTGGGTGGACGAGCTGCTCTGGACCGCCCGCCTGTCGCCCTTCCAGAAGGGCTCGGACCTCGACGCCGAGGAGCTCGAGACGCTCCGGGAGGCCTGCGACGAGGTGCTGGGCGACGCGATCGCCCACTACGAGGAGGTGATCGGCGACAGCGTGCCCGACAAGCTGCCGATGCCGCTGAAGGTCCACCGCCGCGCGGGCGAGGCGTGCCCCCGCTGCGGCACCCACATCGAGGCGATCCACTTCAAGGACTACGTGATGTGTTACTGCCCGGAAGAGCAGACGGGGGGCCGGGTGCTCAAGGACCGGCGCCTGTCTAGGCTGCTCAAATGAGCATCGACCAGGGCGACACCGCACCGGACTTCGAGCTGCCGGACCAGAACGGAGAGCCGGTCGAGCTCTCCGGTCTGCGCGGACAGCGGGTGGTCCTCTACTTCTATCCCAAGGCCGATACCCCGGGGTGCACGACCCAGGCCTGTGGAGTGCGCGATCACCTGCCCGACTACGAGGGCGCGGGCGCTGTGGTGATGGGCATCTCGCCCGACCCGGTGAACAAGGTCAAGCGCTTCCATGACAAGCAGGACCTGAACTTCACCCTGCTGGCCGACGAGGACCACGCGGTGGCCGAGGCCTACGGCGTGTGGGTGGAGAAGTCCAAGTACGGCAAGACCTACTGGGGCAACGAGCGGACGACGTTCGTCCTCGACGAGGACGGGGCGGTCCGCGAGATCCTTCGCAGCGTCAAGCCGAAGGAGCACGACGAGCGCGTGCTCGCCGCGCTGGCCGCCGCGACCCGATGAACGAGGAGACGCTGCGCCGCGCGACGGCGGGCATCGCCCTGGCCGTGGGCGCCGGCGCCGTGCTGGCGCCGGCGCGGCTGCTGCGTGTCTACGGAGTCGACCCGGGCGCGCTGGGCGGCGTCGGGGCACTCGGCTGGCGCCTGTTCGGGGTTCGCACCCTGTTCGTGGGTGGCGCGGCGTTGCGAGGCGACGCCACGGCACGGGCCATGATCCTCCCGGTGCAGGCCGCCGACCAGGCGCTGTTCGCCCACGCGCTGCGCACGTCATCGGTCCCCGCCACCGCCGCGATCGGAGCGATGGCCACGTCGGGGCTGATCGTCGCGCTCGAGCTGGCCGCCCGTCACGCCGCCCGCGTCACTTCACCGTGAGCGTGCCCTCCATGCCTTCGGCGGCGTGGTTTCCCACCGGGCAGTAGAACTCGTACTCGCCCGCCTTCAGGTCCTTCAGGCTCACCCGGGACACGCCGCCCTTGCCCACGGTCTCGCCCACCTCCTCCACGCCGTTGCCCTCGACCTCGACGGCGTGGGGGACGTCCGACGGGTTGTCCATGACGATCCGAACGTTGCCCGGCTTCGCCTCGAGGCTCGTGGTGTCGAACTTGAGCGCGCCGTTGGGATCGGCGCTGAGCTCGAGCGCCGTTTCGCCGCCTCCCGAGCCGCCGTCGTCGCTTGCGCCGGTGCTGCCATAGGCGCCGCCGCCACCTCCGCCTTCGTCCGAGTCGTCGTCTCCGCAGCCCGCCGCCACGAGCGCGCAGGTCGCAAGAAGGATCACCAGGTAGGTGGTGCGAGAACGCATCGAGACCTCCGAACGGGTGCGCCTGGGTGTACGCGCCCCGCGGCGCGGCGGTTCGATCGCTCAGTAGAGAAGCTTGCCCGCGAGCACCTTCACGCCACGCTCGCCGCCCGGCGCGCTCGCCGCCCGGCGCGTGATCACGATGCGGTGATAGTCGCCCGGCTCCACCGCGGCGGTCAGGTCGGCCTGCGCGCGCCCGTCGCTCTGGGCGCGGAAGGTGCCTCCGCTCACCCAGCGTCCGTCGACCGCTATGCACCAGAGCTCGTACACCGCGCCGCGCGCCGGCAGCCGGCTGGCCGTCAGCCTCACCGCCGTGCCCTCCGGCACCGCGGTCACCTGCGCGCTCGCCAGGCCGGGCCCCGGCCCCCTGAGCTCGGCCCGGGCGTAGGTGTCCTCCTCGTCGCCGCCACCGAGCAGGAGGACTCCCGTCACCACCGCCAGCACCGCCGCGATGGCCGCTGCGGCTGCAGCGACCGCGGCCAGCCGGCGTGTGCCGGCCCGGCCCCCACGGAGGCGACCGCCCCTGCGCTCACGCACGAAGCGGTCGAGCACGGCCTCCTCGAGCTCCGGCGAGAGCTCGGGCAGCGGCACGTCGCCGGGCTCGACCCGGTCGAGCAGCGCGGGCAGGCCTCCCAGCTCGCGCTCCTCCCGAGCGCAGCGAGGACACGACTCCACGTGCACGCTCATCTCGGCCATCTCCTCGGGCTCGAGTGCACCGAGCACGTAGCCGCCCAACAGCTCCTGGTGGGTCGCGCAGCCGCTCACCGCTCGACCTCCATCTCGTCGAGTATCAGCCTCAGGCTGCGCAGCGCGTAGTAGACCCGGCTCTTCACGGTGCCCACGGGCACGCCCGAGCGTTCGGCGATCTCGCGCAGGCTCAGCCCGCCCCAGTGAGCCAGGCGGATCACCTGGCGGTGCTCGGGCGACAGTCGCGCCAGCGCGGCCGCCACCTGCCAGCGCAGCACGGCGCGCTCGAAATCGGGGTCGAGCTCCCACGCCTCCTCCTCTACCTGCGCGGACACGCTCACCGGGCGCACGGCCGCCCGCCGGCGCGCGTCCACGATCCGGTTGCGCGCGATCGAGTAGAGCCAGGTGCGCACGCTCGCCTTGCGGCGGTCGTACTCGCCGGCGTGCCGCCACAGTCGGGCGAAGACGTCCTGAACGACCTCTTCGGCCAGCTCGCGGTCGCCGAGCGCGTTGCAGGCGAAGCCGAACAGCTCGCCGGCGTAGCGCCGGTAGAGCTCGCGCAGCTCATCCCCGCTGCGGTCGCGCGGCAGTCGCTCCACCAGCGTGGCGTCGCTGGACGCCATGGCTGCGTTATACGCGCTCCTCAGCGCTTGGGTTCAGCCCTGGCAGTGACCACGTAGTGACCGGCGGCGAAGCGCTCGCCCGCATAACCCCGGCGCACCCGAACCCGAAAGCCGCGCTCCCGCAGCCGGCCGGCCACTTCGCTCGCGGCGTGCAGCCGCTGGGAGTGGGTCTCCGCGTCGCGGCGCCAGCCGCGGCCGCTTCTGCGGAAGGTGGTCATCCGCCGTGTGAGAAGCCTTTGCCCGCGGTCCTCGTCGACCTCCACGAGAATGGCCCAGTCCTCGCCCTCGGCCCAGTAGCGCGCCGGCTCTCTGCCGGCTACCCGGCCGGGGCCCGCGAGGTCGAACACGAACAGGCCGCCGGGCTCGAGCGCCCGGTGCACACGTCGAAAGACGGGATCGAGGTTGCGCCGCGTGTAGTTGAACACCTCGCCCACGGCCGCCACGGCCCGGCAGGGCGGCAGATCGGTGTCGAGGAACGAGCCCCGGCGAAAGCGCGCGCCCGGGGCGGTGCGGCGCGCGAGGGCGAGCATCGCGGCTGACCGGTCGATACCGAGCACGTCGTAGCCGGCGTCGCTCAGGGCGCGTGAGGTCACGCCGTTGCCGCAGCCCAGGTCCACGACGAGACCGGCGTCGATGCCGGCGTGCTGCAGCAGGCCGACCAGGGTCGGCCCCGCGGTGGCCGCCAGGTCGCCGAAGCCCGAGGCGTGGATGTGGGCCAGGTCGGCCCGGTAGTCGGCCTCCATCACGGCAACGTACCCTCGGGGCCGTGCCCTCGGCCACCCTCGGCGATTCCTTTCAGTCGTTCTTCGACGCCGTCGACCAGTTCTTCTCGAGCCTGGCTTCCGTGCGTTTGGTGCCGCTGCTGCTCGCGCTCGTGCTGTTCACGATCTACCTCACGCTTCGGGCGCGGGCGAGCTTCAACATCCTGCGCGCCGCCTATCCCACCGAGCAGTTCAGTTTCCTGTCGATCTGGGGCGCGTACTTCGCCGGCTACGGCTTCAACGCGGTCATTCCGGCCCGGGGAGGGGACGTGGTCCGTCTCTTTCTCACCAAGACGGCGATCCCCCGCTCCAGCTACCCGGCCGTGGCGGCGAGCTTCGTGGTCGAGCTGGGTTTCGACATCGCCATGGGCTCGCTCATCCTCCTGTTCGCCTTCACCCAGGGTGTGTTTCCCAAGCCGCCCGACTTCGCGAAGCTCAACGCCTTCGACCTCTCCTACCTGGCCCAGAGGCCGGAGTTCACCCTGTTCCTGCTCACGGTCTTCGCGCTGGCGGGCCTGCTGGCCTTCGCCCTGCTCAGCGCGCGCGTCAAGGCGTTCTGGGACCGCATTCGCCAGGGGCTGACGATCCTCCAGGACCGGCGGCGCTATTTCCGGGAGGTGTTCGCGGTCCAGTTCGCGGGCTGGTGCTTCCGCTTCGCGGCGTTCTGGATGCTGCTCGACGCCTTCCGCGTGGGCGGGTCGGTGAAGAACGTGCTCCTGGTGCTGGGGGTGAACGCCGTGTCGGCGGCCGTGCCCTTCACGCCGCAGGGAGCCGGGGTTCAGCAGGCGCTGTTGGCCAAGGTGTTCGCCGGCACGGCGGCGGGCTCGGTCGTGGCCGCCTACTCGGTCGGGCAGCAGATCGCGATCGGCGTGCTCACCTTCGGCATCGGCTTCGCCTCGCTCGTGTTCATCTTCCGCGTGCGCAGCTTCAAGGAGGTGGTCGCCCGCGGCCGCGAGGACCGCGAAGCCGAGCGCGGCGGCGGGGACGCGGCTACGTACCGAAGCCCTCCCGAGCCTCGCGCACCAGGATGACCGCCTCGGGGAACATCAGCCGCATGGCCTGAAGCAGGTCCTGCGACTGCTGCTCGGCGTTGCCCTGGAGGTTCATGCGCGCGAGCCCGGCCACCGTCATGTCGACGGCCAGCTTTATGGCGTTGTCGGCCCAGGCCACCTTCTGCGCTCCTTGCATCTGTGAGGCGAACTCCTCCATGCGCCGGCGCAGCTCGTCCGGGTCGCCGAAGAGACCGCCGAATGGATCTTCAGAGGACATGAGCCAAGGGTAGGGACTCGGCGCGCTCCCACGACACGCCGTGCTCGGAGAGCCGGTCGAGGAAGTCGCTCGGGTCGAAGGCCGCGGCGGGCCCGAGCGTCCCGGCGCGGTCGAAACCCGGATCGGCGAGCAGCTCGGCGGCGTGCACCAGGATGGTGGCGGTGATCCCGTAGACGTCCTGGCCGCGCACGACCGCGCGGCCCCGGGAGCCGTCCTCGCCCCGGGCGTCCGCGACGATCGTCCACTCCGCTGCGCGGCGCTCGGACTCGGGCGGGCCCTCGGGGAGCGAGCCGATACCACGGTGCAGGAGCGCCCGCAGCGGCGTGCGCAGGGAGAGCGCGAGCGCGGGCTGCACGAAGGGCATCATCGCCGCCGCCAGCGGGTGCGGCGCCGCGGTGCTCGTGGTCAGCAGCGACACCACCCGGCGGGTCCGCGTGTGGCGGGGAACGGTGATCACCTCGCCCGAGGGGTAGCGAGACACCGCCTGGCGCCCGATCGGCTCCGGGAACTCGAACTGGGCGCGGAACACCCCGGCGGGCGCCGCGCGCCAGTCCCCGTCCTCGTAGACCAGGTCCCCGCCCTTCATCATCTCGAGGGCCGAGCGCATGGTTCCGCGGGTCATGCCGAAGCCCCGGACGGCGTAGGCCAGTACGAGTTCGCGCAGCGGCTCGTGCCCGTCGGCCGCGATGCGCGCGATCAGGTCGCCGGGCAGATAGTCGAAGCCGAGCGCCGGCACCAGCGCCACCCCCGCACGCTCGGCGGCGGCGCCGTGGCGCTCGAACATCATCGCGATGAAGGGCTGCTCGCCGGTGGAGTCGACGTAGTGCGTTGCGCTGGCCACCGCGGCTCGCGCGACGGCGTCGCCCGCGAGCGTGAACGGCCCCGCACAGTTGATCACCACGCTCGCGTCGGCAAGGAGCCCGCGCAGCCCCTCCTCGTCGTCCAGGGAAACGGCGAGCGCAGGCGCGCCCATCTGATCGCCGAGCCGGGCCAGCTTCTCGGCGTCGCGGCCGCTCAGCACGTGGCTCAGCTCGCGCCGGGCGAGTTCCCCTGCCACCAGCCGGCCGGTATAGCCGGTGGCTCCGTAGAGCACGACCGTCACGGCCGGGACGATACAGTCGCGCCGTGCGCATCTCCGAGGTGATGACCGAGGGCGTGGTCACGGCCGAGACCGGTGACAGCCTGCAGCGGGTGGGCGAGCTCATGCGCGACCGCAACGTGGGCTCCGTGGTGGTCTGCGACGGCGGACGGCCAGTCGGCGTGATCACCGATCGCGACCTCGCACTCGTGGTCGTGGCCGATGCGGTCCAGTCGCGCGAGGCCGCGGGCGACCATGCTTCCCGCCCGCTGGTGACCGGCGAGGTGCAGATGGACCTCGAGGAGGCGGTCGCCCTGATGATCCAGCACCGGATCCGTCGCCTGCCCGTCACGCGGGAAGAGGACCTCGTGGGCATCGTGACCATCGATGACCTCGCCGTGCGCGCGGGCGATCTTCACCTGGCTCAGCAGATCACCGCCGAGGTGGCCAAGGCGGCCCTGCCCGAGTTCTACTTCCATCAGCGCGGCGGCTGACCGGTGGCCACACTCACCCCCGGGCAGCTCCGCACGCGGCGGCGCACTGAGAGCGTGATCCGGCTGATAGCGCCTGCTCTCGACGTGGTGCTGGCCGTGGGCGACCGCGTGTCGCGCATCGTCGAGCCCGAGGACAGCGACTACTACCCGCCGCGCGTGTCGCGGCGCTCAGAGCCGCCCGCGCGGCCCACTCCGTGAACAAGCAGGAGCAACTTCGCTGGCAGGACCGCTTCGCCGTCCCGGCAGCCGTGGCCGCGTTCGTGGCGGTGGTGGCCCAGATCGCGACCATCGCCCTGCTGGCCACGGCGCTCGAGGACCGCGCGGGGATCGAGCCGCTGGCCGACGAGTACCTCTCGATCGACGAGAGGCCCGGCCAGTTCATCGCCGGAGGGGTGGCGCGCGCCGTCGGCGCGCTGGCCATCGGGGTCATCTTCTACTACCTGTTCCGCCTCATCCGAGCCCGCGGCGGCGCGGTGCCCCAGTGGTTCGTGTACCTGGTGTATGCGGGACCGCTGCTGTTTGCCGTCGGAGCGATCCTTCAGTCGCTCGACCAGGTCGACACGGCCCAGCAGTTCACCGACCAGAACGTGATCAGGGGCGACGCGGGCGAGAAGGTCGCAGAGAATCTGTCCGACGAAACCAGCCCGGCCGTGTTCGCGCCGACCTTTGCCGGCACGATCGGGGTGGCCTTCCTGTTCGTGATGTTGCCGCTGCGAGCCCGTGCGGTGGGCCTGCTCAGCCCCTTCATGGCCATCCTGGGCGTGATCTGCGGCGCTCTGCTCGTGCTGCCGCTCGTCCCCTCGCCGATCATGACCGCGTTCTGGCTGGGGGCCATGGGCCTGCTCTTCCTCGACCGCTGGCCCGGAGGACGCGGGCCCGCCTGGGAGTCCGGGGAGCCGGAGCCCTGGCCGGCACCCGCTCAGCGCAGAGGCCTGTTCAGCCGGCCCGAACGGCCGGCCCAGGACGACGATCCGGCACCGGGCGACTCGCTGATCGGTCCCACCGACTCGAACGGCACCGGCGACAGCGAGGACATCCCGGACCGTCCGGCCTCGCGCAAGCGACGCCCTAAGGGCTAGCCCCCTCTAGGCGATCGCCGGCGCCTCGGGCAGGCGCTCGAGCGCGGCTTCCATGTCGGCCTCGGAGAACTCGGGGTCCTCGAGCTCGCCGGCCAGGTAGGCGTCGTAGGCGGACATGTCGAAGTGCCCGTGGCCGCACAGGCCCATCAGGATCACGCGCTCCTCGCCGGCCTCGCGAGCGGCGTCGGCCTCGTCGAGGACGGCCCGAATCGCGTGGGCCGGCTCGGGTGCAGGCAGGATGGCCTCGGTCCGGGCGAAGCGGATCGCCGCTTCGAAGGTCTCGTTCTGGCGGTAGGCGCGGGCCTCCACGAGACCGTGCTTGACCAGACCGCAGACCATCGGTGAGCCGCCGTGATACCGGAGGCCGCCGGCGTGCACGGGGGGCGGCACGAAGTCGTGGCCGAGCGTGTACATCGGCATCAGGGGTGTGAGGCCAACGGTGTCGCCGAAGTCGTAGCCGTACGCCCCACGCGTGAGCGTGGGACAGGCGGCGGGCTCGGCCGCCACGAACCGGGTCTTGGCCTCGCCGCGGAGCACGCGGCGCAGGAACGGGAAGGCCAGACCGGCGAAGTTCGAGCCGCCGCCCACGCAGCCCACCACCACATCGGGCTCCTCGCCCGCCATCTCGAGCTGGGCGATCGCCTCCTGGCCGATAACGGTCTGGTGCAGGCAGACGTGGTTGAGCACCGAGCCGAGGGAGTAGTTGGTGCCCTCGGTCTGGGCGGCGACCTCCACCGCCTCCGAGATCGCGATGCCGAGCGAGCCCGTGGGGTGAGCGGCCTGCGAGCGCCCGGCCTCGGTGGTGTCGCTTGGGGAGCGGATCACCTCGGCGCCCCAGCTCTGCATCATCGCCCGCCGGTAGGGCTTCTGGTCGTAGCTGGCTCCCACCATGTAGACCAGGCAATCGAGCCCGAACAGGGACGAGGCCATGGCCAGCGCCGAGCCCCACTGGCCGGCGCCGGTCTCGGTGGACAGCCGCTCGATGCCCGCCTCCTTGTTCGCGTACGCCTGCGCCACCGCACTGTTGGCCTTGTGCGAGCCGGCCGGCGAGACGCCCTCGTACTTGTAGTAGATGTGCGCCGGTGTATCGAGCGCGGCCTCGAGGCGGCGCGCCCGGTAGAGGGGGGTGGGACGCCACAGCTTGTAGGCGTCGCGCACCGCCTCCGGAATCTCGATCTGCGGTTCCGGCGACACCTCCTGGCCGATCAGCTCCATCGGGAAGATCGGCGTCAGGTCGTCGGGCCCCGCCGGCTCCTTGGTTCCCGGGTTGAGCGGCGGCAGCGGATCGCCGGGCAGGTCGGGGAGGAGGTTGACCCAGTGGGTCGGGATCTGATCCTCGGCGAGGGTGAACTTGATCTGGTCGGTCACGGGGCGCGATCCTAACCCGCTGGAGCGCGGCTAGCATCAGCGCGCGATGGACCACGCGTCACGCACGCGGCTGGTGGCGCTCGCCGTGCTGCTCGCCGTGTTCGTACCGCTGGTGATCGTGGCCGTCTCCGGCAGCGACTCAGAAGACGACACGGCGTCCCTGCGCGTGCTGCGCAACCCCGACGGGCTACCCGAGGTGATCGTCTACGTCGAGGACCGATCGCTCAACGAGCCCGGCACGGCCGGCGGTGCCCGGCGGGTGACGGTCGAATGTGAGGACCGCCGCGGCGAGGTCGTCTTCCGCCGCCCCGAGCGCTGGCCGTTCACCGACACCGACGGCTCGACCATCGATCCCCACGCCCACGTGGGCGTCGAGGAGCAGGCGCTCGGGCTGATCGCGCGCTGCCGTCTCGCGGGCACCGAGCCGTCGCTCGAGGGCCGCGTTCTCTAGCCGCCAGGCGGGGCGTCTGACGACTTGTTCGCCCTATAGAGAACAAGTCGTCAAAGGCCGTGCCCAGCGCCAGAGGGGCGGCCGACGCGAAACGTACCCGGATAGGGCAAGCACTCGTCGGACGCCCTCGGCGGCGCTCCGGACCAGCCCTCACTGCCAACCCGACCACGCCGGACCCAGAGCGCAGGCCCGAGCGGAGCGCAGCCGCCCGCGCAGCGCCTACTCCGCCCCCACCGCCTCGACGATCTCGACGTACGCCGCCGCCGGGTCGCTCTCCCCGAAGATCGACGAGCCGGCCACGAACAGGGTGGCGCCCGCTTCCGCCGTCTCGCGGGCGGTGGCCGCCTCGATCCCGCCGTCCACCTCGATCGGCATGTCGGGGCCGAGCAGCTCGCGCAGCCGCGCGACCTTGTCCGTCGAGCTCTCGATGTAGGGCTGCCCGCCCCAGCCGGGGTTGACGGTCATGCAGAGCAGGTGGTCGAACATCTCGGCCAGGCCGGCCACGGCCTCCGGCGGCGTGCCGGGGTTGATGGCGAGCGCCGAATGCAAGCCCGCGTCACGCACCGCCTTGAGGGCGTAGTGCACGTGCGGGGTGGCCTCCCAGTGGACGATCAGGGTGTCGGCCCCGGCGGCGGCGAACTCCTCCACGCGCTGCTCGGGCCGCTCGACCATGAGGTGTACGTCGAGCACGCCTCCGCGCTCGTGCACCAGGTCGCGCAGTGAGCCGGTCACCAGCGGGCCGATCGAGATGGGGGGCACGAAGTGTCCGTCCATCACGTCGACGTGGATCACCCGCGCCCCCGCGTCCATGACCTGCTCGACCTGAGCGCCGAGGCGGGCGAAGTCCGCGGCGAGGATCGAGGGCGCCACGCGCCGGCTCTGCATGAGGTCGTGGGCCATGCCGAGCCGACCCTACAACGCGAGCGGGGGCCCGGTTTCCCGGACCCCCGCTGGCTACTTCCGTTCTGGCGGAACGTCTGGCCTAAGGCTCTTCGCCCTCGTCCACATCCTCGCTCGGGCTCTCGGTGCGGTTCTCCTCTGTGTCGTCCACCTGGTCGAGCGACAGGATGTCGCTCTGGCGGCGGATCTCGCAGTTCACGGCCACCTGGTCGTACTGGTCGGTCACGACCAGATCGCGTCCGCCTCCGCAGTTCACGACGTCGACCTCGCCGTCCCGCACCTTGATGCGGTCGCGGCCGTCTCCGCCGGAGACCTGGTCGCCGACCGGATCGCCGATAGCGGTCACGTCGAAGCGCGACAGGGCCCACAGCACGTCGGCGCCGTCGCCCCCGTAGGACTTGTCGGCACCGCGGTTGGCGAAGATCTTGTCCGTTCCGCCACCGCCGGCCTGCACGTCGTCGCCCTGGCCGCCGGACATGTAGTCACGGCCGGCCCCTCCGCTCGAGATGTCGTTGCCGAGCCCCCCGTGGAGGCGCTCACACCTGAAGCGCTTAAAGGAGAAGCCCTGACCACCGGTCAAGGTGTCGTTGTCCGGCCCGGCGAAGACGCGGTCGCAGCCGGGTCCGCCGTTCAGGTTGTCCGCTCCGGCGTTGCCGGTGATCAGGTCGAAGCCGGTGCCGCCGACCACGGTGTCGTTGCCGGGGTTGCCGTGCAGCTCGTCGCCGCGCCGGCCGTTCTCGCCGCCGCCGCCCCTGATCGAGTCGTCGCCCTCGCCGCCGCGGGCGAAGTCGCGGTCCGCGCCGGTGTCGACCGTGTCGTTGCCGTCGCCGGCGACGATGAAGTCGCGGCCGCCGAGAGCCGTGACGGTGTCGTCGCCCCCCTTGGCACGGATCAGATCGCTCTTGGGCGTTCCGTTGAGTGTGTTGGGACCGTCGTCTCCGACGATCGTGGCCGCCATCCCGACCGTGGCCATCAGCAGCGAAAACGCCGCTGCAGCCATCAGGGCCGTCCAGACCCTGTTGCTACGCTGCTTCACGGGGCATCCTCCTTGTGGTGGTGGGTGCCCCGCTAACCGTTTTGGGGACGAGAAGTTTCGGTCAGGCGCGTGAGGTCTGCCGCGCGTGGGTGCGGATCTCCGAGAGGATGCGTTCGAGCCGCGGTTCGGTGTCTCGGTCGACGAAATTCATCGACGCGGCGACCGCCGGATGCACGCGTGCGATCTCGCCGTGCAGGGCGTGAGCCACGGCGCGGTAGGCGGGGTGACCCTCGCGCCCGGAGCGCAGCTCGATCAGGTGCATCGCCTCGCGGGCGTTCATGTCGAGCACGTAGCGCAGCCGGTAGCCGAGGCAGAGCGCGTACGGGGCCAGCTCGGGCCGGCCGAGCTCAACGATGCGCTCGTGCTCGGCTCGGGAGCGCTCGAGGCCCGCCCGGTAGGCGCCGGCCACGCCGGCCTGCTCCAGCTCGTCGGGCACCCCGGCGCCGAGCTCCGGCCCGAGCGTCTGCCACTGGACGGTGCACATGCGATGGCGCTGCAGGTCGCGAAAGGCGCCGTAGTCGGACACGACCTCGAAGCGGTAGGAGATCGCCTCGAAACCGCGTCCCGGACGGTGGCGGCGATTGTGGCGCTCGCCGGCGAACTCGGCGATCGCGGTGGCCCGCTCGTCCGGCGGCAGGTTGCGCACGGCGGCGCGGGCCTCCTCCTCCGAGCAGGAGGCCGACTCGAACAGCAGCGCCGCCAGCAGCTCCTCCTCGGTGCCCCGCACCGAGACCAGGCGCACCGCCGGCCCGGCGCCGTCTGCTGAACGGTCGCGATCCAGGCCCAGCCGCGCGGCCCAGCGCTCCCCCGTCCGCGCCCGCTCCTCCAGGTAGCCGATCCACTCGCCGCCGCGTTCGGGTCGCTCGACACGCGCCACGAAGCTCGGCATCACGGCCTTGAGCTCGCTGAGGATCATCGCCGCGTAGTCGTGCGCCTCCGGCAGCGGCGAGGCCAGCAGGCGCAGCAGCAGCTGCTCGTAGGCCTGCCCGCTGGCGAAGATCCCCACGTGCGAGAGCGACGCCGCGGGCAGCAGGCCTCGCAGGAGGTCGAGCGCCTTGGCCCGGATCGAACGCCGGTGAGCGGCGTCGGGCTCGCCGTCGGCACGCGGGAAGCGCCCGGCCGCCCACGCCTCCACTCTCGGAAGGATCTCGGAGTAGGTGGCGAACAGGAAGTCCATCGCCTCCTCGTAGGCCGGGCCGAGCTCGGACGAGCGCCAGTAGCGGTAGCCCGCTCCCTCGGCCATCGGCACGTCGTAGGCCATGTAGCGCGTGGACTGCTCGAGGTAGGCCGCCAGCCGTCCGCGCTGCAGCAGCTTGGTCATCACGTTCGAGACCCACTCGCAGGCGATGTGAGCCCCACCGAGCTGGGCCACCGAGTCGTCGCCGTAGCCGAGGAAGATCCGCTCGTACAGCGCCCGCGCCCGTTCGCCCTCCGCGCCGTCGAAGGGCGTGCCCGCCGCGCCCGCATCGCCGGCGAACTCATCGAGGTACATCCGCCGCAGCGTGCCCTGGTAGCGCGAGTAGCGGGCGAACATCGCGCCCTTGACCGTCTCCGGCAGATCGACCAGGGCGAACACCGGCCGGTCGAGGTTCGTGAAGTGCGGCGCGAGCAGCGCTCGCTCGTCTTCGCTGAAGCTCTCGACCGGATAGTCCATGAGGCCGGGCCACGATAGCGCCGCCCGCGGCGGTCGCCCGCGCGGCCGCGCTCAGGCCAGGCGGTGCTCCAGCACTCGTTCCAGCTCGGCCTCCTCGTGGTCTACCGGCACGGCCTTGTCGAGGTACATCTCCATGCTGCGGCCGTCGATGACCAGGGTGGCCACCTGGTTGTCGAACCAGGGTCCGTCGCCGGTCTGGCGCCAGCGGATCCCCGGATCGTCGACTCCCGCCGCCCGCGCCAGGCGGCGCCAGACCTCGTGGAACGGTCGCGACATCCCCATGCGGATGATCCTCCGTTCCTTGCCGTCGAGGGGATTGCGGTACGGCGAGCAGACGGCCTGCCAGACGGCGCTCTCGACCCCCGAGCCGCGCGGGAAGGCGATCTCGAACAGGTAAGCGTGGTGGACGTCGCCCGAGAGGGTGACGATCGCGCCCGGCGCGCGGCCGCGCTCCCCGGCGCCCACCGCGCGCTGCAGCTCGACCATCTTGCGGAACGAGGCCTGGAAGGCGCCCCAGTGCTCGAGATCCATCGACTGGCGCAGCTTCTCGGCCGGGCCGGTCAGGGCCGAGCCCCAGGCGCCGCCGGCCACCGCCTCGTTCCAGGCCTCGAGCTCCTGCATGCCGGGGCCCAGCAGGAAGGGCAGCGAGCTGGCGAGCAGCAGATGGTCGTGATCGCCGGTGGCCTGCTCGACGATCCAGTCCCACTCGCTGTCGTCGACCATCGCCCGCTTGTCCTCGTCGAGCACACGGCCGGCGCGCGCGTCGATCACCACCAGGCGCGTGGACCCGAAGTCGCGGCAGTAGCTCCAGCGGCTGGTGGCCGCCTCGCGGTCGGCGCCGGACACGAACTCGCGCAGGGCGTCCTCGCCGTCGTCGCAGTCCTTGATTCGCTGGAGCAGCGGCTCCTCGCGCAGATTGTCCGGGGAGAGGTTCCCGATGTGCTGATAGACCCAGTACGACATCAGGGCCCCGATCACGTGCTCGTCCCACCAGTCGGTCTGGCGCATCTCCTCGAGCCAGGCTCTCGAGATGTTCCAGTCGTCGTGCACGTCGTGGTCGTCGAAGATCATCGCCGTCGACACGGTGGACAGCAGCCAGCGTATGGCGGGATCGCACCAGCTCTCGGCGTAGAGCTTCGTGTACTCGTCGTAATCGAGAGCGCGTGCGCCGGGCGCTCCGTTCACGTCGCGCCGGCTCTCGATGTAGGCCCGCGTGGCCGGGGAGACCTCGTCCGCGTAGACCTGGTCCCCGAGCATGATGAGAGCGTCGGGCCGCTCCTCGCGCTCCTGGTGGGCCATGCGCTGAGCGAGGGTGTGCAGGGCGTCGATCTCACGTCCACGCTCGTCCTGGTCCTTGGTCAACGAGTAGGGCGGCTCGTGGGGGGCCGCGACGCGGCAGGAGCCGAACAGGAGCTTGATCGGCCGCCCCTTGGGATAGGTCTTGAAGAGGCTGTGCGGGAAGGGGAAATCTTCCTCCGGCCACACCTTCTCGCCGTCGAGACGCACCTCGTACTCGTGCCACGTGCCCGGCTCGAGCCCGGTGGCGATCACGATCGCGTAGTGATGACCGTGAACTGTCCAGGTTCGCTCGCTCGAGCCGAGCACCTCGACCTCGCAGGGTGCGTCGGTCTCGACCCAGAACGTGGCGTCCTGATCTCCTACGTGACGAAGCATCGGGCCGAGGACCAGATTGGGCATGAGGCGAGCTTTACCCATAAGACCGGAAACCGCCACCTGCCTATGCGCCGACCCTCGGCCTCGGCGCGCTACGTTGTCCGCCGTGGAAGAGGATCTGCTCGACGTCGGCCGCTCGATCCATGGGGCCTTTCCGGCTCGTACGCGGAACCCGTTTCGTGCGCTCGATCAGAAGGCGATGGAGCTGGCTTCCGGGGACGCCGAGCTGCGGGCCGCTCTGTTTCGCTTCGTGGACGTGACCCCCGCCTGCCGCTCCCTCGACGATCTGGCGCGCCACCTCACGGGCTATCTGGAGGACGTGGACGAGCGCCCACCACCGATCGAGGCCGCGATGCGGATGTCGCAGTCGAAGGCGGGCCGCGCCGCGCTGGGCGCGGCCTCGGCGGCGGGCGTCCGCCACATGGCCCATCGCTTCATCGTGGGCGAGACCCCGCGCGACGCGCTCAAGTCGATCCGCTCGCTGTGGGAGCACGGCGCCGCCGTGTCGCTCGATCTGCTCGGCGAGGCCACCGTGACCGCGCCCGAGGCCGACCGCTATGCCGAGCGTTGCCTCGATGCGCTCGAGACGCTGGCGGCGGCGGCCCCGGACTGGCCCGACCGGCCGGTGCTCGAGCACGACTCGCTGGGCCCGCTGCCGCGGGTCAACCTGTCGGTGAAGGTCTCCGCCCTGAGCCCGCTGCTGCGCCCCGAGGCTCCCGAGGTGGGACGCGACGACGCCGCGCGGCGTATGCGGCCGCTGCTCGCCCGCGCGCGCGATCTCGGCGCTCACCTGCACATCGACATGGAGTCGGTCGACACGCTCGAGGCCACGATGGGCCTCGTCTTCGAGCTGCTCGACGAGCCCGAGCTGCGCGAGGGCCCGTCCTCCGGCGTGGTGCTGCAGGCCTATCTGCGCGAGTCGCCCGAGCAGCTCGAGCAGGTCATCGACTGGGCCAAGAGGAGCGAGCGCACCCAGCCGCTGGTGGTGCGCCTCGTGAAGGGGGCTTACTGGGATCACGAGGTGGTGGACGCCCGCCAGCACGGCTGGACTCCGCCGGTGTTCGAGGAGAAGCGCGAGTCGGACCGCAACTTCGAGGCGCTGACCCGCCGGCTGCTGGAGGCGTGGCCGCACGTGCGGCCGGCGATCGCCTCCCACAACCTGCGCTCGGTGGCGCACGCGGTCGCGGTCAACCGCGAGCTCGGGCGGGCGGACGGCGACCTCGAGCTGCAGGTGCTGCGCGGCCTCGGGGACGACCTCGCCGCGGCGCTGTGCGAGCACGACATGCGCGTACGGATCTACTGCCCGGTGGGCGACATGGTGGCCGGGATGGCCTATCTCGTACGGCGGTTGCTGGAGAACACCTCGAACGAGTCGTTTCTGTCGGACCAGCAGCGCGGCGTGCCGATCGAGGAGTTGCTGGCCGCGCCGTGAGCTTTCGCAACGAGCCGATCCTGGAGCTGCGCCGTGCGCCGGCGCGCGAGTCGCTCCTCGAGGCGCTGCGCGAGCTCGACTCGCGTCTGCCCCTCGAGGTGCCGGTGGTGATCGGCGGCGAGCGTGGCGACGCCTCCGGGCTCGACTCCACCGACCCGGGCGCGCCGGACCGTCTGGTGGCGCGGGCCGGCTGCGGCGGTGAGGACGAGGCCGCTGCCGCGGTCGAGGCGGCCGAGCGGGGCTTTCGCGACTGGGGCGCCCGCCCGGCGGCGGAACGGGCGGAGGTGCTGCGCCGCGCGGCGGCCGTGCTGCGCGAGCGGCGGCTCGAGCTGGCGGCCCTCCAGGTCCGTGAGTGCGCCAAGCCGTGGGCCGAGGCCGACGCCGACGTGTGCGAAGCGATCGACTTCCTCGAGTACTACGCCGAGCAGGCGCTGGAGCTCGACCGCGGGCGCGAGCTGCTCCAGGTGCCGGGCGAGCGCAACACCATGCGCTATCGCCCGCGTGGCGTGGCGGCCGTGATCGCGCCCTGGAACTTCCCCCTGGCCATCCCCTGTGGCATGACGGCCGCCGCGCTGGCCGCGGGCAACGCCGCGGTGCTCAAGCCGGCGGAGCAGTCGCCGGGCAGCGCCGGGGCGCTGGTGGACGCGCTCCATGCCGCCGGGGTGCCGGGCGACGCGCTCGCCCTGGTGCCGGGCTACGGTGAGGCCGGGGCCGCCCTGGTGCGCGACCCGCGCGTGCACGTGATCGCCTTCACCGGCTCGGGGGCAGTGGGCCTCGAGATCGTGCGCACGGCGGCGGAGACCGCCGACGGCCAGGGCCACATCAAGCGGGTGGTCTCGGAGATGGGCGGCAAGAACTGCGTGATCGTGGACTCCGACGCAGACCTCGACGACGTCATCCCCGAGTTGGTGCACTCGGCGTTCGGCTTTGCCGGCCAGAAGTGCTCGGCCGCCTCGCGCGCGCTCGTTCACGAGGGCATCGCGGACACGCTCGTAGAGCGCCTCTCGGGAGCGGTGACGGTGCTGCGGGTGGGCCAGGCGGAGAGCTTCGCCAGCGAGGTCGGGCCGGTGATCGACCGCGAGGCCCAGGAGCGCGTGCTGGGCTACCGCGAGCAGGCCGGCGACCGGATCGCGGCCTCAGCGGACGAGCTGCCGGACGACGGCTGGTTCGTGGCGCCCACCGTGGCCTTCGGGCTGGACGAGGAGTCGCCGGTCAACCGGGAGGAGATCTTCGGGCCACTGCTGTCGGTGACCGCGGTGCGCGACGTGGACGAGGCGATGGACGTGGTGGACTCCCTGCCACTTGCCCTCACCGGGGGCTTGTTCTCGCGCAGTCCCGGGACCATCGAGCGGGTGGCGGCGCGCTCGCCCGTGGGAAACCTCTACGTGAACCGGGGGATAACCGGCGCCATGGTCGCGCGCCAGCCCTTCGGCGGCAACCGCCGCTCGGGGGTCGGCTCCAAGGCCGGTGGCCCCGACTACCTCTACCAGTTCGTGGAGCCGCGGGTGGTCACCGAGAACACGATGCGGCACGGCATTCCCGTGGAATAGCGCCGGGGACGCCCGATATCCTCGGGCCGCCGTGGGCGCCCCCAGCTTCGACCTCCAATCGCATTCGCTGCACTCCGACGGCGCGCTGCCGGCCGCGCAGGTGGTGGAGAACGCCGCCCAGGCGGGAGTGGAGCTGCTGGCGCTGTCGGACCACGACACGGTGGACGGCGTGGACGAGGCGCTGGCGGCGGGCGCCGTCCACGGCGTGCGCGTGGTGCCCGCCACCGAGATCTCCGCGGTGGACGGCGAGTACGAGGACCTGCACGTGCTCGGCTACGGGATCGACCACCGCAGCGCCCTCTTGGGCGAGCGCCTGCTCGATGCGCGCCTCGATCGCGAGCGTCGCGCCGACGCGATGGCCGAGCGGCTGCGCGGGCTCGGCTTCGAGGTCGACCCTGCGCCCATCGACGCCCGCAAGGCGCAGGGCAAGCCGGTGGGCCGCCCCCATCTGGCCGCGGCGGTGATCGCCCACCCCGCCAACGGCGAGCGGCTGCGCGAGGAGGGGGTCGACGACGTGTCGTCGTTCATTCCGGCCTACCTGATCCAGGGCACGCGGGGCTACGTCGCGCGCACGCACCCGACCGTCCAGGAGGCGATCGGCTGGATTCACGACGCGGCCGGGGTGGCTGTCTGGGCCCACCCCTTCTGGGACATCAAGGACCCCGGTGCCGTGCTCGCCGCCATCGACCGCTATCGGGCCGCCGGGCTAGACGGCGTCGAGGTCTTCTACACCGCCCACGACCGTGAGCAGACCCAACTCGTGGCCGATCGCTGCGCCGAGTTCGGCCTCCTGGCCACCGGCTCGTCGGACTACCACGGTCCGGAGCACCGGCTGTTCAGCCGCTTCCGGGACTTCGAGCTACACGATCGGGAGCCCAACCTGGGTCCGATCACGGCCGGCACGCTGGCCGCCCCGGCCCGCGACGGCACGGGCCTGTGCCTGTGGCTCACCGGGCTGTCGGGCTCCGGCAAGTCCACCATCGCTCGCCTTGCCGCCGGCCGCCTGCGCGACCTCGGCCACCGCGTGGAGGTGCTGGACGGCGACGACATCCGCCAGAACCTCTGCGCCGGGCTCGGCTTCTCCCGCGAGGACCGGGCCGAGAACGTCCGCCGGATCGCCTTCGTCGCCGACCTGCTCTCACGTAACGGCGTGCTCACCTTCGTGGCCGCGGTGTCTCCGTTCCGCGCCGGGCGTGCCGATGCTCGTGGGCGAATGGGCGCGCGCTTCGCCGAGGTGTACGTTCGCGCGTCGGTCGACGAGTGCGAACGCCGGGACGTCAAGGGCCTCTACGAGCGAGCCCGCCTGGGCGAGATCAAGGGGTTCACCGGCGTGTCCGACCCCTACGAGGAGCCCGCGGCCGCCGAGCTGACGATCGACACCGAGAGCGAGGGCTCCGAGGCCTCGGCGGAACGGCTGGTGGAGTATGTGGAGCGCAGGCTGGCGGTCGCCGAGCCCACTGCCGTCAGCGCGCCGAATCCCCTCGGCGCGAGTAGTAGTGAATGAGGTAGGGCGTGAAGCCCGCGCGCTCGTAGAAGCTCTTGGCCACCTCGTTGGTCGCCACCGAGGCCACCACCGTCTCCGCGATGCCGCGCCGGGCGATCTCCTCCATCGCGCGGTCGAGCAGCTCTGAGCCGGCGCCGGTGCCGCGAGCGCTCGCGGTGACGACGAGCGTCTCCAGCTCGGCGACCTCCTGACCTCCCTGCCAGGTGTCGTCGAAGGTGTCGGGTCCGTGCACGTTCACCAGGGCGTAGCCCACCGCCTGGCCCTCGCGCTCGGCCAGGAGGGCGAAGGCCTTGGGCTGGGCGAGCCATTCCTCGTAGTAGCCCCGCCGCAGGGTCCACGACAGCTCGGGCTCGGTCTTCTCCGGAAGCTCAGGCGGCGACACGCTCGCGTGATGCTCGAGGAGCTCCAGCCACAGGGGCTTGAGCC
This sequence comes from uncultured Thermoleophilaceae bacterium, assembly GCA_963751105.1. Classification (GTDB taxonomy): domain Bacteria; phylum Actinomycetota; class Thermoleophilia; order Solirubrobacterales; family Thermoleophilaceae; genus JACVRW01. Next base: position 124,788 of record CAVVTG010000001.1, on the reverse strand, counting down.
GCTCGAGCTCGTCCGGCTCGACGAACCTGATCTCGAGCTCAGCCATCGGGCCGGACGTACCCGCGCAGCGTCGCGACCTCGCGGAAGCCGAGGCGGCGGTACACCGACAACCCGTCGGGGCTGGCCTGGAGGGTGGCGCTCGCCATGCCGTCGGCTCGCGCCCGGGACATGACGTCGCGCAGCAGCTGCCCGGCCAGCCCGCGACGCCGCTGAGACGCCTCGGTGGCCACGTACTGGATGCTCACGTCGTCGCCGATCCGCAGGGTCATGGCGACGCACACGAACGCTCCGTCGCGGCGCAGGCCGTGGGTGCGGACGCGGTCGTCGCGCAACGCGCTCATCAGTGGCCCGAAGGGCCCGCCCGGATCGTCGTAGGCGCGTTCGTTGACCTCTCCGAGCACCTCGAGCGATGGGCTGTCGGGCTCGAGCGCGGCGTCGTCGAGGTCCAGCGAAGGATCGTCGAGGCTCAACCCCATGCAGGGAGTAACCACCTCGGGCGCCTCGACTCGTCCGGGCACCGCGCCGGCGTCGGCCCAGACGCAGTAGGGGAGCGCCGGGTCGTCGGCCGGAGGCGACGCCCCGAAGGGCACCACCGCCGCGTTGAACCATGGGTTCTCCTCCGCGCTGTCGATTCGCGCTCCCAGCGCATCCGAGCGCCGGATCTCCGCGTCAGGCCCGGCTGCGCATCGGCCGAGCGCGGCGATCGTCTCCCCGAAGCCGAGGATCGATCGCCGCGCGAGCTCGTCGTCGTCCACCCTGGTGAGGCTAGAAGCTCTCGACCACCACCAGCGCGTTGCCGTCCGGGTCGCGGAGGGAGAACATCGGCGGCACGTAGTCGCCCATGCGCATGACCTCCGGGTCAACGTCGACGCCGCGCTCGAGCAGCTCGGCGTGGTCTGCGTCGGCGTCCTCCGTGGCGAGCCGGATGCCCGTGTCGGCGCCGCCGGCCGGCGGCCCGGAACCGGCGGCCACCAGGGCGATCGTCGTGACCGCGCCCGGAGGCGCCACCTCCAGCCAGCGCGACTCGCCGAAGGGGGCGTCGAGCCGCGTCTCGAAGCCGAGCTTGCCGACGTAGAACTCCAGCGCGCGGTCCTGGTCTGAGACGGTGATGCCCACGGTGTGCAGTCCGACGATGCGGGTCGTGTTCTGATCGCTCATCGTGCGGCTCCGTTCTCGAGCAGCGGCTTGAGCGCGCCCACGCGCTCGCGCCACCAGGCCTTCATCTCGTCCGCGGTCTCGGCGTCCGGCAGCCGCTCGTGCTCGACGGTCACCGTGCCCTTGTCGGCCGCTCGCTCTTCGATGTAGACGTGCACCCGGGTCGAGCCGTCCTCCCAGTCGTAGTGGGCGATTCGGGGTGCCGTGGCCGTGCGCAGGCTCAGGTCCGCCCCAGGCAGCCAGCGCTCGCGCAGCGACTCGTCCTCGAACGCGTCGAACAGGCGCTTCGCCGGCACGGCGACCGTCTTCGACGCGCTGATCGCGAAGCCGTTCGCTCGCTGTCCCGGCGCTCGCCGCCCGCGCGCCCGCTCGTACGAGAGGGTGACCGACTGGGCCCACCAGCCGGCCACCTCCTGCTCGTCCATGAGCCAGCGGGCGATCTCCGTGTGCGACCGGTCGGCCGCGCCCCAGTCGTCGAGCAGGCCGAACCAGTGCTCGAAGCCCTGGCCGGTGGCCTTGAGGACCGATTCCTCGGACACCGGCGGCTCGTAGCCGCGCGACGGGGTCTCCGGGCTGTCGCCCCCGGCGATCAGCATGCGGCGGGCGGCGGTGTAGCTCTCGCCCGTCTTGGCCATCCGCGCTCGCACCCGGCGCTTGAAGGTCTTCTGCTTCGTCATCTCTGTTCAGCTCCCATACGGCGGTCGGCGCCGGCACTCACGCTGCCGATGCCCCGCCGGACAGGGCTCTTGATGACCGGCGTCCCGATGGCTCGAGGCCACCTCTACCTCCCACTGCCGGCGGCGTGAGCACCGGTACGGAGGTCGGGCGCGGGACGGCGCCTGGCTGTGAAGTTACATCCTTTGGACCGGGCGTGCGACTGAAACTCATCGCTGTGGAACACTTCCCGGCGATGACGCGTCTCCGTCTCGTGCCGTGTGTCCTGCTGCTCACGGCGGTGTGTGCCGTCACGGCGCCTACCTCGGCCGCGGCGACGCGGGAATGCTTCTTGCTGATGGACTGCACGCCCGTCACCGGGCCGTGGGTGGTAATTCCTGCATCGGGCCCGAGCCCGGTTCCGGCCGGCGTGACCGTGAGCTGTCCGGATAGCGACAGCTTTCAGTTGGCAGTCGGGAGCGACTACGAGCTCGCGGGCGGCGGGACGATCCCGCCGGACGTCAACCGCCTCATGACCGGCCCGGGAATCGGCCTCATCACCGGCGGGAGCGCGGTCTTCTTTGCCATAGACCTGTCGGGCCCATCCAGCTCGTTTCGCCCGCACGTCGGGTGTATTCCCGAACCCGGACCAGCGGCGCGAAGAGCCACGCCCCGCACGACACGCACGCGCGAGATACGCCTCCGGCCGTCGCAAGCACTCACCAGACGCCAGAGCTGTCGCCGTGGCGAGCGTCTCGAGCGCGGGCTCGCGGGCGTGATGTTCCACCGGCCCCGGCCGCCGAGAGCACGTGAGCTGGGCGACGTGACCGTCACCCATCGCACGATGGGCCGGGGGGTCTACGCGCGTGTGCACACCGGGCCGACCGTGGGCGACCGCGAGCGAGTGACGCTGCAGATCATCGCCGTCTGCGCGCGCTGACCGACGCGCCTTGCGGCAGGATCGGCCTCCGGGCTGGCCGCCGCTAGTACCTCCCCGTTCCAGGCTTGGCCGCATGGGTCACGACGGCCGCCACGGCGGATTAGCTTGGGCGAATCACCCAGGTGTGGAGCTGCCCGACCCTCAACGCAGAAGCGAGCGCAGGTCTTCGATCGTGTCCGCCTCGGCGGCACTCTTGTCGGGGCGGTAGCGCTTGACCCGGGCGAAGCGCAGCGCCACGCCGCCCGGGTAGCGCGTGGAGGACTGCACGCCGTCCAGTGCGATCTCCACCACGAGCTCCGGCCGCACCAGCACGGCGATGCCGCGCCGCTCGGTCTCGAGCGCGAGCAGCGCCTGGGTCTGCCACTCGAGCAGCTCGTCGGTGAGGCCTTTGAAGCACTTCCCGACCATGGCGAACTCTCCCGTCCGTGGGTCGCGCGCTCCGAGGTGGAGGTTCGACAGCCGGCCCTGGCGGCGCCCGTGACCCCACTCCGCGCCGAGCACGACGAGGTCGTACGTGCGGACCGGCTTGACCTTGCGCCACGCCTTGCCGCGGCGGCCGGCGCTGTACAGAGACGCCGCGTCCTTCACCACGACCCCCTCGTGGCCCGCCTCGAGCGCCTCATCGAGCACGCGCTGCGCCGTGTGCGGATCGGAGGTGACGATGCTCGGGATCCTCAGCTGCGGCGCCACCTGCTCGAGACGCGCCGCCCGCTCCTCGAGCGGAGCGTCGAGCAGGTCCTCGCCGTCGTGGTGCAGGACGTCGAAGATGAAGGTCACGATCCCCTCCGGCGGCGCCGAGGCGTCGATCTGCGACACGGTCTCCTGAAAGGCGGCCGGACCCTGCTCGAGCATCCACAGTGCCTCGCCGTCGAACACCGCCTGCTCGAGCGGCAGGGCGCGCACCGCAGCGACGATTCCGGGCAGCGCCTCCGTGGTGTCGTTCAGGTTGCGCGTGTAGATGCGGACCTCGTCGCCGCGACGGTGGATCTGGATCCGTATGCCGTCGAGCTTCCACTCGACCGAGGAGCGCTCGAAGCTCTCCAGCGCCTCGGTCACGTTCGCGGCCGTGGACGCGAGCATCGGGAAGATGGGCCGGAAGATCTCGAAGCCGATCGCGCGCAGCCCCTCCTCGCCGTCGGTCAGCGCCACCTCGGCGGTGTGCGTGAGATCGCCCGAGAGCATCAGCGCCCGGCGCACCAGCGCGCCCGGCAGGCCGGCGGCCTTCGCCACCGCGTCGGCCATCAGGCCCGCGAGCGCGCCCTGCCTCAGCTCACCGGTGAACAGCCGCTTGATGAAGCCGGCCTCCGGTTCCGTCGCCCGGCCGAGCAGGCTCGCCAAGAGCTCGGCGCGCCCGGCGGCCGACCCCGGGCCCGTCGTTGCCTGAACCGCGGCGATGGCGCCATCGAGGTCGGCGATCGTGAGGGCCGGCGCCTCCGCCGGTGGTTGCTCGATGCCGTAGATCGTCCTGTAGCCGATGCCGACCCGGCCCTGGCGGGGCACGCCCGTGAGAAAGCCGACGGCCGGCGCCACCTCGCCGGATCGAGCTAGCCGCAACAGTTCGGCCAGGGTCGTGGCCTTCTGTGAGCGCGAGCTGGTCTCGGAGACGGCCGAGGACGCGTCCACGACGTCGGCGAGCAGCGTCATGGCCGCCAGCTAAGCAGCCTGCGCTTGCGTAGCGCGGTCGCGCCGGCGCTCAGGCCGGGCGCGGCTCCGGCCCGGGCCGGGCGGCGGGACGGGCGGGAGCTCCGTCGCCGTCCGGCTCCGCGCCGTCCCCGTCGGGGCGATCACCGCCGTTGCCGCCCGGTGCAGGTGCCCCCGGCGGACCGCCGCCCCCGGCGGCCTGCTGCGCCTTCATCCGCTCCATGAACTCGGCCTGGGCCTGGGCGGGGGTGCGTTTCAGGGCGCCCATCAGCGGCAGGACGCTCAGCACGAGCAGAGCGGCCTGCCGGAAGGCCCACGCGAAGCCCTCGCGGGCCGAGCCGGCGGTCTCGCGAATGATCTCCTCGTCGAAGCCGGGTTTGGGCTCGAAGCGATCGCTCGTCCCGCCGGTGTAGTCGTGCAGCGTGCCCTGAATCACCGCGGCGGCCTCCGGCCCGGGGATCTCCCACTCGCCGACGATGTCTTCGATCTCGTCCTCGGCGAACCAGGACATGTGCGCGGTGAGGGCGCCGCCGAAGGTCGCGATCAGCACGGCCACGCCGATAGCGGCCCCGAGCTGGCGCGCCGTGTTGAGGATTCCGGAAGCAAGGCCCACCTCGGGACCGGCCACCGCGCCCATCGCTCCCACGTTGAGGGCCGGGAAGCCGATCCCCATCCCGGCGCCGATCAACAGCAGCCCGGGAAGGACGCGCAGGTAGCTGAAGGCGTTGTCGGCGGTGGCCGGCAGGAAGGACACGATCAGCATGCCCAGCGCCATCGCGATCAGGCCCGGCTTGGCCAGCTCGCCCGGCGCCCGCCGGTCGGCCGCCCGGCCGACGAACGGCCACACCACCAGGCCCATGAGGGCGACGGGGAGAATGGCGAGGCCCGCCTCGAGCTGGCTGTAGCCCCACAGGTTCACGAACATCAGCGAGAGCAGGAGCAGCGAGCCGATCGCGCCCGCACCGAAGAACAGCATTCCGATGTTCGCGCTGCGGAACTGACGGTTCTCCAGCAGGCTTCGGGTGATGAGCGGGTTCGGCGCCTTGCGCTCCCACCACACGAACAGGATGCCGAGCAGGATCGCGCCCTGCATGAGGCTGAGCCAGAGCGGCAGGTCGCCTTCGAAGGGGTTGGCCTCCACCAGCGCGAGCGTCAGGAACATCACCGCGGCGCCGAGCAGCAGCATGCCCCGCACGTCCACCTGGCGGCCCGCGGTGAGGTCCCAGGTCTCAGGCCACCAGCGCCAGCACAGCAGCACGCCGAGGATCCCGAACGGGATGTTGATGAGGAAGATCCAGTGCCAGCTCGCGATCTCCACCAGCACGCCGCCCAGCACCGGGCCGAGAGCCGACGACACGAGCGCCACCACGGCTATGAGCGCCAGGCCGCGCCCGCGCTCCTGTGGCGGGAACACCAGCACGGTGATGGCGAAGCCGAGCGGCGCCAGTATGCCGGCCCCGATGCCCTGGATCACGCGGAAGCCGATCAGCCATTCCACCGACCAGGCCGCGGCACACAGCCCGGAGCCGATCGTGAACACCGTCAGGCCGATGATGAAGAAGCGCTTGCGGCCGAACTGGTCGGCCAGCCGGCCCATCGACACGAGCAGGATCGCGAAGACGATGTTGTAGGCATTGACCACCCACGTGACCGTGGAGAGGTCGGTGGAGAGCTCGTCCTGCAGCTCGGGGATCGTGACGTTCACGATCGACACGTCGAGCAGCGCCATCGCCCAGCCGATCATCATCACGCCGAAGATCCGCCACTTGTGCTGGTGGAGAAACTCCGGGGACGGGTTCTCGCGCGTGGGCGTCTCCTCGCTCACGGCGCGCGCGACTCCGGTGTCCGCTCGTTCGACGGCAGCCGGCCGCCCTCGGGCACACGGCCGTCGAACTCGAAGTCCTCGGGCTCGGTGCCGTCCTCGGCCTCGTCGTTGTCGATCGGGTCGAAGTCGTTGGGGATCGAGTCGTCGTCCGCGTCGTCGTCCCCGCGCTCCCGGTTGGGCCGCAGCGCGCCGTCGGGGCCGAACTCCGGCAGCGTGCCGCCGGCCACCATCACCGCCACCTGCGACAGCTCGGTGAGCTTGTTGGGGTCCTCGTTGGCGACGTCCTCGAAGCGGGTGATGTCGTCCTCGGCCTCCTCGTCGTCGTCGTAGAGGCGGCGCTCGATCTCCTCGCGGTCGGCCACCATCAGCCAGCGGTTGTCGCGCACGACGATGTTGGAGCCCGATGCGGTGACGTTGTAGCCACGGTGGTAGAGGTCCCACTGTTCGACGTCGTCGAACAGTGCATTCAGATCCTCCCCGCCCATCTTGCCGGGGATGGTCACACCCATGAAGGACACGATGGTCGGCGCCACGTCGTGGGTGGTGGCGTACCAGTCGACGCCGTCGCCCGCCATGTCGCCGTCGGGATGGCGGATCAGCAGAGGTACCTCGTACGCGGGGCGGTGCGACGTGGGGGTGGCGATGCCGAGGTAGTCGTGGTCGCCCAGTGCGATGCCCTGGTCGCCGATCACGACGAGCATGGTGGAGCCGAGCAGGTCCAGGTCGTTCATGCGGCCGACCAGGCGCCCTACCCAGTCGTCCACGGCCTCCACGTGCTTGCGGTACGCCGAGCGCACGCGGTCGATGTCGTCGCCGTTCCAGCGCACCTCCACCAGGCGGTCGTCCATCGGGCCGAGCCCCTCGTCCTCGATCTCGCCGGGCTTTGCGTAGACCGGCGGGGCCACGGCGGCGTCGATCGGGTCGAAGGGATCGATGGCCAGGAAGAAGGGCGAGTCGCCCTGCAGCCGGTCGAGCTCGCGAAGGCCTGCGCGGAAGGTGTTCGCGGCGGCGCGAGTCTGGCGCCTGATGGCGGGGAGCAGCTCGGACTCGATTCCGGGGGTGAGCTCGTCGGCAAGTCGCGGCAAGCCGGCGCCGCCCTGATCCGCCGGCCGCACCACGTCCGGGAAGCGCTCACCTTCGAGGATCGGGTTGTCGCTCACGTAGGAGGTGGTGACCCCGCTCTCGCGCAGCGTCTCGGTGACCACCGGCTGCCAGTCCCAGATCGGGTTGAAGCCCGGCACCGGCGCCAGGCCCTCCGTGCGCTTCCAGTCGCGGAAGGGAAACGAGCGCATGCCGGTGATGAGCGCGCGCCGGGCGGGCAGGCCGGGCATCGACTCGGGGATGACTCGGTCGAAGCGCAACGAGTCGCCGGCCAGGTCGTCCAGGTTCGGCGTGTCCGCCGGCGAGTCGCCCTCGAAGGCGTTGACGTGGTCGGCGCGCACCAGCGGCAGCACCGCGAGCACCGCGTTGCGGGCCCGGCCCTCGTCGGCCTGGGCGGCCGCGCCGGCCGGTAGCGCAGCCAGTCCGAACACCCCGGCGCCCGCGGCACCCACGCCGCCGCGGCGCAGCAGCGTGCGCCGTGTGAGCCCGTCGCTCACCCGCCGATCACCGCCTTGCCGCCGCCCTGGGCGAACTGGGGGAGGGTGCCCCCGGCCTCGTCCTCGAGCGTGCGCCAGAGGCGGTCCACCACCTCGGGGTTGTCGGCGGCGACGTCGGTGAGCTCCTGCGGGTCGGACCGCTTGTCGTAGAGACGCTTGCGCTTGCCCTCGCTGTCGGAGAGCAGGAACCAGTCGAGGTCGCCCGCAAGGACGTGGTCGTCGTAACAGGACGTGAACACCGGCCGGGCGGGCGGCTCCTCGCCCTCGAACAGCACGGACAGGTCCTCGCCCGACATCAGCCCGGGCGCACGGACACCCATGAAGGAGAGCGCGGTGCGCGGCAGGTCGTGGGTGGAGACGAAGAAGTCGCTGCGCTCGCCGGCGCGCTTGCCCTCCGGGTGCCGGATCATCGCCGGCACGTGGTAGATGTGCCACTGGGCGCGGGCGGCGTGCTTGCCGAGGATGCCGTGCTCGCCGAGCGTCAGTCCGTGGTCGGACATGTACATCACCACGGTGTTGTCCATCAGCTTCTGCCGGTCGAGCTCGTTCATGAAGCGACCGATCCACTCGTCCATGAACTCGACCTCGGCCGCGTACAGCTGCCGGACGCGCTCGATGGTCTCGTCGTCCACGTCCACGTCGATCACCCACGAGTAGGGCGTCTCGAAGGGCTGGATCGGCTCGATGCCCTGCTTCTCCGTTCCGAGCGGCTCGTCGCCCCAGCGCGTCTGGTACACGCGCGGCGCGTCCAGCGGCTCGTGCGGGTCGAAGGCGTCGATCCCCAGGAAGAACGGCTTGCCGGTGTCCTTGAGGTCGTCCAGCAGGCGCAGCCCCGAGCGGACCACGCGCGCCGTGGGGTAGTCGTTCTCGCTGTCGCGGTAGATCGAGTTCCAGCCGGCCATGGCCCGCAGCCGCCCCACCTCGACGGTGTCGGACAGCTCGGGCAGCAGGTAGCGCTCGATCGTGCTGCGGGTGGCCGGGCGCTTGTAGGGCTTGTTGAGGAAGCGGTAGGCCCCCTGGGAGTAGCTCGGCTTGACCCAGTCGAGCGTGCGCCGGAAGTTGCCGAAGCGCGGGCCGATCAGAAACGGGTTGTCGGTGCAGTAGGCCGTCTCCACGTCGGCCTGGGCCATGACCTCGGTGACGATCGGGTGAAACTCCGGGATCGGGATCCAGCCCGGGCCCACGGGGAGGCCCTTGGTGGGCACGTAGTTGCGAAACGGAAACGAGCGCACGCCGGTGAGGATGGAGCGCCGCGCCGGTCCGGTGGGCATGGCCTCGGGCACGGCGTGGTCGAACACCAGCGAGTCGTTGGCCAGCGCGTCGAGGTTCGGCGTCTTGGCCAGCGAATCCGGGTTGTAGGCCGACAGGAAGTCCGCGCGCGTGGAGTCGGTGAACAGCAGAACGACGTTGGGAGCGTCCTCGGCGTGCTCGGTGGCAGGCTCGAAGTAGTCGTCGCCGCAGGCGGAGGCGGCGAGGGCAGCGGCACCGGCGGCGCCGGCTCCAAACAGTCCTCTCCTTGTGGATGTGAAGCCAGGTCGCGAGGCCATTGCGAGGCCCCGCAGGCTAGCTGACGGGTCCGCCGCGACCGGCTTAACGGCCTGCTAACAGCGCTCCGCGTGGAGCGGGAATGCTCCTGGTATGAAACTCGCGCGCCCGCTCGCCGTCACGCTCCTGATCATCGCCTCGGCCGTATCCGCGTCTCCCGGAGTGGCCGGCGAGAGGGGCTCCGACGGGGAAGCTGCCGCCGAGCCGCTCGTGATCGCCCACCGCGGCGCCTCGGGTTACCGGCCCGAGCACACGCTGGCCGCCTACGAGCTCGGGGCGCGCATGGGCGCCGACTACGTGGAGCCCGACCTCGTGTCGACGAAGGACGGCGTCCTGGTGGCCCGCCACGAGAACGAGATCTCGACCACCACCGACGTGGCCACGCGTCCCGAGTTCGCCGATCGCCAGACCACGAAGACGATCGACGGCGTCTCGCTCACCGGCTGGTTCACCGAGGACTTCACGCTCGAGGAGCTGAAGACGCTGCGGGCCAAGGAGCGCATACCGGCCCTGCGCCCGCGCAACACGGTCTACGACGGCTTCTACGAAGTGCCGACGCTGCAGGAGGTCATCGACCTGACCGAGCGCCTATCGGACGAGCTGGGGCGCGACATCGGCATCTATCCGGAGACCAAGCACCCGACCTATTTCGACTCGATCGGCCTGTCGCTCGAGGAGCCGCTGGTGCGCACGCTGCGCCGCAACGGCCTCAACCGCCGAGGCGCGAAGGTGTTCGTGCAGTCGTTCGAGACCGGCAACCTGAGGGAGCTCGATCCGCGGCTGAGGGTGCCGCTGGTGCAGCTGCTGGGAGCGAAGACGGCGCAGCCGTACGACCTCGTGGGCAGCGGCGATCCGCGCACCTACGCCGATCTCGCCACCCCCGCCGGCCTGCGGGGGATCGCCCGCTACGCGGACGGCGTCGGGCCGTCGAAGGACTACATCGTCCCGCGCGACGCCGCCGGCAACTCGCTCGCGCCGACCACCTTCGTGGAGGACGCGCACGAGGCAGGGCTGCTCGTGCACCCCTACACCTTCCGCAACGAGAACAACTTCCTGCCGCTCGAGCTGCGCTCGTCGGCCGACCCCGCCGCGTGGGGCGACGCGCGCAGCGAGTACGAGCAGTTCTACGAGCTCGGCGTCGACGGCCTCTTCTCCGACCAGGCCAACACCGCGGTGCAGTCACGTGGCGGTGGAGAGGTGGGCCTCGGCGAGCCGCGGCTGCTCGCCCGCGCGATCCTCCCCTCCGACGCCTACCAGTCGGGTCCGCCCTCGGGTGCGGCCGTGGCACCCAACAACGGCGTGACGCCTCCGTTCCCCGGCCAGCCGATCCCCGGCTTCTCGGCGGTGCTCGACGCCGGCGGAGGCACCTACTGGGGCATGCCCGACAACGGCTACGGAGCCAAGGGCAACTCGGCCGACTTCCTGCTGCGGCTCTACCGGATCCGGCCCGAGTTCAAGACCGCGGCCGGCGGCAGCGGAGAGGTCGGGGTCCTGAGCTACAGCCAGCTGAGCGATCCCTACAACAACGTGCCCTTCCCGCTCACGCGGCCCGACCGGCTGCTCACGGGAGCGGACTTCGACCTCGAGTCGGTGCGGCGCACGGCGGACGGCGACCTCTGGTTCGGCGAGGAGTTCGGCCCGTTCATCCTCCACACCGACTCGCGCGGGCGGGTGCTCGAGGCGCCGATCCCGCTACCGGGTGTGCAGTCTCCGCAGAACCCGTTCCTCAGCGATCCGGCGGCCGCGAACCTGCCCGCCAGCCGCGGCTTCGAGCCGATGGCGCTGAGCAGCGACAGGCGGCGGCTCTACCCGATGCTCGAGGGCGCTCTCGTGAACGATCCCGAGCCCCGCCGCCGCGTGCTCAACGAGTACTCGATTCGCCGCGGCAAGTACACCGGGCGCACCTGGGATTACCTCGTGGACCCGGAGTTCCCCAACGCCGTGATCGGCGACCTCACCGCGATCGACCGCCACCGCTTCGTGTTGATCGAGCGCGATGACGCCCAGGGCGTCGAGGCCCAGCAGAAGAAGATCTACCTGATCGATCTGCGCAAGACCGACGCCCACGGCTACCTCGAGAAGGAGCTCGTGCTCGACCTGCTGGTGATCCGCGATCCCGACGGTGTCTCATTGCCCGAGCGCCCGGGGGAGTTCGGCGTGGGCGACCCGTTCTCGTTCCCGCTTCAGTCGGTGGAGAGCCTCGAGGTCCTGAGCGGCCGGCGGCTCCTGATCGCCAACGACAACAACTATCCCGGCAGCGACGGCCGCTGGGTGGCGCGCGACCGGCCCGACGATGTCGAGCTGATCATCGTTCGCCTGCCGAAGCGGCTGTGACCTCCTCCGGCACCTCGATCTCGCGCTTGAGGATCTTGCCGGTGGGCCCCTTGGGCAGCTCGTCGACGAACCAGACCCGACGCGGGTACTTGTAGGCCGCCACCTGATCCTTGACGTACGACTTGACCTCCTGGGCGTCGAGGCTCTCGCCCTGCTTGACCACCACCGCCGCGCCCACCTCCTCGCCGAGTGAGTCGTCGGGCACCCCCACCACGGCCGCTTCCTGCACGGCCGGATGCTCGTAGAGCACCTCCTCGACCTCGCGCGGGTAGATGTTGTAGCCGCCGCGGATGATCAGGTCCTTCTTGCGGTCGACGATGAAGAAGTAGCCGTCCTCGTCCACGCGGGCCATGTCGCCCGAGTGGAACCAGCCCTCGCCGGTGATCGACTCGCCGGTGGCCTCGGGGCGGTCCCAGTAGCCCTTCATCACGTTGTGGCCGCGGATGACGATCTCGCCCACCTCGCCCTGGGGCAGCTCGCTGCCCTCGTCGTCCCAGATCTGCATCTCCACGCCCTCGATCGGGGTGCCGATCGAGCCCGCCTTGCGCTCCTTGTGGGGATGGTTGAAGGACGCCACCGGTGAGGTCTCCGAGAGGCCGTAGCCCTCGAGGATCGGACAGCCGAACTTGTCCTCGAAGCTGCGGATGAGCTCCACCGGGATCGCGGCCCCGCCGGACATGCAGAGCCGCAGCGTGGAGGCGTCGGCCTCGTCGGCCGCATCGGCGTGCAGCATCGCGTTGTACATGGTGGGCACGCCCTGGAAGACCGTGACCTGGTCGCGCTCGATGATCTCGAGCGCCTTGTCGGGGTCGAAGCGCGGGATCATGGTCACCGTGGCGCCGTTGGCCACCGCGCCGTTCATCGTGCAGGTCTGGCCGAAGGAGTGGAACAGCGGGAGCGCGCCGAGCAGCACGTCCTCGTGGGTGAACTCCCCGAGCGTGGTGGACGTCATCTCGCAGTTGCGGCGCAGGTTGGCGTGGGTGAGCTCCGCGCCCTTGGGCTTGCCGGTGGTGCCGCTCGTGTAGAGGATCACCGCGGTGTCGCCGTCGTCGCGCTCCACGTTCTCGAACTCTTCGCTGTGGGCGCCCACGAGCTGCTCGAACTCGCCCGGCTTGACCAGGATCGTCTCGGCGCCCGCCTCGGCGGCTCCGGCCTCGGCGGCCTCCGCGAAGTCTCCCCAGGCGAACACCAGCTTCGCCCCGGAGTCGCTCAGGTAGTAACCCGTCTCCCTCTCCTTGAGCAGGACGTTCATCGGCACCACCACGCCGCCGGCGCGCAGGATGCCGTAGTAGATCGAGGGGAAGTACGGGACGTTCGGCAACATCAACCCGACGCGGTCGCCCGGGGCCAGGCCCTTGTCCTCGAGGAGGTTGGCGATCCGCGACGCGGCGCAGTCGAGCTGGTGGTAGGTCAGCTCCGCGTCGTCCAGCTTGAAGGCGGTCCGGTCGCCGTGCTCGGCGGCGGTCTCGGTCAGGATGCTCGCCAGGTTCTCGCTCATTCGGGCAGCGTATCGCTGCCCGTTCCATTCGAACGTTGCACACCGCTTCGAGTCGGGCGGCTGTCCGGACTTGACCCCCTGACAAGGGGTGAATCCGGGACAGCGACCCCATGCAATTCTGGGCTGCCGGGAGGGACCTCTGATCCGCCGGCCCACGTACTCGTCTCAGAATGAGAGCCCTCTGGGCCGTATGCACGCTGGTCGTCGCGGTTCTCGCCGCGGGGTGTGGCGCGACGCAGGTCAAGCCGGAGGTCGGCCTCCAGACGACGGCCTCGCACACGTTCGAGGATCAGCGTCGCGGCTTCTCCCTGACCCTGCCGGACGGCTGGCACCGAGCGAGGCGCAACCTCACCCCGCAGCTCGTGGAGCCCCGGGAGATCCTCTCCGTGGCCACCTACCCGCTTCGCTACCGCCGCGGGGCCCGTTGCCGGATCGCCGGTTGTCCGACGCCGGCGCTGAACGGCTTCCGGGCGACCGACATCCTCGTGTCGATCCAGGAGCGCGTCGGTGCGCGGCCCGCCGCCGAGGACGTCCCGATCGACCTGCGCAGACAGAGGTTCGGGCTGGACGTCGGGCCGCGCAGCTGCACGCGAGGCCGAGTCGCGTGGTACGCCTTCGACTTCTTCGCCGCCGCTGGGCGCAACCTCTACATGTTCGTGGTGGTGGGCGAGCACGCCCCCACGAGCGTGCAGAAGGAGATGGGCCGCGTGGTGGACTCGCTGCGCTTCGCTCGCGCCTAGCCCAGCAACGACAGCGAGCTGCCCACGTCCCGCGCCGCGTCGAAGAGCGGATCGGGCCAGAGCCCGAACACCAGCGTGAGCACCGCGAAGGCGATGGCCACCACGGCCACCTCCGGCTGGGCGCGGGTGTCGGCCTCGGGCGACCAGCCCGACACCGGCTTGACGCGGCGCTGGGGCACGGTGGGGAGCTCGATCTCGTAGCGGCCCATCCACATGGCCGCGATCACGCGCAGGTAGTACGCGAGCGAGAGCACCGAGCCCACCACGATCGCGATGCCGAGCCACGTGTAGTCGCCCGACACGGCGGCGTCGATCAGGAAGAACTTGCCGATGAAGCCGCCCGTGGCCGGGAAGCCCGCAAGCGAGAGCATGGCGATCGTCATCGGCCAGGCCAGCCAGGGATTGCTCTGCCCGAGGTCCTCGAACGAGGCCAGGTCGTCGCCGTGCTCGGACACCCGCTCGCGCGCCACCACCACGGCGAAGGCGGTCACGTTCATGGCCAGGTAGACGGCCAGGTAGAACACGGTGGCCTGGAGGCCGAGCTCGGTGCCCACCACCACGCCCACGAGGAGGTAGCCGGCTTGGGCGATGCTCGACCAGGCGAGCATGCGCTTGAGCGAGCGCTGAGCGAGGGCACCCACGTTGCCGATCACGATCGTGGTGGCCGCGAGGACGGCCAGCGCGGGGGCCCAGTCGAGCTGGGCGAGGCCGAGGGCGTCGTAGAAGAGCCGCAGGAAGACCGCGAAGGCCGCCGCCTTGGTGGCCACCGCCATGAAGGTGGTGATCGGCGTGGGGGCGCCCTGGTACACGTCGGGGGTCCACTGGTGGAAGGGAGCCACTGACGCCTTGAACGCCAGTCCCACGATGGTGAGGCCGATCCCGGTGAGCAGCAGCGGATCGGTGACCGACAGCTCGCCGCTGCCGCCCAGGGCAGCGGCGATCTCGCCGAACTGCATCGAGCCGCTGGCCCCGTAGATGAGCGCCAGGCCGTAGAGCAGCGTGGCCGAGCCCACCGAGCCGATCACCAGGTACTTGAGGCCGGACTCGAGCGACGCGCGCTTGCGCAGGTCGCTGGCGCACAGCACGTAGAGCGGGATCGACAGCAGCTCGATGCCGATGAACAGCGTGATGAGGTTCTCGGCCGCGGCCAGCACCACCATCCCGGCGATCGAGCCCAGCAGCAGCGCGTGGTACTCGCCGTGACCCGCCTCCCGGGGCGCGTTGGCCCGCAGCGAGAGCACCACGGCCACGAGGCCGGCCACGTAGAACAGCATCGACACACCGAGCGCCAGCGTGTCCACCGCCAGGGCGCCCTCGATGATCGGCGGCAGGTCGCCCGGCTCCCAGATCCAGATGGTCAGGCCGATCGCCGTGAGCAGCGATACGGCGGTGAGGAGGGGCACGAGCGTCAGCCGCGCAAAGCTCGAGCGCAGCAGCCCCACCATCAGCACCACCACCGCGCCGCCCACGAGCGCGAGCAGCGGCGACAGCTCGCGGTAGGCGATCTCCGGAGCTTCGACCTGAGCGAGGAGCGCACTCATGGCGTCCGCTCCGCCAGCTTGAGCCGCTCGGCGCGCCGCTCACGGGCGGCCTCGGCGCGGGCCAGCGAGTCGGCCACCGCTCGCGCCGGGGCGATGCGCTCGACGGTGGCCCGCTCGGTGCGCTGCACCACGAAGTTGGGGTAGACGCCGAGGGCCACGATCACCGCCACCAGCGGCACGATCGCGACGAGCTCGGGTCCACGGATGTCGCTCGACTCGACCTTCGGCCCGCGGCGGCCGTGCATCGTGCGCTGGAACACGCGGATCATGTAGACCGCCGCCAGGATCACGCCCACGCTGGCCACCAGGCCGTAGACGAGCTTGTCCTCGTAGGAGCCGAACAGCACCAGTACCTCGCCCACGAAGTTGGCCGATCCGGGCATGGCCAGGGTGGCGAACGTGACGATCAGGAACAGGGCCGCCAGCACCGGCGCTCGCGTGGCCATGCCGCCGAGTTGCGACACCGACTGGCTGCCCTCGGCCCGCGCGGCGATCACCCCGATGATCAGGAACAGCGGCACCACCACGAGCCCGTGGTTGAGCATCTGGAAGACCGCCCCCTGGGCGCCCTTGGCTTCGAGAGCGAAGATGCCCAGCACGATGAAGCCCAGCTGGGCGATCGAGGAGTAGGCCACCACCATCCGCACGTTGTCCTGGGAGAAGGCCAGGATCGAGCCGTACAGGATCGAGAAGACCGCGATGATGATGAACAGCTCCTGCCAGTGCTGGGAGCCCTCGGGCATCACCGGGAGCACGATGCGCAGGAAGCCGTACACGCCGACCTTCGACAGGACCGCGGACAGCAGGGCCAGCACCGGGATGGAGGTCGACCGGTAGGTCTCGGGCACCCAGCCGTGCAGCGGGAACAGCGGCGCCTTGACGAAGAAGGCGAGCGCGAACAGCAGCACGATCCAGTGCTGGGTGCCCTCGGGCACGGAGCGCTCCTCGAGCACCGCGAGCGAGAACGACAGCTCGCCGCCTTCCGGCGTGGCCAGCACTCCGAGCGCGATCGCCGCGCCGAGCATCAGCAGCGAGCCCACCAGCGTGTAGATCACGAACTTCGTGGTGGCCCGCACCCTGTCGCCCGTGCCCCAGCCTCCGATCAGGAAGTAGAAGGGCACCAGCATCAGGTCGAAGAAGATGATGAACAGCGCGAGGTCCTGGGCCATGAACGCGCCCAGCACCGCGGTCTCGGCCAGCGCGAGGTGGAAGAAGAACAGCCGCGTGCGCTCGTGCTCCTTGAAGGCGGCGACCAGCGTGCAGGGCACCCAGGCGATCGCCGTGAGCAGGACCATGAACAGGTTGAGCCCGTCCACGCCGAGCTGATAGCGGATGCCCAGCTCGGGGATCCACTCGTCGTCGGTCACGTACTGCAGCCCGGCGCCGCGGTCGAAGTCGGCCAGCATGACCACGGCGTAGGCCAGCACCGCCACGGTGCCCGCCAGCACGGCCCAGCGCGCCATCCCGCGCGGGAGCACCGCTCCGATCAGGCCGGTGGCCAGCGGGAGGAAGAGGATGATCGTCAGGTGGATGGTCACGAGCTCACGATGAGGAAGTAGAGGACCACCAGGGCCGCGCCGAACAGCAGCAGCAGCGCGTAGGCCCGCAGGTAACCGGTCTGGATCGCGCGAGCCACCGACGTGCCGGCGCGCACGATGCCGGTGGCGCCGCCCACGATGAAGCCCTGCACGAAGTCGGTCTCGATCACGCTCCGGCCGAACGAGCCGAGGCTCGACATCGGCCGTACGAAGACCGCGTCGTACAGCTCGTCGAAGTACCACTTGTGGAAAAGGAAGGCGTGCACCCGGCCGAACCGGTTCTGCAGCTCGAGGGTGATCCCCCGCCGCCGGATGAAGAACACGTAGGCGAGGAAGATCGAGGCCACGGAGATGATGCCGCCGGCGGCCAGGCCGACCCACTCGGCGGAGGCGGTGGGCTTGTCCTCCGCGTAGATCGAGCTCTCAAAGGTGGGCTCGAGGAAGTGCTCGAGCGTGTCCGTCAGGCCGGGTATCCCCAGCACGCCGGCCACGATCGCCAGCACGGCCAGCGGAGCCATTGCGAACTTCATCGGCCACGACTGCTCGGCCACGTGGTGCTCTGGGCCGGGGAAGCCGATCTCGGTGTCCTCCGCCTCGCCGGTGGCGGGATTCAGCGGCTCACCGTGAGCCACGTGGCCGCCCTCGAGCTCGCGCGCCTCCGGGACCGGCTCGCCGAAGAAGACTCTGAACACCATTCGGAAGGCGTAGAAGGCGGTGAGCGCCGCGGCGATGTAGCCGGCCACCGCCAGCACCACGAAGCCGCCACCGCGGTTGATGGTGTAGGCGAGGATCTCGTCCTTCGAGAAGAAGCCCGAGGTGAAGGGAAAGCCGGCCAGCGCCAGCGCGCCGGCCACGAAGGTGATGAAGGTGAAGGGCATGGCCTTGCGAAAGCCGCCCATCCGGTCCATGTCCTGGATCCCGGCCATCGCGCCGATCACCGAGCCGGCCGCCATGAACAGCAGCGCCTTGAAGAAGGCGTGGGTCATCAGGTGAAACAGCCCGGCGCCGTAGGCGGCCACCGACACGCCCAGCACCATGTACCCGATCTGCGACATCGTCGAGTAGGCGATCACCCGCTTGAGATCGGTCTGGACCAGCGCAATGGTGGCCGCGAACACGAGAGTGGCGGTGCCGATCACCGCGCTGATGTCCGCCGCCGTTGGCGCGAGCTCGAACAGCGGGAAGCAGCGAGCGATCAGGTAGACGCCCGCGGTGACCATGGTCGCGGCGTGAATCAGCGCCGACACCGGGGTGGGGCCCTCCATCGCGTCGGGCAGCCAGGTGTGGAGCGGCAGCTGAGCCGACTTGGCGAAGGCGCCGACGAGGATCAGCAGGCAGGCCGCCACCAGCGTGCCGTCGTTCGTCGAGAAGACCTCGGGCGCACTCTCGAACACGCCGACGTAGTCGAGCTGCCCCGTCTCGTTGAGCAGCAGGAAGGCGGCCACCACCAGGCCCACGTCGCCGATCACGTTCATGACGAAGGCCTTGATGCCGGCGTGGGTGGCGGTGTCGCGCCGGTACCAGAACGAGATCAGCAGATACGACGCCGCCCCCACGAAGGCCCAGCCCACGATCAGCAGGATGAAGTTGCCGGCCAGGACCAGCAGCAGCATCGAGAAGACGAAGTAGTTGAGGTAGGCGAAGAAGCGCGAGTAGCCCTCGTCGCCGCCCATGTAGGCCACCGAGTAGACGTGGATCAGGAACGACACCCCGGTCACCACCAGGCACATGAACACCGCGAGGGGATCGACGAGGATCGACACGTCCACGTCCACGCCGGCGGTGACCACGTAGCTCCACGCGCTGTCCACGACCTCGCGCTCCTCGGCCGGCAGGTCCTGCAGCGAGACCAGCGCGCCGATGGCGGCGAGGAAGGCGCCGAGGATCGCCGCGCTGCCGATCCAGCCGGCCGTGCGCCCGGGGAGGAAGCGCCAGCCGAGCGACACGACGATCAGCCCGGCCAGGGGGAAGCCCAGCACGAGCCAGCCGTAGTCGGTGGGGCTCACCCGCGGAGCTCCGACATCTCGTCGATGTCGATCGGGAGCCGGTTGCGGTACATGGCGACGATGATTCCCAGGCCGATCACCACCTCACAGGCCGCGATGACCATGACGATGAGGGCGAACACCTGCCCGTCCTCCGAGCCGTGCATGCGCGAGAAGGCGATCAGCGCGAGGTTGCCCGCGTTCAGCATCAGCTCGAGGCACAGCAGCACCACGAGCGGGTTGCGGCGCGTCATCACTCCGGCGGCGCCGATCACGAAGATGAAGGCCGAGAGGACGAGGTACCAGACGATGTCCACGGCTAGGCCCTGACCTCGAGCGTCTCGGTGCCGGGGTCGCGCGGCCCGGATTGGCCGCCCTCCTCCGGCTCGAGCCCGCGCCGCCGCCGCGCCAGCACCACGGCGCCCACCGCGGCCACCAGCAGCAGGAAGGAGGCGGCCTCGAAGGCCACCAGCCAGCGGGTCAGGAGCAGCTCGCCGATCTCACCGGGGGAGCCGAACACGCCGGCCACGTCCGGGCCGCCCGTGTCGAGGGCCTGGAGCCCGGAGGCCACGAAGGCGATGCACAGCTCCACGCCCACTGCGGCGGCGAACAGCGGGCCGAACGTGTTGATCAGGCCTCCCTCAGGGCGAAGCGGCTCGTCCGAGCCGCCGATGTAGGCCACCACGAACAGGTAGAGCACCATCACCGCGCCCGCGTAGACCACCACCTGGCCCGCGGCGAGAAACTCGGCGTTCAGGAGCAGGAAGAGCACGGCCAGCGCGATCAGGTGGGCCACGAGCGCCAGCACCGAGTAGAAGGGGTTGCGCAGCAGCACCACGCCGAGTGCCCCCGCCAGGGCCCCGATCGCGGCTATGAAGAACAGGACCTGCTCGAACCACATGGCGCGAGTTCTACTCGCCCTCGCGCCTCAGGGGAGTGTGCTCGGGCGAATCGGCCAGCAGCATCTCCTTGGTGAAGATCAGGTCGGAGCGGCTGTAGTCGGCCAGCTCGTAGTCGTTGCCCATGGTGATGGCGTCGAACGGGCAGGCCAGCTCGCAGTAACCGCAGAAGATGCAGCGTGAGAGGTTGATCTCGTAGACCGCCGCATAGCGCTCTCCGGCCGAGACCTGATGCTCGGGCGTGTTCTCCTCGGCCACCACGCGGATGCACTTGGCGGGGCAGGCCGCTGCGCACAGCGAGCAACCGACGCACTTCTCGAGGCCGGTGTCCTCGAACCGATGCAGCTTGTGCCGGCCGCGGAAGCGCGGGTAGACCGGCGTCTTCTCCTCGGGGTACTGGATGACCACCTGCCCCTCGATCACGCGCCCCATCGTCGTCTTGAGACCCCGCAGGGTCTCGCCGAACACGCGGTAGACCGAGCCGAGGCCACCGGGCTCCGGTCCGCGGTCGACCGGCTGGGCGGCGCTCTTCCAGTCAGCGGGCATGGGTCGGGCCTCTCATTCAGGTCACCACCAGGACGATTGCGGTCACGAGCACGTTCAGGGTCGCCAGCGGCAACAGGATCTTCCAGCCGAAGGACATCAGCTGGTCGTAGCGCAGCCGCGGCAGCGACGCGCGAATCCACATGAAGAAGAGGGCGCCGAGGATGATCTTGATCAGCATCCACAGTGGGGCGAGCGCGATCGGGCCGGGACCGTGCCAGCCGCCCAGGAAACAGGCGGAAGCGATCGCCGAGATCACGAGGATCTCCATGTATTCGGCCATGAAGTACGAGCCGAAGCGCATCCCGCCGAACTCGGTGTTGTAACCGCCCACGATCTCGGCGTCGCCCTCGGGCAGGTCGAAGGGCGCCCGGGCGGTCTCGGCGAAACCGGCCACCATGAAGATGAGGAAGCCCACGAACTGCGGGACCACGAACCACACCCCGTCCTGGGCCTCCACGATCTGGACGAGCGACAGCGACCCGGCGGTCATCACCACCCCGAGCAGCGACAGGCCGAGCGCAACCTCGTAGGAGATCAACTGCGCCGCGGCCCGCATGGCCCCCAGGAACGAGTACTTGGAGCCCGACGACCAGCCGCCCAGCATCAGCCCGTAGAACGCCAGGGAGCCGAAGGCGAAGAAGTAGAGGACGCCGATCGAGACATCCATCCCGTACAGGCCGAAGTTCCCGCCCCAC
Organism: uncultured Thermoleophilaceae bacterium; assembly: GCA_963751105.1. Lineage (GTDB taxonomy): Bacteria > Actinomycetota > Thermoleophilia > Solirubrobacterales > Thermoleophilaceae > JACVRW01. The sequence continues at coordinate 103,654 of CAVVTG010000001.1, read as the reverse complement.
GCGTTGAAGGGCCCGAAGGGGATGATCGCCATGGTGGCGACGGCCGTGACCACCGAGATCACGGGGGCGATGGCCATCATCCAGGGCACGGCGGTGGCGGGGGTGAAGGCCTCCTTGGAGAGCAGCTTGAGCACGTCGGCGATCGGCTGCATGAGGCCGTAGGGACCGACGCGATTCGGCCCGATGCGCGATTGGAAGCGCCCCAGGATCTTGCGCTCGGCGATCAGGATCAGCGGCACGAGCTGCAGCAGCACCGCGAAGATGACGATCGACTTGACGATCATCACCAGGACCGACTCCACCGGCGCCTCCATCAGGCGACGACCGCCTTCGCGGGCCTGAGCTCGGCCGGGCCCTCGGAAAGCGACGCGCCGGACACGAACACGGCGCCGCGCGGAACACCGGTTCGTATCGTGGCGGTGGCCGCCACGAGCAGGCCGTCGGCCTCCACCTCCACCTCGTCGCCCTCGTCGATTCCCAGCTCACGGGCGTCCTCCACCGACAGCTGCGCCGCGGCGCCGCCCGCGAGGAACGCCAGAGAGGGCGAATGCTCGATCTCGGCGCCGCTCCACAGGCTCGGCGCCCTGGCCACCCGCAGGCCTTCGGGCGCTGCGGGAGGATCGGCGAGCGGCTCGCTGGACAGATCCAGCGACTCGAACGCCGACGCCGCCTCTTCGTCCTGCCAGCGCGCGCCCTGGCCGCCGATCCGGTCGAGGTCGAGGCCGGCGTAGAAGGGCACCGCATCGGACACGAGCGAGGTGAGGTGGGGCAGGCTCAGCGCCTCCACTCCGGCGTCGCTGCGCTCGCACAACTCGGCGAGCACCTGCCAGCCGGGGCGGACGTCGCCCGCGCGGCCCAGCGCCTGGCGCACGCGCTGAAGGCGGCCGTCGGGATGGGTGACCGTGCCCTCCTTCTCCGCGTAGACCTCGGCCGGGAAGACCACGTCGGCGTGTTCGGCCAAGGCCTCGTCGGTGAAGTGCGCGAAGGCGATGACAGCGGTGGCCTCCTCGAGCTCCGCGGCGGGCCGAGACTTCTCGACCAGGAGCATCGCGCCCGAGCCGTCGCCGGGATCGGAATCCGCGCCCGGGGCGTCGGCCAGGCCGGGCAGCAGGCCTGGGGCGCAGCCCACCTCGCGCAGCCCGCGCCCGTTGGTGGCTTCGGGGATGGCGATCATCCCGGACTCCGCCCTGCCGGCGATCCCCAGCGACTCGGCCACTGCGAGCAGCGCCTCGGCCGCCTGTCCGCCGCGCTCACCGCCGAAGACCCGCTCGCCCCAGATGACGACGACGTCGCCGGCGTCCCGCAGCACGTCGGCCGCCGCCCGCACCGCCGCGCCGGCGTCGCCGTTGCTCACCGGACGGCCGGGCCGGAAGCCCGCACCGGCGCGCGCCCGCGAGGCGAGGCCGGCCACGTCGGCGCCGGGGGTGCGCGATGAGCCGAGCGCGGCCGCCAGCGCAGCCAGCGCCGCCTCCGCCCCGCCGGGCGAGAAGCGCAGCGAAGCCTCGGCGTTGGCGTCGAGGCTCGAGGGCCGGCTGGAGGCCACCACGACGCGCGCGCCGTTGCGCCGCGCCGCCTTGCGCACGCGCAGGTCGATGATCGGGGCCTCGTCCACCAGTTCGGTGTCGAGCACGAGAATCGCTCCGGCGTGGTCGATGTCCGACAGCCGGGCGGACAGGTCCGGACGAGCCAGCGCGCGGGCGAGCGCGCCGGGCGGCGAAGCCCCGCCGAAGATCCGTTGTGAGCCCAGCCCCTCGCGCAGCAGGTGCTGAACGAGGTAGCCCTCCTCGTTGGACGCCCCGCCGCCCACGTGGGCGGCGGTCGACGAGCCCGACTTGGCCAGAGCAGCGGCGGCGTCGGACACCGCGCGCTCCCACGACACCTCGCGCAGGTAGCCGCCGTCGCGCACCAGCGGGGCGGTGATCCGCTCGGGCGACGAGAACGACTGGTAGGCGAAGCGGCCCTTGTCGCAGAGCCAGCCGTCGTCGACCTCGTGGTTGTCGCGCGCGAGGACGCGCACGACCTTGGCGTCGTCGCGGATGGTGAGCTTGACGTTGCACTGCGCGGGGCAGAGCGTGCAGAGCGAGCCCGAGTCCTCGATGTCCCAGGGCCGGGCGCGGAACCGGTACGCGCGCGAGGTGAGCGCGCCCACCGGGCACAGCTCGATGATGTTGCCGCTGAAGGGAGCGGTGTAGGGACGGCCGTCATGGGTGCCCACGAAGGTGTGGTCACCGCGGTCGAGGAAGACCAGCTGGTAGTCCTCGGCGATCTCCTGCGAGAAGCGCACGCAGCGGTAACAGAGGATGCAGCGTTCCCGGTCGATCGCGATCAGCGGCGACAGCTCGAGCGGCTTCTTGAAGTGACGCTTGGGCTCGATGTAGCGCGAGCGTCCGGCGCCCCACCCATAGGAGATGTCCTGCAGCGGGCACTCGCCGCCCTTGTCGCATACCGGGCAGTCGAGCGGGTGGTTGACGAGCAGGAACTCGACCACGGCGTTCTGCGCGTGCTTGACCCGGTCCGAGGTCGTGTTGACCACCATGCCGTCGCGCACGGGCGTGGAGCAGGAGGTCTGCAGCTTGGGGATTCCCTCGATCTCCACCAGGCACATCCGGCAGGCCCCCACCGGCTGGCCGAGCTTGGGCTCGTAGCAGAAGTAGGGGATCTCGACGTCGCCGTGCTTGGCGGCGTCCACGAGCATCGCGCCCTCCTCGGCGCGCACCTCGCGGCCGTCGATCTCGAACGTGATCCACTTCGTCTCGGGGCGGGCCATCGTCCTTCGCTCCGCTAGGCGGCGCCGGCCTCCGCCACAGCGGCCAGTTCGCCCGCGCCGTGAGCCTCGACGGAGTCGAGGTCGCGCCGCTCGCGGGCGGCCTCCATGTGCGCCTCGAACTCCGGGCGGAAGTGCTTGATCATCGACCCGACGGGCATGGCCATCGAGTCGCCGAGCACGCACAGACAGTTGCCGATGATGTTGCCCTGGACCTCGGCCATGATGTCGATGTCCATGGGCGTGCCCTCGCCCTCGTCCATGCGCTCGAGCATCTTGACCGTCCAGTTGGTGCCCTCGCGACAGGGCACGCACTTGCCGCAGGACTCGTGGCGGTAGAACTCGGCGAGCCGCAGAGCGAGCGGGACGAGCGGCTGGGTCTCGTCCACCACGATGATCGCCCCGGAGCCGAGCATCGAGCCCGCCTCGGCCATGTCTTCGAAGGTGTAGGGCAGGTCCAGGTGGTCCTTGGTGAGCACCGGGGCCGATGAGCCGCCGGGGAAGAAGCATTTGACCTCACGCCCGGACGGCGGCCCGCCGGCCAGCCCGTAGATGATGTCGCGCACCGACGCTCCCAGCTCGATCTCGTAGTTGCCCGGCCGCTGCACGTTGCCCGACACCGACACGACCTTCGTGCCGGTGGAGTTGCCCACGCCGAGCGTGCGGTACCACTCGGCCCCCTTCTCGATGATCATCGGCGTGTTGCAGAGCGTCTCGACGTTGTTGATCAGCGTCGGCCCCTGGTAGAGACCCTGGTTGGCCGGGAACGGCGGCTTGAGCCGTGGGTTGCCGCGCTTGCCCTCGAGCGCGTCCAGGAGCCCGGTCTCCTCGCCGCAGATGTAGGCGCCCTGTCCGCGGTGGACCACCAGGTCGAAGGTGTGGTCGGTGTCGAGGATGCGCTCGCCCAGCAGGCCCTTGTCGTAGGCCTCGGCCACGGCGGCGTCGAGCATGTCGGCCTGCAGCTCGTACTCGCCGCGGATGAAGATGAAGCCCTTGTTGGCCCCCGCCGCGATCGAGCCGATGAGACAGCCCTCCACCAGCAGGTGCGGGTTCTTCTGCATCAGCAGCCGGTCCTTGAACGTGCCGGGCTCCGACTCGTCGGCGTTGCAGCACAGGTACTTGTCCATGGTGCCCTTGGGAATGAAGCTGGCCTTCTTGCCCATGGAGAAGCCCGCGCCGCCGCGCCCGCGCAGGCCGGACTCCTCCAGCTCGTGGAGCACGGTGGCGGGCTCCATGTCGAGCAGCGCCTTGCGAGCGGAGCGGTAGCCGCCGAGCCGCTCGTAGACCTCGAACGTGTTGAGGCCGGGCTCGTCGATGTTGCGCAGCAGCAGGCGGGTCTCGTTCACTCGGGTTCCTCTTCCGGGGTGACGCTCGTGCCGGGATCGAGCGGATGCAGGGTGGGACGCGGATGGGGCGGCGGGCCCTCGGCCGGGGGTACGTCCAGGAGCTCCGCCTCCTTCCAGGTGCCGCCCGCGGGGTGGACGTCCGGCTCCTCCGGAGGCCCGGGTGGCTGGTCGCCGGCGGCGGGCAGGGTGTAGCCCGGATCGCCGAGGCCGCGGCCGGGGAGCACCTGGCGGTTCTCCTTGAGGGCGCTCACCATCTCGGCGGCGTCGTCCGTGGTGAGCGGCCCCACGAAGCGGCCGTCGACCGAGGCCATCGGGGCCATGTCGCAGGCACCGAGGCACTCGAACTCGCGCAGCTCCACGTCCTCGAGCTCCTGGCGCCCGGCCTCGCCGGCGACCGCGTCGTAGACCTGCTTGGCGTCGCGCACGTGGCAGGCCACGCTCGTGCAGACGTAGACGTAGCGCGTGCCGACGGGCTCGGTGCGCAGCATGTCGTAGAACGTGGCGATGCTCGACAGGTAGGCGGGCGTGACCTGCATCACCGCCGCTACCTGGCGCATCGCTTCGGGGGAGCACCAGCCGTGCACTCGCTGGGCCGCGGCGAGTGCGGGGAGGGTGGCGGAGTGGCGCTCGGGGTAGAGCGACATCAGCCGTTCGAGCTCGGTCCGCAGCCGCTCGGGCACCTCCACCTGGGAGGGATCCGGAATGGTGGCCGGGTCCTCGTCCACCAGCACGGCCTGGTCCCATCCGGGCGGGCAGGGGAACCGCGCGCAGGCCGCCCTCGTCGAGGCTCACCGGTCGATGCCCCCGAGGATCGGGTCGAGCATGGCCACGCAGGCGATGAAATCCGCGATCAGCGAGTCCTTGGCCATGTCGGGCAGCGCCTGCAGGTTGGTGAAGCTCGGGTCGCGGAAGTGCACGCGCGCGGGCTTGGCCGAGCCGTCGGCCAGCACGAAACAGCCGACCTCGCCCCGCGGGGACTCGATCGCCGTGTAGACCTCGCCCGGCGGCACCCGGAAGCCCTCGGTCACGAGCTTGAAGTGGTGAATCAGCGCCTCCATCGAGGTGGCCAGCTCGTGGCGCGGGGGCAGCGCGACCTTGCGATCGTCGGTGGTCCAGGGACCCTCGGGGAGTCCGTCCAGCGCCTGCTCCACGATTCGCAGCGACTGGCGCATCTCGTCGAGGCGGACCTTGTAGCGGTCGTAGTTGTCGCCCACACTGCCAACGGGGACGTTGAAGTCGAAGTCCTCGTAGCACGAGTAGGGCATCGCCTTGCGCAGGTCCCAGGGGTGGCCGGTGGCGCGCAGCAGCGGCCCCGTCACGCCGAGCTCGAGCGCACGCTCCTGGGAGATCACGCCTGTGTTCTTCAGTCGCTGCAGCCAGATCTCGTTGCGGCTGAGAAGCGACTCGTACTGGTCGATGCGCTTGGGCATCAGCTCGATGAACGTGCGCACCTTCGACGCCCATCCCGGCGGGATGTCCTCGACCACGCCGCCCACCTGGAAGTAGCGAGGGTGCATGCGCTGGCCGCCCGACATCTCGAACAGGTCGAGCACGAGATCGCGGTCGCGGCAGCCCCACCAGAGCATGGTGATCGCGCCCATATCGAGCGCCCCAGTGGCCAGCGCGAACAGGTGGGAGGCGATCCGGTTGAGCTCCATGTGGAGCACCCGCAGGTAGTGCGCGCGCGGCGGCACGTCGATCTCGAGCAGCCGCTCGACCGACATGCAGTACACCTGCGCGTTGTAGTAGTAGGCGAGGTAGTCCATCCGCTCGACGAACGTGATGACCTTCCAGTACTGCTGGTCCTCGCAGCTCTTCTCGATGCCCGTGTGGAGGTAGCCGATGATCGGCTTGACGTCGCGCACCATCTCGCCCTCGAGCGTGGTCAGCAGGCGCAGCACGCCGTGCGTCGCCGGATGGTGCGGTCCGATGTTGATGGTGAACAGCTCTTCGTCGAGGTCGCCCTTGGCCAGGGCGTCGGTGCCGGACACGGGCTCCTCGCCCATCCGCTCCATCGTCACCGACTGCTCGCGTTCGCGGTAGGGCGTGCGCAACGCGGCGGCGGTGACCTCGCGGACGGGGTCGTCGGACTCGTCGTGCTCGTCAGTCATACCAGCGCGGGTATTTGTCCTCGTTGAAGGTGTAGAGCACGGGCTCGCCGCCGAGCGGGAAGTCGCGCCGCTGCGGGAAGCCCGTGTAGTCCTCGGGCATGAGGATGCGGCGCAGGTCCGGGTGGCCGTCGAACACCACGCCGAATAGGTCGTAGACCTCGCGCTCGTGGAAGTCGACGGTGGGGAAGAGGTCGACCACACTCGGCACGTGCGGGTCCTCGGCGCCCAGTCGGGTCTTCACGCAGAGGCGATCGCAGCGGTCCATGGACAGCAGCTGATAATGCACGCCCAGCCGGGGCTCCTCCGGCAGGTAGTCGCAGCCGTGAAGGCTCATCAGCCGCTCGAACGGCTCGGCTCCGTTGCGCAGGTAGGCGAGCACGTCGTGCACTCGCTCGGGCGCGACCTGCAGCGTGGCCTCACCGCGGAAGTAGTTCGTGTCCGTCACCGCCTCCTCGGCCACGTCTTCTCGCACCCTCTGGGCAATCAGCTCGAGGCCCGTGGCGTCAGGCACTCCCAGCCCCGGTTCCCTCAGGCTGTTCTTCGGTGCCGTAGGCCTGATAGCGCTCGCGCCAGCCCATGTCCGGCTTCTGCTGGATCTTGTCCTGCAGCTTCATGATCCCGTAGATGAGGGCCTCGGGACGGGGCGGGCAGCCGGGCATGTAGATGTCCACGGGCATGAACTTGTCCGCCCCCTGAACGACGGCGTAGTTGTTGAACATCCCGCCGCTCGAGGAGCACACGCCCATAGCTATCACCCACTTGGGCTCGAGCATCTGGTCGTAAAGCCGGCGAATGATGGGCGCCATCTTGATCGAGACCCGTCCCGACAGGATCATCAGGTCGGCCTGGCGAGGGGTGAAGCGGATGGCCTCGGCGCCGAAGCGCGCGAGGTCGTTCCTGGGAGACCCGATGACCGTGATCATCTCGATCGCACAGCACGCCAGGCCGAAGCCCAGCGGGAACAGGCAGTTCTTCCGAGCCCAGTTCTGTGCGGTCTCGAGCGTGGTGAACAGAAGGCGCTCCTCGACGTACTCGTCGAGATCTCTCCCGGCCAGCTCGCCGCGGAGCATCTGCTGAGCCTTGAGCTGGCGGACCCTCAGGTCCTCCTGACCGTTGCTGCGTGTTACTTCCATTCCAGCGCCCCTCTTCTCCAGACGAACACGAGCGCAACCAGCAGTAGTACGACGAACACGGTCGTCTCGACCAGGGCGAACACTCCGAAGGCATCCAGCTTGAGCGCGACGGGGTAGAGGAAGACGACTTCGATGTCGAACAGGATGAAGAGCATCGCGATCAGATAGAAGCTGATCCCGAACCGGAACGACTTGCGTACGTCAGACGGCAGGCCGCTCTCGTAGGGCTCGCTCTTGACCTTTCCCGGGCGCTTTGGACCGAGTACGTGGTTGGCGAGCGTGAAGGCAGTGCCGACCCCTATGCCGAGCGCGAGAAACACCAATGCAGGCAGGTAGCTCTTCAGCACGCACCCGGAGGTATAACGGAACCTTGTGCGACGCTGCTACATAGTGCGAAAGGGCACCCCCTGAGCGGCGTCCACATGGTGGTCGGCATAGCCGTCCTGATCGCCAACGCGACGGCCGCCGGCTGGGGGGTCGTGGGCTGGTTGCGAAAGGACGCGAGGGCGTCGCTCGTGTTCTGGCCGCTTCTCCGCGTGGCTCAGGCCACGGTGGTGGTGGAGGTGGTGATCGGCTTCATCCTGCTGGCCCGCGGAGCCTCCTCGCCCGACGGGCTGCACGTGGCCTACGGCGTGGCGCCACTCGTGATCACGCTCGTGAGCGAGGCCATGCGCGCGGGTATCGCGGAGCGCGAGCTGGACGGCGTGGAGGACGTGGACGCCCTCGACCGTGGGGAGCAGGTGGCGCTGGCCCGGCGAGTGGCGCTGGGCGAGATGGGCGTGATGACGGTCGGCGCGCTGCTGATCCTCACGCTGGCGCTGCGCGCCTATCAGACCGGGGGAGGCTGAGCCGCTTCCGCCGGCTGTCGTTACCCGGCGTGCTCGTGCTCGTGGTCCTGCTCGCCGCCCGACTCGTGGGTGTGGGGGTGCGAGTGGGTCACGTCGCCGTGGCTGTGCTCGTGCTCGTGCTCGGTGTGGTCGTGCTCGTGCGTCGTGTGGGGATGCGAGTGGGTGGTCTCGCCGTGGCCGTGCTCGTGCTCGTGTGAATGCGAATGCTCGTGGTCGTGCTCAGGCATCACTACCTCCTGGTCGCCTGCTGAAACTGTAGCCCGGCGCCGGCCTCTGCCCCCGGCCGCGGGCGCGGCTCCACCTGGAGCAGATCGAACCCGGCGGGCAGCTCCAGGTCGTGGTCGGCCAGGAGCTCGGTGTCGGCCAGGAGCTCGTGGCAGCGCCCGTCGGCCACGATCCGCCCGGCGGCGAGGATCACGGCGCGCTCGCACAGCTCGGCGGCCAGCGGCAGGTCGTGCGTGGTCAGCAGCATCGTCCGCTCGATCCCGGCCAGGATGTCGATCAGCTCGCGTCGCGCGCGCGGGTCGAGGTTTGCGGACGGCTCGTCGAGCACCAGCAGGCGGGGTCGCATCGCCAGCACCGTGGCGATGGCCACGCGCCGGCGCTCGCCCATCGACAGCTGATAGGGCGCCCTGGGGGCGGCTTCGGACATCCGCACCAGGGCGAGCGCCTCGGTCACCCGCGCTTCGATCTCCTCCGGCCCGAGGTCCATGTTGAGGGGGCCGAAGGCCACGTCCTCCGCAACGGTCGGCATGAACAGCTGGTCGTCGGGATCCTGGAACACCAGGCCGACCCGGGCGCGAAGCTCGGCGAGAGTCTTCGGCCCCACGTCAAGGCCCGCCACCTCCAGCCGGCCGCTGCCGCTGAGCAGGCCGTTGAGGTGGAGCATGAAGGTGGTCTTGCCCGCGCCATTGGGGCCGAGGATGGCCACCCGCTCCCCGTGCTCCACGTGCAGCTCGAGTCCGCGCAGGCCGGGCTGCCCGGTGGGGTAGGCGTAGTCGAGGCCCTGGGCGTGGACGGCGCAGCTCACGCGGCCACCCCCGCCCATACACGCGCAGGGATCAGCACGGCCAGCACCGCGAGCACGAACAGCGTGTCCGCCCGGCGAAAGGCGAGCGGCACGAGCTGCGGCATGTGCCCGCTGTAGCCGCGCGAGAGCATCGCGTGGTAGACGCGCTCGCCGCGCGAGTACGTGCGCAGGAACATCGCCGTGGCCACGCGGCCGAGGGCGGCGGCCTGCAGGGCATGACGAGGCCGGTACGCGCGGGCGGCGAGTGCGGCCCGCATGCGCCCAACCTCCTCGACGATGACGAACAGATAGCGGTACATGAAGGCCGCGATCAGCACGAAGAGGCGCGGCACGCGCATCGCCTCGAGCCCGCGCAGCACCGACGGAAAGGTGGTGGTGGCGCCCAGCAGAACGGCGGAGACCGTGCCGATGGTGGCCTTGGCGGCCACGGCGGCGAAGGTCTCGAGGCCCTCCTCGTGGAGGGTGAGGGGACCCAGCTGGTAGGTCGCGCCGCCGGTGCGCACGAACGGCACGAACACGGCGGCCAGCAGGACGAGCGGCAGCACGAAGCGCGCCCGCCGCCAGATCTCGTTCGGCGTGACCCGCGCCACGGCCGCGACCGCCGCGAGCACGCCCGCGCAGATCACGAACACCGGCCAGGCCTCGAACGGGGCGGACACGGCGATCAGGGTGATCGCCACCAGACCGACGATCTTTGCCCGCGGGTCCAGGCGATGCACCGGGCTGGCCGGGTCGCCCGCCGGCCCGGTCAGCTCCAGCGAGTGGTTACAGAGCGCGCCCATCGGGCTCGAGCCGGGGCCGGCCGGTCAGGCCGGTGCCCCCGGGGCCGTCCCGTCGCGCGGGCGCCCTCGCAGCGAGAAGGCGAGCCCGTACCCGATGGCGAACACGGCGAGGGTGCCGACGAACCCGGCGAGGCCGGTGGCCACGCGCTCGTTCTCGACGCCCGGAAAGGCGTAGTCCGGAATCGGCGAGTCCTCCTGGAGCGAGTGGAGCTTGCCGCTCTCGAGGAACTGCTTGTCCTCGGCCACCTTCTCGAGCCCGTCGGGGTTCGCCGACGCGAACGGTGAGACGGCGGTCGCCAGGCCCACCGCCACGGCCAGCGCGAGGGCGACGAAGACGCCGGTGGGAACGCGCTTCATGTCAGGCCTCCGTTCCGAGTGGGCGTCCGGCCGGCGCGGTCACCGGCTGCTTCAGTTCCTCCGGCGCGAGCGCCACGAGGTCCGGTCGCGAGGCCAGCACCGCCGACACGGCCGCCACGGTGATGATCGCCTCGCCGATGCCGATCACCGAATGCACGCCCAGCATCGCCGGGAGTGAGGTGCCCAGCGGGATCGTGTCCGAGATGGCCAGCTCGACGCTCGTGGCCGCCGCGCCGGCCATCACAGCCAGCCACGACACCACGCCCACCACGCCGATGAAGGCGGGCCGGGTGTGAGGAAGCAGCTTCACGGCACCCACCACGAGGAAGCCCGCCAGGAGCGCGCCCAGCACGCCCATGTTGAGCACGTTGGCCCCGAGCGCCGAGATGCCCCCGTCGGCGAAGGCGAACGCCTGCACGGCGATGACCACCGCCATCACGAGGCAGGCGAGCCAGGGACCGAGTAGCACCGCGGCGAGGGTGGCGCCCAGGAAGTGCCCGCTGGTGCCGCCGGCGATCGGGAAGTTCAGCATCTGGGCGGCGAAGATGAATGCTGCGAGCACCCCGAGCAGCGGCACCCGCGCCTCGTCGAGCTCGACGTTGGCCACGCGCAGCCCGTAAGCCACGGCGGCGACGGCGAGCACTCCACAGGCCAGGGCGACTCCTGCACTCAGAAATCCGTCCGGGATGTGGAGCGCGATGGGCAGGTCGATCATGCCCCTTTGGCGGCGCATTCCGCGCAGAGTCCGAGGATGGGGAAGTGGCTGAAGCGAGCCTCGTAGCCGAAGCGCTTGTGGATCAGCTCGCGCACCGGATCCATCTGCTCGCGGTCCACTGCCGTGACTCTGCTGCACGAGTCGCAGACCAGGTACTCGCGCTCGTCCAGACCCGCGTGCGAGTACAGGCCGGGGCCGTGGCCGAGGTGCCGGTGGCGAACGAGGCCCAGATCCTCGAGGGTCTCCAGGTTGCGGTACACGGAGGCGAGGTCGGAGCGAGGGAGGCGGCCGGCCAGGCCGTCGGCGATCTGCTCCGCCGAGATGGGCGCGGCGGCGGCGTAGAGCGCCTCGAGCACGAGACGGCGGGCGGACGAGATCCGAAGGCCGCGGGCGCGAAGCTCGTCGACGGCGGCGTCAACGTTGGGTGCGGCGACCGAGGGGCCCGTGTGCGGGACGGTCATCTCGACGAACATCCTACGGCCAATTGCAAGTCAGTTGCAGTTGCAGCACCGACACAACTGCGCCACGTTCTCATGGCTGCTTCTTCCGCAGGTCGGCGGGGATCGGATCACCCACGCGGAAACTTTTCCGCAGATACTTCGGCGATGGTCACCTGCCACGTCAGATACGAGATCGACCCGGCCGAGATCGAGGCATTCGAGCGCTTCGCGCGGCGGTGGATGCAGCTCGTGGAGCAGCACGGCGGTGTTCACCACGGGTATTTCCTGCCGGCCGAGGGCGCCAGCGACATCGCCTACGCGTTGTTCAGCTTCCCGAGCCTCGCTGAGTACGAGCGCTACCGCGCGCTCTTCGGTGTGGACCCGGAGTTCGTCGAGGCCGACCGGATCCGGGACGAATCGGGCTGCGTGAGGCGCTACGAGCGCACGTTCATGCGGCCGCTGCTGCCCACATAGAGCTCAGACCACGCCGGGCAGCGCCGAGGCGGCCGCGATGGGCGCGCCGATGGGCTGGGCCGCTGTTGCCCGGCGTCCGACGACTTGTGGTCGCCGGAGGACACCAACTCGTCAGACGCCCTTGAGTTTGACGCTCGGGTGCGCCCGTGCCCGCGATCAGACCACGCCGGGCAGCGCCTGGAAGGTGAGCAGGCAGCCCACGGCGACGATCACCAGCGCCGAGGCGGCCGGCATCGCCGCCACCAGCCGGCGCGCGCCCGTGCCGCGGAACACGGACAGCTTCGGGGCCAGCCGCGGCACCACCCGCCGCGCCCAGACCACGGCCAGGCCGAGGCCGGTGAGGGTTCCGGCCAGCCCGAGGCTGAACGCGGTGATCAGCAGCAGCCCGAGGGCCACTTCGTGTTGTGAGATCGCGCCCAGCAGCACCACGAGCGCCGATGGGCAGGGAATCAGGCCCGCCGCGGCGCCGAGGCCGATCAGGCTGCGCTTGGTGACGGTCGAGTCGTCGGCGTCGGCCGGGCCGTGGTGATGATGGTCGTGGCTGTGGTGCGCGTGACCGTGGCCGGGCGCATGGCTGTGATCGCGCCCGCGCGCGTGATCGAGGAAGTGCTCGAAGCCGGCGCGCGAGAAGGACTTGGAGTGCGCGTGGTCATGCTCGTGCGAGTCCTCGTGGTGATGGTGGTGGTGCCCATGCCCCCCGTCGGGGTTGATCCGCGAGCGCAGCACAGCCGCTCCGATCACCACCACGAGCAGGCCCGAGACCAGGTTCAGCCACGGGTACAGGTCCTCGGGCAGGATGTACTGCGACAGCGCGAGCGTGACGAACCCGAGCGCGAACACGCCCACGGTGTGGGCCACCGTGACCGTCGCGCCCAGGGCCACGGCATGGCGCGGCTTGCCGCGGGTGCCCACGAGGTAGGCGGCCACCATCGCCTTTCCGTGGCCCGGCGACAGCGCGTGAAGCGCGCCCCAGCCGAATGCCGCGAGCAGCAGCAGCACCAGCACGCCCTCACCCGAGGCTGCGTCCTCGAAGATCCCCGCGAAGCCGTCACCGCCGGTCCGCGTGGTGGAGGTCTCCCCGCCCTCGGCGCGCGGCGCCATCAGGGTTCCGGCCCCGGGCTGCACTGAGAAGGAGGCCTCGCGCCGGTCGAGCGGGCTGTCGAGAAGGTTCTCCGGGTATCGCCGCAGCCCGTTGGTGGGATCGCCGCTGGGCGCGTTCGTGCGCACTGCCGTGCCCGAGCCGGGCCCCGACACCACCGCCTTCCAACCCACCCGGTCGGCGAACGTGTTGTCGGAGAGCTGCACCCGCCGGGGGTCGTTCACCACGGCGCGCAGCGGCTGCTCGAAGCGGGTCGTGTCGAGCCCCGCCTGACCGGCTGGGAAGCTCAGTCGCGGATCGAGCTGGCGCAGCTCCACGCGCCGCCCGTCGACGGTGAGGCTCAGGTTGCGACGCAGCTCCGCCTGCTTGCGCTCGATCAGCTCCGCGCGCGACAGGCCCTGCTGCTCGGTGGTGGGGATCTCCGCCTCGTCGAGCACGTAGAGCACGTCCACGCGGTCGTCGGAGACCTTGACCGTGCTGAGGTGGTTGATCGAGAAGTTGCCCAGTGGGTGGGCCATGGCGCTCGGCGCGAACACGCCGAGGCCGGCCAGGCCGACGAGGACCAGCACCAGCAGGATGCGTCTCATCGCAGCACCTCCAATGCCGTGCGTGCTTCCTCTGCCTGTAGCGGCGACAGCGCCGCCCCGGCGCCCAATGCCGTGTCGAGCTCACGGGCGGCCAGGCCGGTCCGTCCCGCCTGCCGGGCCGCGATCCCGGCGTGGTAGTGGAACAGAGGGTCGCGCGAGCCGAGCCGCAGCGCCCGGCGCGACCACTCGAGGCCCTTCGCCGGGCGTCCGGCGCGCGTGAGCGCCCAGCCGAGCGCATCCGCGCTGCGGACGCTCGGCGCGTCGGCCCACAGGCGCGTGCCGAGCCGCACCGCGGCCGCCGGGTCACCGTGGGTGGCCTCGAACAGGATGAGCTCGGCGTCCGGCTGCGCGCCCGCGGCCCGCAGAAGCTGCTGCTGGGCGCGCACCACGTCGAGGTCGCGCGCGGCGGCCACTCGCGCGCCGCGCGCGGCGTCGGTGTCGGCCAGCAGGATCAGGTGGCTGGTGAGCGGCAGCCGGGCGGACACGCTGCGCAGCCGGCGCGCGCCGGCGTCGAGATCGCCGCCGGCGTTCTGCACCCGCGCGAGACCCACCTCGGCGGGGGCGTAGCCCGGCAGCCGGGCCAGCGCGCCGCGATAGGCGGTGCGTGCGTCGGCGGGCCGGCCGCGCTGGAGCTCGAGGTCGCCCAGCAGCGTCTGCACGTAGGCCACGTTCTCGGACACCGCGGCCCCGGCCGACACGGCGAGCCGCATCGTCTGGACGGCTCCCTCGAGGTCGCCGGTGAGCTCGCGGTAGTAGGAGACGCGGCTGTAGGAGGTGAGGTTCGGCTTGGAATCGAGCATGAGCTGCAGCGTCCGCTCGGCCGCTCCGTAGCGGCCGAGCTCGATCTGGGCGTCGGCGATCACGGGGTAGGGAGCGGTGAGCGCGGGCACGAGCCGGCGCGCCTCGAGCCCGAGGCGCAGCTGCTCGCGGAAGTCGTGCCGCAGCCCCGCCAGCGTGCCCGCCCCGAGCACGGCGTCGACGTTGCGGGCGTCGCGGCGCAGGGCGGCGTCGAAGCCCCGATCCGCGCGCGAGTAGTAACTGGGGTCGCCCGTCTCGCGCGCCTTCTGCAGATACGCGTCGCCCAGCGCGGCGTAGCTCGCGGCTCCGGCTTCCTCCTCGGACGCGACGCGCTGGAGGATCTCGATGCGCTGATCGGTGGAGGCGCCGGGCGGGATGTCGGCGTTCACGCCTGCATCTCCGCGGGGGAGGTCGATGTCACCGGAGGGCCCGAGCGACACCAGCACGATGAAGACGCAAGCGAACGCGGCGAGCGGCGCCAGGAACTTCAGGAAGTTTGGTGATGTGGCGGTCATGGCCTCGGGAGGTAGGTGGCCCCGGCCGCCCGCCCGCACGGAGGGAGCGGGCGAGCGGCACGGGAGCCGTGGTTGCTCAGTTGGGCGGCTGCGGCACGGGAGCGTGCTGCGGCTCGATCCTCTTGAGCGTGCTGTTGAACCCGTCGTTGGCGAGGCCGACGTACGGGAACGCGGACCGGAGCGGCTTGTCGTTTCGGTCCACACCGTCACCCAGCGGGATCTGCTTGCCCCCCTGGTCGGCCGGCAGCAGAGCGCCCGCGATCACGCGGAGCTCGATGTCGACCACGTCGTCGGTCAGCCGGCGACCGTTCGGGAATCCGGCGTTGTCACCAGCCAGAGCGCCGAACCGGTTGGGGTTCGCCGCCGGAGCCACGCCCAGGTTGAGCTTGAGCGTGTCGGCCGGTGCGGGGTTCTTGCCGATCTGAGTCAGCCCCGGCAGGCCCGTGAGGAGCGCCTGCACGATGTCGGTCCGGTTCGTCTCCTTGATCCCGAGGTTGAACAGCGCGTTGAGAATGCGCGCCGGCTCGGGGTTGAGAGCGAACTTGCCGAAGTTCTTCAGGTCGTCCGAGGGGGACGTCGCGTTGAACTTGTCCTTCTGGCCGATCGGGATGATCACCTCGTTGATGAGGGGATTGCCGAGGCGGCTGACCTGCACCCAGTGCTTGCGGTAGTACCTGCCTGCCTTGGCCTTCCTGCTCTTGGCCAAGCGGGCGACCGTCGTGCGCTTGCGCTCGGTGGTCGACCACACGCCCACAACGGCGTTGCCTGAGGTCGCGCCCGAGACCATCCTGCGGTCACGGGTGACCTCGCGCTCGGGCACCTGCAGCACGAACGACTTGCTGTTGTAGCCCGCCACGTCGTCCTTGCCGCCGCCCTGGTTGCCCAGGCCGATGTTGGGACGTCCCGGCTTGTCGATGTTGATGCCGTCGAAGACCGCACCGAGGTCGACGAAGAACGCGTCGTCCGCGGGAATCACGGTCGTCTTGCCGCCGCCCCTGAGGGAGGTGGTGGCACCGGCTTCGACCTGAGCGAAATTAGGAATCGTCTTCGGCCCGACGTTGTCCGGAGCCACCGGGGCGTCGTTGGCGATCCGCTTGACGCTCGTGAGCTTGCGCCTCTTGTTATAGGTCTCCTTGTAGAGGTCGTAGGTCTGCACCAGGTTGAGGTCCGGATCCCTGACCGAGTCGACCGTAGGCGCCGCGTAGAGGAACGAGTTGGGGTTGCGGTACTTCGTGTCGAAGTCCCAGCGGTAGGCAACGTCCTCGTAGCCATCACCCGTGTTGTCGAACTTCACGTAATAACGGGCGTTCTCGTCGAGCGGGTAGAAATTCGGGCCGCCGGCAGGATCCGCGAGCGGAATCCAGTTCGAGACGACGGTCACGCTGCCCGGGGCGTCCGGCGCCGTGAAGGCCCAGACGTCCGTGTTGTCCCCAGTGGGGTCCTTCAGGATCCTGGGCGCTTCGCGGTGGCTCGAGCCGATGCTCAGGGGCACCGCGACCGCGACGGCCACCAGGGCCGCGAGGATCGCGAGTCTCTTCATTGAGAGCTCCTTCTTGAGAGTTGGGCCAGGGGGTCGTTCCCGGGCACTCACTGGCGGGTCATTCGCCGAAAGCCTCAAGCCGGATCACTAAAGAAACTCCTGCAAATCAGCCTTTTCTGCGGGAGTGCCGCAGCTGCGACCAACTCGCAAGTGCGAAAAAAGCGATCCAAAATCGATCCGGCCGCGTAAGACACCCCCATGAAGCAATTGGACCGGTGCTACATGGTTGATTTCCCCCAACGCCAGCACTCGATCAACGCGGACGTCGGGCGCCTCCGGGAGGCGCGCGAGTTCGCCGAGTGCGCGGCGGCTGAGTTCGGGCTTCCCAGCGACGCTCGCTACGAGGTCAAGCTCGCCATGAGCGAAGCGGTGACCAACGCGATCGTGCACGGCTCGAGGTCTCCGGCGGACGAGATCCGGATTTCCGCATCAGAGGAGGAGGACGCGCTGGTGTTCGAGGTCGCGGACAGCGGGCGCTTCCGGCCCCGCGTCCAGCGCAGGGGCGACCTGCCCGAATCCGGCCGCGGGCTCGACTTCATGCGAACGCTGATGGACGAGGTCGAGGTGCAGCCGGGCAGCGACGGCACCCTGCTGCGCTTCGCAAAGCGCCGCGCCGCTTGACGCACAAGATTTAGGCCCCGGCGGCGGTCCGTTCGCCGCCGAAGGAGACGACTCCGCGCGATCCGTCGCTGCATGGTGTCGCCATGGCCGTCGCCGGGGCAAGGGTTGTTTCGCCGCGCGTGGCGCCGCTCCTGCTGGCGCAAGGACGGGGAAGCGGGCCGGTACTATCCGCCGCCGTGAGCCGTCCGCTCCTCTTCGCCTGCGCCATCGCGGCCGCCCTGCTCGCCAGCTGCGGCGGCGAGATCGACGTCCCCGAAAACCAGCAGACTGCGCGCCGCGGCGCCGAGCTGTTCAACGAACGCTGCTCGGGCTGCCACTCGCTCGACGCCGCCAACGCCTACGGCTCCAAGCCGCCGGGTGACCTCCAGGGCGGCGAGCGCACCAACGGCCCCAACTTCAACCAGCGCAAGGAGAGCCGTGACGACGTGCTCTACGCGATCCGCAACGGCGGCTTCTCGGGCGCGATAATGCCCGCCAACATCGTGGTGGGCCAGGACGCCGAAGCCGTGGCGGACTTCCTCTCCGAGTACTCGGGCCGCTAGCCGGGCACCCACCCGGCGTGCTCGATCTCAGGCAGATCCGCGAAGACCCAGAGCCGGCACGCGCCGGCCTGGCCCGGCGTGGGGTCGATCCCGCAGTGCTCGACGAAGCTCTCGAGCAGGACGACCGCCGGCGCGCGCTGCTGCCGGAGCTGGAGGAGCGCCGGCGCCTGAAGAACGAGGCGTCGCGCCGGATCGGCGAGCTGCAGCGCTCCGGCGAGGACGCCACCGAGGCGATCGCGGAAGTGAGGGGGGCGTCAGAGCGCGAGAAGGAGCTCGAGGAGGAGCTGCGTTCGGTGGAGGAGCGCCGCACGGCTGCTCTGGCGGCGCTCCCAAACCTGCCCGACCCCGACGCGCCCGCCCAGGACGAGGTCCTGCGCGAAGAGGGGGAGCCCGGGAAGAGCGGGCGCAACCACGTGGAGCTGCTCGCCGGCTGGCTCGACTCCGAGGCCGGGGCTCGCGTCTCGGGCTCGCGCTTCGTGTATCTCAAGGGCCCGCTGGTCCGGCTCGAGTTCGCGCTGGTGCAGTGGGCGCTCAGCCTGCTCGACGGGCACGGGCTCATTCCCGTGATCCCGCCCGTGCTGGTCCGCGAGCCTGCCCTGTTCGGCACCGGCATGTTGCCCGACACCGAGCAGCAGATCTACCGAGTGCCCGAAGACGAGCTCTACCTCGCGGGCACGTCGGAGGTCCCGCTGGCCTCGCTGCACGCCGGCGAGATCATGGCTGCCTCCGAGCTGCCGCGGCGCTACGCCGGCTTCTCTTCGTGCTTTCGCCGTGAGGCGGGCGCGGCGGGCAAGGACACCCAGGGGCTGTTTCGCGTGCATCAGTTCGACAAGGTCGAGATGTTCTCGTTCGTCGAGCCCGAGGCCTCATTGGACGAGCACGAGCGCCTGCTCGCGATCGAGGAGGAGATCCTGCAGGCGCTCGGGCTGCCCTACCGCGTGGTCAACATCGCCGTCGACGACCTCGGTGCCTCGGCGGCGAAGAAGTACGACCTCGAGGCGTGGCTGCCGGGCCAGGAGCGCTTCCGCGAGCTCACGTCGTGCTCGAACACCACGGACTTCCAGGCCCGCCGCCTCGACATCCGCTACCGGCCCGAGGGCGGCTCGCCGCGTCCGGTACACACCCTGAACGGCACCGCGGTGGCCGTGGGGCGGACCATCATCGCCATCGCCGAGAACCACCAGCGCGAGGACGGGACGATCGACATCCCGTCCCCGCTCCATCCCTTCGGCGCGCCGGCCACGATCTCGGCCGCCGGCGCGTAGCGGCTCAGGAGTCCGGCATCATCGCCTCGGGGTAGCGGCTGCCGTAGGCCCCCTGAGGCACGATCTCTTGGATCCGGTCGAGGTCTTCGCCGTCGAGCTCAACCTCGGCGGCGCCGACGTTCTCGGCCAGGCGCTCCTGGCTGCGGGTGCCGGGGATGGGCACGATGTCGTCGCCCTGGGCGAGCAGCCAGGCCAGCGCCAGCTGGGTGACGCTGATGCCCTTCTCGCCGGCCAGTTGCTCGAGCTGGTCGATGGCCTCCACGTTCTTCTCGTAGTTGCCGGGCTGCCAGCGGTCGTCCCAGCTGCGCATGTCGTCCTCGGGGTACTCGCTCGCCGGCTTCACCTCGGAGGTCAGGAAGCCGCGGCCGAGCGGCGAGTAGGGCACGAAGCCGATGCCCAGCTCACGGATCGCGGGGAGGATCTCGCCCTCCACGTCGCGCTCGAAGATCGAGTACTCGGTCTGCAGGACGGAGACCGGCTGTACGGAGTGGGCACGGCGAACGATGTCCGGCCCCGCTTCGCTGAGCCCGAAGAAGCGGACCTTGCCCGCGTCGATCAGCTCCTTCACCGCGCCGGCCACCTCCTCGATCGGCACGTCGGGATCGACCCGGTGCTGGTAGAGGACGTCGATGTGGTCGGTCTGGAGGTAGCGAAGGCTGTTGTCGGTGACCTCCCGGATGTGCTCGGGCCGGCTGTTCATGTCGACCCCGTACTGCGCGTCGGGCGACAGGTCGAACCCGAACTTCGTGGCCAGCACCACGTCGTCCCGGAAGTCCCTGACCGCTCTGCCGACGATCTGCTCGTTCGAACCGGTGCCGCCGCCGTACAGCTCGGCTGTGTCGAACAGCGTCACGCCGAGCTCGTGGGCGCGGCGGATCGTGGCGATGCTCTCGTCCTCGTCACCACCGGGCCCGTAGGCCATCGTCATTCCCATCGTGCCGAGCCCGATGGCTCCTACCTCGAGCCCCTGGTCGCCCAGCTTGCGGTGCTGCATAGGTTCTCCCTCGAATTGCGGTTCACCCGAGACTAGGCAGCGCTTAGCATCTGGGGCCACGGAGGGGTGGCAGAGCGGTTGAATGCGGCGGTCTTGAAAACCGTTGTCGGCCTTACGGTCGACCGGGGGTTCGAATCCCTCCCCCTCCGTTAACCGGCGCCCGGCTACGTCCCGAAAGGATGGCTCACATGACGGCCGAGGAATGGACACTCGCAGCCACTTGTTTCCTCTCGGGGCTCGCATCTGGTCTTCTGGGGATGCTGAGCACGATCATGCGTCCGATGCTCGCCGCGATGGGCGGCCGGGACTTCCGGAACTTCATGGAAGCGTTCCTTCAGTTCGCGGGGAAGTCCTGGGGTCGGGTGTACAACTATGCGTGGTCGCTCGGGATGACAATCGGGCCTGTCGTCGCGCTCGTGCTCCTCTGGGAGGATCCCGGCTCCACCTCGTTCGTGCTCACCGCGATCGGCTTAGTCATCGTGATAGGCGGCGTGCTGATCGTCTCCAACGCGTGGAAGACTCCGACCTACAACGCGATCTTGGCCTGGGATCCCGAGGCCCTGCCCGCAGACTGGGAATCAGGACGGCAGCGCTATTTCACGATCAACTGGATCCAGCTGGCGGTGACCTGGGCGGCGTTTGCTCTGTTCCTGTCGGCTCTGATCTCCCTCTGACGCCGCGCAGCCCGTCACGAGAAGCAGAGGGGGCGCCGATTGGCGCCCCCTCGCACTGCTTTCGGTGATTCAGGTGCTCAGCGCACGCGGAACGGGCCCTGGTACTTCCAGGACTTGCCGCGCTTCGAGCGCTTGCCCTTCTTTGCCTTGGCAGTTGCTGCCTGGGCGTTGGTGACCGGGCTCCTCGATCGGGCGAGCGTCCACGTCGCGTGAGCGGCCGCGTCGGACATCTGGTCCAGCGCGGGGTAGCTCAGGTTGAAGAACGTGTCGCACGCCTGGTGGTAGCAGGGGTCGTAGGCCAGCCCGGCGACTCCGCCGAACACAGCCTCTTCCTCCGCCGACTTGATGCCCTCGGCACCGGTGAACAGTCCTCCGGCCGGGACCGCGTTCTCGATGAACGGCCCGTAGTCGGACCGGCCGTCGAAGGCGGTGGGCAGGTAGGCCAGGCCACGGCGATCGAAGTAGCGGTTGAAGAGCCCCTCGATCTGGGCTGAGCCCGCCGGCGCGCCGCTGGGCGGCGGATCCGAGTCGGACAGGTCACCGTCGTAGACGAAGCGGGCGAAGTTCGGCGAGCCGATCATGTCGAAGTTCAGGTTCGCTTCGATCTGACCGATCGTGCCGTTGTCCACCTGCTCGGTCACGTAGGCGTCGGAGCCCACCAGGCCCGACTCCTCGGCACCCCAGAACGCGAACCGAAGGCGGTTGCGCGGGTTGTTGGGGAGCTCCGCGACCTCCTCGGCGATCTCGAGGATGCCGGCCGTGCCGGAGCCGTTGTCGTTGATGCCCGGGCCCTCCGGGACCGAGTCGAGATGGGCGCCCACGACGATCGTGCGGCCTCCTCTGCCCCGCACGGAGTCAGCGATCACGTTGAGCTCCTGGTTGGGCGTGGTGGTGGCATCGACTGCGATGCGGACCGTGGCCCCCGGAGCGGCGGCGAGCTCCTCTCCGATGTCGTTGCTGATCATCGCCGCCGGGATGTCGTTGTCGAATCCGGCGGTGGTGGCCAGCGGAGCCTCGCGGCCCTCGAAGCCGTCGTTGAAGATCAACGCCGCTGCTGCACCGGCGTCGACCGCGTTGTCGTACTTCTGCGTGAACGGGCAGGTGCCGCGCTGGATCAGCGCCACCGCACCGGCCGGGATGCCGGCGAAGTCCGCCGGATCACAGCCGCTGTTCGAGGAACCCGCGCCACCGGGGGGCGGGACCACCGTTCTGCCCACTACGAAGATCGGTCCGGTCACGTCGGCGCCAGCCGAGAACTGGGCCACGATGTAGTCCGTCTCCTCCATGTACGTCACGTCGGGCTCGACGTCGGTGCGCTGGAAGGTGGACGGACCGTTCAGCGTCCACAACGGGAAGCTGAACTCGTCGAGCGTCACTCGATAGCCCGCCCGGCGTAGCCGATTCGAGACGTACTCCACCGAGTCGCGATAGCCGGTAGTCGTGGCCGCGCGGTTGCCGTCATTGGCGAGCGCGATGTCCTGAAGAGCCCGCTCGTGTTCCAGCACGCCCTCGAGGGTCACGCCTCTACGGAGCTCGCGCGTATTCACCCTGTCGATGGCGGAGGCCACAGGTGCAACGATCAGTGCGGCGGCAAGCACCGCAATCGCTGCTAGAAGGGTCTTTCTCACCCTTTCCTCCTTGAGATTGACTTGCCGGCCGGGCGTTGTGGCTCGGCCGACCAGGTTGTTGCTGCCTCCGCGGGTTCCGCGCGAGACAACGGGCGGTGGCCTACCCCGTTGGGCCGGTAACCAAACGAAAGGGTGGCGCCGGTATCGTCGGATGCATGGAGTCCTTCGGCGAGCTGGTGCTGAGCGAGTCCGACCTGCGGGCGGTGATCCCTTCGCCGCCCGAGGGCGCGCCGGCGCTGCGCAAGGAGATCGACCATCTCGACGAGCACTGCCGCGACTTCATCGCCCGTTCTCCGCTGCTGATGCTCGCCACCGCGGACGCTGAAGGGCGCTGCGACGTCTCGCCGCGCGGTGGTCCGCCCGGGTTCGCGCGGGTGCTCGACCGGGGGCGCCTGCTGCTGCCCGACTTCCCGGGCAACCGCCGGCTCGACTCGCAGCAGAACCTGTTGGCCAACCCCCAAGCCTCGCTGCTGTTCCTGATCCCCGGCCTGGGCGAGACGCTGCGGGTGGAGGGCCGCGCCTGCATCACGCGCGACGCCGAGCTGCTGGCTGCGCTGGCGGTCAACGGCCGGCCCCCGGCGCTCGGGCTCGGCGTCGAGGTGGAGACTGCGTTCATCCACTGCGCCAAGGCGCTGATCCGCTCCGGTGCCTGGAAACCCGAGACCTGGAACGACGAGCTGCCCTCCGCATCGCGCATCCTGCGCGACCACATGGCGGTCCCCGACCTGTCCGAGGCCGACGTGGCCGACCGGCTCGCGGACAGCTACGAGAAGACGCTCTACTGAGGTCCACGGCGGCGCGCCGGCCGCCACTACGCTTCCTGGGGCACCATGGACCGCCCCGACTCCGCCCACCGCTCCGGTTTCCGGCGGCTTGCCGTACTGCTGTTCGCGGTCGGCGCCGCTGCCCTCGCGGCGGCCGCGGCCCTGTTCGCCTTTGGCCCCGGCGAGAACGGTGACGGCGACACGGCTAGCGGGCCGGGCTTCGGCAACGGCGGCTTCGAGGCCGTGCCCGAGGCGAGCGCCGCTCCGCCCCCGGAGGCGAGCACCCCAGCCGAGCCCGCGGAGCCGGCACGCGCCGAGCGACCGGAGGGCGCGTGTCACCCGATCGCCGTTCTACGAGGACGCAGGGGCGCGACGCTCTACCGGACTCCGGCCGGGCGACCGCGCCTGCGGCTGTCGGCCAAGACCGAGTGGGGCTCGCCGCGGGTGTTCGGGGTCGTGCGCCGCGACGGGGGCTGGCTGGCGGTGCAGGCGTCAGGGCTCGACAACGGCGAGCTGGCCTGGCTGCCGGCCGAGCGGGCGATCAGCGATTGCGTGAGCTGGTCGCTGCACGCCGACATATCGAAGCGGCGTTTGGTCGTGCGCGAGAACGGCGGGGTCAGGCGCCGGATCACGGTCGCCGTCGGCCGGCCCGGCAACGACACCCCCACCGGGCGCTTCTCGGTCACCGACAAGCTGCGCGTCACCGGGCCGGGCTCGCCCTACGGCTGCTGCGTGCTGGCGCTCACCGGGCACCAGACCAACCTGCCGCCGGGCTGGCCGGGCGGCGACCGGCTGGCCGTCCACCACACCAGCAACGAGGCGAGCATCGGGCTGCCGGCCAGCCTGGGCTGCCTTCGAGCGGGAGAGGCGCAGTCGCGCTGGCTGATCGAGACGGTCCCCCTGGGCGCGCCGGTCTTCATCCGCTCGTAGCCTCACAACCGAAGGCGCGCCGGCGTTCCATGTCAGTGAAGCTGCCCCCGTTTCAGAGTCTGCTCGACGACCACCGCGTGGAGATCTACCGCTTCCTGGTGGCCACGGCGGGCCCCGTCGATGCCGACGACGCCTTTCAGGAGACCTGGATCTCGGCCCTGCGTGCCTACCCGCGCCTGCGCCGGGCCGACAACCTGCGTGCCTGGCTCTATCGCATCGCCCAGAACAAGGCCACCGATACCCATCGCACGCGGGCTCGCCGGGCCGTGCCGGTGGGGGACGTGCCCGAAGCTGCCGCTGCGCCTGCCGCCGAGGGCGACCCGGAGCTCTGGAAGCGGCTTCGCGCCCTGCCCCCCAAGCAGCGGACGGCGGTGTTCTGCCGCTCGGTGCTCGGAATGCCCTACGCCGAGCTCGCCGTGCTCCTCGAATCGTCCGAGGACGCGGCGCGGCGCAACGTGCACGAGGGGCTCAAGCGACTGAGAGAGGAACTCGAACATGAGTGACATCGAAACCACACTGCGCCGTGCCGCCTCAGGGCTGCCGGCGGACGCGCCCGCGGTGCTCGACCGCGCGGAGTCCGAGGGCCTCGTCGACGTGGCCTACACCACGGCCGACTCGCCGCTCGGTCCGCTGGTGGTGGCCGCCACTGCGAAGGGACTGGTGCGTGTGGCCTACGGCGAATACCGGCCCGAGGACGAGGTGCTGGCCGACCTGGCCGAGCGGATCTCTCCGCGGGTGCTCGAAGCGCCGGCGCGACTGGATCCGGTGCGCCGCGAGCTGGACGAGTACTTCGCCGGGGACCGGCAGGGCTTCGACCTGCCCATCGACTGGTCTCATCTGGGTGGCTTCACCCGGGCGGTGCTGCGCGAGACGGCGCGCATCGGGTTCGGCGAGACCAGCACCTACGCGGCGGTGGCCGACGGCGCCGGCAGCCCGCGAGCGGTGCGAGCCGCGGGCAACGCGCTCGGCGCCAATCCGATGCCGGTGGTCGTGCCGTGCCACCGAGTGCTTCGCACGGGCGGCGCGCTGGGCGGCTACACCGGTGGGGTGGAGCGGAAGGAGTTCCTGCTGCGGCTGGAGGGCGCCACCCCCTAGCCGCGGCGCGGCGGCAGCGGCAGGAACGCCGACGTCCGGCGCACGTACTCGGCGTACCCCGGCCGCCGTTCGCCGATGTCCCGCTCGAGCAGCGCCGCGCCCGAGACGCGCACCAGCAGCACGGCCATCACCACCGGGCCGATGACCGTCCACCACGTGCCGCCGGCCGGCAGCACCACCAGCCAGAGACCGAGCCACACGCACGCATCCCCGAAGTAGTTGGGGTGCCGGGTGTAGCGCCACAGGCCGCGGTCCATCACCCGGCCAGAGGACTCCGGATCCGCGCGAAACCGGGTGAGCTGGAGGTCGCCCACCGTCTCGAACACCATGCCCAGCAGGTAGAGCGCCAGACCCGGGACGATCGTCGCGTCGAGCGCCTCACTCGCCTCGGCCCCCACCTGGAGCGGCAGCGAGATCACCAGCACGAGCACGCCCTGGAGACCGAAGATCCAGACGAGGCTCCAGCGCGTGAACCGGTCGCCCTCGCGTTCGCGCAGCTTGGCGTAGCGACGGTCCTCGTGGGGGTCTCCGCGCTTACGCCTCCCGAGGTGCACGGCCAGGCGAATACCCCACGCCGCCGTCAGCCCGAACAGCAGCCAGCGACGAGCCGGGTCGCCGTCACCGGCCAGCGCGCCCACCAGGGCCACCAGCACGAAGGCCGGCCCCCACATTACGTCGACGATCGATACGTCGCGGCGCCGTGTCGCCTCGGCCCAGAGCGCCAGCATGAGCGCAGCGGTGACCGCGGTGGCGAGCGGTAGAACCTCGCCCGGCCCGGTCAGGTCTACGCCGTCGCCCCGTTCGCGTGCCCGTTGCGCGTCCAGAAGCCGTCGAAGCCCACGTGCTCCTCGTCGGCGACCCGACCGAGCTGCTCGCGCGCGTCCTCGAGCGAGATGTCGCACACCACCGCGATCTCCTTCGAGGCGAGCGGCGTGCTCGCCCAGTCGAGCACCTCCTCCACGGACTCGGGCGGGTCACGGCGCTCGAGGGAAGGCACGAGGTTGGCCGTGATCACGTCGTAGACGTTGAAGGGCTGAAAGCCCGGCACGGCGATGCGCACGCCGTCGGCGAGGCGCTGGATCTCGTACGAGGGGCACGTATAGCGGCGGCCCCCCGACCAGTTGGCGAGCTTGTCGTCGAGCACCCGCGCGGCTGGCATCGGCTGTCGCGCCTCGGCCAGGTCGTCGCGCAGCTGCTGCTCGGTCTCCGGCTCCGCCGCCCACTCGTCCAGCTGCGCGGGGTCGAGGCCGGCGTCGCGGGCGGCTCCATGGAGGGTCTCCTCGTCGTCGAGGAGCTGCCCGGAGAAGTGACGCACCCGCAGCCGCCTGAGCAGCGCGCGCATCTCGTCCGGGGCGTGGCGCCGGGCGGCGACGATCGCCCGACAGGCCGGGATCGTGGCCGCCATCCGCGACCGCTCGTCGGTGTCGATGGGCATGCCGTGGTCCTGGGCGATCCGCTTGAAGGCGCCTGCCTGCTCCTTCGGACCGAAGCCGCGCTCCTCGTAGTCGGCGGGCGACTCCGCCAGCCCGACCACGCGCACCTCCCAGTCGAGGCAGTCGCCGTACAGCCAGCGCAGCCGCTGGCGAAAGGGCTCGGCGCTGTAGGCCCACGGGCAGCCCGGATCGGTGAACTCGGTGATGAGGACGTCGGCCATCGGCCCTGCATTCTGCCGACCTCTACGGAGAGGGAGGGATTCGAACCCTCGATGGAGCGTGAACCCCATACTCGCTTAGCAGGCGAGTGCCTTCAGCCACTCGGCCACCTCTCCCGAAGGTCTCGATGGTAGCCGGGCTAAGCGAACCGGTTGATGATCGCTCCTATCCGCCGGCGCGCGTCGGCTCGGCTCGCGACCGACCAATGGGGTTCGCCCGCCGTCGCCGCCCAGGGCACCAGCACGTCGAACTCTGTTTCCCTCAACAACTCGAGGCTCTCCAGGTACGCGTGGCGGTCACTCGAGTCCAGCAGAGCGCCCACCCATTCACCCTCGTCCAGGTAGATCGAGTCGCCGGTGAACAGAAGCCGGTGCTGTCCGCTGTCCCACAGGAAGGCGGTCGCGCCCGCGGTGTGACCGGGCGTCGGTATGACCTCGAAGTCGTCGTCCAGGAGGTGTCGCCGCGAGAAAGTGGCCCGCACCGGCATGGTCTCCTCCACCGACTCCCGCTCGGCCTGATGGGTGAACACCGGAGCGATGGCCTGCCGCGGAGCAAACATGGCCTCGTGACGGTGGTTCAGGTAATGGCGCGCGACACCGCCGAGGTCGCTGACGGGGGGCGCGCCGGGATCCAGGTCGGATGTGCTGTAGACGAGCAGGTTGCCCTCCCGGCGCTCCAGCACGAAGGAGCGGATCTCGAGAGAGCGACCGAACGGCAGCGCCTGGGCGCCTGCCTCGTGGAGGCCTGGAACCACCGTCTTGGCTTGTCGGGTCGTGGTCATGGCCATGATGTTGCACCTTCAACCACGCTTGAAGTCAAGGCCGTGAGCCGGGCGTGTGGGCCCGCCAGGGGCCGCTAACCTCTCGTCACCGAGCGCCCGTAGCTCAGCTGGATAGAGCGTCGGTCTACGGAACCGAAGGTCACAGGTTCGAATCCTGTCGGGCGCGCTCTCTGTCCTGGTAATCGATGGTTTCTCAGTGGGGACCGCACCTCGGTATCCCGAAGGTAGTAGGCGGGCACCACCCTCCCTAGCGGTGAGCGCGTTTCGCGCATCCAATCGCCGAGCTCACCGTGCAGGCGTCGCGATGCCTGGAGCGCATCCGTCTCCGAAAGAAGCCGTGAATCATTCCCGGGTAGCGACGAAGCTCGACCTTTACCCCAGCCTCGCGCAGACGCTTGGCATTGCGCTCACCATCGTCGCGAAGCGGGTCGCATCCCGCATAGGCTCCCTGCTTGGGCGACCAGCCACTGGGCTGCCGCGAGCGCGTCGTCGATCGCAGCCGGGAACGGATACTCGGGGGCAAGCCGGACCTCGGGCGAGACGACCAGGCAGCCGCTGGTCAGCGCCGGGTCACGCAGCGGTGCGTCGTATCCGTCGCGGCCGACCACGAAGCTGAGCGACTCGTCGGGGTCGGCCGGCAGCTCGGTCGGCCAGAGCGGCGCGATCAGCTCGTCGCGTCCAACCGGCCGTGACCGATTCAGCACCAAGATCGCCGATACGAGCCGCCCCTGGCGCCCGGGCAACCGGCGCTCGACGCACTGCCCGTCGAGCTCGACCTCGAGCCGACCGCAGAGCCGGTGCGCGCGCCCATCCCCCCGAAGGTAGTGCGCGGTCGCGCCGGGGCAACAGCCGCGCTAACGCGAGTCGAGCGAGTGCTCCACCTGGCGCCGCGCCCAGCCGAGCACGCCCGTGGCCAGTGACACCCCCGACTCCACGGCGCCACCGAGCGACCAGCCGCAGCGGCCCCCGGCGCGCGGACCGTTGGGGAAGCCCGTGGGGCCGTGCAGCCCCGCGATGTCCTCGTTCGCCGGGCGCCCACAGATCGCCTGCGCGGCCAGCATGCCCGACGTGATCGCTCCCTCAACGCAGCCGGCGTCGAATCCGTTGCGGGTCCAGTCGCCGGCGAAGACGAGGTTCTCGAAGCACCGCTCGCTTGGCCACGGCCGGCTGTCCACCGTGCCCGCCAGGGTGAGCACGTACCGCTCGCTCTCTTGGTAGTTGACCCGCAGGTACTGGCTCGGCAGACGTGCCGGGCCGACCAAACCGGGAGGGGCAACGAGCCGGTCCCAGTCGAACCCGGTGCCGTCCGGTTTGGTCGCCACGGCGGGCCAGAGGCGGCCGGCGTCCTGCTCGAGGAACTCCCGCGTGTAGCGGAGAACGCCGGCGGCCGCCTCGACCGGATCCCGGGCCTCGCCGGATGGGATGACGCCGCAGAAGTACGCGATGTGCCGCACCTCTTCGTCGGGCCAGTGCTCGCACGGCAACAGGTGGCTCATGTCGCAGTAGGTGTCAACCGGCTCGACGTACATGCTCATGAGGGAGTTGGTGTTCCACCGCCAGCCGAGCTCCTCGGGCGTCCGGTCGAGCCAGAGCTGAGCCGCCTGGGTTATCACCGTGTGCGATCCCTCGAGCATCTCCGCGTATCGGCCGTTGACGGCGCGCAGCCGCCCGCAGATCTGCTCCTGCACGGGGGGCGGCACGGCCAGGATCGCGACGTCGAAGTCAACACCGGCCACGAGCGTGGTTCGCTCCTCGACGCCGAGCGGGTTGATCTCGTGCTCGAAGTCCGCTTCGCGGACCTTCTTGGTCCGGCCGCCCACGAGCCCGCCGTACTGCGGCCGGTCGGGCCAGCAGTCGAGCGGCTTGCCCTTGTAGTCCACTTCGACGAGCGGCGAGTACGCGCCACCCTTGACGGCGACCTGCGGCACCACCTCGATACGGTCGACCCGCGCGCCGTCTGCCGCGGGCACGAGCTCCTCCACAGCATGGAAGAACTCGAACGTCACGCCACGCTTCTCGAGCACCTCGTACAGGGGCGCGATCACGGCGTCGCCCATCCCGGCCTGCATGCGCCACAGGACCGCCTCGTTGTAGTGAAAGAGGCAGCGGATAGCTCCCTGGATTGCGCGCCCGGCGGCCATGTTGGGCTGCAGAGGATCGCCGTCGACGAACGCGAACGAGCCGTCGTAGACGCCGCGCAGGAAAGGCGAGTTGCGCTCGGGATCCTCGGTGTCGATCTCGGCGCCGTGCCCGGCGAGCCAGCTGCTCAGCTCGAGGTGGTTGACCGAGTCGAATCCCTTGAACAGGAGCTCGTCCTCGAGGATGCCGGTCAGAGCGGCTACGGCCAGGTCGACGCTGCTCGCGAAGAAGCGCACCTCCGCATGCCCGGGGAGTGTGCCTCGGAGGTCCTCGAGCGCCCAACTTCGTAGCCGCTGGAGAAGCCCGCTAAAGGTGGCGAGCTCATCCAGTCCCGTGCTCGCAAGGTGGCGTTCGGCCAGGCGCGCCGCCGCTTCGCCGAGCTGGAAGATCCCGAGATGTTCGATCCGCTCCACCGCCAGCCCGAGCCCCCGGCGCGCCTCGAGCAGCCCGGCGGCGTCGAATGGCACCTCCTCGACCACCCGGGCGACATCGGGGTCCGCGGCCACCAGTTCGCGCAGACGCCGGTCGATCCAGCCGAGGGTTTCGCGCACCACCTCCGGAAACTCCCGCTGGCGTTCCACACCGGGCTCGCCGAGCGTTGGGGGAAACGAGAGCGCGTGCGGATCCCAGCGCTCCCCGTCCTTGTCCCACACCACGACGTCGTGGCAGGGGTCGAACGCGTCCCGCCACGTCGGCATCGCGTGGTAGCGCCTGTCGCGATCGAGCTCCGCATAGCAGCGACGCATGGTCCAGAACGCGTTGTCGTAGCAGCCGAACCACACATGCAGCCCGTGCTCTTCGATACGGCATCCCTGCTCCATGTTGCGCCCGCTCGCACACTTGCCCCCAAGGCGCCAGCCGGGCTGGTAGATCGTGATGTCGTGCCGGGCCTCGAGCTCAGGCGTGGCCGTCAACTCGAACGCCGCGGCGAGTGCCGACGGGCCGCCGCCGATGATGGCAACGCGAGTCTTGGTCGCAGCCGCCACGGTCCGTCGACACTAACGCCTCGGGGCATCGGGCGCGTCCGTTAGATTCGTCCTCCCGGGGAAGGAGGAGCTCGTCGGCACCACCCAGACCGTAAGCCTGCTCTTCACGGACCTCGTGGGATCCACGACGCTCGCCACCCGGCTCGGCCCTGCCGCCGCCGATGAACTGCGACGCGAGCACTTCGGCGTCCTCCGCGAAGCGATCCGAGACCGTGGCGGCACCGAGGTGAAGAACCTCGGCGATGGGCTGATGGCTTCCTTCGACGGCGTTGCCGCCGCGGTGGACTGCGCCATCGCAATGCAGCAGGGCCTCGAGCGCCGAAACCGCCGCGCTTCGCCCCCGCTCGACGTGAGGATCGGCGTGTCCGTGGGCGACGCCGTCCCCGAGGCAGGGGACTGGTTTGGCCCGCCGGTCGTCGAGGCGGCCCGGCTGTGTGACGCGGCGGATGGCGGCGGCATCCTCGTGACCGACGCGGTGCATCTGTTACTCGCCGGCGCCCACGCCCCGGCCATGCGACCCGTCGGCCCGCTCGAGCTCAAGGGGCTGCCAGCTCGGATGGAGGCGTGGAGCGTCGAGTGGGAGCGCCTGCCCCCGCCGGCCGGTGCGCCGGCGCTGCCACCACGGCTGCGCGACCAACCGGCGACGGGTCTGGTGGGGCGGGGTGGCGAACGGGCACAGCTGGCCGCCACCTGGGCGGAGGCGCGCGAGGGCGAGCGGCATGTCGTCCTGCTGTGCGGTGAGCCTGGCATCGGCAAGACTCGCTTGGCGGCCCACCTCGCCCAGGAGGCCCGGAGGGAAGGGGCGATCGTTCTCTACGGGCGCTGCGACGACGACGTGGGCGTGCCCTATCAGCCTTGGCGCGAGGCTCTCGGCCACCTGGTGGAGGTGGCGCCCGGCGAGCTGCTGCAGCGCCACGTCGACCGTCATGGTGGGGAGCTGATCCGGCTTGCCCCGAACCTGAGCACGCGCGTCTCGGTTGTTCCGCAACCGCACTCGACCGACCCGGAGAGCGAGCGCTACCTGCTCTTCGGCGCGTGCACCGGCATCCTTCAGCAGGCATCGGAGTCGGCGCCCGTGTTGCTGGTGCTGGACGACCTGCATTGGGCGACGCTGCCGACGATCACCATGCTCAAGCACCTCCATGTGACCACCTCGGCCGTGCCGATGATGGTGCTGGCCACCTACCGGACTCCCAACGGCTCCGGCGGCGGTCCGTTGGCAGGGCTGTTGGCCGACCTTCGCCGGGAGCCCGGTATCGAGCGGATGGCGCTCGCGGGTCTCGAGGCCCGCGAGGCCAAGACCCTGCTGGAGACGGAGGCGGGGCACATTCTCGGCGAGCGCGGCGGCGCGCTGGCCCGCGATCTACACCGCGAGACCGGTGGCAACCCGTTCTTCCTCGGTGAGATGGTCCGCCACCTCGTGGAGTCGAACGCGATCACGCGGGACTCCGGCGGTCACTGGACGGCCGGCCCGGATCTCGCCACCCTGAAGCTGCCGGCGAGCATCTCCGAGGTCATCAACGGACGCGTGGCCAGGCTCGGGCCTGACGCCGAGCCCGTCCTGTGCACGGCCGCGGTCATCGGACGCGATTTCGACGTGGACCTGCTCGTGGACGTTTCTCCGGTCGGTGAGGACGAGGTGCTCGACGTGCTCGACGCAGCTACCGCTGCCGCGCTGGTGGCGGAGGTGCCCCAGCGGGATGGGGGGTTCTCGTTCGCGCACGCTCTCATCAACCACGTGCTCAGCGACAAGCTCAGCGGCGCGCGCCGTTCTCGCCTGCACGAACGCATCGCGGTCGCGCTCGAGCGGCAGGCATGCACCGACCCCGAGGCATGCGCTCCGGAGCTCGCGCTGCACTGGGCTGCGGTCGGAGGCCCCGATGCTCAGGCAAAGGCACGCCGATACTCGGCGATTGCCGGCCGCGCGGCGCTGGCGCAGCTGGCGCCTGACGAGGCCGTGCGCTGGTTCGAGCAGGCGCTCGAGATCGACGCCCGGCTGGACGAAGGCGGACCCGCGACTCGTACCGAGCTCCTTCTGAATCTGGGGAGGGCACAGCTGCAGGCCGGCATACCCGCGTTTCGCGAGACCCTCCTGGACGCCGCCGGCATCGCGCAATCGGCAGGGGACGGAGACGGGCTCGTGAGTGCAGCCCTGTCCAACAGCCGCGGGTACTTCAGCACGGCGGGGTCCGTCGACTCCGAACGGGTGGAGGTCCTCGAGGCGGCGCTCGGCCAAACGGCGCGCGACGATCCGCGGCGCGCTCGCCTCTTGGCGCTGCTGGCCGCGGAGCTGCTGTGGTCTGCCGACCACGAACGGCGCAAGACGCTCAGCGACGAGGCGGTCGAGCTCTCGCGCGCGCACGGTGACCGACCCGCTCTCGTAGACGTGCTGACGCTGCGCGTCTCGGCGGTGTGGTGGCCGGAGACGCTTGCCGAGCGCCTCGATACCACCGCTGAGATCGTCGCGGTCGCGGACGCCATCGGCGATCCGGTCCAGCAGTTCTGGGCACTCCAATGGCGAGGCATGACCGCGGTCCAGGACGGCGACGTGGCCGACGCCGATCGTTGCCTCGAGCGCCTGGGGCGGCTCGCCGACCGGCTGGGCCAGCCGCGCCTGCACTTCGCGCTCGGTACCCAGCGGACATGGCGTGCGACGCTCGCCGGGCATCTGGACGAGGCGGAGCGGCTTGCCGACGAGACCGTGGAGCTCGGACAGGATGCCGGCGAGCCAGATGCGCTGAGCCTCTACACCGCGCAGCTCGGTCCGATCCGCTGGCAGCAGGATCGCCTCGACGAGCTGACCGACCTGCTGGCTCAGATCGCCGAGGACGTGCCCGCGGTCGCCGTCTTCGGCGCGATGAGCGCGCTGGCCGAGGTCGCGGCGGGCCATGATGAGGTCGCACGTGACCTGCTCGAGCACGCCGCGCGCGACGGCTTCGCCGGCCTTCCGGCCGACCCGGTGCAGCTCGGCAGCTGCGTGCTGTGGGCCGAGGTCGCGGCGCGGCTCGGCGCCCGGACGGCGGCCGAGGCGCTTCTGAAGCGACTCGAGCCTTGGCGCGACCAGGTGGTGCTCGATGCTCTCGGCACGCTCGGGTCCGCCTCTCGCGGACTGGGTCTCGTGGCGGCTACGCTCGGGCGCCAGGCCGAATCCGACGCCCACTTCGCATACGCGCTCGAGGTCCACGAGCGCATGGGCGCGCCCTCGCTGGCGGCGCGCACGCGCCTCGACTGGGGAATGTCGCTGCTGCGCGGCGCCGACGCCGAGAACGAGCTCCGCGCCGCCGAGCTGCTCGCACAGGCTGCGGACGGGGCGCACACGCTCGGGCTAACGGGGCTGGAGCGCCGCGCGCGGCAGGCCGATCCGGGCGGACACGAGAGCACGGTATGAGGCCGCCTCCGTAGAGATGCTGTTATCGCGGCGTGGCGGACCTGCCACGGGACATGCCGAGACCGTTACAGCGAGCGTTGCACGATGTTCGGCGACCCGTGGAATCAGAGGTCGTACGAGACGCCGGCGCGTCCGCGCGCGCTCAAACGCGTCTTCAGCGACGCCAGGGTCTGGCTGCCGGGGGCCAGCTCCTCGGCCACCTTCATGGCCGAGTAGAGCGCCGACTCCTGGAGGTCCATGCCGGTGGTGTACTGGCCGCTGAAGTACAGGCCTTTGCGCCCCTGCAGCGGACGCAGGGCGCGGGCGGCCTTGATCGTCGACCGGCTGATCACCGGATGCTTGAATCGCCGCTCCAACAGGATGTGCTTCGGGTCGGAGCGCCGGCGCTGGGCCCACGACTTGAACACGTGGACGGCCTCGCCCGAGGCAGACTTCTCCTGCAGAGCGCCGAGCCAGGCGCTGCCCTCGCACTCGAGACCGTCGACGCCGGCGTTGTAGGCCCCCCAGTTGCGACGATCGCGGTGCACGTAGGCCGCGTCGGTGTGAACCAGTAGGCGCGAGTCGAAGTAGCCGTACTCGTCCAGCAACGCCGTGATGTCGGCAAACGCAGGCAGCGGCCGCAGCAGCTCGCGTCCAGCACGCGGAGGCGCGTTCAACACCACGAACCGATATGGCCCCTTCCGGCCCGCCGGCGTCTGCACGTACCAACCGGCCCGCCTGCGCCTCAGGGCCTGCGCAGGCGTCCTGACGTGCACCCGGGCGGTCGGGCTGCGATTCAGGAGGCGTTGCAGGTTGCCCTGCATGCCGATCTTCGACGTGTAGGTCGTGGCGCCCTCGAGAACGTTGGCCGGGAACGCCAGAGCGAACGTCTGCAAGATCGACCGCGCCGACGCTCGCCGCGCGTCGGCCCGCGTCGACCCGATCGTCGCCGTGATCCACGGATACAGGACGTCCTTCTTGAATGATCGCCTGAGGGGCAGGCTGCGGATCCAGGCGTCGACGGTGAACTCCCACGACATGTCGGTCAGAACCGCCTGACGTGCGAGTTGAGTGAACATCGCAAAATCGACCGCACGCAGCGGCGTCGCGAGCGGGTTCGACGACGAAAAGATGGGCGCGCCCCCGGCCGTCCGGAAGATGCACAGGCTTCCGGGAGCCTCCACCGTGGCGTCGAGGTCGGGGTGCTCAGGGTCGTAGAGGCCCAGCTCCTCCAGCAGCGTGACGTAGATCGGGTGCGTGTCGGGATGGAAGAACTGGGCGCCGAGATCGA
Source organism: uncultured Thermoleophilaceae bacterium (assembly GCA_963751105.1). Classification (GTDB taxonomy): domain Bacteria; phylum Actinomycetota; class Thermoleophilia; order Solirubrobacterales; family Thermoleophilaceae; genus JACVRW01. The sequence goes on along the minus strand of CAVVTG010000001.1, from coordinate 68,386 downwards.
CGGTGATCCTCCGCCCGCGGTGCTCGATCACCCGCGAATCGCAGTGGCCGCCGATCCTGGATCGCGCCTCGAAGAGGTCGACCTCGAAGCTGCCTGCAAGAAAGTAGGCCGCGGCCACGCCGCCCGCACCGGCGCCTACGATCGCCATCCGCTCACGCCCCGACCTCGGTCCCTCGGTTCCGGCGGCGCTGGCCGGCAAGGCGCCGAGCGCCGCCAAACCGACCGCGCCCTTGAGGGCATCCCGGCGAGTCATCGACGTCTCGGACGCGGGAAGCGCGGAAGGCTTTTTCACGCCGAAGCTATCGCTCAGCGGCTCGATCCCGATTGCCGGAGACGCGCGCCGCGGGGAACGCGCACGCCTGCCACACCGGAGGACAGAAGGCGAACCCGCCCGGCACGGTGTAGTTGCAGGTCCCCCGGATGACCACGGTGGCGTCGACGCCCGCGGCGTAGTCGGGGTTGCCTTGAGAGAAGTTGCCCTTCGCGGTGGTGACGATCAGCCCGCCTAGAACATCGTCGACGAAGCTGAACTGACCGGTCTGAGGATCGATCGGCCCCTGGACGGCGTCCCCCAGCCCGCGGAGTCCGGTGCACACCGTCGTTGCCGAGGGGAAGTTGAACTCCACCACTGCACCCTGCTCGACCCGAAGCCTGTCCTCGGTGAGGTTCCCGTTCACGTACCAGCCGTCGCTCGGCACGATCGCGGTTGCGGCGCTGGCCAACGGCACGCTGCGCGCGGTTGTCGCCACCGCCCGGTCCTCGCTGTCGCCGTCCGAGTCGAGGTCGACCGCCTGCGCCACGCGAACCGACACGCGGATGCGACGGGTCGTCCCGGCGCCGAGCACGCGAGTCGCCGACCTCGAGAAGCGGAAGTGGTATCCGTGGTGGCGACGCCTTCGGTCGAGGACGGGACGCTGAGACGCGACCCTCCGGGCGTTGCCCACCCGCACGACTACGCGCCCAGAGTGCACGGTCTCCGGTCGCTCGCGCGCGACCGCACGCGACGTCCCGCTCGCGTGCGCCACCCGCACCCACACGATCAGGCGACCGGCATCGCGCCCTTCCCTCGGAATCAGCGCCCTGATCGTCGCGATCCTGGGTTTGCCGGCGAGGAGCGCACCGCCGAACTGGGCGTGAGCAGGCTGGCTCGGCAGCGCCACGCCGACCAGCGCGACCAGCGTCACGACACCTATCGCGGCCTTCAGCCTGACCGGTCGCCTCATGCGCGGCGGAGCTTACCGTTGCGACCGCCGTCGCCCGGTTAGACCGTTGCGAGCCACTCTTCGAATCTGGGGCCGGCGAGCTTCGCGCCCGGGTTGGGGAGCGCGGCGCCCTCCGCATAGGCCGCGGCGTCCGGGTCGCCGGGCTCCGCCAGCGGACCGCCACGGCTCTCGCGGATCTCGAGCGAGTCACCTCGGCTGGCGAAGAGCGCAGCGGCTACATCGGCGAGACGCTCCTCCTGCGGGCCGGCGACTTCGGTGATCCTGCCGTTCTCGATCTCGGGCTCCTCGGCCGCGTCGGCGAGCGTATCGGCGACGACGCGGGCGGCCACTAGCTGCGTTCGCATCTCGGGCACGTAGGCCACGCCGTCCTGGATCGTCCAGCCGATCAGCGGATCGACGAACTCGTGGAACTGGGCCGCGCGCACGATTCGGACCGGGAGCGGGCCTTCGAGCAGCGTCTGCTCCTGCGACACCTTCGCCGCGTTGTAGCCGCCCTGGAACTTGTCGATGCCAATGATCGAGACGACGACGATCCGCTTCGCCCCGGCTGCGGCGCCGGCTCGTTGCAGGTTCCGCGCCGAAGCGGTAAAGAATGCCGTCGCCTCCTCCTGGTCGGGCGAGGGCCCGGTTGCCGTGTCGACGATCGTCTCGGCCCCGGCGAGTGCCTCGTCGAGACCCTCGCCGCTGACCACGTCGACTCCCTTGGAGCGCGCGATCGGGACCACATCGTGCCCGCGCTGCTGAAGGATCTCGACGAGGTGCGATCCGACCCGGCCGGTGGCTCCCGTGACGGCAATCTTCTGGCTCTTGTTGGCGGTCTCCATTGTTTCTCCTTTCTCAGCGTCGGCGCTCGGCGCCGGCGACTTGTATGTAACTCGTTTGACACCTGACGGCGCGAAGATGTGACCGACTCACCGGGCGCCTTGGGCGGCCGAGGGGGGTGAGCTGCGATCGCTGACCATGGCCACGGTGCCGGCGGCGATGGCGGTGATGAGGGCCGGGTACTGGATCACGGTGCCGAGGATCGCTCCGGCGTTTTCCTCGCCTTGGAGGATGTCGATCGAGGTGCCGCTGGCGGTGCCGCCGATGGTGATCATCAGGGGGATGAGAACTCCGACGATCGGCGTCCAGCGACCTGGGACGAACGCCACGATTGCAGCGGTCGCCGCGAGGATGAGGACACCGGGCGTGGGTTTCCGGCCGCTTCGTCGAGGACGCGCTCGCGGACAGACGACGCAATGTCGTCCGACGAGCCTGAGAGCAACGCACGTGCGTGCCCGTCCTTGAGCCCCGTTACGGGGAGCTCCGGCAGGCTCCGTCTTCGAATGTGCGCGCTTCGTCCTCCCTGACAGCGAAGACGATTGCCACCCGCTCGGCCCGGAGCCGCCGGGCGGCGAAGGCGAGCGCCTCGGCCGAAGGCGTGTCGAGCCAGTGTGCGTCCTCCACCAGGCATAGCAGCGGACGCTCCTCGGCCGCCTCGGCGAGCAGGCCGAGCACCGCCGCCGAGGCGAGGAAGCGGTCGGAGCCACTCGACGGCGCGAGCCCGAGCGCACCCGCGAGCGCCTCCGCCTGTAGTTCGGGCAGCTCGCTCAGGCGCCCCAGGATCGGCCGAAGGAACCCGTACAGGCCGGCGAAGGCGAGATCGGCCTCCGCCTCGACGCCCGCCGTAGTCAGCAGCTCCATTCCGACTGCGCGCGCGGCGGCGTAGTCGAGCAACGCCGTCTTGCCGATCCCAGGCTCCCCCCGGACGACCAGCGATCCACTCTCCCCCACCAGCGCACCGGCGAGCAACTCGTCGATCCTCGCGCACTCGCGATCGCGACCGACGAGCACCAGCGAGGCGCCCACTGCTAGTCGGGGCCGGGAGGGCTTCGTGGTCGTGCCAGGGATCGTAGTCCGGAAGGTGTTTCCTCCCTCATCCGGGGTCACCTCACGATGAGGCCGCCGGGCCGTCGCCGATCACAGCGCGGCCGGTTCAGCACGGCTCGCTCCGTTACCGCACCGAGGCCGCTGCCCACTTCTGGCATTCGCCCCCGCGGCAGCGCGTGAGGTCGGAGAGGATCCGGCGCAGGGTGCGCAGGCGAACGCGCAGCCGGGGATCTCCCGCGAGGGAGCGCAGCTGGGCCGGGTCGCGCTTCAGGTCGTACAGCTCGCGCTGGCCGCCCTTGTAGTCCACGTACAGCCAGCGGGTCGTGCGCACCGCACGCCAAGCCGGCACGCGGGGCTGTTGCTGCCTCGCACCGCCCTCACGGGTGTTGCTCCGGCCACGGGCGCCGTTGCCGACCGTCTCGTGGAGCAGCGGCCGGAGACTGCGAAGCCTTACGTCGCGGGCAAAGGGCAGGAACGAGCGTCCATCGAGCCGGCGCGGGGCTCGCGCTCTCGCCGCCTGCAGGATCGATGGGGCCAGGTCGATGTTGCCCACGAGCGCCTTCGTCCGCCGGTTGCGGGGCAGCCCCGGGCCGCGCACGAGCAGCGGAACCTGCGTGGACGGATCGTACGGGAGCATCTTGCCCAGCGGAACCCGGTGCTCGCCCTGCATGTAGCCGTTGTCGGAGGTGAAGATCACGTAGGTCTCGTCCAGCTCGCCGGCGCTCCTGAGCTCGCCGATGATCCGGGCCACGGCCTCGTCCACCGCGAGCAGCGACTCCCAGCGCTGGCGCATCCGGGTCGCGATGGCCGCGTCGCGCCTGGCTGTGAGCGAGCGGTTCCAGCGCCCGAGGAACCACGGCTTGTCCGAGACGTCCTGCTCGTTGTAGCTGGGCGGACGCCTCAGGGCAGCCTTGGCGAAACGGCCGCGGTGGCGTGGTGCGGGACGCACCAGCTTGCCGGTCAGCCGCTGGGTGTAGCCCGACTCGTGATGCGGCGCGAGAAAGGCAACCGACAGGAAGAAGGGAGCTTCATCCGGCGCCCGCCGCCGGACGAAGTCGACCGCCTTCCGGGCCAGCACGTCCGTCTGGTAGCGGCGGGGCTCCTCTCGCAGGACGTTGCCGTAGGTCCGCCGGACGCCGTTCTCGAACATCGAGTAACCCCACATCCGGTAGGTCGAGTGGTCGACCAAGCCGTACCACTCGGTCCAGCCCTTGGGCAGGTCGGGCGGCTGCTCGCTGCCGTAGCCGTTGAGGAACTTGCCGATGTGCGCCGTGGCATAGCCCGCTCGCTCCAGCCAGACGGGCAGGTACTCCCGCTGATTCAGACGGCCGTATCCCCCACCACACCAGGCGTACAGACAGTGGACGTCGTTGTTGTGGGCGTACTGGCCGGTGAGATACGTGGCGCGCGACGGACAGCACACCGGGTAGGAGACGAACGAGCGGGTGAACGTGACGCCGGCCTCTCCTATCAGCCGGCCGGTCTGGCGAAGCGCGGGCATGTCGGTCACGGTCTGGTCGTCGGTCATCAGCACGATCACGTTCGGACGCCCGTCGGGGTCGGGCTCTTGAGCCTGCGCCGCAGGCAGGAGAAAGATCGCCGCGGCCGCCACGGCGAGAACGACCGCGCGCTTCACCCTCCGATCCTCCGGAAGATCGCCAGCGAGCCGAGGTAGGCATCTTCGGAGGCGACGTAGACGTTGCGACCGTCGCCACTCACGGTGACCGCGACCGCCACCGTGAGTCCCCGTCCGTCGGGACAGCCGAGGCCGCCCGCCCGGAGAAAGCACGCCCACCTGCCGGGCAGCTGCCTCAGCCGCCCGGTCGACCGGTCGCGGGCCATGGCGCCGAGCATGTTGACCTTCGCGGAGACGGCGTAGAGGTTGCGACCATCGGGGCTCAGGGCGACGCTCCACACCTCGTCGAGGGCTCGTCCGGGTCCACAGCGTCCGCCGCTCCCGTCCTGGCTGATGCACCCTGCACGGCTGAGCGACTGGCTGAGCGCGCCGGTGGTCCGGTTGCGACGGAGCACGGCCACGCCGTCGCTGATCGAGGACGCCACGTACACGCCACGTCCGTCGGGCGCGATGGCCAGGTCCACGGGTCCCGCCATCGAACGCCCGCGCGCACAGCCCTCGGCGCCGGCCTTTGCGATGCAGCCGGCCTCGCCGGCCGCCTGGGAGAGCCCGCCGGGCCCCTGCCTGAACGTCGCAACGGCGTTGCTCCGCGAGCCCGCGACCAGTACGTGGCGGCTGTCGGGGCTGACCCCGACCTCTTCCGGGGCGGAGATGCCGCGCACGGGCGCGCAGCCGCCGGCTCCGCCCTGGCTGACGCACCCCGCTGGGGCGGCGGGCTGGGTGAGGCTGCCGTCGGCAGCCCGGCTGAGCACGGCCACAGCGCTCGGGAAGCGGCGCCCCGCGACGTAGACATGATTCCCGTCGGGGCTCACGACGACGCTGGTGGGCTCGTTGAGCGCCCGGCCGACCAGGCAGCCACCGCCGGGGCGCTGACTCATGCAGCCGCGCGCGCCGGCGAGTTGGCGAAGGGTGCCGCGGCGCCGGTCCCGGGCGAACACGGCGAGCGCGTCGCTGCCCGCTGACGCGACGTACAGATTCGCCCCGTCGGGGCTGATCGCGATCGAGCTCGGACGGGCCAGTGCACGCGCGGCCGAGCACGATCCGCCGCGCTCGTGTCTCACGCAGCCGCGCGCCCCGGGCAGCTGCTCGAGCGCGCCGTCGCGGCGGTCACGGGCGAAGACGGCCACGGCGTTGCTGCCGTACGAGGCGACGTAGGCGTGGCGGCCCTCGGGGCTAACGACGATGTCCTCCGGGCTGGTGACCGCCCGGCCGCGAGCGCAGCGGTTGGTTCCACGAGCGTGGATGCACCCCTCCGGTCCGCTGGGCTGCTTGAGCCGACCAGCGGGAGCGGCGCCGCCGGCCTCGGGCTGCTGCGCCTGGGCGAGCGTGATGAGGGTGAGGAGCACCGCCAGCGCCACGATCGGCGTCGTCAGGGACCAGCGAGTGTCCCGACCAGATTGCATGGAGGGCTCCGCGTCGACCCTAACTCGTCGAGGGGAGCGAAAGCGAGTCGGGAGGTGCCGCTCATCAGGCTGGTGTTCGCGCCATTGACGCGAAGCCCGTCCCCGGGATAGCTTCGACGCTCGCGCCGGGTCGTGCTTTCCGTACGACGGGAGCAGTCGCGGCGACACCTCCGACAACGGGGACCAAATGGCACAGGCTCGCATCGAGGACCTGGTGGTGCCGACGACGAACGAGCGCGAAGCGATCGAGATCGAGTTCGTCTACGCGGCTAGGTCACCGATCGTCGCACTGGACGTCGGCTTGGCCACGCCTCTCGGCACCACGCGCAAGCTTCTACCCGCATCGTTCGCGGGCGTCGAGGGGAAGCGCGGGGCCGGGCGCTTCGACCTCGACCTGCGTGCCGTGCCCCCCGGCCCGAGCGAGCTCACCCTCACGGTCGTGCAGGCCGACGGCAAGCCCAGCGACCCTGTCAGCGCAACCTTCGAGGTGCCGGGCACCGGCGGCGGCGCCGCGCCGAGGCTGCGCAAGGTCGGCGCCCTCGATGAGCGCGTCACGAGGCCGGGCGGCGATGACCTCGTCCTGGGGTCCCTCACCGTCGTGACAGCCCCGGGCGACCACGATCTGGCTGCTACGTGGGTGCGCCTGCGTCAGCCCGACGGGCACGAGACCGTGGCAGTCGCCCCCGCTCCGCCCGAGGACAAGGGCAGCGTCACCTTTGCGGCCTTCGGGGCGGAGCACGAGCTCGGCGAGTACGTCGTCGCCGTCACGCTGCTCGACGCGGCGGGCAACACGAGCGAGACGCTCGAGGCGGCGGTGGCTCTGGTGGCCGACGGCGGGGCTCAGGGCCCGTCGATCGACGGCTTCAAGCCCGCCACGGCGAGCGCCGGCGACGAGGTCGTCGTCCGCGGCAGCGGGCTCGACGTGGAGGGGCTCACCCTCGAGGTCGGTGGTATCGAGGCGGCCATTCTCGGGGCCGACGCTGAAGGGCTGCGCATCCTCATGCCGGCGGTCGACACGCCGGGGCGGCTCGTGGCCATCGGTCCGGCCGGCACCGGGCTCAGCTCACAGGACCTGACTCCCCGAGCGCAGGTCCGAGTGGTTCCCGAAGCGATCGAGCTGCCGGAGGGCGAATCCGTGGCGCTGAGCGTGGTCGTAACCGGCACGACCGACGGCGCCGTGGAGTGGAGCGCGGCGGCCCGCAGCGGCGAGCCGGGCTCGATCTCGCCCGAAGGGATCTACACACCGCCGGTGGGAGGCGAACGAGGGAAGATCACGATCTCCGCGGCGAGCGTAGGCAGCCCGGACGTCGCCGGCCGTGCGACCGTGCGAGTGGTGGCGCATCCGCCGGCGCGAGGGCCGCTGCGGCTGGGTCCACTCGGAGGGACCGTGCGCTCGCAGGACGATGGGTCCTCCCTGACCGTGCCGCGCGGAGCACTCACCGAGCTCACGTCCATCGGCGTGGAGACCACCGCACCGGAGCTCGAGGACGAACTCGGCGGCGACGTGGTGGTTGCCGGGGCGCGGATCGACGGCCCCGCGGGGCCGCTGGGCGTTCCGGCCGAGCTGATGCTCCCCCTGCGCTTCCCCCTGCAGGAGGGCGAGAGGGTCAGGGTGCAGTTCCGTGAGGACCCGGGCGGACCGTGGGAAGACCTTTCCGACCTGGGACTGGTGATCCCCGGCTCAGAGCTCCTGAAGATCGTCGTGGAACGTGCGAATGGCTTCTACCAGGGCAAGTTCGAGTACGTGCCCGCCACACCGTCGTACCTGCCCTCGATCACGGGGATCGGTCCCTCGTCGGTGGACGAGGGCGCCACCGTGGCGGTGCTGGTCACCGGCAAGAACTTCGTGCCGGGGGTCACGGGGGTCGCAGTGCTCAAGCAGGCGGGCGGCGTCGAGCCGCGCGTGGAGGTGCGCACGGTCTACGTCACGGGCGACGGAACGAAGCTCGGCGTGACGCTCAAGGCCGGCGTGATGACCGATCTGGCTGAGGGCAGCTCACGCTCGCTGCGCCTGCGGGTTACGACGCCCGCCGGGTCCGCCGAGCGTTCGTTCGACATCATCGGCCACGACGAGCTCGACGTTCAGGGCACGGTCTCGCTGTCGCAGTCGCGCACCTTCTCGCGCGTGAGCGTTGCCCCCGGGGCGACGCTGCGCATCGCGCACGCCTCGCCGCCGATCACGGTGACGGCGTTCGAGACCTTCGTCGTCGGCGGCGCGCCCGGTCCCGCCACCGTAGATGTCCTCACCGGCTCCGGCGCTCCGGGCACGCGAGGTGACGCCCCCGCGGGCGGCGGCTCGGGCGGCGCCGGCGGCGTGACCGCGGTAGCCGGGCCGGTCGGCACCGGAGGTGCGGGCGGGAGCGGAGGCAATGGCGCGAGCGGCAACGGGACCCCGGGGAGCGCCGGCACCGGACCACCCATCCGGGGAAGCGGCGCCGGGGGCGGCGGCGGGTTCGGAGGCTTCGGCTTCGGCCGCGACGGTGCGAGTGGGAGCGCCGCGCCGATGCCGGCCTTCCCCACGCCGGGCTTCGCGCCTCCCCTCGTTTCTGGTGGAGGTGGCGGCGGAGCCGGTGGCGGCGGGGGAGGGCATCGTCTTCAAGTCGACAGCGGGCGGTGGCGGCGGGGGAGGAGCGGGGGCCGGGGCGTTCGCGCTGGCCGCGGGCGAGGAGCTGCGCGTACGCGGACGCATCGCTGCCAACGGCGGCAATGGTGGCGCCGGGGCCTTCCCGTTCCTCGTCGGGACTCCACCCGCAGCTCCTCTGTTTCACGCCGGCTGTGGCGGCGGCGGCGGCGGCGGCGCGGGCGGTGGAATCGCCCTGCACGGCGTGCGGCAGCTGAGCGGTGAGGTGCTCGCTGTGGGCGGCACCAACGGCGTGGCGGCCCGCTTTGCGGATGCGGTGATCTCGGTTCCGGACACGCGCACCCCGCTGCAACGATTGCTCGCCAACCCGCACAGCGGGCTCGTGCGCATCGACGGCGGCCCCACCGCGGGGGCGACGGTCGCCCCGGGAGCCTTCGCGGCGCCGGACCTCCACTATCGCCCGAACCTCGTCGCGTCCGCTCCGCAGCTGGTCGTCGAGGGCGTTACGGGCGGCATGCTGCGCGTGCAGAACTCAGCCGGCCAGCAGTTCGTCGTTGCGCCCGGGGACCCGTTCACGGCGACCGTGCCGCTGGCCCCCGGCTTCAACGAGGTCGACGGCGTGGTCGTCATCGGCGGCGGCACGCCCGGTGACCCCTTCCTCGTCATTGCCGCCGCGGCGCCGGTACGGCGGCGCAGGATTCTCTACCAGCCGGGCTTCGTGTCCGTGTTCGGCTTCACCTGCACGATCAGCCCACCCGGGCTGTCGGTCGCCACCGAACGCTCGCTGAAGCTCACGGCGACCGTCACCGGCACGACCCAGAGCGCCGTGACCTGGTCCGTCGACGGCGGGAGTGGAAACGGCGCCGTTGCTCAGGACGGAACCTACCGCGCTCCCTGCAACGTCCCGGCAGGTGCCGTCACGGTGCGCGCGAGCTCGGTGTTCGATCCGGGCCGATCGGGCACCGCCACCGTCACGGTCATCGCCGGGATCGCTGTCACCGCATCGGCGACCGTCGGCACGGCGGCCGACCCTGCCGCGCCCTCGGCGAACGTCGGCCAGACGATCACCGCAACGATTCCGCCCCCTGCACTGACGCTCACCGGCGAGCGCTTTGCAGCCGGCCAGAACGTGGTCTTCGAGACCATCTCACGGGATGCCACGGGCACATGTCAGGCGGGCACGACACCGGTTGCCGGGGTCGTAGCTCCCGGGTTGGCGTCGCTGCGAGCGACCGTGCCACCGTGCGCGGCGCCCGATCAACGGGTTCGGGTCCCCGGTCACGGCTGCGCCCGGGTTCAGGTGGTGCCGCGCATCACGTCGTTGAACCGTGCCGCGTCGCTGGGGCCGAACATGGCCGTCAACGGCAGCGGCTTCGCCTGCGGGGCGACTCAGGTGTTCTTCGGCGCGGTGCAGGTGCCGGCGGCGCAGGTGCTGTCGGTCGCGTGCGACGTGATCGTGCTCGGCGCGCGGCCGCCCGCCGGCCAGCAGGTCACCGTGCGCACGGCCGGCGGGACGAGTAACGGCGTGGCCTAGCAAAGCACGTGACCCTGGGTACCGCCGGTGCCGACGGTACGCCGTCTGCACGGCCGCGGCCTCGAACATGCACCCGGCGACCCAGGTGGTCACCAGTCCTGGCAGAACCTGCGCTCCTCGCCTGCCGGCGCCCTGTCTAGCACGCCAAGATCTGCTCAGTCCCCATCCAGGACCCTGCCGCGAAGGCGACCGTTGCGACGGCGGCGAGCGCGAGGGTCAGGTGTTCGAACGTGGCGCCGGTGACGGTCGAATTGGGCACGAGCGGCAGCCCGATCGATGTCCATACGGCGGCGAGGGCGCTGAGCCCGAGGACCGCCATGGCGGCGAGCGCGGGCGCTGCAGGGTTGCGGGGGAGCCGGTGCCGGAGGGCGGCCAACACGAGCACCGCAGCAATGCCAGTCGTTGCGATCCCGAGGTTGATTCAGACTCCGTCCGGCAGGCCCCACGCGCCGCACTCGGCGGATCTCCTTGGGTTGAGGCGCGGTAGCGCTCGAGGTCGAGGGCGCTGCTGAACTGGAAGGCGAGCAGCAGAACGGGTCCGAACCGAGGTGGCCGCGACGATGACGTGCTGAGCGGGCTCGAAGACGGTCCGGTTGGCGCCATAGGAGGCCAGCACCGCGTGCAGTCCCAACAGGAGCAGCAGGGTCGAGAGCCCAAAGGTGGCTCCGTGGAGCAGTTGCTCGTGAGCGGCGATCCCGGCGGACGCGCCGTCCCCCGTCCGGCCGGCCAGCACCGCGTAGGTGAACGCGGCGATCAGGAGCCCGAAGAAGGCGCAGGTGAAGACGACGACCGCGTTTGCGGAGCTCTGGTCGTCGTCTGATCGCTCGTGGTCCAGCGGCAGCAGGATCGCGAGAAGAGCGAAGCCGGCGAGCAGCCCGGCGATCGCCGAGTACCACCCGGCCGAGGCGGACACGTCGAACTCGAACGCCTCGAGCCGGCAATCCATCGGTCGTCAGCCTCTCCGACCCGTGAACCGCTCAGACCGCGTAGCGCAGGATGGCCGCGATCTGCCCGCCACCGGGAACGTCCTGCTGACGGAGTGCGAGCACACGGCCGCGGTGGTCGAGCACGCGTCGGGCGATCTCGTCGCCGACTCCATAGTTGGCGGAGTCGTCGGAGTCCGCGAGCGTGACCGCGCCGCTCTCGTCATCGACCACGCCGGGGATGACGGAGTCGATGTCGACGAAGAGGGTGTCCACCGCTCCGAACGTCGCCGCACGAGCGATAGCTTCCAGGTCGTCGCTGGCGCGGGCCTGCTGCGCTCTCTGGTCGTACAGGTCACGGAGATCAGCGAGCTCTTTCGCGTACAGCCCGTCGAGCACCGAACGACTCGCCTCGCCAAGCTCGGCGTCCGACAGCTCATCCGGATTGCCACCGATCATCGCGCCGGCCAGGTGGGGATAGGTGTTGACCGCCCGGTAGATCGACTCGAGCGGCTGCGTGGCCGCGAGGATCAAGGGCAGGTCCATGCCCGCGAGCTGCGGACGAAGCGCCGCCGCGACCTTGCGCGCGTACTGGCGTAGGCGCACCTTCTTGCCTTCGGAGCCTTGGATCCGACGGTCGGCCGATCGGTCGCCAAGGGACGACTTGCCGGCCGCGCTCGCGGCGTTGCGGGGCATTCCCGGCACGCGAACCGCCGTGGCCGGCGTCTCAGCGGCCACCTCGACGAGCCGGGCGTCGTTCTGCGAAAGCGCCAGCACGAACGCGGCCTGCGGAAACGTCACCGCCCGCAGCAGTGGCTTGACGTGAAAGCGATCCGATACCTCGACCAGCCGCTCGAGCCGGTTGGGCAGCCGGAAGGTCTGCGCCCCGCCCGGCGTGGCGAACACGGCCAGGCTCCGTCCCTGTTGCTCCCAGAACTCCTCGTCCTCGATCAGGTCCTCGAACACCTCCGCGAGCTCGTCGAGCTCGCCTCGCGCGAGGTCGGCGCCCGAGAGCTGTCCGGTCGCGTCCGCGGCCAGGTTCTTCAGCTCGATCGAGCCCACCGGCTCCGCGCCCGCCATGAGCTCGGTCGGCAGATAGATCGACACGCACCCATCCCGGCGCACCGAAGCAAGACGCTCGATGTCGGATCGGGTCGGGATGTCCACGTGCACGAAGGGGGGATGCTATCCGCGGAGTGACCGAGCGGCCGGTTTCCGAGAGGAGGCGCGAGGGTAGATCCGTGGCCATGGCGGCCCGCTCGATCTGGAACGGAACCATCACCTTTGGGCTGGTCAACGTGCCGGTGAAGCTCTTCACGGCGACCGAGTCGAAGAGCGTCCACTTTCACCTCGTGCACGCGCGCGACGGAGCCCGGGTCGAGAATCGGCGCGTCTGCTCGAAGGAGGACAAGGAGGTGCCCTTCAAGCAGATCGTCAAGGGCTACGAGATCTCCGAGGACAAGTTCGTGGTCCTGGAGCCCGACGAGATCAAGGCCGCGGCGGGCGACCGGGGCAAGGTGGTGGACCTGATCGACTTCGTCGACGCCGCCGCGATCGACCCGGTCTTCTACGAGAAGACCTATTACGTCGGGAGCGCCGACGCCAAGGACGCCTACCGGCTCCTGCACGACGCGCTGCGCAAGAGCGGCCGCGCCGGGATCGGCCGCTTCACCTTTCACGATCGCGAGTACCTGGTGGCGGTGCGCGCGCTCGACGAGGTGATGGTGCTGCACACGCTGCGTTTCCACGACGAGGTGGTGGGAGGGGACGAGCTGGAGATCGAGCGCGCCGGCCGCAACCCCTCCGCCAGCGAGGTGAAGATGGCCGCCCGGCTGATCGACTCGCTTCACAGAGATTTCAACCCGGAGGACTACGAGGACAGCTACCGCGCGTCGGTGCTCGACCTGCTGAAGCGCAAGGCTTCGGGCAAGGAGATCGACCTGCTCGAGCAGGAGGAACCCGACCACGGCGACGACCTCATGGCCGCGCTCGAGGCCAGCGTCGGGTCCGGTGGGGGCCGGCGTGGCTAGGGCGCTGTGGAGCGGGTCGCTCAGTTTCGGGCTGGTGAACCTGCCGGTGCAGCTGATCAGTGCCGCGCGCGACCTCGACTACCACTTTCACCAGCTCCACGAGAAGGACAAGGCGCGTATCGAGCAGCGCCGTTACTGCACCGAGGAGAAGGTCGAGATCACCTGGGAGGATGTGGCCCACAGCTACGAGCTGGACAACGGCAAGGAGGTCGTGGTCACCACGGAGGAGCTCGCGTCGGTCGAGCCGCGCAAGACGCGAACCATCGAGATCGAGGCCTTCGTCGACCTCGCCGACGTCGACCCGATCTACTTCGACCATCCCTACGTGCTCGTGCCGGCCGGCGAGAGCGAGGGCACCCTGCGTGCCTACCAGCTGCTCGTGGAGGCCATGGAGCGCGAAGAGCGGATCGCGCTGGGACGCTTCGTGATGCGCACGAAGGAGTACCTCGTGGCCGTGCGAGTGCGTGACGAGGCTCTGGCCCTCAGCACGATGCTGTTCCACGAGGAGGTACGTCCCACCAAGCCGGTGCCGACCGGCGGCAAGAAGCCCTCCAAGGGCCAGCTCGACCACGCCGTGGCGATCATCGAAGCGCTCTCCACCGACTGGGACCCCGAGCGCTACACCGACTGCTATCGCGAGCGGCTGGGCAAGGTGATCGATCGCAAGCGCAAGGGAGCCACGATCGAAGCGCCGCAGCCGGCGAGGCAGCCCAAGCCCGTGCCGGATCTGATGGAAGCGCTGCAGAACACCCTCGACCGGGTCCGCGCCGGCGAGGACCCGAGGGTCCAGCCCGACGACGGCGACGGCGATGAGCTCGCCGGCCTCAGCCGCGACGAGCTGGCGAAGCGGGCCAAGCGCAAGAAGATCTCCGGCCGATCGAAGATGTCCAAGCAGGAGCTCGTGGACGCGCTGTCCGAGGACTAGCCGATAGCCGTACCATGTGACGAACAGCACACGTCCGGCAACTCGACTTCGAGGCGGGAGCAGCCATGTACGAGAGCAATGGCGAGAAGTACTTCGTGTTCGACGGGCACGTCCACTTCTGGGACGCCAGTCCGGACAACTGGGTCAAGGGCAAGGAGGAGTACGCCAAGGGCTGGATCGAGTGCTTCCACGCCTACCAGGGACTGGGCCCGGAGGAGACCCACTGGCCGATCGAGAAGTTCCAGAAGTACTCCGAGGAGGACTTCGTCAAGGACGTCTTCGAGGACGGATGCGTCGACGTGGCGTTGTTCAACCCCACCTACCTGCGCGAGTGGTACAGCGAGGGCTTCAACACCACGGAGCGCAATGCGAGGATGGTGGAAAAGTACCCGGACCGGCTGATCGTCAACGGACGCTGGGATCCGCGTGAGGGCGAAGCCGGTCTCGCGCAACTCGAGAAGGATGCGGAGCGCTACGGCCTCAAGGGAGTCAAGCTCTACACGGCCGAGTGGCTCAACGGCTCGCGCGGGTGGAAGCTGACCGATGCCGATGCGCTGCCGTTCTTCGAGAAGTGCCAGGAGCTCGGCATCAAGAACATCCACGTCCACAAGGGGCCCACGATCTGGCCGCTCGACAAGGACGCGTTCGATGTGTCCGACGTCGACCACGTGGCGACCGACTTCCCCGAGCTCAACTTCATCGTCGAGCACGTGGGCCTGCCGCGGATCGAGGACTTCTGCTTCATGGCCACGCAGGAGCCCAACGTCTACGCCGGCCTGGCGGTGGTGATCGGAGGCCTGATGCACGCCCGTCCGCGCTTCTTCGGCAAGGTCATGGGCGAGCTGATGTTCTGGGTTGGCGAGGACAAGATGCTGTTCGGCAGCGACTACGCCATCTGGGAGCCCAGATGGCAGATCGAGGGACTCGCGGACTGGGACTATCCCGGCGAGGAGTACTCGGACTATCCGGAGTTCACCACCGCGGCCAAGAAGAAGATCCTCGGCCTCAACGCCGCCAGGCTGTACGACGTCGAGGTCCCCGAGGAGCTGCGGCTCGTGGACGACTCGGCCCCGGCGGCTCGCGACGATGCGCAGCTGGTGGAGGACCACGCGTGACGACCCGCCCCGACGTGCTCGGAGCGCTCGGCACCGTCTACGACCCCGAGCTCGACGAGCCCATCACCTCGCTGCGCTTCGTCTCGTCCTGCGACGTGACGGCGGGCGGGGACGTGGAGGTTCGGCTGCGGCTGCCGACCCCGCAGTGCGCGCCCAACTTCGCCTTCCTCATGGCGGCCGACGCGCGCGATGCCGTGCGCCGGCTGCCGGACGTGGGCGCGGTCACGGTCCAGCTCGAGGATCACTTCACGGGCCGGGAGATCAACGTCGCGGTCGGGCGCGGAGAGGGGTTTGCCGAGGCCTTTCCCGGTGAGACGGAGGGCGAGCTCGGCGCGCTGCGTGATCTGTTCCGGCGCAAGGCACTGGTCGCGCGCCAGAGCCGGCTCGCCGAGGCGCTCCTGTCCGGCGGGGAGGCACCGGATGAGATCACGGCCCGGCGCGTGGCGGACCTTCCCGCCGACGATCCCGGCGCCCGCCGCTGCCTCGAGTTGCGTGAGCAACTGGGGCTCGCGGCCGCACCCGAGGCCCCGGCCTTCGTCCTGCCCGACGGCGAGCCGATAGCGGCCGGCGACCTGCGTCGCTGGCTGCGCACGGCGCGACTGATCCGCACCAGTCTCGAGGCCAACGGCGGGATCTGTCGCTCACTGCTGCGCGTTCGCTACGGCACGGCTGACCCGGAGGAGGTGGCGGCGTGAAGGCAGCCCGGCTGCACGAATACCACGAGCCCCTGCGCGTGGAGGAGGCGGATGAGCCCAAGGCGACCGGGCCGCTCGACGTGGTCGTTCGCGTCGGCGCGGCCGGACTGTGCCGCACTGACCTGCACATCCAGGAAGGGCAGTGGGCCGAGAAGTCGCAGGTCGAGCTCCCGTACACGCCGGGCCACGAGAACGCCGGCTGGGTGCACGAAGTCGGCTCGGCGGTGACCAACGTCGAGGTGGGCGACACGGTGATCGTCCATCCCTTCATCACCTGCGGCCTGTGCCGGCCATGTCGCGCGGGCGACGACATGCACTGCGTGAACGGCTCGTTTCCCGGCATCGACCGCGACGGCGGCTTCGCCGACTTCCTGTTCACGAGCGCGCGCTCGGTGGTGAAGCTCGATCCGTCCCTGGAGCCGAAGGACATAGCGGCGCTCGCCGACGCGGGGCTGACGGCGATCCACGCGGTGAAGAAGGCCATTCCGGTGCTGGGCTCGGGCACCAAGGCGGTGGTGATCGGCGCCGGCGGGCTCGGCCACATCGGCATCCAGTGCCTGAAGGCGATGACCCCCACCGAGATCATCGTCGTCGACCCGTCCGAGCCGGCGCTGGCCCTCGCGCGCGAGCTGGGCGCGGACCACACCGTGCAGGCCGACGGGTCGCATGTCGACACGGTGCAGGAGCTCACGGACGGTCAGGGCGCCCAGGCGATCATCGACTTCGTCGGCGAGAACGGCGCGATCGCGGACGGCATCGCCATGATCGAGGACGGCGGCTTCTACTACGTCATCGGCTACGGCGAGAACGTGAACATCCCGACGATCGACGTGATCTCCCGCGAGATCTCCTTCATCGGCAACCTCGTCGGCACGTACGTCGATCTCGAGGACCTGATGACGCTGACCGCCCAGGGCCGGGTCACGCTGCACACCACGACCTATCCGCTGGACGCGATCAACGACGCGATGGCCGACCTCGACAACGGGCGGCTCCAGGGCCGGGGCATCCTGATCCCTGACTAGTGCAGGTGCAGCCGCTCACCCTGCGGCCCGACGATCAGGATCAGCTCCACGGGGCCGTCGATCGCGCCGAACCAATGCGGGGTGAGCGTGGTGAACTCCACCGCCTCGCCGGCCTCGATCGTGTGGTCGTCCTCTCCGAGCAGCAACCGCACCCGGCCGGAGAGGACGTAGAGCCAGTCCTGGCCTTCGTGTACAGGGAGCTTGCGGGGCGGAATGCTGCGCTTCGCGCTGATGTGCACCTTGAAGGCGTGCAGTCCGCCGGCCGATCCACGGCGGGTGAGCGGCCACATGGTCATGCCCTGGTGGCGGCGGGGCTTCTCGCGCACGCGCGGGTCCTGCCGGGGCGGTGAGCCCAGCAGCTCGTCGGCGCTGACGCCGAGCGCGCCGGCCAGCGACGCGATGTGGTCGAGCGCCAGGCGGCGTTTGCCTGATTCGAGGCGGCTGAGGGTGGAGATGTCGAGGTTCGCGCGGTCGGCGACCTCCCTCAGCGTCAGCCCTCGCTCGGTCCGCAGCTCGCGCAGCCGCCGGCGGACGCGCGAGTCAACGGTTTCTTCATTCGTGGTGCTTGCCTGCATGGCAAACAAGGTTGGCAGATCGTGATTCGCACGCCACCCTGGATGCATGGACACGAACTGGGACTGCATCGTCGTCGGCGGAGGAGCGGCCGGCCTGAGCGCCGCGCTGGTGCTGGGACGCGCCCGCCGGCGAACCCTCGTCATCGACGCCGGAGAGCCGAGCAACCGAGTGGCCGAGGGCATCGGCGGCCTGCTCGGCCAGGACGGCCGGTCACCGGCGGAGTTCTACGCCGCTGGGAGGGCCGAGCTGGCGGCCTACCCCGATGTCGCAGTGAGATCCGGAGATGTGGTGGGCGGGCGTCGCGCCGACGAGGGCTTCGTGCTCGAGCTGGCTGACGGCTCTGCCGAGCAGGCGGGCCGTGTGCTGCTCGCCACCGGCATGGACTACCGCGTTCCCGAGCTGGACGGCGTGGCCGAGCGCTGGGGCGGCTCGGTGTTCCACTGCCCGTTCTGTCACGGCTGGGAGATGCGCGACCGGCCGCTCGGCGTTCTGAACCGGGGGGTGGCGGGGGCGCACCAGGCACTGTTGCTGCGCGGCTGGAGCGACGACGTGACCCTGCTCACGGACGGACCCTCCGAGCTGGACACCGAGGACAGCGCTCGGCTCGAGGCTGCGGGTGTCGCGGTCGACGAGCGCCCGCTGGCCGGCCTGCGCGGCCCGGACCTCGCACTCGAGGCGGTGTTGTTCGCCGACGGTGGGGAGCGGGTCTGCCGAGGACTGCTCGTGGGTGTGGCCATGCACCAGCGGTCACGCCTGGCGGAGCAGCTGGGGGCGGACGCCCAAGAGCAGGGACCGCCCGCAGTGGACCCCCTTGTCGTCGATGCGACCTTCGCCACCACCGTCCCCGGCCTCTATGCCGCCGGTGACCTGTCCGGCCGGATGCCGTCGGTGGCCAACGCGGTCGCGTCCGGCTCGACCGCCGCGGCGGTGATCGTCCAAGACCTGACGGCCCAGACGTGACCGTCCCGCCGGCCACCGGGGCCGAGCGGTTCTGGGCGAAACGAATCGCTCGCCCGCCGAGACGTACCGCGCATGCCCGCCACTCGCACCACGCTCCCAGATCTCGAGCTGCCCGACCAGGGCGGGTCACCGCGCACTCTTTCCGAGCTGGCCGGCGGTGATCCGCTGATCCTGCACACCTTTCGTGGTCATTGGTGTCCGAAGGAACAGCGCTTCTTTCGGCGGCTGGTCTCGCTGCAGGACGAGCTCGAGGTCGGCTACGCGCGGCTGGTGTCGCTGTCGGTAGACCCTCCCGCGGTCAACGCTGCCCTGCGCAACGGACTGGGCGCGCGCTGGACGTTCCTCTCCGACGAGGACCGCCAGGCGCAGGCGCAGCTGGGTCTGCTCGAGACCACGGACACCGTCCACGATCCCTACGTCCCGCGCGTGATGGTCGTCCTGCCCGACCTGACCGTGCTCGCGGAGTACGACGGCTACTGGTACTGGGGCCGCCCGACCCGCGACGAGCTGGTGGCCGACCTGCGCGAGGCCACCCGCCGCATCCGCAGCGATTACGACGCGCCCGCGAAATGAGCGGCGGGCGAGCTTGGCTGGCGCTGGTCGACGAGCAACCCGAGAACGCGACGGCAGCCGCGCTGGTCGAGGACCTGGAGACCGGTGAAGCACTGGGCTGGCTCGGCGCCTGGGTGCGGGCCGGCAAGCCGGTCCGGCACGCCCTGCGCGCCGACCCCGCCGCCTTCGATCGCGACGGCCCCGGCGCCATGGCCTCACTCGTGCTCATCCACCCGCCGCGTCAGGTGATCTTCGATGATCCCGCCGTCCAGCGCGCCCGGCAGCTCGTTCTCGCCGGTGGGCCCTGGACCGCTGTGACCACGCTGCTCGCCGACACCGTGCATTTCGCGGGAGCGCTCGTGGCGGTGGCCGGCGACGAGCCGTTCGACGACCCCTTCCGGCTCGTCGCACCGGGACGACGCGTGCGAGTAGGCGCGGGCCTGCTGCGTGGCGGCCCGTTGTGTCTCCCGGCGCCGGTGGTGGAGCGCTATGCCGGTCAGCCGTG
Organism: uncultured Thermoleophilaceae bacterium; assembly: GCA_963751105.1. Taxonomy (GTDB): domain Bacteria; phylum Actinomycetota; class Thermoleophilia; order Solirubrobacterales; family Thermoleophilaceae; genus JACVRW01. The sequence continues at coordinate 48,834 of CAVVTG010000001.1, read as the reverse complement.
GCCGCAGAGCGGATTCTGAGGCCGCGGGGACTACGGTACGCCCGCAGTGACCGGTCTCGCGGACGTCGATCTCCCGAGCGTCGATCTCACCGACCCGGCCTGGCACGCGGACGGCCCGCCCCACGGGCTGTTCGCGCGCCTGCGGGCCGAGGATCCCGTGCACCGCAATCCGCTGCCCGACGGGAGCTTCTGCTGGTCGGTCACCCGGCACGCCGACGTGTCGGCCATCAGCCGTGACCCGGCCACGTTCTCGTCCTTTCGCGGCGGGATCTTCCTGCACCCGGATCAGGTGGTGCCCCTCGCCCTGACGAGAAACCTCCTGCTCTACAAGGACCCGCCCGAGCACACCAAGTACCGGCTGATCCTGCAGAAGGCGTTCACGCCCCACACCGTGGCCACGCTCGAGGACGTCGTCCGCGCCCGCGTGACCCGCACGATCGACGCCGTGATCGAGCGGGGCGAATGCGACTTCGTCGAGGACGTGGCCATCCCGGTGCCGCTCGGGGTCCTCACCGAGCTCATGGGCGTGCCCGACGCGGACATCCCCAAGTTCGCCGACTGGACCGAGGAGATCGAGCACGCCTCACGCGCGCCCGAGCCGGCGGCGGCCAGCGAGGTGTTCGTGGAGATGGCCGGCTATCTGCACGAGCAGATCGAGCGACAGGCAGCCGAGGGAGTGGAGGACTCACTGGTGATGCGCCTGCGCCGGGCCGAGGTCGACGGCCACCGCCTCGACGACAGCGAGATCCTCGTCTTTTTCGGCCTGCTGGCCTTCGCGGGCAACGACACCACACGCAATACCGCCGCCACGGGCATGCTCGAGTTGCTCGAGCGCCCCGCCGTGTACGCCGAGCTGGCCGCGGACCCGGCGCTGATGCCCGCGGCCGTGGAGGAGATCCTGCGCTACACCTCGGTGGTCCAGTACTTCAACCGCACCGCGACGACTGACACCGAGATCAGCGGCCGGCGCATCGCCGAGGGCGACCGCGTGCTGCTCTGGTACGCGTCGGCGTCGCGCGACGAGCAGGTGTTCGAGGAGCCACAGGCCTTCGACATCCGGCGGGTCAAGCCCGACCACAAGGCGTTCGGAGGCGGCGGGCGCCACTTCTGCCTCGGAGCCGGCCTGGCCCGGTTGGAGCTCAGAATCCTCTTCGAGGAGCTCACCCGCCGGATGCCCGACCTGGCGCCGGCCGGCGAGGTCGAGCGCCTGCCCTCCTCATGGGCCCACGGCCTGACGAGGATGCCGGTGATCTTCTAGATCCAGTCAACGGTCACCGGATGGTGGCTGGACTGCGCGAGCAGCCGGCGCTCTCCCCCGGGCCAGAGGGTGAGATGCAGCTGGGCCCTGGCCGGGTCCGTCTCCGAGCCCTCGAAGGACAGCAGAGCCAGGGGAGCATCGGTGGTCGCCGTTCTTCCGGCGGCGGAGATCGCCGCCTCGGCGGCCTCGCGCACGGCGTCGGGCAGATAGGGCCAGACGATGGTGTGGTAGACGACGGTGCACGTGCCGGGGCGGGGCCGAGCCAGCTGCTCGGCCACCCAGCTCGCCAGGTCGGCGCGCTCCACGGTGGCCGGTTCGCCGCGAGCCACCGCGATGGCGTGCTCGAGCAGGTCGAAGCGCTCCGTCTCGTCGGGAAAGATGCAGGCCAGCAGCGTGAGCCTGCCCGCGTCGGACGTCGCGTCGAGCGGGTTGAGGTCGCAGCCGGCTCGCTGGCTCACCGCGAAGCCCGCGGCAAGTGACGGGTGATCGCCTGTCAGGAAGTTCGTGAAGCGCACCGGTGAGTCGCGCGGGCCGAAGGCCTCGTCGTCCTGCTCGTAGCGGAAGCGGTCGAGGCGCAGGTTGAGCCCGGCGCTCGCACCCAGCTCGAGCAGGCGCAGCGGCAGCCCGGTGCGCTCGGCGATCAGGCACAGCGCCGGGACGAGCGCCTTGGCGCGCGTGGGCGCGTTCGTCTGCAGTGGATGGGCGAGGGCGTCCACGAGCTCCGCACGGCCGGCGGCGATCAGCTCGCGGACGGCCGGCCAGGCCGCCTCGGCGTCCCCGTCGCCACCGGTCGACGGGTAGCGCTCCGCCAGCTCCGGAGCCTGCCCCGAGAGCACGATCCGGTGTACCCCGGCCAGAAGACGAAAGGCGTCCCACTCGTCGACGCGGTCGCGCTCGTGACCGCGAAGCGCCACCCGGGTGGGTCCTCCCAAGGCCGCGTCGTCACGCATGCGCTCGAGCAGGATCGCGTAGAAGCCCGACCCGACCCGAGCCGCCACCTCAACCTGGCCGTCGAGCTGAGCGATCAGCGGATCGGGCGCGTTCATGCGGCGGCGCGGATCAGCGCACTCGCCTCGGCCTCGGTGCCTTCGGCCATCGCGGCCAGGTCGTCCACGATCGCTGGATCGGCGCAGAAGCCGAAGCACAGCATTCCCGCGAGCGAGACCACCGCGACGCGCAGCGCATGACGCTCGCCGATCTCCGCGATCGAGTGCATCGTTTCCACCGGGGCGCCGAGGACGCTGACCGGCTCTCGCGGCCCGGGCACGTTCGACACGTTGAGGGCGAAGCTGCGTGGGTTGCGCTCCACCGATTCGCAGAAGCCGCGCAGTCCCGGCGATACGCGCCCGAGGTCGGCGAGCAGCCGGTCCATGGTCTGGGCATCGTGCTCCGCCTTGCGCACGGCGGTGGCCGCGCGTACCGCGTTCAGGCGCGCGACCGGATCCGGTTCGCCCAGGGGCAGCTCGACGCAGAAGAAAGAGTCCCGGTTGCCGGCATCGTCGCCCTCGTGGTGGAGGCTGACCGGCACCTTCGCTCGCAGGTCGCCCAGCCGGCCATGGTGCTCCTCGAGCCAGCGACGAAGGGCACCGGCGATGACGCTGAGCACGGCGTCGTTGAGGGTGGCGCCGGCGAGCCGCTTCGCGGCGTCGTGCAGCGGGCTGAGAGGCGCGGAGGCGAAGGCCACCCGTCGCCGCGTGCCGATCCGACCGTCGAACGGCGAGCGGCCGTGAGAGCGCGAGAACTCGCGCCGCACGAAGGCGGCGAGGTGCGCCCGCCGGCGAGCCTCGTCGGCCCGGTGGGCGGCAGGTGGCGCCACGGTCGTGGCGTCCCACAGCAGCGTGCGGGCATAGCGCATCGCCGCGGTGCCGTCGGCCAGCGCGTGGTGGATGCGCCAGACGAGCACGCGGCGGTTGCCGTACGGGATCACGTCCATCCGCCACAGCGGCCGCTCACGGTCGAGGTGCTGCGCGAAGAGGGCCGCGACCTCGTCCGAGAGTACGTCGGGATCCGCCGGCTCCGCCGGCGGCTGCTCCACGACGTGCTCGGCGAGGTCGAAGCCCTCGTCCGAGACCCAGCTCGGCCCGCCCGGCCCGTCGGCCAGACGGCGGGTCAGTGCCGGAGTGTCCTCGATGCGCGCCGCGAGTAGGTCGCGGAGGGCGGCGGCGCTCACCGCCCCCTCGCCGAGCACGATGACCTTGCAGGTGTGCCCGGCGATGGTGTCGCTCTCCAGGGCCAGGATGGCCCGGTCCTCGGGCGTGAGCGCGATCGCCTGCGTCACGATCGCTCGACTCTAGCCTGGGCGGTGGCCCGGCGCGGAGCTCGGACGCGTCAGGCCCCGCCGCACGCCGACGACGCGCTGTCGTCCTTCTTCCGCCAGCTGTTGGCACCCGGGCCGCGTATCAGCTTGTCCTGATCCGGGCCTCCGCGCAGTCGTCGTTGCCGCTGAAGCCGTACAGCCCGTTCATCCCGGTCTCGCCATCAGGAAAGCGACCCTTTCTCCTCGGGCCGGCGCCCGCCGGCCTCCTCCATTCAGCGCCTATCAGTGAGCTGCCAGCGACCGGCGAGACGCTCCGATCGAGAGCCGACATCTCCGACCGCGGCGCACTGGCGGGCGCTGGACAGGTGGCGCGCCTCGATGCCAGAAGGTAGAAATGGACCGACAACAGGAGGTAGAGACGTGACCGAGTACGGGTTCGTGCACAGACGGACGACCGCTGTTCGGCTTGCCCTGCTGGCTTCGGCGGCGGCCCTGCTGGCGATGCCGGGCACGGCAGCCGCCGGCGACACCCGGGCCCCGCTCTACGCCAAGATGAAGCAGCGCTTCACGACGACTGAGCCCGGCGCTTGGACCGGATGGCGCTTCGACGGCGCGCTGAAGCCCTATGCGCCGGGAGTGCAGCCGCCTCCCCAGCGCAGCGCAACGCTCGTGTTCCCGCGGGGGACGCGCTTCGACCTCAGCGGCGCGCCCAGCTGCGACGCATCCGTCGAAGAGATCACGAGCGGCGGCATAGGTGTCTGCCCGAAGCGCTCCAAGTTCGTCACGGGAACCGCGGCGCTGTTCATCGGGGCGGCGGGCAACATCGACGCCAACGTGCACATCTTCGTCGCCCGCCCGGGAATGGTGGTCGCCTTCACGAGCGAGAGCGGGAGCGTGCTGCGCGTGTTCACGGCCAGCGTCAACCGCAACCGTGTGATCGCAACCCTGCCGGCCGTCGCGCTGCCCGGCGGCTACGAGGTCTCGGTGCTCGGCATGTCGCTCAAGGGGCGCCGCTTCGGCACCCGCAAGCATCCCGGTATACGGACCCCGGCCAAGTGCCCCAAGAGCGGACGCTGGACGTTCACCTATCTGCCCCGCTACGACCTGCCGTACGGCGTGCAGCGCTCGACGAGCAGCGTGCGCTGCACGCGCGCCCGGTCAGGTCCCCGCTAGCGGCGCTTGGTGGCCTCCACCCGCTGACCGCCGGTCACGTTGAACGTCAGCTTGTTGTCCGACCGGCCCGAGCTGTTGCCCACGTAGACGTTGATCCGCCCGTTCTCAACGATGAACTTACCGCGGTTGTCGTAGTAGCCCACGTCGTCGCGGTCGAGCGTCCAGGACACCGTCCTCGTCTGGCCCGGCTGGAGCGTCACGCGCTCGAAGCCGCGCAGGCGGCGCACCGGTTGCGAGATGCTCGCCACCGGGTCGTTGATGTACAGCTGGACGACCTCGTCGCCGGCCACCGAGCCCGTGTTGGTGACCTCGGCGCTGACGTCGACGCTGCCGCGGCGGGCGTTCATCGAAGTCGCGCTCAGCCGCGCCGGCGAGATCTCGAACGTCGTGTAGCTGAGGCCGTAGCCGAACTCGAACAACGGCAGGCAGCTCTGGATGTCCCGGTGGCGCGAGTTGTACCTCGAGCCGACATCACATGGGCGACCGGTGGGCTTGTGGTTGTAGAAGATCGGCACCTGGCCCACGTTGCGCGGGAAGCTCACGGGGAGCTTGCCGCCCGGGTTGACCCTGCCGTAGACCACGTCGGCCACCGCGTTGCCGGCCTCGACACCCGGGAACCAGGCCTCGAGGATCGCCGGCGAGTCCTCCGCGACCCCCTCGATCGTGAGTGGCCGCCCGTTGAACAGCACGACGGCGAACGGCTTGCCGGTGGCCTTGATCGCCTCGATCAGCTCCTCCTGCAGCCCGGGGAGATCGATCATGGAACGCGACTCGGCCTCGCCGCTCATCTCGCGGGTCTCACCGAGCGCGAGCACCACCTGGTCGGCGGCCTGCGCGGCGGCCACTGCCGCCGGGAAGCCCGCGTCGGTCGCGCACTCGTTCTGCGGGTCGTAGAGCTCGTTGTTGCTGATCGTGCAGCCGGGGGTGAACGTGGTGTTGAGGTTCTGGGCAAGCATGCCCTCGAACAGCGAGACCGCGTCCTCGTCGGCGCCTCGTCCCCACCACGGTCCGAGCATGTCGTGCTTGGAGTTCCCCAGCGGGCCGATGACCGCGGTCGACTGCGCCGGGTCGAGCGGCAGCACGGCGCCGTCGTTCTTCAGCAGGACCATCGAGCGGCCGGCCGCCCGGCGGGCCGCCGCGCGGTTCTGCGGCAGCAGCTGCTTGCCCTCGGCGGCGGCGACATCCACGTAGGGGTTCTCGAACAGGCCCGCGCGGAACTTCACGCGCAGGATGCGGCGGACGGCGTCGTCGATGCGGCGTATCGACACGTCCCCGCTGGTCACCAGCGAGCGGCCGAAGTCACGGTAGTTCGTGGACACCATCTCGGAGTCGGTGCCCGCGTTCAGCGCCTTCTTCGCGGCCTCGCGGCCGTCCTCGGCCACGCCGTGGCCGCAGGGGCCGCCCTCGGGATTCACGCCCGGGCAGGCGCGCAGCTCGGCTACCGCGGTGTAGTCGCTCTCGATGAAGCCGTCGAAGCCCCACTGCTTCTTGAGCACGCGGTTCTCCAGGTAGCGGTTGGCGCAGCCGGGCACGCCGTTGATCGCGTTGAAGGAGCACATGAGCGTGTCCGAGCCGGCGTCCACCGCCGCCTTGAACGGCGGCAGGTAGAAGTTCCACAGCCGCTGGAGCGACATGTCGGTGGTGCCGTAGTCGCGGCCGGCGTCGGGCTCGCCGTAGGCGGCGAAGTGCTTGACGCTCGTGACCACCCGGTCGGGGTCGCTGTAGTCGTTGCCCTGCGCGCCCTTCACGCGCGCAGCGCTCATCACCGAGTTGAGGTAGGGATCCTCGCCGGCGGCCTCGGCGATGCGGCCCCAGCGCGGCTCGTGGGAGAGGTCGACCATCGGGCTGTAGATCTGCTTGAGCCCGACCGCGGCCGATTCGAATGCGCCGATGCGGTGGTCGGCCCGGGCCACCCCCGGGTCGAAGCTGCTGGCGGCGCCCAGCGGGATGGGGAAGATCGTGCGGAAGCCGTGGATCGTGTCGAAGGCGAACAGGATGGGGATACCCAGCCGCGAGTTCTCCACCGCGTCGCGCTGGTACTGGTTGATCAGCACCGGGTCGGTCTCCGAGAAGACCGAGCCCACCGGCTTGCGCGCCTCGGCGGGGTTCATCCTTCATCTGCCCGTCGGAGAGCAGCGTGAGCTGGTTGAGCTTCTCGTCCAGCGTCATGCGGCGCAGCAGCCTGTCGATGCGCCGCTCGGTGTTGCGGTCGAGTCCCTGCTGCACCGCCTGAAGGGCGGCGCGATCGCGCGTCGCGCGTTTCTTCGACGCCAGCGCCGGCCAGGCGGCGAACAGACACGACGTGAGCACGACGATCACCAGCGCGTGCAGAGAAATCCTTCGACCCATCTCTCGACCTCCCCAGGACGACGCGCAGGATGCGCGCGGGTGCGATATCCCCCGAACTAGGGGATCGGCAAACGCGGTTGGCCGCCGCCGGACGCGGGTAGACCCCTCTGCCGTGAGGTGCATTCTCCTCGCGCTGCTGGTCCTTCTGCTGGTCGCCCCGGCGGCGGCCGCCTCCTCCGATCGCGACCGGCTGCACGACTACGCCGAGCGGACCTGGGCCTCGCTCGAGGCCATGACCGATCCCTCCTCCGGCCTGCCCGCCGACATCCTGGAGGCCGACGGCAGTCGCAGCGTCCAGACCTCCACCACGAACATCGGCGCCTACATGTGGAGCGCGGTGGCCGCCCAGCGGCTCGGCTTCATCTCGCGCCGGGAGCTGGTCCGCCGCCTATCGCGGACGGTCACGACGCTCGAGCGGATGGAGCGCTTCGAGGACACGGGCCAGTACTACAACTGGTACGACCACCGCACGGGCGAGAAGCTCACCGCGTGGCCGCCGCGTCCGGAGGACGAGTTCAACCCCATCCTCTCCTCGGTCGACAACGGCTGGCTGGCGGTGGGCCTGAAGATCGTGGCCCGAAGCGTTGACCCGCTCGCCCGGCGCGCTCGCGCGCTCTACCGCGCGATGGACTTCGGCTTCTACTACGTGCCCGAGGAGAACCGGGTGCTGTTCCACTACCGCCCCGACGACCCGGCGGCCTCGCCCTGCTGCTACGACACGCTGGTCTCAGAGAGCCGCATCGTCGACTACATCGGCATCGCCCGCGGGCAGCTTCCGCCGAAGACCTACTACGGGCGCTGGCGGACCTTCCCGGACACCTGCGAGTACTCGTTCCAGGAGACGAAGCCGGTGGGAGAGTGGCGGCGCTACCTCGGCGTCGACGTGTTCGAGGGGGCGTATCGCTACCGCGACATCCAGCTCGTGCCCTCGTGGGGCGGCTCGATGTTCGAGGCCCTGATGCCGGCGCTGTTCGTGCCCGAGGAGCGCTGGGGACCGCGCAGCTGGGCCGCCAACCATCCGCGCACGGTCCGTGCTCAGATCGTGCACGGGCTCGACGAGGCCGGCTACGGCTACTGGGGCTTCTCACCCGCCAACAAGCCCGAGGGCGACTACGGCGTCTGGGGCGTGGACGGAGCGGGCATGGACCCGAACGGCATGCCCTCGAACGAGGACGCCACGCTCGTGGACCACGGCTTCGCCGGCTGTCCCGATCGCCCGGCACAGCCCGACCCGCCGCAGTCGGCCTACACCAACGGCGTGGTCACTCCTCACGCCGCCTTCCTGGCGCTGCGCTACGCGCCGCGCGAGACGCTCGCCAACCTGCGCCGGCTGGCCCGTGACTTCCCCGGCCTCTACGGGCGCTGGGGCTTCCGCGACAGCGTGAACGTCCAGAGCGGGCGCGTGTCCGACGCGTACCTCTCACTGGACCAGGGGATGATCATGGCGGCGCTGGGCAACGCCGCCGGCGACGACGTGCTGCGCAGGGCCTTCGCCGGGCCGGGACTCGAGCGCGGAGTGCGCCCGGTGATCGGGATCGAGCGCTTCAACCTCGGACCCTGAGCGCCGCGCGAACGATCGAGAACAGCTTCAGAGCTCTCGCTCGTAGAAGTAGTTGAGCGGCCCGTCCGGCTTGCCCTCCCGGTTGCTGAAGCCGAGGCTCTCGTAGAGGGCGCGGGCCGCCACGTCGTCCTCGCTCGTGCCCAGGTCCATGTAGTCGGCTCCTCGCTCGCGGGCCCTCTCCATCGCGGTATCCATCAGAGCGCGGCCAAGGCCCTCACGGCGGCGGGCGGGAACCACGTACAGCTCGGCCAGATAGCACTCGAGCCCTCGCGACCAGATTGAGAGGCGGAAGCGGAGCACGGCGAGGCCGTCGGGTCCGGGACCGCCGACGAGGATCACCGTGTCGCCACCGGCCGTGAGCTCGCGGACTCGCTCCGCCAGCGCGGCCGGGCCGGGCGTGGGCTCGTCGAATTCGGTGTTGAAGTCGTGCAGCAGGCGCCCGACCGCCTCGGCGTCGGACTCACGCGCGCTGCGCACGCTCCGATCGGAGCCGCCCGTCACCGGGCTCGTGCCGCCGCCACCCGGCGGGAGAACGAGCGCGCCGAGCGGGTGAGCTCGAGCCGGCGGCTGCGACAGCCCGCCGGCCGGATCACCGGATTGCACCGTGCCGGACCGCCCTCCGGGAGCGCGACCACGTAATCGCGGTCGTAGCGGGCGCTCATCCCCACCTCGGGGAAGTCGGTCGACACCAGCTGGGCTCCGCTGGCCAGCGCGGCGCGCAGTTGGGTCTCGTCCCCGGACAGAACCGTGCCCAGCGGCTCGTCCGAGCGGGTGCGCACCAGGTAGCCGCTCCGCACCAGCTGGCGGATCTGCTCGAGGTTGGCGTCGGTCGGCTCGTTGCGCTTGACGAACGCCGCGTCCGGCGTGCCGGGCCGCCCGTTGGTGAACAGCACCCGTCCCTCGAGGCTGGGGCGCCCGGCGGTGTAGGCGGTGCTGATCGGCCCGGGCCCGTTGTCCATGAGGAAGGCCACGCGGCCCCGCGCGCTGCGAAGCGTCGGCCAGCCCCGGCGCAGCACCGACTGCTCGAGGGTGAGCCCGCGCCGGCGCACATCGTCGGGGGTGATCAGCTCCTCGGGCCCGAACACCGAGCGGATCTCACGGTCGAGATTGTCGAGGGCCGGAGCGTCCCACGGCGGCACGGTCACCCCGCCGAGCGCCCCCGCCACCGGGTCGGTCCCCTTGAGCTCGAGCAGCACGAGCAGGGGCACGTGCCGGGGGTTGGCTCGCGACCAGCGCCTCACGAGACCGAGGCACGTGGTGAGGCGCGGGCAGGTGGACTTGTAGTCGAGGTCCGCGGTATGGAGCACCTTGGTCCCGGGCCCGTACCACTCGGGATCGGTGAGCGGCCCCGCCGCCAACCGCTGACGCAACAGCGGGTTGGCGTAGAGCCCGCCCTGGGGATCGGGGAACAGGTCGAGCTCGATCCCGCGGACACCCTGGCGGCCGAACTGGTTGGGCAGGGAGGCGTGGCTGTAGGCGAGGAAGCCGTCGTAGATCGCCGCGCCGCCGTAGATCGCGTCGTGCGCCACCCGCTCTGCCCTGCTGAGCTCGCGGTGGTAGCTGTTGTGCGTCCCGATCACCTGAATCTCGTTCATGCGCAACTGCGCCTGGCCGCTCGGCCTTGCCTTGGCGGCCGCCATGCCCGAGCCGAGCACGAGCAGGCAGACGGTGGCGACGAGCGCGACGGCGAGACGGCGGATGAGCATCGGGACAGGCCTCCGGGATCGGGTCGGACGCGCAGTATTGCGCCACGGGCGATGCCGAGGCGTTCGCTCTGCTCGCTTGCCGGGCCCTGAGCGCTACTCGCCCGGCTCGTCGTCCGCGAGAATGCGGTACAGACCGCGCCGGGTCTCCTCCAGCAGCTGCTTGGCCTTCGTGACCTGCGACTCGTCGCCCATGGAGCCCACCTGCCAGGCGGCGGCGCCGATCTGGCCAATCAGCCCGCGCAGCTCCAGGCGCTCCTCGCCGATCCCTGCGGCCAGCGTGGCCCAGGGCTCGCCTAGCTTCTCTTTGTTCTCCTCGACGTAGGTGCGCCCCTGCTCGGTGAGCTCGTGGGGCCTGCGGCCCCCGCCCTCGCCGCTCGTGACGAGACCTTCGTCCTCGAGCAGCGCCAGCGTGGGGTACACCGAGCCGGGGCTCGGGCGCCACGCACCGCTGCTGCGGCGCTCGATCTCTTCCATCAGGCCGTAGCCGGTCTGCGGCTCCTCGGCCAGCAGCACGAGCAGTGCGGCGCGGACGTCGCCGCGGCGCATGCGGCGGCGGTTGCCGCCCCATCCGCGCGGGCCGCCCCAGCCGCCCGGTCCGTGCTTTCCGGGGCCGTGACGGCGCCCGCTCATCTCCGGCCATCCCGCCTGCCGGTGGCGGCGGCCACGCGGGCCGCCCTTGGGGGAACCATGCCTTGACATGAATAACTCCTGTTGTCGCTGACTATCACGAGCAGTAACGATATATCGTTAAGCCGAATGCGTCAACCCCCGCTGGCCCGGGCGAGCGGTGCTGCGGAGCGAAGTGGCGGTTAAGCCGGGCGGCGGGCGGACACGACCACCCGGGCGCCGTGCGCGGGGATCATGGTCACGTTGCGGTGGCGCGCCCGTTCGGGTGCCGGATCGGGCGCGAACATGTCGGTCCGGCGCGTGATCGCGTCGAGCACCACGCGCTGCTCGACCATCGCGAGCGTGGCCCCCAGGCAGCGGCGTATGCCGCCGCCGAAGGGGATCCAGGTGTAGGTGCCGGGCTTGCGCCCGACGAAGCGCTCGGGCCGAAACTCGAACGGCTCCGGATACACGTCCTCGCGATGGTGGAGCAGCAGGATGCTCACCAGGACGGCGGCCTCCGGCGGAACCACGTACTCCCCGAGGCGCCACGGCACCGTCACGCGGCGGCCGATGATCGGGATCACGGGGCGGCTGCGCATCCCCTCGTGGATGGTGGCCTCGAGGTAGCCGTCGGGGTCGTCTCCGCTGCGCGTGACCTCGCGGAGCCGGTCGTACGCGTTCGGCGTTCGCAGCAGCCGCTCGAAGATCCAGGCCAGCGAGTTGGCCGTGGTCTCGTGGCCGGCGAGCACGAGGGTGAGAAGCTCGTCGCGCAGCTCTTGGTCGGTCAGCCGCTCACCGTCCTCGGTCTCGGCTTCCAGCAGCAGCGAGAGGATGTCGGTCCGTTCGCCACCTCCGGCGCTCGCGCGGCGCTCGGCGATGGTCGCGTAGAGGGGCCGGTCGAGCTGGGCGAGCAGCACGCGGGTGAGGCCTACCGGCTCCTCGCGGCCGAGGTTGACCAACTCCGCCAGCTGCGCCTCGGGACGCGCCGAGAGCGCGAGTGCCCGCCGCACGGTCCGCCGGAGCCCGTGCTCGGGCGTGCCCTCGGCCGGACTGCCCTCCACCCCGAAGATGCCGGCCATGATCACGTCGAGGGTGATCGCCTGCATCCGCGGCGCGAGCGGGAAGGGCTCGCCGATCGGCCAGCGCTCGATCTCCCTCTGTGCGGCCCCGGTGATCATCTCGGTGTAGCGCTTGACGGCGTCGCCGTGGAACGGCGGCAGCAGGAGCCTTCGCTGGCGCATGTGGCGCGGGCCGATCGCGGTGAGGACCGAGTTGGGGCCGACGATCGGCCGCAGCGGCGACTCGCCGGTGAGCGACGGCGCCTCCTCGGGCCTGGCCGTGAACAGCGACCGGACGTGGTCTGGATGAGCGGTCACCACCACGAGGTCGCGCCCGATCGCCCCGCGGAGCTGGAACACCTCGCCCAGCTCGCGGCGCGCGCGGAACACGAACTCGGCCTGGCGCGTGGAGAAGCGCAGCGTCTGGAGCGGCCGGGGGAGCAGGAAGGCGGGTGGGATCCGCGGCCGAGTCTCGCCCGCCATGGCCGGGCCGGCCGGCGAGGCCGGCGCGTCCAACGGCAGCGGGGCGGTGGTCGTCGCGGTCATGGCGGTCGGCGCTGACTATGACGATGCCTCGGCGACTCGCCGGCTCGAGGTGCCACTTTCGGACGGAGTCGATCGTGCCAGGACCGTCCGGTTGCACTGACGCTGAGCTGCTTCCCGCGCCGGTAGCTCCTCTGTCAAGTCGGTTGACAGAGGTTTCGCAGCGGCCGATGGGCACCGCTCACAATGGGCTAGTTAGGTGTTCGCTGGGGCGGGATTGGGCGCTGGACAAGTACGCCCGCGCCGGCCAATGCCCGACGCGGGCGCACGTGTCCGCGTGATATCACCGACGCCCGTTGGCTTCGCTATTGCTCGTCGCTGGACGTCCCTTCCAAGGTTGGCTTGCCGCCATTGTCACCAGTGCCGATCGAGACGCGGCGGGGCTTGACCTGTTCCGGCTTTGGGATCCGCACTGAGAGGACGCCGCGGTCGAAGTCCGCGCTCACGCCGTCTGGGTCAATGCCTTCGGGCATGGTCAGCTGACGCTGAAAGCGGCCGAAGGCGCGCTCGATGCGGTAGAAGCCGCGCTCTGTGCGCTCATGTTCGGCCTTGCGTTCGCCAGAGATGGTTAGCAGGCCGTTCTCGACCTCGATGCTGACGTCCTCGTCGTTGACTCCTGGGAGGTCGGCCTTGAGCACGTAGTGGTCGTCGGCCTCGGTCAGGTCCATCGCGGGGGCCCAGCGCTGCGCCTGCACGGGGGTGTCGAATAGGCGGTCAAACAGCCGATCGACCTCACGCGAGAAGGGCTCAGGCTTGATCAGGAGAGTCATTGGTCGCTCCTCCTTTGAGTTTCACCTTGACGCTCGCCATGATAAAACCTAAGTCGGAAACTGTCAACTTCCTTAAGGGTGGGCGTAGCGCCCATGGCGCCACCCGTCAAAAGCCCATGGTTAGGAGGTCAAGCATGGATCCAACCAAACGTCAGCAACTGGTCGAGCGCGTTTGGCTCCTGGAACAGCTGCGCGCCGAAGCCAAGGCCCGAGCCCACCGCGCGACGAGCGACGCGCGACGCGCTCGAGACAGCGCCGCGGACGCCGGCCAGCAAGCGGCCGACCTACATGAACAAGCGGCGAGCATCGGCGATCAACTGGCAAACCTGCACGATCAGCTGGGTGAGCCCGCCGAAGCTGGCAAGGAGCGAGCCAACGCGAGAGCCGAACAACAGGAGGCAGAAGAAGAGCGCGCACGACAGCGCCGGAAGACCCGCTGAACCGAGCGGGTTGTCCCGCGCCTTCTCGCTCGCGATGTCCTGGCGCTCAGCCCGCCCATTGACGCACCCTTGCGGGTGCGGGTGCCGGTGCGGGTGCGGGTGTGCGGGCGTGAGGACCCGACGCCGCTCAGGCGAGCGCCGGGACGCGGACCTTGCCGTCGCGCCGCGCACCCTTGACCACCTGCTCACGGCGGGCGTCCCTTGTGTGGCGCAAGAGCCGGAACACGACTCGGACGGTGGCGTGTGAGGCAGCGCAGCGCCTCGCGACGCGTCCTACCTTCGGCCTGGCGGCGTTCCGGATAAGCACGAGCCCTGGGCTCCCAGTGGCTCTTGACACGGCGATCTTGTGCAACGCAGAGTTGAGCTCACGGTTGCCAAAGCGGTTCACCCGATGGCGACGCTTTTGGCCCGAGGAAAATCGACGGGCGCGACACCGGCGAGGAGGGCAAGTCGCGCCTCGTGCCGAAAACGGGAGCCGCCGGCGGTTTACCGATCAGCTTGGCGGCGATCAGCACGCCGCACCGTCGCCCAGTCCACACCGATCGCCGGGTCATTGCGAGTGGGGCGCTGCCCCGGCGCTGGACGTCAGGACTCCAACGGCCGCCCTTACCGTCAGGCGGACGCAGCGCTTCGGCCGGACCATCGGGCTGGCCGTCCACGCGGCCGCCGGCGCGGTCAGGGTGCACCGGCTGCGCGCGATCCGCAATCGCTTCGTGCCGAGCGCCCGCAAGGTGAAGCTCGAGGTCCCCCTGCCGGCCAGCACGCGCCGGGCGGTTCGGCTGGGGCCGGCGGGTCAAGGTCGTGCTCAGCGTCCGCATTCGTGACGCCGCGGGCGACCGCGACACGAAGACCCACACCATCAGGCTCAGCGCTCGGCCCGCTCCTTGAGCCCGGCGGCGGCGTTGCCGAGCAGGAAGTCGCGCACCTTGCCCTCCGCCGGGCCGCGCAGGAGCATCCCGAGCATCCGTCCGGGATCGGCGTCGAGGGCGTAGGTCGCGCGGGTGCGCCCTTCGCCCAGGTCCTCGAAGGTCCAGGAGCCGTGCAGCGACTTGGTGTCGCCCTTCTCCTGCACCCAGCGGATGGCCGTGGGCTCCTCGTAGCTGAAGCGCAGGAGTGCCTTCACGGTCTTGACCTTGGCGTCCGATTCGGTCTCCACCAGCAGGGCCCGGCGGTCGCCGTCGCGCTCGATCACGTCGACGTCGCGCAGCGAACCCTGCCAGTCCGTGGCGTTGGCGATGTCCGCTGCGATCTCGAAGCAGCGCTCGATCGGAGCGTCGATCTCCACCGTGCGCTCTCCGCTGATATTGGCCATGGCCGCGAGCCTATCTGCCGGGGGCGCCTGACATCGTGTGACCCGATGAGCGCGCAGCGCGACGAGCTCGGCGCCCTGACCAGGCTCGCCTTCGGCGAGGCCGGGCGGCTCGTTGGCGGTATCGCGAGCGTGCATGGCGCGATCGCCGAGCGGGCCTTCGAGGCCACGGGCCCGGCGGGATCGCCCGCCCGTAGCGCGCACGACGCCATCAGCGCGACGGTGTACGGCGCCCTGCGCGGTGGCACCTGGCTGGCGGGGCGCGGAGCGGAGCTCGCGGCGGCGAGCTCTCGCGCCGGCCGGCCGGCGCCCTCCGCCTCGCCGCGGGGCGCATTGGTGGTCGGGGCGGTCACCGGGCTGATCGGCGACGCGCTCGAGGAGGAGGGCAGCGTTTTGACGCCGCCGATGTCGGTGCGCATGAAGGGCCTGCCGATCGATCCGTCGCGTCCCGGTCTGGCCGCCGCCTTCCCGTCCGCCCGGCCGCGGCTCGTCGTGTTCCTGCACGGGCTGATGGAGACGGAATTCGCCTGGCAGCTCGGGGCCCGGGAGAGCGGTGGCGGCTACGGCGAGCGGCTGGCCGTGGACGTCGGCTGCAGCTCGCTGGCCGTCCGCTACAACAGCGGGCGCCACATCTCGGAGAACGGGTGCTCGCTGGCCGAGCTGCTCGAGCAGGTGGTCGAGTCATGGCCGGTGGAGGTGGCCGAGCTCGCGTTGGTCGGTCACAGCATGGGCGGGCTCGTGGCTCGCAGCGCCTGTCATCAAGCGACCGAGCAGGGCAGGGCCTGGCCGAGCCGCGTTCGCCAGACCGTCTCGCTGGGCACGCCGCACTTCGGCGCGCCGCTGGCCCAGGCCGTGCACGTGGCCGCCTCGGCGCTCCACACGCTGCCGGAGTCGCGTCCCGCCGCCGCGTTCCTGCGGCGTCGCAGCGCCGGGATCCGCGACCTGCGGATGGGTTCGCTGGTGGACGATGACTGGAGCGGCCAGGACGCGGATGCCCTGCGTGCCAGGGCCTGCCGCGAACTGCCTCTGCTCGAGAGCGCCAGCCATCACTTCGTTGCCGCCACCATCACCCGGGACCCGCGGCATCCGCTGGGTCGCCTGGTGGGTGACTGGCTGGTGCTCGGGCCCAGCGCCTGCGGGAGCAGCCGTTCGCGGCGCATCGCGTTCGAGGCCGAGCACGGCTTCGAGCTGGGGGGCGCCCACCACCTCGCGCTGCTGAACCATCCTGAGGTGTACGAGCGGCTGCGCGGCTGGCTCACGCCGGCCTGAGTCAGTCCTGCTCGCGAGGGCACCAGTAGGTGGTGCGCCCGCCCACCGTCGCGCGTTCGAGCGTGGCGCCGCAGCGCGGGCACTCGCCGCCGCGGCGCCGATGACGGATCAGGTCGCCCGTGTGCACCCCGCCGCGCCGGATCGCCCTGCGGGTGGCGGCGCGCAGCTCGCGCCGTAGCTCGTCGAGCTCCTCCTCGGACAGTGAGCCTGCCTCCCGTTCGGGTGACAGGCCGGCGCGCCAGAGCGTCTCGTCGGCCAGCAGATTGCCCACGCCGGCGATCACCTTCTGGTTGAGCATGCGTGCCTTGAGCGGCGCATGGCCCCGTCCCACGCGTTCGCGGAACTCGCGCCGCGACACCTCGGCGGCGTCGGGGCCGAGCACCGAGAGGTCGGGCTCGAGCACCACCCGGCCCAGCCGGCGCTTGTCGCGAAGGGCCAGCGAGCCGCCGTCCTCGAAGGCGAGGGTGAAGCGATCCCAGCCGCGCTCCGAGCCGCGGCCGTCGACGACGATCCGTCCGGCCATGCCCAGATGCAGTCCGAGCGTCGGTCCGTCCTCCATCTCGATCCACATGGCCTTGCCGCGCCGGTGAGCGGCCACCGGCGTGGCGCCCGCCAGGGCGGAATCGATCTCTCCGGGAGAGTGGGGCCGGCAGACGAAGACGTCGGCGTCGTCGGCCGACTCGATGCGCCGGCCGAGCGCCCGCTCTTCGATCAGGGCGCGTGCTCGTTCGACCTCGGGCAGCTCGGGCATGGTCCGCTGAAGGTACGGGCCGGGATCCGCCCCCGCTCAGGCGGCGGCGGGCGCGGGGGCGAGCGATGTGCGCCGGGCGAGCAGCAGCAGGGCTCCAGCTCCCGACACGATCACCGCCGAGAGAACCCCGGCCGACCAGGAGTAGGACTCGACGAGTGCGCCGGCGCTGGCCGCTCCTGCCGCGACGCCTGCCACGAGCGCGGTCAGTGGCCAGGTGAACGCCTCGGTGTGCGTGCCCGGCGGCGCGACCCGGTCCACCAGCAGGTTGCGTGAGGCGATCAGCGGAGCTATGGGGATGCCGGCGAAGATCACGAGCAGCGCCATGGTCAGCGGCGACGTGGCCGCGAACAGTGCGGCGCAACCGAGTGGCAGCAGCACAGCGAAGCGCAGGTGGACGCGCGCGACGCTGGAGCGTCCGGGATAGGCGCCGTACACCAGGCCGGCCACCCCGCTCGCCGCCGACCACACGGCGATCAGGAGGCCGGCCGTGGCCTTGGCACCCTCGGCTTCGCTGAACGCGGGCAACACCACTTCGAGCGTTCCGAACGCGAAGCCCACCGGAAGTGAGGCGAGCACCAGGGTGCGCAGGCCGGGCGAGGCGAGCGGACCGAGCCCGAGCACCCGGCTGTCGCCCGCGGACAGCTCGGGTCCGGGCCGGCCGCGCAGTCCGGCCAGCATCATCGTAGTGCCGCTCAGCACGCAGGCCGCCGACACGGCGAGGGCGTACTCGGGACCCAACAGAGCCACGACCGCGGTGGTGAGCAGCGGACCGGTGACGAAGATCAGCTCGATCAGCACCGAGTCCAGCGCGAACGCTCCCTGCACCAGCTCGGGCCGCTCTGCCAGGAGGTAGGGCCAGCGCGAGCGCAGCACCGAGGACAGCGGCGGCAGGGCGGCCCCGGTGAGGGCGCAGACCAGCGCCAGTAGGCCGACCGGTGCCTCGGTCGCGCCCAGTACCCAGACGAGTACCAGCCCGACCGCGTGGATCAATGCCATCGGCAGCAGCACTCCGTCGCCGCGGCGGTCGACGATGCGGCCCTGGAACGGCGCGCCGGCGGCGCTGCCGAGCGCCACCGCCCCGGCACAGAGGCCCGCGGCCGCGAACGAGCCCTTCACCTCCTGCACGTACAGCAGAATGGCCAGCCCGGTGATGCCGATCGGCAGCCGGCCGATCAGGGTGGCTACCACCACTCCGGCCACTCCCGGAACGCGAAGGATGTTCGCGTAGACGCCCACGCGCTGAGAATGGCAGTCGGCTCGTGTTAGCTTGGAGCCGCGATGACGAAGACGCTCGTCAAGTCCCTGATCGGTGCGCTCCTGCTGGCGGCGGCGCTGCCAGCCGCCGCCGTGGCCGGAGGCGAGAACCGCTGGATCGAGCGGGAGACCATCAACATCGCCCACCAGGGCGGTGAGAACGAGTTTCCGTCGAACACGATGTACGCCTTCCGCAAGGCGGCGGCGGCCGGGGCGGACATGCTCGAGCTCGACATCGGCGTCACCAAGGACGACAAGGTCGTGGTCATGCACGACACGACGGTCGACGGCAAGACGAACGGGTCGGGCACGGTGGCCTCCCACACGCTGCGCCGGCTCCGGCGCCTCGACGCCGCCTACTGGTTCGCTCCTCGCGCGCGCGAGCACTACAGCCACGACCTGCCGCGCCGGGCCTACCGCTTCCGCGGGATCGCCACCGGCCGGGGCAAGCCGCCCAAGGGCTTCCGGGCGGCCGACTTCCGTGTCCCCACGCTGCGTCAGGTCATGCGCGCGTTCCCGCGCACGCCGATCAACATCGAGATCAAGGGCCGCACCCCCGCGGAGACCGATGACGAGTACGTGCAGAACGCCGAGGTGCTCGCCGCTCTGCTGAAGGACACCAAGCGGCGTGACCTGATCGTCGTCTCCTTCAAGCAGCCGGCGGTGGACCGCTTCCACGAGCTGCTGCCGAAGATCGACCTGGCGCCCGGCATCCCGGGGGTGGCCAACTGGCTGCTGGCCGGAGGATCTCCGGGCCCGGGCGTGGCGGCGTTCCAGGTGCCGATCACCTTCCGGCTCGCCGGAACCCTCATCGAGGTCACCACGACGGAGAACGTCGCTCGCGCCCACGCCGAGGGCTACGCGTGGCAGAACTGGTTCTCGGGTGACGACCGCGACGCGCCCGCCAGCTGGCGCAGGCTGGTGGACATGTGCGTGGACGGGATCATGACCGCCAGCCCCGTGGCGCTCGAGCGGGTGTTGGAGCGCAAGCGCAGGCCGGACTCCTGCCGCTGAGGCGATGGAGCCCGACGCCGTCGAGATCCGGGTTCTCGGCTGTCTGATCGAGAAGCAGCGCACCACGCCCGACGTCTATCCGCTCACGCTCAACGCGCTGCGCCTGGCCTGCAACCAGTCCACCAACCGCGAGCCGGTGGTGGACTATGACGACGCCGTGATCAGGGCCGCGATCGACCGGCTGGTGCGGCGCCGCTGGGCCACGCTTGCGAGCTGGGCCAACCGGCGGACGATGAAGTACCGGCACACGCTCGACCGGGCGCTCGGCCTGGACGGCGAGGAGATCGCGCTGGCCGGGATCCTGATGCTGCGTGGTCCCCAGACCCCCGGCGAGCTGCGCGCGCGCAGCGAGCGGCTTCATCGGTTCGGCGACGCGGACGAGCTGCAGGCGGCGCTCGATCGCCTGATGGAGCGCGAGCTGGTGCGACGTCTCGATCGTCGTCCGGGACAGCGTGAGGAGCGCTACGAGCAGTTGCTCGGCGAGGAGCCGACGGACGAGGAGCCTGTTCAGGCGACGCCCCCGGCTGCCCCGGCGCCTGAGCCGGCGGTAGCGCCGGGCCCACCGGCCGGCGACGACCTCGCCGAGCGCGTCGAACACCTCGAGCGCGAGCTGGCTGAGTTGCGGGCTGACGTGAGCAGCCTGCGCCGGGACCTCGGCGCCTGATGCCGTCACGCCCCGGCATGCTCGCACGCGGCCCCTGGCGGCCCGATCAGGTCGAGGCCCGCTGGCGCGACGATCCCTACGAGCCGCCCGAAGAGCTGGCGCGTCAGGCGGACGAGGCCGTCGACGTCCTGCGCGAGCGGGGCTCGCCCTCGCACGACGGCATGGCCACGCGCCTCGTCTCCTGGGGCGAGAATGACGACCGGCTGCGGCTGGAGTTGCAGCCGGTGCGCTGGGCGCTGCGGTTGATCGAGGGCGGCGCCTGCGACAGCCTCACCGCGCTGTGCGTGGTGCGCAGCGCCGACGGACGCTGGCTGGCGGGCCGGCGGGCGGGCTGGGTGTCGCAGTGGCCCAACCGCTGGGCGCTGGGCGCCGGCGGAGCGGTGGACCTGGGCGAGAGCCCCGCCGGTGACCCTGTCGCGCGAGTTGAGCGAGGAGTGGGCGCTCGACCCGGTTCGGCTGAGCGTCGAGGCCCTGGTGAGCCTTCCCAACGGCATGATGATGCTGGTGGGGCTCGCCGTCGTGCCCGACGGCTCGGAGCCGGCGCCCGACGCCGAGCACGACGACTGGGCGTGGTGGCCCGCCGACGTGGAGCGCTGGCCGTCCGAGGCCGACGAGCGGCTCAAGCTGATGGGCCGTTTCCTGGCGGCGGGGTAGACGCTCGGCTGCGCGCCGCTCAGTCCTCCGCGGCGGGATGGAACGTGGTCCGTTTGGCGGTAAGGGGGATCGGGATCGGCGCGCCGGCCGGTCTTTGAGCGGCCGAAAACGCCGGATTTCCGAGGGGGTGTGACGCGTTGTTCGCCCTATAGGCGAACAGGTCGTCAGACCCCCTTCCCCAGCCAGCCGGACCGCGCTGCGACCCGGTGCGCACGCGCCGAGCGGAGCTGAACCGCCCGCGACTACAGCCGCGACACGCCGACCGGGCAGGACACCCCGGTCCCGCCCAGCCCGCAGTAGCCGCCCGGGTTCTTGGCCAGGTACTGCTGGTGGTAGTCCTCGGCGTAGAAGAACTCGGGAGCGTCCTCGATCTCGGTGGTGATCTCCCCGTGGCCCGCCTCGGCCAGCTTCGGCCCGAACATCTCCCGCGACGCCAGCGCGGCCTCGCGCTGAGCGTCCGAGGTCACGTAGACGCCGGAGCGGTACTGGGTGCCCACATCGTTGCCCTGGCGCATGCCCTGGGTCGGATTGTGACCCTCCCAGAACAGGCGCAGAAGCTCCTCGTAGGAGATCTCCTCCGGGCGATAGGCCACGAGCACGACCTCGTTGTGGCCGGTGCGCCCGCTGCACACCTCTTCGTAGGTGGGGTTGGGCGTGTAGCCGCCCGCGTACCCCACCGCGGTGGTGTACACCCCGGGTGCCTGCCAGAAGATGCGCTCCGCTCCCCAGAAGCAGCCCAGGCCGAAGATCGCCGTCTCCACGCCGTCCGGGAAGGGCGGCTCGAGCGGGGTGCCGAGCACAAAGTGGCTGTCCGGAACGAAGAAGGGACGCGTGTCGCGCCCGGGCAGCGCGTCGGCCGGCTCGGGCATGTCGTTCTTGTTGCGAAAGAGGAAGCTCATGTCGTCTTCAAGGTTAGTGGCGAGCGGCCGCTGTTCGTTACGGTCGGCGGTAGGGTGCGGCGCCGATGCCCCTCGTGAGCGAACTCGACCTGCCGGAGCTCGACTACCTGGACGGGGACCTTCAGGGCGAGCGCTTTCACTCGGTCATCGAGGAGCTGCGCTCGCGCAGCTGGCTGTGCACGGCGCCGATGGGCTTCGTGGTGCTCGACCGTGAGGCGTCGGCGTTCTTCCTGCGCACCAAGAGCGCGACCTTCCCGGGCATGAAAATCGCGGAGCTCTTCGAGGTCGAGGAGGGGCCGCTGCTCGAGCAGATGCGGCGCAACATCCTGCACGTGAACGGCGATCAGCACGGCCGCCTGCGCAACCTCGTCAACCCCGCCTTCACGCCGCGCGCCGCCGACCGCTGGCGCCCGGCCATGCGCGAGTTCCTGGAGCAGCTGTGGGAGCCGCTGGCCGGCGCTCGCGCGTGCGAGTTCGTGGGCGCCTTCGCTAAGCCGTACCCGTCGCTGACTATCGCCACTGTCATGGGCGCGCCGCTCGAGGACGCGCCCGCGCTGCACCGCTGGTCCAACCTCATCCAGCGTCAGTTCGATCCTCCGAGCCTCATGAACGAGAGGGCGGAGATCGAGCAGGCCTGCGCAGAGTTCTACGAGTGGTCGGACCGGCTGATCGAGCGCCGGCGCCACGAGCCGGGCGACGACCTCATCTCCACGCTGATCGCCGCCGAGCAGGAGGGCGACCGGTTGTCCGACGTGGAGTGTCAGAACCTCGTGCTCAACGTTCTGGTGGGCGGCGTTGACACCACGCAGTCGCAGCTCGCCCACGGCCTGCGCGTGTTCGCGGCCCACCCCGAGCAGTGGTCGCTCCTCGCCGAGCGCCCCGAGCTGGCCCCCGCGGCGGTGGAGGAGCTGCTGCGCTACGAGCCGATCACCCCGTTCACCGCACGGCTTCTGCACGAGGAGGTGGAGTTCCGCGATGTGGTCTTCCCCGCCGACACCGTCGTGATGGTCTGCTCGTTCGCGGGTAACCGCGACGGCGTGGAGGGCGAGCCCGAGGAGTTCGACATCACGGCGGAGCGCGGCAGCGCCAAGCCGCTGACCTTCGGCGCCGGTATCCACTACTGCCTGGGCGCGAACCTGGCCCGGGCCGAGCTGCAGGAGGCGCTGACCTTCCTGGCGCCGCGCATGCCCGGTCTGGCCCTCGACGGCGAGCCCGACCTGGGATCGATCCACGGCATCTACGGACTGGAGAGGCTGCCCCTCACATGGACATAGGGCTGGCGCTGTTCGCCGTCGACTACACCATCGCCCCGGCGCAAGTGGCACGGCTGGCCGAGGAGCGCGGCTTCGAGTCGATCTTCTTCCCGGAGCACACCCACATCCCCGCGAGCCGCGAGACCCCGTACCCCGGCGGCGGGGAGCTCCCGCGCGAGTACAGCCACACCCACGATCCCTTCGTGGCGCTGGCCATGGCCGCGGCGGTGACCGAGAGGATCAAGCTGGCCACCGGCGTCTGCCTGATCATCCAGCGTGACCCGATCACCACGGCGAAGGAGGTGGCCACGCTCGATTTCCTCTCCGGCGGACGAGTGCTGTTCGGGGTCGGAGCGGGCTGGAACCGGGAGGAGATGCGCCACCACGGCACCGACCCGCGGCGGCGGTTCACGGTCATGCGCGAGCGGGTGGAGGCGATGAAGGCGATCTGGACCGAGGACGAGGCCGAGTACCACGGCGAGTTCGTGGACTTCGATCCGCTGTGGTCGTGGCCGAAGCCGGTCCAGCAACCGCATCCGCCGGTGCTCGTTGGCGGACTGGGCGAGAAGGTCCTCGACCGCGTCCTGGCCTACGGTGACGGGTGGGTGCCCAACCGGGTCAAATCGCCGGAGCAACTCGGCGAGCGCATCACCGAGCTGCGCGACCGTGCGGGCCGCCAAGTGCCCGTGTCGGTGTTCGGTACCAAGCCCGAGGCTCGCGCCATCGAGCGGCTGGCGGGTGTGGGCGTCGACCGCTCGATCCTGTACTCTGACCCCGGCCGAGCCCGACGCGGTGGAGCGCCAGCTCGACGACTACGCGGAGCTGCTCTGATGGGCCGCCTCGACGAGCTCGA
Source organism: uncultured Thermoleophilaceae bacterium (assembly GCA_963751105.1). Classification (GTDB taxonomy): domain Bacteria; phylum Actinomycetota; class Thermoleophilia; order Solirubrobacterales; family Thermoleophilaceae; genus JACVRW01. Next base: position 25,190 of record CAVVTG010000001.1, on the reverse strand, counting down.
CCTGAGCCTCTCCCTGTCGAAGAAGGAATCGAAGGACCGCCTGGAGGAGGCGGGCAAGCGCCTGGCCACCCTGCGGCTCGCGCTCGGCGGCAAGCTGCCCGGCTACGAGGAGCTGTTCGGCCCGCCGGTGCTCGCCCTGTTCGAGGGCTGGGACGCGTCCGGCAAGGGCGGGGCGATCAAGCGCCTGGTGGCGCCGCTCGATCCTCGCCACGTGCGGGTGGCGGCATACGGGGCGCCCACCCCGGACGAGAAGCGACACCACTTCCTGTGGCGCTTCTGGCCGGCCCTGCCCGGCGATGGCGGCATGGCCATTCTCGACCGCACCTGGTACGGCCGCGTGCTGGTGGAACGGGTGGAGGGCTTCGCCACCCCGGAGGAGTGGGGCCGGGCCTACGGCGAGATCGTCGATCACGAGCGCTCGCTCGTCACGGAGGGCATGCTGGTGGTCAAGTTCTGGCTGCACACCTCGGCCGACGAGCAGCTCGAGCGCTTCAACGAGCGCAAGGCGGATCCGCTGAAGAGCTGGAAGCTGACCGACGAGGACTTTCGCAACCGCGAGAAGCGGCCCCAGTACGAGGAGGCGATCGAGGACATGCTCTCGCGGACCGACCACGGCGCCGCGCGTTGGCAGCTCGTGGAGGCTGAGTCGAAGCACTACGCGCGCGTGAAGGTGATGGACACGATGATCGCCGAGATCGAGCGGGCGATGCGCGAGGCGGACTTCCCGGTACCCGATTAACCCGCGAACAGGGTGAGGTCCGGCTCGCGCTCGCCGCGCAGCACGCCGAGGTCGACCTCGGCCACGGCGATCCCGCGTGACTCGGCGAGCGCCCGCGCCTGCGGCTTGACAATCTGGGCGGCCAGCACTCCCCGGCAGCGCCCGAAGCCCGGTGCGTCGCAGATCCGCTCGAGGTAGCGAGTGAGCTGCTCCACCGCCTCGATCGTGGCCACTCGCTTGATCTCCACCGCCACGTACTCGTCCTCGTCGTCGCGGCACATCAGGTCCACCGGTCCGATGTCCGTCGGCCACTCGCGCCGCACCAGCCGCAGCCCCTCGCCGCACCACTCAGGCGCGTCGGCGAGGAGTTCCTGGAGCTCGCGCTCCACTCCCTCCTTCTCGAGGGCGGCCGCCTCGCCCATGTCGTGGGTCACGTCCGAGAGCACCTCGGCGATGCGGATCTCGAGCTGGTCTTCGGCGCCTCGCTTCCTGACCGTGATCAGGCCCGGCTGCTCCTCGAGGACCGTGGGGGCCGTCATCCAGTTCGACGGTTTGTAGCCGCCGGTGTCGGCGTGCACCATCACCGACCCGTCCGACTTGACCATCAGCAGCCGCAACGCCTCGGGCAGCACGGCGGTCAGGCGGCCGGTGTAGTGGACCTCGCAGCGGGCGACGATCAGGCGCACCGCGGGGAAGCTAGAGCGGCGCTCGGACGCCGAAGCTCGTTTCCGGCGGCCTCCCGGCGGGTACCCAGGAACCATCCCCCGAAGTGAAGGAGCCGTCAGAAATGGGCTTGATGGACAAGATCACCGGCCGGGCCAAGAAGGCCGCGGGCGACATCACGGACGATTCGAGCATGCGCCAGGAGGGTCGCCGCGAGGAGCGCAAGGGTGAGGAGAAGGAGAAGCTCGCCGAGGCGCAGGACCGCGTGGAGGAGAAGTCGGCCGAGGTGTCCGACCTCGAGCGCCGCACCTGACCTCCCAGCTTCCCGACCTGCTCGGTTCCTCGCTGCCGGTACGGTAGGCAGCGGGGATGGCCGAGGACAGGACAGCCTCTCCGAACGTCGTCTACCGCGCAGTCCTGCTCGCGGCAGGGCTGCTGCTGTTCGGCCTGCTGTTTCGGCAGCTCGTCACCCTGCTGCTGGCCATTCTGGTGACCATGATCGTGGCCATTCCGCTGGCTGCGGGGGCGTCGCGGCTCGAGCGCTACCGCATCCCGCGGGCGCTGGGGGCGCTCATCTCGCTCCTGTTCGGCCTCGGCGTGCTGGCGCTGATGGTGTATCTGCTCACACCGCCGTTCGTGGACCAGACCGACGAGTTCGTCGACGACGTCCCGGGCATCATCACCAACCTCGAGGAGATCTACGCCGACGTCACCGGCCAGAACGCCAGCGAGGTCGGCAACCAGGTCCAGCAGTTCGCCGAGCGCTACACCTCGGAGCCCGACCGTCTGATCGGCCCGATCACCTCGATCGGGCTGAGTCTGGCCGGGGTGGCCGCGGCGCTGGTCCTGATCCTGATCACCGCCTACTACATGGCCGTGCGCCCCGATCCGCTGATCGACGGCCTGGTTCGCCTGGCGCCGCCGCCGCGGCGGGCACACGTGCGGCACGTCCTCGGCCGGGTGCGCCGGTCGTGGATCGGCTGGCTCGAGGGGGTGGGGATCGACATGGTCCTCACCTTCGTCCTTCTCTGGGTCGCCCTCGAGCTGATCGGCCTCGACTTCGCGGTGTTCTTCGCGGTGCTGTCGGCGCTGCTGGTGGTGGTGCCCTACTTCGGGGCGATCGCCGGGGCCATCCCACCCACCCTGTTCGCGCTCACCGACTCGCCGGGAAAGGCGCTGGTGGTGCTGGCTGCCTACATCCTCGTGCAGCAGATCGAGAGCAACGTGACCATCCCCGTGGTGATGTCCCAGCGCACCAAGCTGCACCCCGCGGTAATCGCCATCGGCGTGGTGGTGGTGGGCCAGCTGTTCGGCTTCGTCGGGCTGTTCGTGGCCGTGCCGATCCTGTCGCTGATCGTGATCTCGGTCGACGAGTTCTGGGTCAAGCCGGTGGAGCATGCGGAGGCCGAACGACAACGGGGCTCCATCGCGCTCCCCGAGGACGTGGCCGAGGAGCTGGCCCCGGAGGAGACGCAGGCGCCGCCGCTCAGGCCAGCTTCGTGATGGCGATCACCGCACCGATCAGCACGAAGACCACGATCAGTATCTGAACGACTATCCAGAAGCGCGGTATCTCCACGGACGGGCGCCTACTCGATCATCGCCTGGCGCAGAGCGATCGCCACGGCGTGAACGCGGGTGTCGGCCTCGAGCTTGAGGATCGCGCGCTTGGTGTCCGACTTCACGGTCTCCGTGGAGAGCCCGATCCGCTGGGCGACCGCCCCGGTGTGGAGGCCGCCGGCGAGCAGCTGGAGGATCTCGCGCTCACGTTCCGACAGCGGGGCGTCGGGACCGACGTGGGACATCAGCAGAGCCGGGGAGAGCGACGGGTCGACGAAGGGCTTGCCCGTGCTCACGGTGCGGACCGCCCGCACGAGGTCCTCGGGGGGCGAGCCCTTCAGCACGTAGCCGCGTGCGCCCGCCGCGATCGCGTCCAGCAGCAGCCGCTTGTCGCCGTAGGCGGAGAACATCACCGTGTGTACGTCCGGGCTGGCCTCGGCGATTCGCTTGACGGCGGAGATGCCGTCGATCCCGGGCAGCCGGACGTCCATGATCACCACCTCGGGACGCAGCTTCTTCACCGCGTCGATCACGTCTTCGCCGCTGTCGACCGTCCCGACGAGATCGAGGTCAGGCACCTGCCCGAACATGAGGCCGAGTCCTTGCCTCACCGTCGGGTGGTCGTCCACGGCCAGACACCGTGTGGGTGTGGACATCCGATGTCAAACATAGCCGCTCTCGCGTCTTGCGGCCATCGATTTATGATCCTCATGGTTAGTGGCAGACTGGGCTCGGAGGCTCTCTTGTTTGGTTCGATGGTCGTTGGCACTGATGGCTCGGACACCGCCGGTGAGGCGGTGCGCCAGGCGACCGAGCTGGCGGAGCGGCTGGGGGCGAAGGTGCACCTGGTCAGCGCCTACGAGCCTGTGTCCGAGGGACGCTTGCGCGAGGAGCGCCAGCAGGTCCCGGGCGATCTCCAGTGGATGGTCAACCCGCGCGAGGACGTGAGCCTGACCCTGGAGAACGCGGCCGAGCGGTTACGTTCGAAGGGCGTTCAGGTGGAGACCCATGCCCGCGAGGGAGATCCCGCGGACGCGATCCTCGACGTGGCCGAAGAGCAGGACGCCGACCTGATCGTGGTCGGCAACAAGGGGATGACCGGCGCCAAGCGCTTTCTGCTCGGCAGTGTTCCGAACAAGGTCTCGCATCACGCCCCCTGCAGCGTGATGATCATCCGCACGACGTAGACCCAAATGGCTCGCGCGCACCGCGCGCTCGCCGTCCCAGCTCAACGAAGGGCCGCGCCCGCGTCCAGCAGCCCCGCGCCGTAGCGGTCGGGGCGGTCCGTCGGCTTGGCCGTGGCCTCGAGATGGGTCTCCACCTGGCGCTGGCTCGGGTGCGGACCGAGCCGGCCGCTGGCGATGATCAGCGCCGTGACCGCGGCCACGTGAGGGGCCGCCATCGAGGTGCCCTCGTAACCACCGGGAAGGCCGAAACGGCGGATGGTTCGGTCATGAACGAACGTCTGCTGGAAGATCGGCTTGCCGAAGGAGTCCGGGTTGCAGTGTGCGCTGTCCCAGGCGCTGTCGGCGTTGGGAGCGTCGGCCCCGCCGCCGGGCGCCGACAGATCGAGCTGGCTGCCGGAGTTCGAGTAGTCCGCCTGGCAGCCGGTGATCGTGGTGGCGCCCACGGCGATCACCGAGCCGACGCGCGCCGGATAGGCCACCGCGTATTCGGCCTGGTTTCCGGCTGCGGCCACCACCACGGCTCCACGGGACCGGGCATAGCGCAGGCTTCCGATCACGTCAGGGATCTCCGCCGCGCGCACCTGGGCGGGGAACTCGAGGGAGAGGTTGATCACGTCCGCACCGTGGCGCGCGGCATAGCGGATGGCGCGCGCGATGGCGGCCGAGTCGCCCGCGCCCGAGGCGTCGAGGACCCGCAGCGGCATGATCTTCGCGTTGTAGGCGATCCCGGCTGTGGCCACCCCGTTGTTGGTGCTCTGCGCGATCGTGCCGGCCACGTGGGTGCCGTGGCCGAAGGAGTCGTTGGGATGCCGGTCTTCGTCGATGAAGTCGTAGGGCTTGACGAAGCTCGTCTTGCGCAGGTCGGGGGCCCGCCGGAAGCGTCCTCGGTTCTCGTAGGCCACGCCGCTGTCGAGGACGGCGACCACCGCTCCCTGCCCGCCGGGAGCGCCGCGTGAGTCGGAGAGGGACCAGGCCTCGAGCAGGTTGATGCCCCAGGGACCGAACAGATTCCACTGGCGCCGTGAGCCCGGGTCGCTGGTTGCGTTCGCCGCGGCGTGGGCGCGCCAGTTGGGCACGGCGTAGGCCACACCCGGATCGTCCTCCAGCTCAGCGATGGTCTCGCGCACGGAATCGCCGTCCTCGATGGCCAGCTGGCGTGAGCGTCCGGGCAGTGCCTGCTCGGCCTCCGTGCCGGTGGACTGCTCGAGCACGTCGGTGGCCGCGCCCGTGGTGCCGTCCTCGTAATGGACGATCACCTCGTCCGGCACATAGCCGCCCGCCGACGCGCCCGCGGGCAGTGCCAGCGCGGCCAGGGCCAGGACGGCGATCAGGACGAGACGGGGGTGCATTGGCTATACGGTGCCCTTCGCAGTGTACGAACCCACGAACAAGCCGCTGAAGCGGAAGTTGTGACCTTCTGCGTCACGGGCGCCACGGGTTTTATCGGCGCGCATGTGGCCAAACTTGCGTCCGAGTTCGCCGGACCGGTCAGGGTGACCTACCGTAGCGAGGCGCGGCTGGAGCGCCTGGCCGGGACCGAGGTGGAGCCGGTCAAGGCCGACGTGCTGGACCGCGCGGCTCTGCGAAGGGCGTTCCGGGGCTGCGACACCGTGTTCCACTGTGCTGGATACGTGGCCTCCCGCCCGGTGGAGGCGGTCTGGAGCGCCAACGCGCTCGCGCCCCGCCTGGCGGTGGAGGCCGCGGCGGCCGAGGGTGTGCGCCGCGTGGTGGTCACCTCCAGCGTGGCCGGCATCGGCCCGGCGCCGCCCGACCGTCCCGGGGCTGAGGACGACCTCTACCGCGGCGGCGGTCTGGGAATGACCTATCCCGACGCCAAGCACGAGGGCGAGGCCGAGGCGCTGGCCGCCGGCGCCCGGAAGGGAGTGGAGGTGGTGATCGTCAACCCGTCGTACGTGTTCGGCGCGGCGCTCGACCGCACCACGCCCGGGGAGACCTCCACGCGCATGATCGGTAACTACCTGCGCGGACGCCTGCCGGCGATCGTGGACGGCGCCACCAACGCCGTCGACGTCCTCGACGTGGCGAGGGGTCACCTGCTGGCCGCTCAGCGCGGCGTGCCGGGCGAGCGCTACGTGCTCGGAGGCCACGACGTGACCTGGGTCGAGCTGTTCGAGCGGGTTGCGCGGCTCTCGGGCGTCCGGTATCCGCTGATCGTCCTGCCGCCCGAGGCCGCGGCGCTGGCCCGGGCGGCCGAGAGCGCGGGCGTTCCCGGCCTGATACCGGCCGAGGGACTCGTGCTGATGGCGCAGAGCTGGCGCTACTCGTCGCGGAAGGCCAAACGAGAGCTGGGCTACCGGCCACGGTCGCTCGATCGCACGCTCGAGGCCACGATCGGCTGGTACCGGGAGCTCATCGACAGCGGCCGGCTGGGGGCCGGGCGCCCCTCGCCGCTGTCGCTGGCGGCGGTCGGCGTACGCCTCGCCGGTTCGGTCGGTCTGCTGCGCCCCCTGCGGATGGCCGAGCAGCGCGTGGGGCGCAGGCTCGTGGCCCCGTGAGCTTCTTCCCGCGCGACGAGTACTTCATGCGGCTCGCCCTGCGCGAGGCGGAGCGTGCGCTCGAGCACGACGACGTGCCGATCGGCGCGGTGGTGGTGGGCGGGGGCGAGGTGATCGGGGCGGCGCGCAACGAGCGCGAGCTGCGAGGCGATCCCACAGCCCACGCCGAGATCCTCGCGCTGCGCGAGGCGTCCGCCTCCGTGGGCGGGTGGCGCCTGCTGGACACGGTGCTCTACGTGACCCTGGAGCCGTGTGCCATGTGCGCCGGCGCGGCGGTGCTCGCGCGGGTGCCGCGCGTGGTGTGGGCCGCCCCCGACCCCAAGGCCGGGGCGGCGGGCAGCGTGCTCAACGTGCTGGCCGAGCCACGGCTCAACCACCGCCCGGACGCGGCGGGCGGCCTGCTCGCGGAGGAGTCGGCGGACCTGATCCGCGCGTTCTTCGCCTCGCGGCGCTAACCCTCGCTGCTGAACTGCCGATAGGAACCAGATGTCAGCGGATCGAGAGAGCGCGCTTCGCGCCATCGAGGACCGCTACGGGCCGATGCCCGAGAAGCTGCCGTCGGTGGCCTACGTCTACGAGCCGGGTCTCGACGGGCGCTGTCTGTTCATCAGCCCCTCGATCGAACGGGTCCTCGGTTACACGCGCGAGAAGTGGCTCGGCGACTACGCGATCTGGGATCGCCTCGTGCATCCCGACGATTACCCGCGCGTGACCGCGAGCGAGGCGGACTGCGCCCGCTCCGGCGAGGCGCTCGTGCAGGAGTACCGGCTGCGCGCGGCCGACGGTCGCTGGGTCTGGATCCGCGACGAGATGACCGTGGTGCGCGGCCACGACGGCCGGCGCGACCCGCTCTTCTACGGCGTCTTCCTCGACGTGACCGACCGCAAGCGAATGGAGTCCGAGCTCGAGCGCCTGGCGCTCTACGACGGGCTCACCGGTCTTCCCAACCGCGCGCTCTTCACCGATCGCCTGCGCCACGCTCTGGGACGGCGTGAGCGCACCACCACCACGGCCATCTACTTCCTCGACGTGGATCGCTTCAAGCGCATCAACGACAGCCTCGGGCACTCCGCCGGCGACGAGGTCCTGTGCGAGGTGGCCAGGCGCCTGCGGGGGGCGCTGCGGCCGGAGGACACCGTCGCCCGTTTCGGGGGCGACGAGTTCACCATCCTCTGCGAATCCGTGGGGGGCGTGCTCGAGGCGGTCAGCGTGGCCGACCGGCTGCAGCAGCCCTTCTCCGATCCGATCCGGGCCGGCGGGGCCGAGCTGCGACTCAGCGCCAGCATCGGCCTGGCGCTGGCCGAGCCGGGCGAGCTGCCCGACGGTGCCCTGCTGATCGAGAACGCCGACGCCGCCATGTACCGGGCCAAGGAACGCGGCGGGGCGCGGGCCGAGCTGTTCGACACCGGCATGCGCGAGCGAGCCGTGGAGGCCCTGACCGTGGAGCAGGAACTGCAGCGCGGTCTGGAGGACGGGGAGCTGCGGCTCTACTACCAGCCGCAGGTCTCGCTGGTCACGGGCGAGCTGGCCGGCGTGGAGGCGCTGCTTCGGTGGAACCACCCCGAGCGCGGACTGCTCGCCCCGGCGTCGTTCCTCGACGTGGCCGAGGAGAGCGGCCTGATCGTGCCCCTCGGCGCCTGGACAGTGCGTGAAGCGTGCAAGCGCCTGGCCGAGTGGAGCCGCCGCCCGGACACTCCTCGACTGACCGTCTCGGTCAACCTGAGCGCGCGCGAGCTCACCCATCCCGATGTCGTGCCCATGGTGCTCGGCGCCACTCGCAGCTCTGGCGTCGACCCCTCCCTTCTCTGCATCGAGGTCACCGAGAGCGCAGCGCTGGCGGACCGCGACTCGGGCTTCCGCGCCCTGCGCGAGCTCAGCAACGCGGGGGTGCGCATCGCCATCGACGACTTCGGCACCGGCTACTCATGCCTCGACCAGCTGCGCCGGATGCCCGCCGACGTGATCAAGATCGACCGTTCCTTCGTCAGCGGAATCGAACCTGGGGCGCCCGACTCCGCGCTGGTGGCGGCGGTCATCGCGATGGGCCGGGCCCTCGAGGTGGAGGTGATCGCCGAGGGCATCGAGACCCGCGACCAGGCCGACGAGCTGCGCGACCTCGGCTGCCCGCTGGGCCAGGGCTTCCTGTTCGCCGAGCCGATCCTGCCCGAGGAGATAGACGCGATGCTGGAGACGCGTCTGGCCGGTTAGAGCGGTTTACTCCCTCTACCCTAGACCCGTCCCGGAGGGGTGCCGGAGTGGTTGAACGGGGCGGTCTCGAAAACCGTTGTGGGCGGCAACGTCCACCGAGGGTTCGAATCCCTCCCCCTCCGCTCCCTCGGCTTGGTATAGCCCAATTCGCCGCCGACTCGCGCAGTTCGACCTAGTTCATCGAACCGCCCCCGCGTTGACCGTCCTGGCCGTCGATCCCGCGCTGAGCGCCGCTGCAAGCCGATCGACGAAGCGGTCTGGCTGCTCGATGTGTGGCACGTGGGCCGCGACGTCGACCACGTGCAACGGCCAGCCGAGTCGCGTGCTCGCCGCCTCGGCGAGCGGGAGGGGAGTCATCCGGTCGTGCCGCCCCCAGAGCAGCGCCGCAGGAATCTCGATCCGTTGAAGCTCGGCGTCGGGCATGCGCCTCGTCCCGGCTTTGACCAGCGCGTTCATCGGTCTCTTCACGTGCGGGACGCGCGCGCGCGACAGCACGTAGGCGCTGAACGCGTCGAACCACGCAGGATCCCGCTGGCGGGTCCGCTCGCGATCGAGGCGTGCGAATCGCTCAAACCGCGCTCCGCTTCGCTCGTTCGGCCGCACCGCGAAGCTGATCGCGACGATTCGAAGCCGAAGCGGCAGCCGGTAGCGCCCGACGCCGGGGCTGCGTAGACGATCAATCGCGAGAGCGAATCACCCTGCGCGGCGGCGAAGCGGGCGGCTCGGGTTCCGAAGAGTGAATGCCACCAGGGTCGGCCTCGCTTCGCAGCATCGCGGGCCGCGCCGGAAGCGAAGCTAGACGGAAGCGGTTTCGGCTGATCAACCTCGTTCTCCCGCGGCTTTCGGAGGGGCTGGCGGCACAGGCCACCGATGCTGCGGACGCCGCCTAGTTCGTCGGAACAGGCGGATTGGTCAAGCGTGGACCACGACACACGAGCAGGATGAGACCAGCTGTTGTGATCAGTCCAAGCGTCGGGACCGCACGACGAGCCGCGGTGGGCGAAAGCACGAGCTCGAACAGCGGGACAGGGTCACCCAGACGATCTTGGAGCGGCCCCAGGGGACAGTCTCCATGGTTAGCGGTGACGAACGCCCCCTCAGTCAGGAGTAAAACAACGGCAAGGCGCAGCCAGCGATCGCGTCGTCCCGTAAGAGCACACCCCCAGACGTAGACGATGGCACCGAGAAACGCCACGGAAACGACACCGTGGCCAGCCCGAAAAGCCCGCGCCGCTGGCGACAGCCGCCCGCTTACCATGCTCGCGAGGATGGCAAGCGCGGGCGTATTCTGTCCAGGCTCGCGGGTGCCGCTTCCACGCAAAGCGACAGTCCGACCAGGGCCGTCCGTGATAGGTCCCTGGAAGCAAGGAGGGGTCGAAGAGCCGCGCTTAGAGGAGTACCATCCGTTGGCTGGCCCTGTGGCCAGCGGTTTCCGGCCGAAGAAGCGGTATTACGCCGACTCGCGTGATCTAGCGCGCCGAGGCAACCCACTATTGAGGCGAACGGGATCGTAGATCGACTGCAGGGCCAGTTCTTCTGTTTGACGAGCATCCCGGCGAGGGCGGCACGATCCGCCTCGAGGTCTTGCGCAGTAGAGTGCTCGGGAGATGGAAGGCGGTGAGCACTCCTCAGTCGAACTAACGGTTTCCGTCAAGGTGCCGTGCCAGGAGTGCGGCGGCCGGGGCTACGTCGAGACGGTAACCGAGGGAGGCCGCATCACACGCGACACGTCGGAGGAATGCCTTCCCTGTAGCGGTGCGGGTGTTATCCCGGAGGACATGCCCCTCTCGCAGTTCCAAGCGCTACTGGTAAGTCACCTTCAGTAGCCGTCGCGGGCCCCAGGTCGTTGCTGTGCAGCGCCGTGGCGGGCTGCGGGGAGCGGCCGAGAGGGTGGCTACCCTCGCGCCCGCCGAACTAGCCGGGGACCGCGCCTGCGACCTCGCCCGCGCAGTAATCCCGCTATCGCTTGTCGTCCGGAGCGAGCGTCTGCTGAGTGGCAGCCTGGACGCCTGCGTCGTGCCCGTAAGCGAGTGTTCGGCGGTGTCCCGCGTAACGGCCGCTCAGGGGGCTAACTCAGAGTAGGTCTTGCGCGACACCCGGACCATGAGCAGCAGGTCCTCTCATAAGGGTTTGCGATCACCGCCAGAATTGAAGGGCTTGGCTTGCGAGCGAGGTGAGTCGCCGTGGCTGGGTCGCCGTTCTCGGACGGCCGCGAGAGCTTGTTGACGAGAAGCTCGACCTACGGCTCGACCCATCCTCATTTCGCCGCCGCTGGGGCGAGCGTCTCGAGCCCGGGGGATGACCCGCAACTTCCGCAAAGGCCAGAAGCACTCGGACCACGCGCCCCTTTGGCGGCGCTGCGGGACTAGCTCGAAACGAAAGTCTCCGCCGGGTACATCTCCGGCGGATCCGTGATGCCCACCTGTTGGAGGATCGGTCCCACGTGCTCGCCGAACGCGTCGCACGCGTCCTGAGACTCCCAACGTCGACGACGCGGAATCCGCTCGGGCTTTCGCCGGCTGAGTGGAAGAGGACGCCACCTATTGCCGACTCGGTGTCCCTTTTCTGCGGAGGCGATCACGCGGGGAGGGATCACCTGATCGCTTGTCAGATTTCATTTCCCCTCACATTCCCCCGCGCACTCGGCTCCGCTCTATGAGCGGGCTGGCGACGTATTCGGGACGGTCTCGAAAACCGTTGTGCGTCTTTCGGCGCACCGAGGGTTCGAATCCCTCCCCCTCCGTTATCAACGTGGCGCAGGACTCTCCGCCAATCATGCTGGCACCGGTGAGCGTGCTGCTCCCATAGGGAGAGCAGCACTCTGCTCGCGTGTCGGCGGGCTCCTGGTGTTTGTTCATTGCGAGCATCTCGACTCAGCCGGAAACACGCGCGCAACCGCGCGCGGAAGCGCAGCTAGACGAATCGCTTCACGAAGTCGAGTGCCGTCTGCGCCACCTCGCGCCAGCCGCTGTCGATGGTGAGCGAGTGCCCGCGGTTCGGGATTCTGGAGATCTCGGTGACTGACTCATTGTGCTTCTGGCGCTTGTAGGCGGCGTGGGCGATCGCCCACGGGACGGTGTGGTCCTTCTCGCCCTCGATGATCAGCAGCGGGCCACGGTGTGGATTCCTGGGATCGACCTTCGCCTCGGTGAAGGGGTTGAGGTTTGCGTTGGCCATCTGCGCCAGGGCCACCCCGGGCCCAGCGACGTGGTACGTGTCGTAGAGCTGACGCGCCTCTTCGTCGTCGAGCGCGTTAGCCCATCCGTACTTGAATTGGTCGAACGTGAGGGTGATCGCCCGGCCTCGGTTGAGCGGATTGCGCAGCACCGGGCTGGCCGACTTCAACGCCGAGAACGGCAGCGGCAGGACGCCTCGGAACGGCCCTGGGTCGATCGCTACCGAGGCGGCGGACAGCCCCCGATCGGCGATCATGTAAGTGAGCAGGCCGCCGGTGGAATGGCCCATCACGGCCGGCTTACTGTTGAGCTGGTCGATCACCTCGGAGGTGTGGTCGGCAACCCGCTTCAGAGTCTTCCTCGCGAAGACCTCGGGGTTGGCGCGTGCCTCCTCGACCGATTCCGGGTCGTCCGGCCAGGAGGGCGTTACCCCCGCGTAGCCGTTCTCTTCGAACACACCGACCCAGTTGTCCCAGCTGCTCGGCAGCAGCCAAAGCCCATGGATGAAGACGACCGGTGTCTTGCCGCTCGAGTTGGCTCGATCGATCTGGCGCTGCTCGCGCTCGGTGATCTCAGCTTCGGTACGGACGATGTTTGGCGATGCGGACATGAGTCGAATCCTTTCGCGGTGAAAGCGGGCCTACGGCCCGCTAATTGGAGGACGCGGCGCCCCCAGGGGAGCAGTCGCGGCCGGCAGCAACGGTATCCCGAGATCGTCAGCCCGGCCGGAATGTCGGGCTCGCCCCCGGTCCGTCGCCTCGATCTCCCCGCTGTAGGTGAGTTGGCGAGGGCCGCGACGCCCGGCTGGCGGGTGGCCATCCCGGCCTCTGCAATGAACCTGGCGACCGGTCCTGAAGCTTCCGATGGCCTGCGTCGCTCCGCGAAGTGCCGACGGAGCGAGCGGACCAGCAGATACGGCGACGCGAGCAGCGCGCCCGCGAGCGCTACAAGGGTCGCAAGCGCGGCGAGCGCGACGACAACGAGCCCGATCATCGCGAAGGGGGGGACGATCACGAGGATCAGCACCGCCCCCAGAACGATCGGGGTGGCAATCCATTCCGGCCTGTACATCACGTCTCCACCACCTTGCTGGTGCGAGGGGTTGTCATGTTGCGAGGGTCCCGCAGCCGGGGCGGCTCTCGCATCGGCCATAACGCCAGCCCGAGTGGCTAGTCGCTAGGCGGGCTTGAGCTGGCTGGGACGCGGCTGAGTTGGTTGCGCGAGGTGATGTCGAGCTTCTGGAAGACCTTGTGCAGGTGGTATTGCACCGTGCGGGGGCTGATGAACAGCTGCGCGCCGATCTCAGGGTTGGTGAAACCGTCCTTGGCGAGCCGAGCGATGTGCGCCTCCTGGGGTGTGAGCACGCCGCGCGCGTCGTCGGTGCGCCTCCGCGCGGTCTCACCCGTCGCCGCGAGCTCGTGACGGGCGCGCTCGGCGAACGCCTCGGCCCCGATGTCGCTGAACACCTCGTGGGCGGCTCGGAGTTGCTCGCGCGCGTCGACGCGCCGGCTCTCGCGACGCAGCCATTCGCCGTATAGGAGCCGGGCGCGGGCCAGAGGGACCACGCCACGGGTGCGCGCGAGCCGCTCGAGCGACTCGCGGTACAGGGGCTCCGCGTCTTGTCCCTCGCTCAGCAGCGCGCGTGAGCCGGCCTCGATGCCGAGCGCCCAGTCGGTGCCGCTCGCCCGCGTGCGTTCGCTCAGGCGGTCGAGCGCAGCGGCGGCCTCGTCGCGCCGGCCGACGCGGACGCCGGCCTCGATCAGCTCGACGAGGGCCCAGCCGTACGCGATGACGTCCTCGTGCTCGCATGCCTGATGCGCGGCCGCGAGCGCCTCGTCGTAGTGGCCGTGGCCGTTGTGCAGCCACGCGCTAAGGCACGAGAACAGGCCAAACGCTGCACCCTCGCCGCGCGCGGTCGCATGCCGCATCGAGTCGTCGGAGATCGCCTGCACCTGCGCCTGATCGCCGCGCACCGCGGCCAGCATGCAGGCCGCGTACTTGAGCGGCGCTAGTCCGGTCGCCTGCGTAATCGCATCGACCTCGTCGATCTGCGCCGCGGCGGTTCCGAAGTCCCCGGAATGGACATTGAGAGCGGCGAGGTAATTGAGCGCGCTCGGGAGCAGGTTGAGGTCGCCGTTGTCGCGCGCGACGCGCACGCCCCGGGTCGCGAGCAGGTGCCAGAGCTCGTCGTCCCAGAGATCCTGCGCGAGGCGGCATCCCAGCCACAGCCAGCGTCGGTCCTCTCCGCCGCCGTCGGGTTCGCCGAACGCGCGCAGTGCCCGCGAGAGCGGCGTGACGGACGCCGCATAGCCCTCAGTGAAGCGCGTCACGAGGGCGTGCAGGAGCAGGTCGATCGCGCCTGGCGGCTGCGGCGCCCGCGGCCCAGCCTTGGCAGCCTCGGCAGTCTCGCGTACGCTCGGTTTGTCGCCGAGGCGACCGGCGAACATCGCCGCCGTGATCGCCTCGAGATGGGTCTCGCGAGCCATCGCGGCGTCGAGCGGTTCGAGGCGGCGGGCGGCAGCGAGCAAGAGGGCCGGGGCGTCGCCGCCGCGTGTGCGGGCGAACGCGATCTCCGCGCGCAACCGCTCCAGGCGGGCGCGCTGAAGCTCGTCGAGCGGAGCGAGCTCGGCGGTCGCCAGCAACTCGAGCGCCGCGTCGGCGGCCGCGGCATCGAACTTCGCCTCCGCGGCTGCCAGGGCGCGCCGGCCCCTCTCCGCCGGAGCGGGGGTCAGCTCGGCCGCGCGCGCCAGGAACGCTGCAGCCGCCGCCGCGCCCCCACGGGCCTGCGCCCGGTCGGCCGAGCGCTCCAACTCGCCGGCCACCGCCTCGTCGACGCCCACCGCCGCGTGAGCACGGTGCCACACCCGTCGATCGGGGTCGGTATCCGGATCGGTCGCCTCGGCCAGTGCCCGGTGCGCAGCTCGTCGCTCGGAAGGGACTGCCGCCCGATACACCGCGGATCGCACCAGTGGATGCCGGAAGCGGACACGGGCGCCGATCTCCACCAGCTGCGCGTCTTCTGCCGGGGCAAGACCGCTCGTTTCGATGCCGAGCGCTTCAGCCGCGCGCCAGATGAGCGTCGCGTCACCGATCGGCTCGGCCGCGGCCAGCAGCAGCAGTCGCTGGGTTGCCTGGGGCAGCTCACCGGCGCGCTGGTGGTACTGCTCCTCGAGCTGGCGCGGGAGGTCTGTCGCGAGAAGCTCGAAGCCGCCGGCCAGCTCCGCTGCGCTCATGCTGCGCGGCAGGTCGAGCAGAGCGAGCGGGTTGCCGCGGGTTTCCGCGAGGATGCGGTCCCGGACGCGGTCGTCAAGTCGACCCGGGACGGCGCTCATGAGCAGGGCGCGGGCATCCTGCTCCGCCAGCCCGCGTAGCCGAAGCTCGGGCAGGCCGTCGAAGTCGTGCCTGGTGTTCGGTTCGCGGACCGCGACTACGAGCGCCACCGATTCCGCCAGTAGACGTCGCGAGACAAAGCCGAGGACCAGTCCTGAGGCGGCGTCCAGCCATTGAGCGTCCTCCACGAGACACAGCAGCGGCCGCTCGTCGGCCGCGGCAGACAGCAGGCCGAGCACGGCGAGACCGACCAAGAACCGGTCTGGGACGTCACCGGATGCGAGGCCCAGGGCGACCTTCAGCGCGTCCTGCTGCGGCTGCGGCAGCGCGTCGAGCTGGTCGAGCAGCGGCGCGCAGAGCTGATGGATCCCGGCGAACGGCAACTCCATCTCCGCCTCCACACCCGTGACCTGCACCACACGGCAACCCGAGGCCCGACGACCGGCGTACCGCAGGAGCGCCGTTTTTCCGATGCCCGCCTCGCCTCGTATGGCCAGGACGGCGCTCTGACCCCCGCGTACGTTTTCCAGGAGCCCGTCGAGCACTTCGCGCTCGCTGGTCCGGTCAAGCAGCCTGGAGGCAAGGCTGGAAGCCATCTCGCAGGCAACGCTACCCAATCCCCCTATCCCCCATGAGGGGGCCCTCCCTTCGGCGGGGTATGGATCGTCCGCGTTGATTCCGCCACCGCGCTAGTGCCCCTCGCGGCAGCCGCTCGACCGGCGTAGATTCGGGACATGACCGCCTCAGAGACGACAGCCCTCCAGAGCCGCTGCGACCTGCTGCGGTCGTTGCACCGCCGTGGCGTGCCCCTCCTGCTCCCGAACGCCTGGGATGTGGCCACGGCGAGAGCCGTGGTCGCGGCTGGATTCCCCGTGGTCGCGACCACCAGCGGCGGAGTGGCCGCCACGCTCGGCTATGAGGACCACGAGGGGGCGCCGGCCGACGAGATGCTCGCCGCGGCCGCGCGGATCTCACGGGGGGTAGAGGTGCCAGTGACGGTCGACGCCGAGGCCGGGTACGGCATGGACCCCGCCGAGCTGGTGGCTGCGCTGCGGGATGCCGGGGCCGCGGGCTGCAACCTCGAGGACAGCGACCACGCTGCCGGCGGCCTCCGCGATCCCGACCGGCACGCGGAGTGGCTGAGGGCGGTCCGCGAGGCCGCGTCGGAAGACGGCTATCCGCTCGTGCTCAACGCCCGGGTCGACGTCTTCGTCGGTCCCTTCTTCGCCGGAGCCGGCCCCGAGACCCTGGCGGAGCTCGTTCCCGAAGCGTTGCGGCGTGCGAATGCCTACCTCGAAGCCGGCGCTGACTGCGTATACCCGATTGGACTGTGGGAGACGGGCGCTCTCCGCCGCTTCGTTTCGGAGGTCCGCGGCCCGGTGAACGTCATACGCGTGCCGCAGACGCCGTCGCTCGCCGAGCTGGCTGCGCTCGGCGTGGCCCGGGTGAGCTGGGCAACCCTCCTGCACCGCGACGCAATGGCTCGCTTCGATGACCAGCTCACCTCGCTTCAGGAGTAAGACCGGGGGGGGCGACTAGCCAGCCAGGCTGGCTACCTGGCCGATGCGAGAGCGCCCCGCCTCCGGGACCCTCGCTGCATGACAACCGCACTGCCGTCGCTCTCGCGGGTTCTACACGACATCCACGTAAGCGTGGGCAGCCCGGAGGAGGCCTCGCTCGGCGTGGCCGAGTTCTGGTCGGGCGACCGACAACTGAACACACAAGTGAAAGGCCCAAGATGAAGATCGTGGTCATCGGCGGAACCGGCCTCATCGGGTCGAAGCTCGTCGAGAAGTTGCGGGAGGACGGTCAGGAGCCGCTGGCGGCGTCGCCTGACACGGGGGTCAACTCGCTCACCGGCGAGGGACTCGCGGAAGCGCTCGAGGGCGCCCAGGTGGTCGTCGACGTGGCGAACGCGCCCGCCTGGGAGGACGCGGCCGTGCTCGACTTCTTCGAGACCTCATCCCGCAACCTGCTCGCCGCAGAGACGGCGGCCGGCGTGGGCCACCACGTCACGCTGTCGGTCGTCGGCACGGACCGGCTACCGGAGAGCGGCTACTTCCGCGCGAAGGCCGCGCAGGAGGACGTGGTGAAGGCCGGACCCATCCCCCACACGATCGTCCGCGCAACGCAGTTCTTCGAGTTCATTGGCCGCATCGCCGATTCGAACACCGACGGCAACACCGCTCGGCTTTCGCCCGCCCTCGTTCAGCCCGAAGCGGCTGACGACGTCGCCGCCACTCTGGCCGACGTCGCGGTCGGCGCTCCACTGAATGACACGGTCGAGCTGGCCGGCCCCGAGGCGTATCGCCTCGACGAGCTCGCCCAGCGCTACCTGAGGGCGAAAGACGACCCACGACGGGTGACCGCCGACGTTCACGCACGCTACTTCGGTGCCGAGCTGGACGACCGGTCACTCACGCCAGGCGACGACGCGCGCATCGCCCCGACCCGGTTTGAGGACTGGCTCAGCCAGTCCGCCAGTTAGTCCCGATCCCACCCACCCACCAACAACCGACGGCATCACGCACGACTTCATGATGGTCAACCCCCTCAGCGACACACAGCGCCTAGGAGGGCGGCCCGACACCGCGCCGACGCGGCCCCAAGACTCGACGGCAATGAACGGAAAGGCTGAGATGATCACCGCCATGACCACGACCGATCCGCTGGTAGAAGCGCTCGCCAGCCGGCTGCGTCAGGTCGACCTGATCGGCTGGAAGCGAATAGCGACGTGGGCGGAGCAGTCCGAACTCTCGTTCGAGGATCTGCGCCTCCTGCTCGCGCTCGCGCTGAAGATGGACGACGGCCCGGCCGCGGTGAGCGAGCTGGCCGACCTCGCCGGTTTCCCGCTCGACGTTGCCTACCCCGCCACCCACAGTCTCCGTGGTCGCGGCTACCTCAGTGAGGAAAGGCGTCAATACTCGCTCAGCCAGCGGGGGCAAGAGCTCGTCGCCACACTGGACGCGGCGCACCGCGAGGGCATCCAGGAATATGTCGACCAGCTCGACCGCGAGGAACGTCAGCGCCTCTGTCAGGCCTTCGCGATCCCGCGTTGAACCCAAGACACTGAGGAGAATTTGAGCAATGCCTCCGGCGACCCTTCTCCTGTGGTTTCAGCTGCGTTCACCGGAGCTGGCCGACGACTTTGAGCGTCTGATGGCGGAGGATCGCGACATCGTCCGCGGGTCGCTGGACACGGTCTCGGATTGGCGGCTTACGCGGCCGACGGACGTGCCCGGACAGTCCATCGGTCAAGCCGATTACGTGCTGATCGCCGAGATCCTCGAAGTGGAGCGCTTCGAGCAACAGGCGAGCGAACACGTCCAACGCTTGGCGGACGACTTGGCGCATCTCGTCTCGAGCCGGGGGATGCTCGTCGTGCAACCCGTCCTTTGAAATCCGCGGTTCCTGCGCCGACCGCTGGCGGCGCGTACGGCGCGCGTCAGTTCGCAGAGTTGCCGCAATGTGAGAGCGACACTGTCGCGCTCCGCGTCGCAAGGGGTCGCACAGACGCCGCGGCCGAGATTCATTCCCCCTGCCTTCCCCCCGTACGCGCCGGTGCGACGGGTCCCCGAAGACCAGGGGGTCAGCCCAGGGGCCTTCCCGGGCGCGACGGGGCGTCGAGACGAGCAGGCTCAGTGGCGTCACATAAACGCCGTGAGGTTTGTGAAGGGGGATTCGCATGAGCACAGCTGTGGGTACTACCGCCGAGACCGGCACCGACGTACGTCCTTTCCAAGTCGAGATTCCCGAAGAGCAGCTCGCTGAGCTGCGCCGCCGGATCGAGGGGACGCGCTGGCCCTCCGCAGAGCTCGTCGCCGATCGGTCACAGGGAGTGCAGCTGGCGACGCTGCAGGCGCTCGCCAGCTACTGGACGACCGACTACGACTGGCGCAAGGTCGAGGCGAGACTGAACGCGCTGCCGCAGTTCACGACCGAGATCGACGGGGTCGAGATCCACTTCCTCCACGTCAGGTCGCGGCATGAGAATGCGCTGCCGCTGATCATGACGCATGGCTGGCCCGGCTCGGTCATCGAGCTGCTGGACACGGTCGGCCCGCTGACCGACCCGACCGCTCACGGCGGCAGCCCCGAGGACGCATTCCACCTGGTGCTGCCGTCCCTGCCCGGCTACGGGTTCTCCGGCGAGCCGGCCGAGCTCGGTTGGGACGCCGGCCGCACCGGACGCGCGTGGGCGGAGCTGATGCACCGCCTCGGCTACACCCGCTACGTCGCCCAGGGCGGCGACGTGGGTGCCCTCGTCACGGACCTGATGGGTCGCCAGGCGGTCGAGGGTTTGGCTGGCTACCACGTCAACCTGCTCACGGCGGTGCTCGCAATCGGCGATCAACTGCCCAGGGAATCCGAACAGGAACGCGCAGCGGCCGAGGCGGTCGCCACGTTCAGGCAGGACGGCTTCGGCTACTTCCTCGAGATGGCAACGCGGCCGCAGACGATCGGCTACGCCCTGCTGGATTCACCCGTCGCGCTGGCGGCCTGGATGCTCGACCACGACACGGACAGCTACAACAAGATCTCCCGCGCGTTCGTCGACGGCGAGCCCGTGGGCAATCTCACCCGGGACAGCATCCTCGACAACATCACGCTGTACTGGCTGACCGGCACCGGCGCCTCGGCGGCCCGGTCGTACTGGGAGGACGGACGGGCGCTGGCCGCGCGCTTGCGTGCGGCCAGCCTCCCCCTGCGGTCTCGGTTCCGGTCGGCTTCACGACGTTCCCCGGCGAGATCTGGGCTGCCCCGCGCAGCTGGGCCGAGGCGGTCTACCCCGGGCTCGCCTACTTCAACGAGGTCGACGGGGCGGCCACTTCGCCGCCTGGGAGGAGCCGGAGCTCTTCTCCACCGAGCTGCGGGCCGCATTCAGCTCGCTGCGCTAACGACGCCAACGCAGGCCCATCGCCTCCGAACAGTCGCCGCCGCCGGCTCCGAGCTCCCTAGTGGACCGGGGCCGACGGCGCCTCTGAACCTGAACCGCCGCTTGTAGGGCCGATAGCCCCGCCCTAGAATCGGCACATGGCGAAGGGCACTGGCTCGCCCGGACCCGCGCGCTTGTGGGGTCGGGAGCAGGAATGCGCCTTGCTGGACGACTTGATCTACGACGTGTCCGCCGGGGCGAGAGTCGTTCGCTGGTCGTCCGCGGCGAAGCCGGGATCGGGAAGACGGCGCTGCTGGAGTACCTGGTCGAGTCGGCATCGGAGCTGACCGTCGAGCGCGCGGTGGGGGTCGAGTCCGAGATGGAGTTGGCCTTCGCGAGTCTGCATCAGCTGTGCGCTCCGCTGCTCGAGGGGCTCGAACGGCTGCCCGGTCCACAACGAGACGCGCTCCGGATCGTCTTCGGCTTGGCCGCGGGACCGGCGCCGGATCGCTTCCTGGTCGGCCTCGCCGTGCTCAGCCTGTTCTGCGAAGCGGCCGAAGACGTCCCCTGCTGTGCGTCGTGGACGACGCGCAGTGGCTGGATCGGAGTTCGGCGCTCACGCTCGCCTTCGTCGCTCGCCGGTTGTTGGCCGAGCCGGTCGGGCTGGTGTTCGCCGCGCGCGAGCCCGGCGAGGAGCTCGAGCACGTGCCGGAGCTCGAGGTGCGCGGCCTGGTGAACGGCGACGCCCGTGCGTTGCTGAGCTCGAGGGTGCGCTTCGCGCTGGACGAGCAGGTCCGCGACCGGATCCTCGCGGAGACGCGCGGCAACCCGCTCGCCCTGGTGGAGCTCCCCCGCGGCTTGACGCCCACGCAGCTGGCCGGCGGATTCGGCATGCCGGAGGGCGGTGATCTCTCGAAGCGGATCGAGAGCAGCTACGCCGAGCGACTCGAGACGCTCCCCGAGTACGCGCGACAGCTGTTGCTGCTCGCGGCGGCCGAGCCGGTCGGCGATCCGCTGCTCCTGCAGCGTGCGTGTGATCGGCTCGGGATCGCGCTCTCCGCGGTCGATGCGACGGACGGGTTGCTCGCGGTCGGCGAGCGCGTGACGTTCCGCCATCCCGCTGGCGCGCTCGGCCGTGTATCGGTCCGCCCGGAGCCGGAGCGGCGAGCGGCGCACCTGGCGCTGGCGCAGGTGACGGATCGGGACGTCGATCCGGATCGTCGCGCCTGGCATCTGGCTGCTGCGGCCGCCGGTCCCGACGAGGACGTGGCTCGCGAGCTCGAGCTCTCGGCCGGCCGGGCGAGGCGCGCGGCGGCCAGGCCGCCGCAGCCGCCTTCCTGCAGCGTGCGGTCGCGCTGACGGGCGAGCCCGCTCGCCGGGCCGACCGGGCGCTCACAGCGGCGCAGGCCAGCCTCAGCGCGGGCGCGTTCGATGCTCTCGCAGGCTTCTGGCCATCGCGGAGGCCGGGCCGTTGGATGAGCTCGGCCGGGCGCGCGTCGATCTCCTCCGGGCCGAGACCGTGTTCGCGCAGAGTCGCGGCAGCGACGCCCCGCTGCTGCTCCTTCGAGCTGCGACGAAGCTCGAGCCGCTCGACGTACGCCTCGCGCGCGACACGTACCTCGACGCGTGGGGCGCGGCGCTGTTCGCCGGGCACCTCGCCAGCGCCGGCGGCGGCCTGCTCGACGTCTCCCGTGCCGCGGCGCCCGCCCCCGATCCGGCGGATCGTGCGCTTCCGCGTGACCAGCTGCTCGACGGCCTCGCCTTGATCTTCACCGAGGGCACGCGAGCGGCGACGCCGGCGTTGCGGCGCGCGATCGCCGCGTTCAGGAGCAGCGAGGCCTCCGCGGAGGAGGTGCTCAGGTGGGGCTGGCTGGCGGCGCGGGCGGCGATCTGGCTCTGGGACTACGACGGCGGCCGCGAGATCCCGGCGCGCGCGGTCCAGCTCGCACGCGACGCTGGAGCGCTCGAGGTCCTGGCCGTGGCGGACAACGTCTGCGGCCAGGCCGCCGCGTGGGGCGGCGACTTCGAGCTCGCCGCCCTGATGGTGGCGGAGGTCGAGGCCGTCAAGGAGGCGACGGGGAGCCGCATCGGCCCGTACGCCGCGATCTCGCTCGTGGGACTCCGCGGCCGGGAGGCCGAGGCCTCGGGGCTGATCGAGCGCGTCATCGAGGGAGCCGCCGCCAGCGGCCAGGGGACCGCCGTCCAGTACGCGCACTGGGCGAACGCCGTGCTCATGAATGGCCTGGGCCGCTACGAGGAGGCGCTCGCGGCGGCCGTAGAGGCGACCGCGGGCACGCCGGAGCTGTTCGTCGCCACGTGGGCGCTGAGCGAGCTGATCGAGGCCGCCACCAGGACCGGGCAGGCCGAGCACGCGAAGGACGCGCTCGCGCGCCTCGGCGAGCAGACGGAGGCGAGCGATGCCGACTGGGCGCTCGGCATCCACGCCCACTCACGCGCGCTGCTGAGCGAGGGAGAGACCGCAGAGCGTTTGTACCTCGAGGCCATCGACCGCCTGGGGCGCACGCGACTGCGGCCCCACCTCGCACGCGCGCACCTCCTCTACGGCGAGTGGCTGCGCCGGGAGAGTCGCCGCGTCGACGCGCGCGCGCAGCTGCGAGCGGCGCACGAGCTGTTCGTGGCGATCGGCATGGAGGCGTTCGCCGAGCGCGCGCGCCGCGAGCTGCTCGCCACGGGCCAGAGGGTGCGCAGGCGCGCCGCCGAGACCCGCGACGACCTGACGCCGCAGGAGCGGCAGATCGCGCGGCTCGCTCGCGACGGGCTGTCGAACCCGGAGATCGGCGCGCAGCTCTTCCTGAGCCCGCGCACCGTGGAGTGGCACCTGCGCAAGGTCTTCACCAAGCTCGGGATCCGCTCGCGCCACGAGCTGGCGACCGCGCTGCCCGACTCCGAGTCCGAGCTGGCCCCGGCCTGAGCTCACGCGTCAGGAAGCGCCTCGACCACGCGCCGGCCGAGGCCCCGTTCGAGGTCGCTGTCGGCGTTGAGCCCAAGCGCCTCGAGCCGGGCGATCCGCGCCTGTTGCGCGGGCCGGCCGAGCAGCTCGAAGAAATCGGCCAAGGCGGGTGGAAACTCGCTGTCGGGTGGCATCGTCACCCGGTCGACGTAGGACTTCGTGCGCGCGATCGCCTCGTGATCGAAGCGCGCGAGCCGTGCAGCGACCCGCTCGACCTCTTCGTCGAGCCGGTCGTCGGCGATCGCACGGTTGACGTACGCGTAGCTCGGCGCGCGGACCGTCGAGGTCGTCGGCGACCAGGAGGATCTCCAGCGCCCGGCCGCGTCCGACCAGGCGGGAAGCCTGGCCATCGGACCGCCGCCGGGGACCACGCCGCTGCCGACCTCGAATGGCCGAGCAGCGCGTTCTCGCGCGACGCGAACCGCAGGTCACAGGCCAGCACGAACTCGCTCCCGGCGCCGCGGGCGCGTCCCCGGATCGCCGCGAGCTGACCACCGGGCTCGGGACAGACGCACGAGGAGGTCGAGCCACGCGTGCATCCCGGTCGGACCCCGCGGCAGCGCCGGGTCTTGGCCGGCTCGTTCTCCGCGTCGTAGTGGGCGAGGTAGAAATCGGGTTGGCGCTGTCGAAGACGACGACGTTGAGGTCCGGTCCTGTTCGATCAGCCCGACGAGCTCGGCGAGCTCGGCGACGGTCGTCGCGGTGATCGTGTTGATCGGAGGTGGTCGAACGTCACCCGGCAGTAGCCGCGACCGCGACGGTCGAGCCTGAAGTGCGTCCAGGACCGAAACCACGCGTCCGAACCCCGGCCGTTGTTGGAAGCGCTGGCGTCGATGGTGCTCATGGTCCTCGGCAGACTCGCGGCTTGGCGCATCGGTCGCGCCCGTGAAGTCACTGGTCGCGTCCCTGGAACCAGTGCCCTCACCAGGGAGTCACCCGGGCGCGAGCAACCGCACCGGCCGGCAACGTCCGTCTCATGACCAACAGTCGAAGCACAGGCGCGACCTACCCAGGTTTGACTGCCCCCCAGTCGACAACGCTCAGTCGAGATCAGGAGCGAGCAGTGCTTGGGCAGGTCATGGGTTTCGTTGCCGTGACCGTCGGCTTCACCGCGCTCGGCGCCTACCTCGGCCGCGATCTGAGCGGCGGCGTAGGCCTCCTGTTCTTCATCGGCGCGTTCGCGTGCGTCATCGGACTCAACATCGCCGCCGCACGCGGCCGCGAGCAACTCGCGATCGGACTCCTGTTCGGCCTGGGCCTTCCTGCTCGGGCTAGCCATGGCCCCGGTCATCGCCGACTACGCCGACGGCCGACCCGTCCGCCCTGTGGCAGACGGCCGGAGCGACCGCGGCGTTCGTCGCCGCACTCGGGGCTTACGGGTTTTTTTTTTTTTTTTTTTTTTTTTTTTTTTTTTTTTTTTTTTTTTTTTTTTTTTTTTTTTTTTTTTTTTTTTTTTTTTTTTTTTTTTTTTTTAAAAAAAAAAAAAAAAAAAAAAGTAGCGGGTCTTGCGATCTTCGGCGGGTTCACGATCTACGACTTCAACCGGCTCCGACCAGCAGGCGACGACGGCGCCGTCGTGATCGCCGCCAGCATCTTCCTCGACATCTTCAACGTCTTCCTGCTCTTCCTCAACCTGTTCGGTGGCGAGCGCGAGTGACCGGCGACCTCGTCAAGGGTCGCCTACGCCGGCGACGAGGCCGAGGCCGAGCTGCTCCAGGGCTTGCTGTGCCTTTCGGACGTCGACTCGGTAGTCCGTTCGTGCGCCGGGCTTCGACGCGCCGGAGTTCGGGCCGCCGGGGGGCGTCGAGGTTTTCAGCCCATCGACCTCCCCGCTGCGACGGACATTCTGCGCGAGGTCGACAGGGGTGAGCCGGATCCGCCGTCGCGGTCCGTGGCCGACCGGCCGCGGGGTGCGTGCCTGGCTGCTCGTCGCCGCTGCACTCGTCGTGAGCGTCGTCTGCGTCGTCGCCGACGTGTTCCCCTGA